>UQHV01000038.1 GCA_900540895.1 uncultured Collinsella sp. | reverse complement strand
GAACAGAACAACCCCAAGCCGTGGAATATCGCGGCGCGCGGGAATGAAGCGCCTACCCGCACGCTCGCGTACTTTAAGAACGTTGTGGATATCGCGGCGGAACTTGGAGCCGAGCAGGTCATGGTCTCGAGCGGCTGGGCATTTTTGAACGAGCCGATCGAGGACGCGTGGGGTCGCAGTGCCTCGATGCTGCGTGCGATTGCCGAGCATGCGGGAGAACGCGGCGTGCGACTGGTGCTCGAGGCTCTACAACCGGTTGAGTCGATAATCGTGAACTCGGCGGCCGACACGAAGCGCATGATTGAGGCAGTTGACCATCCGGCACTTAAGGCGTGTCTGGATATGGGCGCCATGGCGGTGGCGGGGGATACCATCGACGATTATTTCGATCTGCTTGGCGATGATGTCGCCCACGTACATTTTGTCGATGTTGCGGCAGATGGCACGACGCATCTTGCCTGGGGTGACGGCGACCGCGATATGCGCGCCGACCTGGATAGGCTGGTGGCGCGCGGCTATCGCGGAGTTGTTTCGGCCGAGACCTATGACGGGCGCTATTTTGCCGACCCCGCAGCTGCCGATGCGCAGGTAATGGCAGAGTATCGTCGTGCGATTGGCGCCTAGGTGGGGTCGGGCTGCGGCAACCTACCCTATGTTTCCAGATGAATACGGTGTGAGCGGCTGCGACGGATTTTCCCCGCAAGCACTCTAGTATGCTAAAGTACCCAGAAGACCGGCGGAGCTACGCCGGTCTTCTGCTCTATATGAAACACAGCATGAGGAGGCTCACCAGATGACGGCCACACCGTGGGGATTCCGGGACATATTGCCCGAGGAGGCTCAGGCGCGCGAGGAGATTGCGCTGACGGTGAAGGGCTGCTTTAGGGAGCATCATTACCTGCCGGTTGAGACACCGCTGCTCGAGGACAAGGGTTCGCTTGAGGAGGGCGGCCGCATCGCGGATACGCCGTTCAAGCTCTTTGACGACGATGGTCGCCTGCTGGTGGTTCGCCCCGATAACACGCTGCCGATCGTGCGCCTGGTTTCGACCCGCATGCGTGCGGCCGATTTGCCGCTGCGTCTGCGCTATGAGGCACCGGTGGTTCGTGAGTGCCAGCGCAATGCCGGCGGTTCGCGTCAGTTTACGCAGCTGGGTTTTGAGCTCATCGGCGCGGGCGATACCGCGGGCGATGTCGAGATTGTCTCGCTGGTGGCCGAGGCCGTTCGCAAGTTGGCGCTGCCCGATGCGCGCATTATCGCAGGTAGCGTGCGCCCGTTTAAGGAGCTGCTCGCGGCGTGCGAGGATCGCGAGCTGGCTGCCGAGGCTCTGCGCTGCGTGCACGCCAACGACTTTGTGGGCCTCGATGCCCGCGTGGCGGCAAGCGCCGAGACCGATGCCGTTAAGGCCGCCGTCAGCGAACTGCCGCGCCTGCATGGTGGGGCCGAAGTGCTCGATCGCGTGGATGCGCTGCTGGCGGCTGCCGGTATTGTCGCGCCGCTCACGCGTGAGCTGCGCGCGCTGGTCGAGGGCCTGGCGCCCGAGGACGCTCAGGTGCTGTCCTTCGACTTTTCCATTATGAACTCCTTCGACTATTACACGGGTCTTGTCTTTAAGGCTTACGCCGGCGGGCTGCCCGATCCAGTTGGCTCGGGCGGTCGCTACGACTCCATCTTTACCGGCGCATTTGGCGACGGCATCGAGGTGCCGGCGGCGGGCTTTGCCTTTTCACTCGAGCGCCTGGAGGCCGCGCGCACCTCGGCCGAGGACGCCGCCTCCGATGGCGATCACGCCGTGGGCCGTGGCGCCGAGGGCCCGCTGCGCATCGCCGTGCCCAAGGGTTCGCTCAAGGCCGATACCCTCGACGTGCTCGAGGCCGCGGGTCTGGACGTCTCTGAGCTGCGCGATCCCGGCCGTCACCTGATCGTGCGCGGCCGCGATACGCGTGCCGGAGAGGGCGCGGTCGGCGATATTGAGTTTGTCATCGTGCGCCCCAGCGACGCGCCGGCCTTTGTGGGGTGCGGCGGCGCCGACTGCGGCATCTGCGGCTGGGACTCGCTCATCGAGGCCGACCTCAACTTGCTGCAGCTGGTCGATCTGGGCTATGGCCTGTGCACCTTTATTGAGGCGGAGCCCGCATGGCGCGCCGGCCAGGCCGAGCGCAACTATGCCCGCCGCGGGTCGCTTCGTGTGGCCACCAAGTACCCGCGCATCGCGAGCGCCTGGTATGCCGAGCGTGGCGTGAATGCCGACATCGTTTCGCTGCACGGCAACATCGAGTTGGGACCCATCGTCGGCATGGCCGATCGCATCGTGGATATTACCGCCACGGGTGCCACGCTGCGCGACAACGACTTGGTCATCACTGGTCGCATCATGGACTGTACGGCGCGCTTCATCGTCAACCCGGGTTCCGCACGCCTGGATCCGCGCGTGCGCAACCTGGCCGATCGCCTGGCAGCCGCCGTGAAGGACAAGCATTTTGAGCCCGTCGCGGGCTCGGCACAATAGCGCGAGCACGCACGGGCGCCCCCATATCCGGGCTGCGGGGCGATTGTCGCCGCCGCCTGGTCTCTCGTTTCTCAAACGCAACCTCGACCGATAGGGGATACCGATATGAAGACCATCAAACTTGCTCCCGGCGAGCGCCTCGTCACCAATCAGCTCAACCGCAAGGGCGTGCTGCCGCAAAACATCGTCGATGCCGCCCGTGATATCGTGGCCAACGTGCGCGCCAACGGCGATGCCGCGGTGCGCGATTACTGCCAGCGGTTTGACGGTGTTGAGCTGGAAAGCTTCCGCCTGCCGCAGGAGCGGATCGATGCTGCGCTCGAAGGCCTCGACCCGGCCTTTGTCGCCGCGCTCGAGAAGGCCGCGCGCCAGATTCGCGAATTCCACCAGCGCGAGGTCGAGCAGAGCTGGTTTACCACGCGCCCGGACGGCACGATGCTCGGCGTTAAGGTGACCCCGCTTGCCGCGGCCGGCATCTACGTGCCGGGAGGCCGCGCGCAGTATCCCTCCACTGTGCTCATGAACGCCATCCCCGCCAAGGTGGCCGGCGTCAAGCGCGTGGTCATGGTGACTCCGCCGCAAAAAGATGGCCTGATCAGCCCGTATACGCTTGCGGCTGCCAAGCTCGGCGGCGTGGACGAGATCTATATGGTGGGCGGCGCCCAGGCCGTGGCCGCGCTGGCGTACGGCACCGAGACCATTCCGCGCGTCGACAAGATCACCGGCCCGGGCAACGCCTTTGTCGCTGCGGCCAAGCAGATCGTGTCGGGCGATGTGGGCATCGACATGGTCGCCGGCCCGTCCGAGGTTTGCGTGCTGGCCGACGCCACGGCCAAGCCCATGGTGGTTGCGGCCGACCTGATGGCCCAGGCCGAGCACGATCCGCTGGCCGCCTGCTATCTCGTGACCTGCGACGAGCAGTTTGCGCGCGAGGTCGAGGCCGGCATCGACATCTTGGTCGCGCAGTCGCCGCGCGCCGAGATCACGCGTGCCTCGCTGGATAACGAGGGCACGATTGTCGTCGCCGCGGACATGGACGCCGCTGTCGAGGCCGTGAACACCGTGGCGCCCGAGCACCTGGAGCTGCACTGCAAGGATGCGATGGGCCTGCTCGGCGGTATTCGTAACGCCGGCGCTATCTTTGTGGGCGCCTGGAGCTCCGAGCCGCTCGGCGATTACGTCGCCGGCCCCAACCACACGCTGCCGACCGGCGGCACGGCCATGTTCTCCAACCCGCTTTCGGTGGAGGAGTTCGTCAAGCGCTCGAGCGTCATTTGCTATACGCCCGAGGGCCTGCTTTCCGACGCTCCCGCCACGCAGCGCCTGGCCGAGGCAGAGGGCCTGTGGGCACACGCGCTTTCGGCCGCACTGCGCCGTCGCGTGCTGGAGCAGGGCGAGGACTCCGTGAGCGCTGAGTCGCTGGCCGCGGCCGACCTGACCAAGGTTGCCTGGCCGGGCGACGCCGTGGCGACGGTTG
>UQHV01000037.1 GCA_900540895.1 uncultured Collinsella sp. | reverse complement strand
CCCGAGACGGTCCCGGGCTGACAATTTCGACTGTAATGGACGTTCTTAAACGACTGGTCATTGGGGACAGTCTTGGTGCGCTCCGTTCGTCCTCCCGTTCGATTTTTGCTCGGTGGGTATACTTCCATCCGCAATACAGGCCGGAATGAGGAGGTATCCAAATGCCGGACAACGGATTGATTCAAAAGAAAGATGCGCACGAGATGGCTCATGGGCGTCCTGTCCAGATAACCGAGCACACGGCGGTAACCGAGCTGCAGCCCAGTCTGTCCGATGTCGTGTGCGCAAACAAAAAGCTGCAGATTGGCCTTATCGTTGCGCTCGTGGTCCTGGCGCTGCTGTCGGGCTTTGTAGCTCGTCCGCATTTCGCCGATACCAAAACTTGGGACTCCACCATCGAGGTCATCGACCAAAAGAAGGGTAACGTACTGGCGCTCACGACCTCGTGCGTGGCGCTGTCTGCGGGCATTACCGCGCTGCCGGGTGATACGGGAACGCCGGTTGCCGAGCAGCTCGCGCAGCTTTCAGGCAACCTTGGTATCGTGCTTGCCGTGCTCTACCTCGAGAAATACCTGCTAACCATTTTGTGGTCGGTTGGCTTGGGCATCTTAATCCCGTTTGCGTTGGTGCTCTTTGCGGTGTCGCTCGGCATTCACGGGCGCTGGAGCACGAGCGCTGTCCTGCGCCGTGTGGCGACACGCGTGCTGGTAGTTGCCGTGATCGGCATGGCGTTGGTGCCTGCAAGCGTTTGGGTGTCGCAGAAGGTCGATGAAACGTATCGCGTAAGTATTGAGCAAGCTGAGCAAAAGGCTGCGGACGCTGCGGACGCGGCCGACACCACGGACAAGTCAGCCGAGACCAGCTCAAAATCGAACAAGAAAAAATCCGAGGCCACGGAGTCCAAAAACGTGCTCGAGCAGTTGACTGATGGGGCCTCGAGCCTTGTTACGTCGGTGACCAGCGGTGCCAAGCAGATGACCGACGAGATCGTGCAGCAGGTGACCGACCTCATCGAAGGCGTCATCGTGATGATCGTGACTTCGTGCGTTATCCCGCTGCTGGTGCTCGTGGCGTTCCTGTGGCTGGGACACGTACTGCTGGGGATCGATATTTCCGGCCCGGCGAACTATTTGACGGGCCGCTTTCTGAGTGCTCCGTCCAAGCACGCCAAATAGGGTGGGCAGTCCGAGTAGCTAAAACAGCTGTATATACCGGGGAATACCGCCGAAGGGCGGCCGAGACACGTTCTTGGCCGCCCTTTTGTTTGTTGAACACATGGTCGCTACGTCCGCGCCCGGCTCAAACGGTCAGCAATCATCCGTGAACGATATTTGTTCAAAAAAGAACAAAGATAAACAAATAGTTGTTGCAGTTACTGTTCGAATGTGTTCAAATAAACATGAACAGTGAAGAACCGCACATTCAGATGCCCGGACCTGAACGCGATTCAACACTTCCAAACAGAAACTACGCACCTGCGTATCTCTCAAGGAGGATGTCATGAGGGTTGTAATCGCTTCCGATGCCGACGGTATGTCGATGAAGGAGTCCATCAAGGAGATGCTCATCGCCGACGGTCACGAGGTCGTCGACTATTCCGAGACCCCTGCCGCGGACTTTGTCGATTCCGCGACCGCCGTTGCCAAGGACCTGCTGGAGCACAAGGATTCCCAGGGCTTCGCATTCGATAAGTACGGCGTCGGCTCCTATATGGCCGCCGTCAAGATCAAGGGCATGGTCGTCGCCAACATTTCCGACGAGCGTTCCGCTTACATGACCCGCGAGCACAACGGCTCGCGCATGGTCACCATGGGCCCGGGCGTTGTGGGCACCGAGGTCGCCAAGAAGATCGCCCGCGAGTTCCTGCGTGCACAGTACGCCGGCGGCCGTCACCAGATCCGTGTCGACATGCTCAACAAGATGGCCTAACGAGAGCCACCGAGAACTCGAACTTCTACCTCAACTTGTGAATTCAGACGAAAGGACGTTCTGATGAAGAAGACCATCGCAATCGGTTGCGACCATATCGTTACGGACGAGAAGATCTATCTGGCCGACCGCCTGGAGCAGGCTGGTTACAAGGTGCTCGACTGCGGCACCTACAGCCACACCCGTACGCACTATCCCATCTACGGTAAGGCCGTGGGCGAGGCTGTTGCCAGCGGCAAGGCCGACTTTGGCGTGGCCCTGTGCGGCACCGGCATCGGCATCACCAACGCCGTCAACAAGGTTCCCGGCGCCCGCTGCGCCCTGGTCCGCGACATGACCTCTGCCCTGTATGCCCGTCGCGAGCTCAACGCCAACATCGTGGGCTTTGGCGGCAAGATTACCGGCGAGTTCCTGATGGCCGATATCATGCTTGCCTTCCTGGAGGAGCCCTACGAGAAGACCCCCGAGCACGATGCCCTGATCGCCAAGATCGATGCCTGCAATAAGGCCGACGCCGAGGCTCAGGCTGACCCGCACTTCTTTGACGAGTTCCTCGAGAAGTGGGACCGCGGCGAGTACCACGACTAAGGAGGTTACGCGGTTTTACCAAACCGCGTAACGGGTCGACGCTGCGAAGCCATCTGGTGGGCAATCTGCCGTTCAGCTTCGGCGGCATGACCAGAAGGTCAATGCCGCCTCGCTTCACGGCACCTTGCCTCACCAGCTGGCTTCTCGCTGACGTTGAGGTGACCTGTGGGGTTACCGCTGTTGTTGCGAAGATTTCCGATACGGCGAGCTGCTCCGATAACACGTTTGCTTGCTTGGCTTGAGTGCTTCGCTCTTGGCTGTACTTGGCGATTTGCAGCTTTTCAATTGACGGCTCGCGTTTCTGTGAGGGGGCGCGGGCCGGTTTTCTATCAGCCCTATTGACTTGGCGGGCTGTCGTAAGAAAGGGAAGGCTCCTATGGAGTTTGTTCTTGATAACGGTTCTATCCGCGTAGCACTGAGCACGGCGGGCGGGTCGTTCACTTCTATTGCGGCCAACGGCCGTGAGTACCTGTGGCAGGGTGACCCGGCGGTCTGGTCGGGCCAGGCACCCATTTGTTTCCCGATCTGCGGCGGCCTTCGTGACGGTCGCGCAATGACCACGGGCGGCCGCGAGGTCAAGCTCGCCCGCCACGGCTTTGCTCGCAAGCAGGAGTGGAAGCTCGAGGAGCAGAGCGACAACATGGTTGCGCTGAGCTTAAGCTCTGCCGACCATGCCGAGTTGCTCGAGCAGTACCCGTATCCGTTTAAGATCGTTGCTCGTTACACGATCGATGCGGAGAAGGTGGCCGTGTCGTACGAGGTGACCAATGAGGGCACCGAGGACATGCCGTTCTTTGTGGGCGGTCACCCTGGCTTTAAGTGCCCGCTTGACGAGGGCGAGTCCTACGACGACTACGAGCTTCGTTTTGAGCAGCGTGAGGCCACCGAGCTCTGTACTGCCGTTCCCTCGACGGGCCTGATTGATGTTGAGCATCGCAGCAAGAACCCCATGATCGGCCATGACCTGCCGCTTACCCACGAACTCTTCGACTTCGCGGAGACCATCTTTGACGTGCTCGAGAGCCGCGTGGTTACGCTGACCAAGAAGACCGAGGACAAGGGCGTGCGCCTGACGTTCCCCGATATGCCGTACCTGATTGTGTGGAGCAAGCCCGAGGGTGACTTTGTGGCCGTGGAACCGTGGGGCGGCCTGTCCACCTGCTCCGACGAGGACGATATTCTGGAGCACAAGCGTGGCTGCCTGGAGGCCAAGCCGGGAGAGACCGTCACCCGCGGCTTTGAGATCGAGATCCTTTAACGAGTTATCGTATGTTTGGGGCGGGTTATGCCGCCCCGGAACAGGAGTTCAACATGATTCTGACCGTTACCATGAACCCGTCGATTGATACGCGCTATCAGCTCGACAAGTTGATCATCGACGACGTGAACCGTGTGACGCCCGAAAAGACCGCTGGCGGCAAGGGCCTCAACGTGAGCCGTGTGCTGCTGCAGTTGGGCGACGATGTGCTCGCGACCGGTCTGCTCGGCGGACACATGGGTGCCTATATGGCCGAGCTTATGGATGCCGACGGCGTCAAGAACGACTTTGTGCCCATCGCCGGTGAGACGCGCATTTGCCTGAATATTCTGCACGAGGGTAATCAGACCGAGCTGCTGGAGAGCGGCCCGCAGATCGCTCCGGCCGAGCTCGAGGCCTTTACGGCCAAGTTTGCCGAGCTTGCAGCGAAGGCGGACGTTGTGACGCTTTCGGGCTCGCTGCCGCGTGGCGTCGATGCCGGCTACTATGCCGAGCTCGTCAAGATCGCCGAGGAGGCGGGCGCCAAGGTGCTGCTCGACACTTCGGGTGCATCGCTGGAGGCCGCGCTGGAGTCCGACGCTAAGCCTGAGCTCGTAAAGCCCAACCTGACCGAGATTAACGGCCTACTGGGTACGTCCTTTACGACCGATGATGTCGATGCCCTGCGCGAGGCGCTTGCCGCCGATGACCGTTTTGCCGGTATCCCCTGGGTTGTCGTTTCGATGGGCGCTGCCGGTTCGGTGGGCTTCCATGAGGGTCGCGCGTTCCGCGCCAAGACGCCCGCGATTGCGGCTGTGAACGCAACGGGTTCCGGCGACTCGACCATCGCCGGCTTTGCACATGCCATTGCTGCTGGCGCCGACGACGTCACGGTGCTCAAGACCGCCAATACCTGCGGCAAGCTCAACGCCATGGATCCCAAGACCGGCCACCTGGTCATGGACCGCTGGGACGAGATCTTCAACAACGTTGTCGTGACTGAACTTTAAGGTTACGGCGTTTTACCAAACGCCGTAACGGCTCGACGCTGCAAACCCGCCAGAGCGGCAATCTGCCTTTCAACTTCGGCGGCATGACCAGAAGGTCAATGCCGCCTTGTTTCAAGGCACCTTGCTCGCTCTGGCGGGTTTTCGCTCATATGACCCAATCCGCTGTCAAGAGCCACAATGGCCCCGCCGAC
>UQHV01000036.1 GCA_900540895.1 uncultured Collinsella sp. | reverse complement strand
GTCCTTTCGCCCGCACCATTAAATGAAAGAGCTCCCAGCAATGGGAGCTTTTTTGTTACGGGCCGTTTTTGGCAGATTTGACCTATCGATTTCGCGCGGCAGATGCCCCTGTGGTCAAAAAGTGGCAAATATGAGTACTGGCACGAAAATAGAGACATTTCACGAAGCCATTTTTGCTCATTTTGCGCAACAGATGTACGCTAATTTGACTCAATCTTGAGACAAAACGAAGTAAATTCGATAGACCCTGGGTTCAAAGAGGCGATTTTGACCCAAATACGCTGTTACTAAACTGGTAACAGTACTCATATTTGGCCTTTTTTGACCACGGGTCCTCTTGTTGGTGTCACACGGCTGCTTTGTGCGGGTATCCTAGTCCCAACGCGTGCCTATCAGAGGAGAAACCATGCTGTTGTCCGGTATCATCGCTGCCCTTACGAGCCTTCTACTTCCCATCATCATTTTGTTGCTACTGCTCCCCAACGCCTGCTATGTCGTTGAACAGCAGCATGCTGTGATCATTGAGCGCCTGGGCAAGTTCAACCGCATCGTCAACGCGGGCTTCCACATGAAGGTGCCCGTAATCGACCGTAAAGCCGCCACGGTGAGTCTGCGCACCATGAAAAACGGTTTTGGCATCGACGTTAAGACCCAGGACAACGTGACTATCGGCCTTGAGGTCTCTGCTCAGTACCACGTGAGCTATGACATGGGCGCCGGCCCGGCAGATTCGGGCATCTACAAGAGCTACTACATGCTGCAGGAGCCCGTCGACCAAATGCGTGACTTCATCACCGATGCCCTGCGCTCTTCTATCCCCGTCTACACGCTCGATGAGGTCTTTGCCAAAAAAGACGATATCGCCAAGGACGTCAACGCCACCGTGTCCGAGCAGATGGCCGCCTACGGCTTTACCCTCGTGTCGACACTTATCACCAAGATCGCGCTGCCGACCGAGGTCGAGAACTCCATGAACGACATCAACGCTGCCCAGCGAAAGCGCGCCGCTGCGCAGGAGCTCGCCGAGGCCGATCGCATCAAGCGCGTTACCGAGGCGACCGCCGAGGCCGAGGCAATGGAAAAGGCGGGCGAGGGCATCGCCAACCAGCGCAAGGCCATTGCTCTGGGCATCAAAGATTCGCTCGAGATCATCCAGGAGACGGGCGTCGGCAACGATGAGGCCAACCAGCTGTTCATGTTTACGCAGTGGTCCGAGATGATGACGGAGTTCGCTCGCACGGGCAAAACCTCGACGGTCGTGCTGCCGAGCGATTTCTCGCAGTCGGCCTCGATGTTCGAGCAGATGCTGACCGCCGGCAAAGTTCAGAACGAGTCAAAGGAGTAGACGCGCGTGAAATATACCGTTGTTTGCGTTGGCAAGCTCAAAGAGCGCTTTTGGAAGGACGCGTGCGCCGAATACACCAAACGCCTAGGCGCCTATGCCAAGGTAGATATGCGCGAGGTTGCCGATATCGATCCGGCCAAGGCGGGCGGCGTGGATGCCGCGCGCGACAAGGAGGGGGCGGCAATTCTTGCTGCATTGCCGTCTCGAGCGCATGTGATCCTGCTGGCTATCGAGGGCAAGGAGCGTTCGAGTGAGGAGCTCTCGGCGCGGCTCGACGATCTTATGCTGCGAGGCAGCAGCGACATTGCCTTTGTAATCGGCGGTTCGGACGGCGTGAGTGATGAGGTGCGCGCCCGCGCCGACGAGATGCTCAGCTTTGGACACATTACCTTGCCGCATAACCTGGCGCGTGTGGTGCTGCTAGAGCAGATTTACCGTGCCTGCAAGATCAGTCGTGGCGAGCCGTATCACAAATAGGTCGGCAATACGAAACAATGGCGTGGGACAATACCTTTCGTTTTGAGGAATGTGTCTGAAAGGACTATGCGATATGAAGATTGGATTTGTCGGTTTTGGCAATATGGCGAGCGCTATGGCCGATGGCTGGATCGCTGCCGGTGTAGCTGCGAGCGACATGTGCGCCTGCGCGGGTCGCTACGACGCACTGGTTGAGCGCTGCGAGGCGCGCGGCATGGTCGCCTGCCACGATGCCGCCGAGGTTGTCGCCGCATCCGATATCGTGGTCGCTGCGGTCAAGCCGTACATGATCGAGAAGGTATTCGCCCCGCTCAAGGATGCTCTTGCCAAAAAGGTCGTTCTGTCGGTTGCCTGGACCTGGGACAGTGCCAAGTGGGAGCAGGTCCTGCCGGGCGTCGCGCATATCTCGACGGTGCCCAACACACCGGTTTCGGTGGGCGAGGGCGTCATCGCTTGCGAGAAGGCTTCCACGCTTAGTGATGAGCAGAGTGCCGTGGTGCTTGATCTGCTTGGCAAACTCGGTGCGGTGGTCGAACTCGATACGAGCCTGCTGTTTGTGGGCGGCACGGTGGGTGGTTGCGCTCCGGCATTTGTCGCCATGGCAATCGAGGCCCTGGGCGATGCAGCGGTCAAGCACGGTATCCCGCGTGCCGATGCCTATCGCATTGTGAGCCAGATGGTGTTGGGTACGGCAAAGCTGCAGCTTGCAACTGGCCAGCATCCTGCGGCGATGAAGGATGCCGTATGCTCGCCTGGTGGTGCCACCATCAAGGGCGTCGTTGCGCTCGAGGACGCCGGCATGCGCAGCGCCCTGGTCAAGGCAATCGACGCAACTCTCCAGTAAAACCGACCAAAAAAAGGAAGGGTTTATTATTGGCAGGTATTTTCTGCGGTTTTGTCCTTTTAGCGAAAAGCGCCCCGCAACTGGCTCAATTCCAGTTGCGGGGCGCTTGCGTTTGCCCAGATAAAACAGACCAAAATAAACCTGTCCCTTTTTGGCAGGTTAGTCCCAGAAGCTGTCTTCCTCATCCTCGGACTTGGGTCCGCGGTCGACGTACATCTTATGGGTACGCTTCTCCATTACAAAGGCAAGAATCGCAAATAACAGGATGCCGCCGGCGAAAAGGATGGCAAAACCGGTGCGGGTGCCAAACAAAAAGGAAAAAACTGCGTCCATTGGGTGCCTTCTTGCGTAGTTGAGTTGGGTCGTAAACGCTCATAAGTATATACTTGCCCATACATGTACAAGGTTGCAACCTAAATGGAATGTATATCGCCGGAGGATCTAATGCTTGATATCAAGTTTGTTCGCGAGAACCCCGATGCCATCGATGTCGCCATGGCTAACCGCCAGACGTCTTGGGATCGCGAGAAGTTCTTTGAGCTCGACGACGAGCGCCGTGCCGTCATCACCGAGGTCGAGGAGCTCCAGGCTACGCGCAACGCCGAGTCCAAGAAGATCGGCGCCCTGATGAAGGAGGGCAAGAAGGACGAGGCCGAGGCCGCCAAGGAGGCCGTGCGCGCCGTCAACGAGAAGATTGACGGTCTGGCCGAGCGCCGTACCGCTCTTGAGCAGGAGCAGTACGACTTCATGGCTCACCTGCCCAACATTCCTTGCGAGGCCACGCCGTACGGCAAGGACGAGGACGAGAATATTGAGCGCCGTCGTTGGGGCACCCCGCGCGAGTTCGACTTCGACTTTAAGCCGCATTGGGATCTGGGCACCGATCTGGACATCCTCGACTTCGAGCGCGGCAACAAGCTCTCCGGCAGCCGTTTTACCGTTCTCGGTGGCGCCGGCGCCCGCCTGGAGCGCGCCCTCATCAACTTCTTCCTCGATACGCACACCAGCCGTGGTTTTAAGGAGTGGTGGCCGCCCATCGTCGTCAAGCGTCAGACCATGTTTGGCACGGGTCAGCTGCCCAAGTTCGAGGACGACGCCTACCACGTCTCGGGCGACAACTTCCTGATCCCCACCGCCGAGGTCGTGCTCACCAACCTGCACGCCGGCGAGGTCCTCGACGCCGACACCCTGCCGCGCCGCTACACCGCCTTCACCCCCTGCTTCCGCGAGGAGGCCGGTTCCGCCGGTCGCGACACCCGCGGCATCATCCGTCAGCACGAGTTCGACAAGGTCGAGATGGTCAAGTTCGCTAAGCCGGAGGAGTCCGACGAGGAGCTCGAGAGCATGACCGCCGAGGCCGAGTACCTGCTGCAGCAGCTGGGCCTTCCGTATCGCGTGATTAGCCTGTGCACCGGCGACTTGGGCTTCTCTGCCCGTCAGACCTACGACGTCGAGGTCTGGCTGCCGAGCTACAACGCCTACAAGGAGATCAGCTCCTGCTCCAACTGCGGCGACTTCCAGGCCCGCCGCGCCAACATCAAGTACCGCGACCCCGAGAACTTCAAGGGTTCGCGCTACCTGCACACGCTCAACGGTTCCGGCCTGCCGGCCGGCCGCACCATGGCCGCCATTCTGGAGAACTACCAGAACGCCGACGGCACCATCACGATTCCCGAGGTCCTGCGTCCTTACATGGGTGGTCTCGAGAAGATCGAGCCGGTCGCGTAAGTTGGCTGCATAGGGGATATGCAAGGGCGCTCCTTCGGGGGCGCCCTATTTCGTGCGCAGGTCCATACCATGCCGTGCGGACAGCTCAATAGAAAACACACGAACAACTGTTCTGTATACAGCCATCTACCTGCTATGCTTTTGCTAAATAAGAGCGAGAGAAAGGGGACGCGATGGAGCTGTTTGATGATCGGGTGGTTTTGTTTGAGAGCGACGAGGGCGGGGAGTACCTGCTTGTAACGTGTGAGCCGTCTGGCATGGGCGGCCTGGTGGTTCGGCAGACGAGTGAGGGTCCGTTGACACAATGGTGCTTTGAGGAGTCGCCGCATGTGGTCGAGACCTTTGTGACGCACGAGGGACTTGTGGCGCTGGAGCACTTCTATGGAGTTGGGACTTCCAACCAGGTCGCGCGCATGCTGAGTATCTCGTTTGCCGATTATGATTGTGCCCAGCGGGTGAGATCGCTTCTGGGGGAGCTTGGCGCCGGGTTCGATGTGATCGAAAAGCCAATCGATCGCACGAGAAGCGCTGATGCTCGTGGCGCAGCGTGATAAATTGCGGCCCGCGCGAAAAAAGTTTGAGATTTTGCTTGACTCTAACGAACTAAAGTGGTTTTATATGTCTTGCGCTGCGGCGTTACCTCAGCTGGATAGAGGGTCTGACTACGAATCAGAACGTCATAGGTTCGAATCCTATACGCCGCACCAATCGAACTTAAAGCCTCCGGCAACGGGGGCTTTTCTTTTAGGCGGACGCCGCATGGATTCGAACCTCGGTCGAGGCGCGGGCGTGAAGCGGACGCGGAGCGTCCGTAGCGAGCGGGCGAAGCCGGTGCGGATCCGCATGACAACTTAATCAGCGCTTCGTAAAAATTTTCCAAATTGTCGCTTGACCCATCGGGGACTCGCGTGCATAATAATCCGTGCGTCGCGGCGTTACCTCAGCTGGATAGAGGGTCTGACTACGAATCAGAACGTCATAGGT
>UQHV01000035.1 GCA_900540895.1 uncultured Collinsella sp. | reverse complement strand
GTACTCATATTTGCCATTTTTTGCCCACCGGGTCTGAATGAGGTCCGCTCTTTACGCCTCCGGCTACCCATATGACCGCAAACCCTGATTATCAAGGGCCGTCGCGCGCCTTGGCATCGACCGAAAGCCGCTCGCAGAATAATCCCTTGCCATTAGCAAACTTGAATCGAAATTACATATCCCAAAAAGCCGTAATGCCGTACCCTCGTCTCAACAACTCCAATACAAGGACGGCATTCAAATGGGCAACGCCATGCATCAATACGCCCTCTTTGGGACCGCACAATTTAAATACGATCAGACGATCACACATATATCGGACCAACACCGACAAATCGTCATTTGCAACAACGGTTCAGACGTACGCTACGCAACGCTAGAAGAGTGGGAAGAAGCTGGCGCTTTGTTCGATGAACGAGCACAAATCGAGGGCATCGTCACCAGCGCGAGCCCAGCACGCGATAAACTCGAGCTCTTTCGCAGTCTCTTTACCGGGCGCAAAGATGTTTACGCTCATGGATATCGCAGAAAGGACGGGGGCATTGGCTATACGCCTGCTTGTGCTAATGAGTGGAAGCCAGGAATTTGCCCCAAAGCAGCCCATCAAAGAGTTAAATGTGTAGAATGCAGCAATCGCGTCTTCCCGGAATTAAGCGATGCCGCAATCATTGCTCACTTTAAAGGCAACGATGACCGGTTCCGCGATGTCCTCGGGCAATATGTTCTCGATAGGAACTGCAACACGAAAGTTCTCGTCATCGATTTTGACAAAGCGGACTGGAAAGAGGCAACAAATGCCGTACGGCTTGTTGCAATACGACGGGGCATTAACGCCGCCGTTGAGCGCTCAAGGTCCGGCAACGGCGCCCACATCTGGTTTTTCTTCCTCGAGCCAATCAGCGCAAAGGCTGCCCGAGAGTTTGGAAGTTGCCTCATAACCGAAGCTGCGGCGCATAATAAGACAATCACGTTCGAGGCCTTTGATCGAATGCTACCCGCTCAGGCCACTATTCCCGATGGAGGCTTCGGAAACCTCATCGCACTCCCCTTTCAAGGCAAGGCGCAACGTGAAGGAAACAGTGTATTTGTAGACGAACAATTCAAGCCCTTTCCCGACCAATGGCTCTATCTATCACAAGTCCAGCTGATTCCGCGCTCGACGGTGCAAGATCTGATTGAGGCCCCTGGAAACAACCCACACGGACCAGCAACAACTACGGTGGCAAACAAGGGCAAACGGTATGCCCAAAGACCACGAAAGCGACTACCACTCACATCGCGGGACTTTCCCTCATCGCTGCCCGTTATTCAAGCCGATATGCTGTACATCCCCGAGAAGTCTCTGAGTCCAGCAGCTCAAATGGAAATCCGCGGACTTGCGACATTTGCCAATCCGGCATTCTATCGCGCGCAGTCCATGCATCAATCAGTATTCGGCAAACCGCGACTCATAGACCTTAGCGAACTGAGAGATGGTCATGTTGCAATTCCCCGGGGCTGCAAAACTCAACTTGAGCAGCTAGTTCAAGAGACCGGCGTTACCGCCCACTATTCAGACGAGCGCAAATCGGGCAATCCGATTGTTATGGCATTTAAAGGAGTCCTTCGCCCTGAGCAGCAAATCGCCGCTGATCAGATGCTCATATACGAAGACGGAATCATGTCCGCGCCGACAGGCTTCGGTAAAACAGTCGTCGGAGCTTATCTTATTGCATCCATTGGTCTTCCAACGCTCGTCATCGTTCCCAAAACCGCACTCATAACCCAATGGAAATCCCAGCTCGAGCGATTTATCGACATTACGGACAACAGGGAGCCCGTCCGAACCCCAAAAGGACGAATCAGCAAAAGGCAGCCTCCGGTCATCGGACAAATAGGAGGAGGCAAAATGGCCGTAAGCGGCCTCGTCGACATCGCTTCGTTCCAGTCGTTATCTGGCAAAGACCGTCAAACCGGAGAGCCGATAGTTAAGGGCCTTGTTCGTAATTACGGCCTCATTATCTGCGACGAATGCCACCATGCCGCCGCACCACAGCTCGAGCTTATTCTCAAGTCCGCCCCGGCCAAATACGTATACGGCCTTTCTGCGACGCCCGAACGATCCGACGGCCTTACGCGGGCGCTCTCCATGCTCTGCGGCCCGCTCCGTTATGTTATCGATCCAAAAGCGCAAGCGATTCAGCAGGGCATCCAGCGCATCGTACGGCCTCGTTTTACTGGAATTCGACTACCCGCCTACGAGCCAGGTGCAAGCTTCAATCAGATTCTCGACCTGCTGTGCACGCATGCAGCTAGAAACGAATTGATTGTCAACGACGCTATTGAAGCTGCGTCAAACGGCCGGCATCCGCTCGTGCTGACTAAAAGGAAAAAGCATGCCGAGGAGCTGTTCGGGATGCTCAAAAACCAAGGACACGAACCCGTTCTCCTGACCGGGGAAATCGACGCCAAAGAAAGAAAAACGATACTGAGCAGTCTTCCCCGCTTCGAGCATGAACATCGAATCATCGTCGCCACCGAAAGCCTTTTGGGCGAGGGCTTCGATCTATCCTACCTTGACACTCTACTCATTGCCACGCCGATATCGTGGGACGGCAGCATCACGCAGCAGGCGGGCAGGCTCCATAGAAGCCACGAGGGCAAGCGACGGGTTGAGATATTCGACTACGTTGATTTATCTATACCCATGCTCGCCCGCATGTACCAGAAGAGACTCAAGACCTACGCCAAGCTCGGGTACGAAGTCTACGTGACCGGAGGCAGCGAGCAGTCCGATCAAAACATTCTCATAGAACCGGCTAATGCCGTAGAGACTCTGGTTGAAGACATCGTTGGCGCCGCTAAGAGCATCTTCATTGCCGCGCCCTACGCATCCGCCGCCTGCCTCGCAAAGCTCGGCGATGCAATCAAAGGTGCCACTGCCCGAGGGATTGCTCTTGAGTTTTTCATTGCCTCGACTCCGCGCGAAGATGCAAGCGAGACTTTGGCAAAAATGAACGTCGAGCATGCCATTAGAGCAGAAGGACGTTTGTGTGCAGCGATAATTGACGAAGAAACTATCTGGTACGGAACGATCCCGCTACTAGCTTTCCCCAAGAAAGAAGACTGCAGCATCAGGTTCAAAAACAGCGAGATCGCAGCGGAGCTCTTAGACGAAATCAACCACAAGGGAAAGCCAGATGCCACGTCAACAGGCAGGACATCCCCACCACTTGCGGTGGAATAGGGACTGTTTTTTGGCTTACCAGCCGCAAATCAATCCCTATTCCACCGCAACTTAGAAATCGGCAATCAGCCCTGCGGGCCCCGGAACAGTTCCTCATGCGAGCCCATTCTGACCAGTCGGATCACAGGATTAGTCTTATGCGGCAAGTACAGAACGACCACATCGACCAAGCCATCGGATAGATGGAAATCGATGTGGCCGTTGTAATTGCCGCCCGGGTTTGAAAGCTCGTGGGCACCATATTCCGCGGGAAGCGAGCCGTGAGCCGCAAGTTCTGCAACCGCCGCCTTAAACTCGGTTTTTAGCTGCGGATGGATGCGCATCGTCCGTTTGTAATCCGCCTTAAACTGAGCCTCGACTTTAATCTCAAACATCGCTAGTCCTCATCGAGGAATGATATAAGCTCATCAGCGTTATTGAATGACGGGCTGTCGTCTGGCAGAATCCCCAACTCATGAGCTTCAGCGATCACCATGGCGCGCCTCGTCGCCTCGTTGGGAACTTCGGATCGACCAACGATCTCAAAAGGAATCTTTCGCTGATTTACCAGCTGCCGAACAGCAAGGTTGAGATACGAATTGAGACTCAGACCAACCGTATCCAAGAACTCAGTCGCCTGTTCCTTGAGCCCCTCTTCGATGCGAACCGTCGTAGGCTTAACCGTTGCAGTAGACATACACGACCTCCTCGCTCTCGTCTTTTGCATCAGTATACCCAGTTTAGAAGGCAGACTGATGTTAAATAGCATCAGTCTGCCTTCTCATCACTACAACGACAGGCACGCTCGCCCTACATCAGCCCGCTCAGGGCGATATCGACGGCCTCGTTGAGGTCGTCGGTAATGTGCACCAACTCCGGATCGAGCGGGCTGATCATACCGGCGTCCATCACCGGACCGTTAAGCCAGTCGAATAGGCCCTGCCAGTACTCGGTGCCCACCAGCACGAGCGGCATGCGCTTGACCTTGTGCGTCTGCACCAGCGTGAGCACCTCGAACATTTCGTCGAGCGTACCAAAACCTCCGGGAAACACGATGGCGCCCGAGCTGTATTTGACGAACATGGTCTTGCGCACAAAGAAGTAACGGAAGTCCATGCCGAGGTTCACGTATTTATTGAGCCCATGCTCGTGCGGCAATTCAATGCCCAGGCCAACTGACTTGCCGTTGACACTCGCCGCTCCCCTGTTGGCCGCTTCCATGATGCCGGGGCCGCCACCGGTGATGACCGCCACGCCGCGCTGGGCGATTTTGCGGCCGACCGTGCGCGCCGCCTTATAGAGCGGATCGGTCTTGGGCATGCGGGCGCTGCCGAAGATGGTCGCAGCGGGCCCGAGCTCGGCAAGTGCGCCAAAGCCATCGACAAACTCGGCCTGGATGCGCAGCACGCGCCACGGATCAGCATGCAGCCAGTCGGTCGACTCCTCGGGCGCCAGCAGGTTGGCGTAGGTGTTGTCCTTAGGAATCATGGGGCCGCGCATAACCACGGGACCGCGGCGGTACGTCTCGTCGTAGGCGGACTCGCCCTCGACATTCTCGTTCTCAATCATGGGTACTCCTATCGGGAAAAAGAAAAACGGGCGGGGTCGACGCCATGCGCCAAACACCCGCCCGAACATCAACTATTCGGTATGGTACCCACGATGCATCAAGCGCTTGCAAGGCATCGGTCAGCGGTCGCGGCTCTTAGTAATCCACCGCCGCAGGGCTGTTCATCCAGTCGCTCACAAACGCGCCGTAACGGCCCTCGATAATGGCCTGACGGGCACGCTGCATAAGGTTGAGCAGGTAGTAGATGTTGTGCATCGACAGCAGAATACCGCCGAGCATCTCCTTCTGCGTGACCATGTGACGGATGAGCGCACGGCTGTAGCCGCCCGTGCACACCGGGCAGGTGCAGGTGGGGTCGATAGGGCCGTCGTCGTGCGCAAAGCGCGCGTTGCGGAAGTTAAGGCGACCTTCACTGGAGAACGCCGTACCCATGCGGCCGGTGCGCGTCGGCAGCACGCAGTCGAACATGTCGATGCCCACGCCAACGCCGCGCACGAGCGTGGTAGGGTTGCCGACGCCCATGAGGTAGCGCGGCTTGTGCTTAGGCATGTACTCGGAAACCAGCGGTGCCAGCGTCTCGAACATGGTCTCGTGGTCTTCGCCCACCGAATAGCCGCCGATGCCGTAACCCGGGAAGTCGCCGCACTCCTCCAGATGGCGCAGCGAGCGCAGGCGCAGGTCCAGGTGCATGCCGCCTTGGACGATGCCAAAGAGCGCCTGGTCATCGCGGGTATGCGCCTTATAGCAGCGCTCGGCCCACATACTCGACAGCTCAACGGCGCGCTCAACGTAGGCGCGCGTGGCGGGATAGCCCGGGCACTGGTCCAGCTGCATGCAGATATCGGACCCGAGCTTCATGGCGATTTCCATGTTGTCCTCGGGCGTCCAGAACACGTGGCGGCCGTCGTAGTCGTTGACGATAAAGCGCACGCCCTCGTCGGTGAGCTTGACGGCGTCGTTGTGGCTGAACACCTGGAAGCCGCCCGAATCGGTAAGAATGGGGCCGTGCCAGTTCATAAACTTGTGCAGGCCGCCCAGCTCGGCAATGGTGTCCTCGCCGGGACGCATGGACAGGTGATAGGTGTTGGCAAGCACGATCTGGGCGCCGAGCTGTTTGACGGTCTCGGTAGGAATACCCTTGACGTTTGCCTTGGTGCCCACGGGCATAAAGATTGGCGTCTCGATATCGCCGTGCGGGGTGTGCAGTACGCCGGCACGCGCGTGCGTCGTCGGGTCCTCGGCGATCAGGTCGAATTTAAAAAGGCTCTGGTCCATAAACTGGAACTCCTTGGTTGCGGTTCATACGCAAACCATTATACGGGCAACCCGCAAGGAGCACCGACTCGACAGAAACTGGCGCAAAGGGGTCATAGTCGTTTAAGAACGTCCCCAGCGACTACGTCTGGGATCATTTCCAACAGCCAAGGTAGCGCCGATGCTATGGCACCGACAGACACTATGACCCAATCCGAGGGCACTAAAAAGATAGGAGCCCCCGCT
>UQHV01000034.1 GCA_900540895.1 uncultured Collinsella sp. | reverse complement strand
TGGTGATGGTCGACGAGGCCTATGTTGAGTTTGCCGACGATTCGTTTGGCGCGGCAACCACGGCGCAAGGCCTTATCGCCGAGCATCCCAACCTGGTGATTCTGCACACGCTGTCCAAGGCGTTCGGCGCCGCCGGCACGCGTCTGGGCTATGTGATCGCGGCGCCCGAGGTCATCGATGTGTTCGCGGCGATTCGCCAGATCTATTCGGTCAATGTGCTGAGCCAGGCCGCAGCGCTTGCCTGCGTGCGTGCCCGCGATGCGTATGCACCCGTGGTGGCGCAAGTTACATCCGAGCGCGAGCGCGAGTTGTGCGCCCTGCGCGCAATGGCTGCCGAGGGCATGCCCGTGGAGGCATGGCCGAGCGCGGCGAACTTTGTGCTCGTGCGTACGCCGCATGCCACGCGCGTGCGCGAGCGCCTGCGCGACGAGTATTCAATTTTGGTGCGCGACTTTAGCTATGCGCCGGGGCTCGCGGGCTGCCTGCGCATTACCGTGGGCACCCCACAGGAAAACGACGAGGTACTGGCTGCGTTTGCCGCGCTGGTGAAGGAGGAGATGTAGATGGACCGCTATGCCGAGGCAACCCGCAAGACGGGCGAGACCGACATTGTCGTAAAGCTCGACCTGGACGGATCCGGTGTGTGCGATATCTCGACCGGCGTGCCGTTTTTCGACCACATGCTCAACGCTTTTGGCCGCCATGGTCTGTTCGATCTGACGGTGCACGCGGTGGGCGACGTGGAGGTCGATGCGCACCACACCGTCGAGGACGCGGGTATTGTGCTGGGCGAGGCGTTTTGCCAGGCGCTGGGCGACAAGGCGGGCATTACGCGCTTTGCCGACGCGGCGATCGCCATGGACGAGACACTTGTGATGGCTGCTGTTGATATTTCGGGCCGCGGGCAGGCCTACTGCGAGCTGCCCGTGCCGACCGAGCGCGTGGGCAGCTTCGATACCGAGCTGGCCGTCGAGTTCTTCTACGCCTTTGCGCGTGACGCCAAGCTCACGCTGCACGTGCGCGAGCTGGCGGGCAGCAACTCGCATCACATTATCGAGGCTGCCTTTAAGGCCGCGGGCCGCACGATGCGCCACGCCTGCGAGCTCGATCCCCGCGTGCAGGGCATCCCCAGCACCAAGGGATCGCTGTAACCGTTACAAGGGTAAAACCACCACAAAGGGGACAGGCACCTTTGTGGTGGTTTTGGATGATGAGAAGTGGAGGGGTCGCGTGGGCGAACCGAAGATCGTGGTGGTCGACTACCACAAGGGCAACTTGTCGAGCGTTGTGCGCGGGCTTGCGCGCGCCGGTGCCGTCGCCTGCACGTCGGACGACCCAGAGCAGATCCGTAACGCCGACGGCTTGGTCATCCCGGGCGTGGGCGCGTTCTATGACGCGATCGCCTTTATGCGCCAGAGCGGCGAGGCCGACGCGGTGCTCGATGCCGTCGCCGCCGGAACTCCGCTACTCGGTATCTGCCTGGGCCTTCAGCTATTTTTTGAGCGCGGCAACGAGGGCGTGCCTGCGGACGAGGGCGCGGTTGCCGATGGCAACACCCCCGAGCAGGCTGGCGGTCCCTGGGTCGATGGCCTGGGTATTATGCGTGGCTCGTGCACGCGCTTGAAATCGAGTCGCCTGAAGGTGCCGCACGTGGGCTGGGACCAGGTGCACATGACGCCCGCCGGTGCGGCCGATCCGCTGCTTACTGGTTTTGCCGAGGGTGCCAACATGTACTTCACCCACAGCTACGCGGTGGCCGACGATGCCGATGCCGCCGATGTGCTGGCGCGCACGCACTATACGCGGAGCTTCCCGTGCATCGTGCGCCACGGCAACGTGTGGGGCTGCCAGTTCCATCCCGAGAAATCCTCCGCGCTGGGTCAGCGCATCCTTAAGAACTTCGTGAGCATCGTCGAGGGGGCCGGCCGATGATTCTGTTTCCCGCAATCGATTTGATCGGCGGCAAGGTTGTGCGCCTGGAGCGCGGCGACCGGAGCCGCTGCAAGGTATATTCCGACGACCCCGTTGCCGTTGCCCGCTCGTTTGCCGAGCAGGGCGCAAGCTGGGTGCACGTCGTAGACCTGTCTTCTGCCTTTGGCGAGGACGAGGACACGTGCGCTGTCAACTCGGCGGCGATAAAGGCTATCTGCGGCGTCGACGGCCTGTCTGTGGACGTGGGCGGCGGCGTCCGCTCGCTCGCGCGCATCGACGAGTTGGCAGGCTACGGCGCACGCCGCATCGCACTGGGCACCGTGCTGGTGACCGAGCCGGGTTTCGCCGAGGTGGCGGCCGAAGGCTTTGGCGAGCTGTTGGTGGCTGACATTGCCGCCCGCGACGGCCAGGTCAAGGTGAACGGCTGGCGTGACGGCGCGGGCGTGGCGCTCGACGATGCCGTGACGCAGCTTACCGAGCTGGGCTTTAAGCATCTGGTGTATACCGACATCGCGCGCGATGGCATGCAGACGGGCATCGATGTGGCGGCGTATCGCCATGTTGCCAAGGTCGCGGGCTTTCCCGTCGTGGCTTCGGGCGGTATCTCGACGCTCGACGACATCCGCGCGCTGGCCGCGGTGGGCGAGGTCGCGATTGAAGGCGCCATTACCGGCCGTGCGCTCTACGAAGGCAACTTTACGCTGGCCCAGGCGCTGGCCGCCGCCCGAGGGGAGGAGTAGCCCATGCTTACCAAACGCGTAATTCCCTGCCTAGACGTCAAGGACGGCCGCGTGGTCAAGGGCGTCAACTTTGTGAGCCTGCGCGATGCGGGCGACCCGGTGGAGCTGGCCCGCGCCTACGACCGCGAGGGTGCGGACGAGGTCGTCTTCCTGGACATTACCGCCACGAGCGACAACCGCGCGACGACCATCGAGATGGCGGCGCATGCGGCCGAGGAGCTCGCTATTCCCTATACCGTGGGCGGCGGCTTTCGCGACCTGGCGGGCATGCGCACCATGGTTGCAGCCGGTGCTGACAAGGTGTCGCTCAACTCTGCCGCCGTGCGCGACCCGTCGCTGATTAGCCAGGCTGCCGCGGCTTTTGGCAGTCAGGCCGTGGTCGTGGCGATCGATGCCAAGCGCGTCGGTTTGCCCGGAGAGCCGGGTGCCGACAAGTGGGAAGTCTTTACCGCAGGAGGCCGCAACGCCACGGGCATCGACGCGGTGGCGTGGGCCGAGGAAGCGGCTCGTCGCGGCGCCGGCGAGATTCTGCTTACCAGTATGGACCGCGACGGCACCAAGGCCGGCTTCGACCTGGCGCTTACCCGCGCCGTGGCGCGTGCGGTGCCGATTCCCGTCATCGCGAGCGGTGGCGTGGGCACGCTCGAGCATTTTGCCGAGGGCGTGATCGAGGGCGAGGCCGACGCCGTGCTGGCGGCCAGCGTCTTTCACTTTGGAACCTTCAGCATTCGCCAGGTGAAGGAGTATATGGCGTCGCAGGGTATTCCTGTGAGGTTGGACTTTTAGCGCTGCGGCTTGCCCAGGCACCCGACCTTCCGGCTCCAACCCTCCTCGCGTACTTAAGTACGCATCGTCGGGCTTGTCGCTCGGAATCTCGGGCACCTGGACAACCCTCGCCGACCGGCGATGTTTAAATTGGGGAATTGAAATGAGAGAAATTACTACTCCAGCGGATCTTACATACGACGCCAAGGGGCTGATTCCTTGTGTGGTTCAGCAGTATGACACCGGCGAGGTGCTTATGGTTGCCTGGATGAACGAGGAGTCGGTGGGGTTGACGCTCAAGACCGGCACCACGTGGTTTTGGAGCCGCAGTCGCCAGGAGCTCTGGAACAAGGGCGCGACGAGCGGCAATATGCAAGCGGTCAAGGAACTCTGGGCCGACTGCGATAGCGATACGCTGCTGGTCAAGGTCGACTCGCCGGGCCCGGCCTGCCATACCGGCAACCGTACCTGCTTCTTTAAGCGCGTGGAAGGGGGAGTGCGATGAAAGTCGTGACGCCGTTCGAGGTCGCCGACTGCAACACCGAGCTGCTCCGCGCGGGCGTGCCATGCCGCGTGCACCTGACTGATGCCTGCGGGGCGCAGTCGCTTTGGCTCGAGGCCGAGAAGGAAAGGCTCGATGAGGCTCATGCCGTCATCGTTGAGTTCTTTGAGAAAAAGGGCGCAAAGCCTCGGTTCGATGAGACCGGTACTTACTTTACGCTGCAGTAACGAGAGGAAATAACCATGGGAGTCAGAACAGCTAACGTGCAGCCGGGAAACATCGGCGAGACGCTGACGGGACTGGCCGAGGTGATTCACGGTCGTCGCGATGCGTCGCCGGAGGAGAGCTATACCGCCCGTCTGCTGACCGACGTCGAGGACGAGCTGCTCAAGAAGCTTGCCGAGGAGGCGAGCGAGGTGATCATGGCCTGCAAGGATAACGATCACGACCACATCCGCTACGAGGCCGGCGACCTGGTCTACCACCTGCTCGTAACCCTTGAGCGCTACGGTATCACCCTCGACGAGCTTGCCGGCGAACTCAACGCCCGCCGCCACTAGTCGTTTGGGACAGTCTTTGTTGGTGTGACGGGGTCATGGAAGTTGCGGTGAAATAGGGACTGTTTAAGCGCTTCATCAAGCAAAACAATCCCTATTTCACCGCAACTTATGAAGGGATGGCTAGGCGAGGGGCGTGGATTCCCATTCGCCGGTGGCGTGGGGGATGTCGAAGGTTCGATAACCGCAGTCGTACGCGTGCGCCTGGGCCTCGCGGATGTTCCAGCAGATATCGCAGGCGCGGTGCGCGTCCGAGCCAAAGGTGATCGGCACTTCGGCATGGTCAAAGCAGCGCAAAAGACCGGTTGCGGGGTAGTAGTCGCCCAAGCCCTTGCGCGGTGCGGCCGTCGAGACCTCAACGCGGCGGCCCGTATCGTGCGCGCACTCTGCCATCTGCTGCCAAAACGGTGCGGGGTCAAAATCGGGCGCAAAGCCTTCCTTCGAAAAGCGCATGACCAGGTCGGGGTGAGCCATCACATCAAAGTTGAGCGGGCTCTCGCAGGCGCGGCACCAGTCATCGACATAGCGCTCCCACACGCCGCGTACCCCCAGGTTTTCCCAAACGTGCAGGTTGGTGTCATCGTCGATCCAGCCGCAGCGCGAATCGGGCGTATCGGGACGAGCGACGTCCTCCGTTCCCGCCGTACCCGCGGCACCGGCCATGATATCGCCTGCGTTGCCAATCCAGTGCACACTGCCCAGGCGCACGACGGCGCCCTGGGACCAGCGCTCAACCAAAGGCTCGCAGCCCTCGTACCAATCGCATTCGAAACCGTAGATAAAGGTGAGTTCTGGCGCAATCTGAGCGGCAAGATTGCGAGCGTCCTCAAAAGCCAGACGATGCGCCGGGAGGTCACCCTCAGTAACCTGCACCTCGCAGTTAGCATCCATGCTGGCGGGCAGGGTGAGATGGTCGGTCGAGACCATGACGCGGCAGCCGGCCGCAGCAGCGGCACGGACGTTGTCCTCAAACGAGGCATGCCCGTCCGAAAACGAGGTGTGGGTATGGCAATCGACCAGCGGGCACATGGGCATAGCGGCTCCTTTGCGTCAAGCGAATCCGCTTCATTGTAATGGCGCAGCTCTCAACACGCCGGGCACGCCGGGGATCGAAATCGATTGGAAAGGTTGCGCGGCGCGTGGTGCGGCCTCGCTTGCTCTCAAAACGTGTACGTCAGCCTCCAAAACCGACAAATAATGACATGTTTGGAGGCTGATGTACATGTTTGGCCGGGGCGGTGGAGTGTCGGTTTCTTGTCGACAAGGAAAATCGCGCTCATCACGCGCCGTCACACTCGCGCAGCCTGCGATGTGCTAGCGTTTGGATGAACAAAACGAGCCCGTGCGGAAAGGAGCCGGACCGTATGCCATGCGATAGTACATCCCCGCTGTCCCGCGAGACCGATGCACCCGAAACCATCGTCAAGCTGGAATGCGACATCGACGATGCGTCGCCCGAGGTGCTCGCCTACGCCGCCGACCGTCTGCGCGGGGCAGGCGCCCGCGAGGTGCACTGGCTGCCCCTCTATTGCAAGAAAGGCCGCCCCGGCTGGCAGCTGCAGGTAATCTGCACCTACGAGGATATCGAGCGCCTGCAGACGATTATCTTTTTGGAAACCACGACCAACGGCATTCGTCGCCAGGTCATGGAGCGCGTTTGCCTGCCACGCCGCTTTGAGCGCGTAACGACGCCATGGGGCGAGGTGTCCGTTAAAGTGGCCACCCTGCCCGACGGCAGCGAGCGTGCAGCGCCCGAGTACGAGGACTGCGCCCGTCTCGCTCGCGAGCATAATGTGCCGCTCCAGCGCGTGATGCGGGCGGCCCAGAGCGCGGCACTGCGATTTGAATAACGCGGCTGGTGGCGACATCCTGCGCCTAGCCATATCAACCCCATTCGAAAGGATCTCCCCATGAAATACCTCATCGCCTCCGACATCCACGGCTCGGCATACTGGGCCGAGCGCCTCTGCGCCGCCATCGAGTCCGAGCAGCCTGATCGCATTGTGCTGCTGGGCGACCTGCTCTACCACGGCCCGCGTAACGACCTGCCGCGCGACTACGCTCCCAAGCGCGTGATTCCGCTGCTCAACGCCCTGGCCGACCGCATCATCGCGGTGCGCGGCAACT
>UQHV01000033.1 GCA_900540895.1 uncultured Collinsella sp. | reverse complement strand
AGTTCCGCACGCAAAGAAGGCCACTTAATGTGGCCTTCGTCTTGCGCAGGACTGTAGAGCAGGAAACCTTATATCCGGCCCCTCCGTCCGGGGACCGCGCCGTACCAGCTACAGCGTCATGTTCGGATCGGCGTCGACATCGAACGGCGAGATTTCACCTCGGTCGAATTTACGGCGAGCGACCTCCGCGATCATGGCTGCGTTATCGGTACAGGCAGACAAGGGCG
The DNA here is from genome assembly GCA_900540895.1 of uncultured Collinsella sp. Classification (GTDB taxonomy): domain Bacteria; phylum Actinomycetota; class Coriobacteriia; order Coriobacteriales; family Coriobacteriaceae; genus Collinsella. The sequence goes on along the minus strand of UQHV01000033.1, from coordinate 6,915 downwards.
GCACCGTTACGCGAACCCCCTGACGTCCAAGCTTCTTGATCATCATCTCGCGCAGATGCGGGTTGGCCGAGACGCCGCCGCCGATGCAGTATTCCTTACATCCGGTAGCGTGCAATGCGTTTTTGGCCTTCTTGTACTGCACGTCAAAGACAGCCGCCTCAAACGAAGCCGCCAGATCGGGCAGGTGAATCGTGCGCCCGGCCTTGGTCTCCTGTTCAATGTAGAGCGTCACAGCGGTTTTAAGGCCCGAAAGCGAGAAGCGATAGTCTCCCCTGCTGTTAAGCGCACGGGGGAAATCGATCGCCTTGGGGTTGCCCGTCTCGGCCAGCTTGGAAATGATGGGGCCACCGGGATAGCCCAGACCCAACGCCTTGGCTACCTTGTCGAAGGCCTCGCCCACAGCGTCGTCGAGCGTCTCACCGAGCACCTCGTAGTCGCCCCACGCCTTCACGTGCACGAGCATGGTGTGCCCACCCGAGACAAGCGTGAAGATAAACGGCGGTTTGAGGTCGGGTTGCGCCAGCAGGTTGGCAAACAGATGCCCCTCCAGATGGTTGACGCATACGAGCGGCTTACCGGCAGCGTAGGCAAAGCCTTTGGCAAAGGCAACGCCCACCACGAGGGCGCCCACCAGGCCCGGACCCTGTGTCACGCCCACGGCGGCAAGCTCGCTGGGAGCAATGGCTCCACCCTCAAGACCAAGCGATGCTGCGGCATCCTCGAGCGCCGCATCCACGACACTCACAATCACCTCAACGTGTTTGCGCGAGGCGATCTCGGGCACCACGCCGCCAAAGCGGGCATGAAAATCAATCTGTGTCGACACCTGGTTGGCCAGCATATTGCCATCCGCATCGATAATCGCCACGGCCGTCTCGTCGCAGGAACTCTCGATAGCGAGCACCAGGCGGCGGCGCTCAATTTCGGCGCGCTCCCCCTCGGAGCGCCCAGGCGCAGGCAGCGGCCATACGCGTTGCTCGGCTGCCGTCGGCTCGGGCGAGGCGTTATCGACCGGAAGTACGAGGGGAAGTGGGGCCGTCATGACGATGGCGTCTTTGCCGACACCGTAGTAGCCACGACGACGACCCACCTCGGTAAAGCCCAGAGCGGCATAGAGCGCAATCGCGCCCTCGTTGCCGTCCTCGACCTCGAGCGAAGCCGTGGTGCAGCCGAGCATCTGGGCATCATAGCTCACATGCGACAGCAGCTTGCGGGCAATGCCCTCACGGCGATGTGCCGAGTCGACGGCGACATCCAGAATCTGCACATCACCGTCCACGACCATACCGCCGGCAAGGCCCAGCAGCTTGCCGTCGTCGTGTGCCACCCACCAACTGCGCGGCGCAGCGACGTCCTCGCCCAGTTCGGACAGGAACATGCCCGGCGTCCACGCCTCGTGTCCGGCGCCTTCAAAGCAGGCGGTCTCCAGTGCGCTCGCGCCCTCGGCATCCGCCGCGCCCATGGGGCGGAATTGCAGATGACGACCGGCGAGCTCATCGGCAACGCCCGTAATTTCGCTCTGCGCACTCTCGGCAAGACCAAGACGCTTGCGCTCGTTTTCCTCGGCATCCGAAAGGCGCGTGTAAATCGGCAGGACGCGAGCCGGATCGCCGTCACCCGCAGCGTGCGCGAGCAGCAAGCCCTCGCCCGAAGGCCACCACAGGTCGCGCTCCACGCAGCGGACGGTCTCGTCCTCACCCAGCAGCTTGCCATAGCGCACGAGACCGTCACCGGTCAGCTGAACCTGGTCCCAGTCCGCTGCTTGGCGCCACTCATCGAGCGCCACGGCGGCCTTGACCACGTGTTCGCGCTCAAATTGACGCTCGGGGCCCCCATCGACCAGCATATACAGCGCCGGATATACCTCACCGCGCATAGCATCGGCCAAGATACCAAGCTTGCCGCGCACGCCAGCCTTCCACGCCGTCCAAGCGCAAGCGTCGAGCGTCGACACGCCCAGCAGCGGAACATTGGCACCACGCGCGAGGCCCTTGGCAGTGGAGATGCCGATGCGCACACCCGTAAACGACCCCGGGCCGCGACCGACCACGTAGCAACCAACATCGCTGCGATCCAGACCGGCCTGAGCCAGCACGCCATCAACGGTATTCACGAGCTCAACGTTGGCGTGACGGCGACACATGTGGTCGCCACTCACGAGCTTCGCCTCGCCCGTCTGCCCATCAATCCAGCTTGCCGCGCAGGCAAGCATGTCGGTCGAGGTATCGAGCGCCACCACCAGCGCGTTGTCGTTATGCAAGCTCATCTTGTACAGCCTTATCAATCAAATGGGAAAGCTCCATTGCGCGGTCACCGTGCGCCTCGAGCGTTATCGTTCGCACATCGCTGTCGCCCTCATCACGCTTGAGCGTCACCGAAAGATACTCATCCGTCAGCTCGTCCTGGAATTGTTCGCCCCATTCCAGCAGGCAAGCACCCTCATAGCCCAGCACATCGAAAATGCCCGTATCCTCGAGCTCGTAGGCATGCTCCAGGCGGTATAGATCAAAGTGAAACAGCGGAATACGACCTTGATCGTGAACGGCCATGAGCGCAAACGTAGGACTCGTAACCATATGCCCATCGCCCAGCCCGCGCGAGACGCCCTTGGTAAAGTGAGTTTTGCCCACTCCCAGGCCACCGGTCAGGATAAGCACATCGCCGTCCTCAAGGCACGGTGCAATTAGCTCGCCAAAGTACTCCGTATCGGCAGCGCAAGTCGTTTTGTAAGTACCTACCCCCAGGCGCTCCAGGGACATATATGCTCCTTATTATTCCGAGGCGTCCTCTGGTGCGGGATGTCGCTCCAGATAGTCGCCCAGCATCTTAAAGTCTTCCTCCAGCAGTTCCTGCCACGCCGGATTGCGTAGCGCTGCTGCCGGATGGAACGTGGGCATTACTACAAAATGCCCCATCTGGTGGAACCTGCCGCGCAGCTTAGTAATGCCAATCTCGGTCTTAAGCACAAAGTGCGTCGCGGGGTTGCCGAGCGTCACGATGATATCGGGCCAGATGCTTCGAATCTGCTCACGCAAAAACGGCGAGCAAGCCAGTACTTCCTCGGGGCGCGGATTGCGGTTTCCCGGCGGGCGGCACTTAAGCACATTGGCAATGTAGACGTCTTCGCGTTTAAGACCCGCCAGGGACAAAATGCCGTTGAGGTCCTCGCCTGCCGCCCCCACAAAGGGCTCGCCCTGCAAATCCTCATTGCGGCCCGGCGCCTCACCAATAAACATCACGCGGGCGTGGGGGTTTCCCACGCCAAACACGATATTGTGACGCGACTGGTAGAGCTGGCAGAGGTGACAATCGCCCAGAACGGCCTCAATTTCCTCGAGTGCGACCTCACGTGGCACCTGATGGGTATGGCCGGGGATGTGCATGACGCCCATAGCGGCTCCTACACGTAGACCTTGTCGAGACGCATGCCAAAGCCGCAGGCGACCTCGTAGTTAATCGTTCCGCGCAGTCGGGCCATCTCGTCCATAGTGATCTCGGCATCGCCATCGCGGCCGACAATAATCATCTCGTCACCATACTCGGCCTCGGGAATCTCGTGTGCCGGGTTGGACTGAATGGCGACCATAAACTGGTCCATGCAGATATTGCCAACCTGATGCACGCGCTCGCCGCGATACAGCACATCCATACGATTGGAAAGCGTACGCGATAGGCCGTCGGCATAACCGATCGGCAGCGTGCAGATCTGAACGCGCGTGCGCGGTACGCGGTAGGTAAAACCGTAGCCCACGCCCTCACCCATCGCAGGGTGTGCCACGCGCGTCACGCGCGCATGGACGCTCATAACGGGATCAAGCTGCATCACGCGGCCACTCAGCTCGCACGGCTGCATGCCATACAAGCCAACGCCGGCGCGAATCATATCAAAATGCATCGAGGGGTCGAGCATCGAGGACGGCGTGTTGGCGCAGTGCACGATACCGCACTCAAAGCCCGCATCCTTAATGGCCTGAACGGCCTCGGTAAAGCGCTGACACTGCAGTTTGTAGTCCCAGCCCGAAGGTTCATCGGCCGTGGCGAAGTGCGTAAATACGCCGTCGCACTGAATACCGCGATGGAAATTAATACCGCGCACAAAGTCGAGCACCTGCGTGTAGTGTACGCCGATACGATTCATACCTGTCTCGATGGCGAGATGATACTTGCCCACCTTGCCCGCCGCGACGGCACATTCGCCATACGCAAGAGCAAAGTCAGACGTATAGACCGAGGGCATGATATCAAACTCGAGCAACGTCGGAATGGCCTCGATAGGCGGCTCGCTTAGGATGAGGATGGGCTTCGTAATCCCGCCCTGTCGGAGCTCAACGCCCTCGTTAACCGTCGCCACGGCAAACATGTCGGCACCGGCCGAATACATGATCTTGGCGCACTCAACAGCTCCATGACCATAAGCATCGGCCTTGACCACGCAGCACAGGCGCTGACGTGGATTCAGCAAGTTCTTATAGGCCCTCGTGTTGCGACGGAGCGCCCCACGGTCGATCTCGACCCAGGACCAGCGCGTCAAATCGGCTTTATTCATGATTAGTCATCCGACCCTTCGTCCATGATTCCCAGATCTTCGAGCGCATCCTTTGCCGCCAGCTCCATGGCAGGACCGATCAAGTCGATAAGATCGGTCGCGATAACGCTCTTCTCACCATACTCCGTCGCCGCGGCAAAACCGGCGTAGCTGTGAAGTGCGACGGCGTACGAATACAGCAACTCCCAACGATCCATCTCGTCGCGCATGGTGGCAAGCGTGCCGGCCAAAATACCCGCGAGAACATCACCCGAACCGGCAGTTGCCAGAGAAGCCGGACCCGAGAGCGGCAGCAGTACACGCTCAACGCCACAGATAGCCGTCGTCGGCCCCTTGGCAATGACCACCAGATTGTCGGAGCCTGCAGCCCAGACAACCTTCTGCGCGGCTGCAATCGCGGTACCAAGGTCGTTCACCTCGTCACCGGCAACCAGACGCGAAAGCTCACGATAGTGCGGCGTCATAACCAACGGCTGCTCGCGACGATACATCTCGGGGTTACTATCAATACCGTCAATGGCAATCTTAGCAAGGCAGTTGAGTGCATCGGCATCCAAAATAAGCGGTACATCAAGCTCGAGCAAGCCCGAAACCACCTGCATAGCGCCGGCAGACGTCGTCATACCGGGACCGCACAGTACGCAGCTGTACTTCTTTGCAATCTCGCACACCGTCATGCGCGCAGCGGCGCCAAAGGAGCCGCGGGAATCAGACGGAATAGCAAAGACGGGAATCGAAGGAAGTGCCATGCGAATAAGATTAGCGCAGGCGTCAGGAGCCGCGACTGCCACGTAACCAGCACCCGCGCGAGCTGCAGACTTGGCCGCCATAATGGCAGCACCAGGATATTGTGCAGATCCGGCGACAATAAGCACAGAGCCACGGGAATACTTATCGATATTCGTAGGTAGTGGAGCAAAGTAATCAACTAAGTCACCGGGCTCGACAATCTCGGCGGCGTGGTCGACATCATCGATGACCTCGTCAAGACGGTCGTAAAGATTGCCGCAGATCAAATCGCCAGCATACTCAGGACCATCAGCGCTATACAGACCAATCTTGGGCGCAATCATCGTCACCGTATGCTCGGCACGAATGCAGTCGTCATCAACAACGCCCGTCTCGGCATTCAGGCCCGAGGGAACATCAATGGATACGACACAATCGGCGCATTCATTGACCGTAGGAATCCAGATGGAGAACGGCGCACGCAGATTTCCGTGGAAACCGGTACCAAAAATGGCATCGACAACAACATCGGCCTTATCGATCAAAACCTCGAGTTCGTCACGCGAGGGGCCGACGCAAACGTGCACATCGCGGCCGGCAGTACGACGAGCAACATGACGTGCCAGAGCAGCAGGAATCTCATCCGGCTCAACCGGAGAAACGATATCCACGTCCACACCCTTATGGCTCAGGATATCGGCGGCAACCCAACCGTCGCCGCCATTATTACCAAAACCGACCAGAACGAGAACCCGATCGGGATTGAGCTTCAAGACCTCGTTGGCGGCAAACTCACCCGCTAGCTCCATAAGCTCGGCCTTCGAAGTCCCTTCGCGTTCGATGATATCCTCGAGACGAACGACTTCTTCGGTACTCAAAACCGGTTTCATCTATGCTCCTAGCGTATCTTGCGAAGCATCGCCCAGGTGCTCCGTCAATGCTGAATTCTGCAGCTGCTCAAGCTCATCTAAAACAGAGCGAGCCTCTTTAAATGTCTGCGCTACGCGTTTCTTGGTGCTCACCTTTTCCTCTTTTGGCTTAGGCCGAGCATCTTCGGTAATCGCGATGGCATTCGCAACGGCCAAGTCTCCTGTAAGCGTAATGGAAAGAGCGACCTCAACAACACCCAGTTCTTGAGCGATCTCGAGAGCACGGCCCGAAAGCAGCGCCTTCGGTTTGCCGAGTTTATCACGCGTAACCGAAACATCCTTGCGACCCACGCCTTGACTAAAACCCGTGCCGAGAGCTTTAAGTACCGCCTCGCGCGAAGCAAAGCGGCTCGCATAGTGAGCAGCGGGACGCGATGATGCATCGCAATACGCACGCTCTTCTTCGGTAAACACACGCCGAGCAAACGACGGCGTCTTTTCAAGAATTGATTTCATGCGGGAAATCTCGACGATATCAACGCCGATACCAGCTTCAGCCATGTTCACCTCCATATCGCACAGACTAAGTTATTGTAGCCCGTTCGCAGAAGATGCGACAAACGAGGGTTATAAAACACAGCTACTATGTGAGACAAAAGCCCGTAAACGCAAAAAAAGGGGAGGCCGCGAGGCCTCCCCCTTCTCAGTTCAAGCGTACGGCTCGGTGCCGTCCACCGGTCAGCGGCGCCCTGGCCTCCCACGGGCTGACCC
>UQHV01000032.1 GCA_900540895.1 uncultured Collinsella sp. | reverse complement strand
CGGCCGGTCCGCCGTTCGGTAGAACGGCGGAACAAAACGCTTTAGTGGGCTGGATTGCACGGGTTGCTTGGTTGTTGCTACAGTAGCGGGGCGTGCCGGGGGTCCGGTGCGTCCCGTTTTTATTTGACCATGAGGCGGCACGCAGCCATACGCGTGCGGACACCACGCCCAGTTTGAGTGTGAGGATGTTCCATGGCCCAATACGCTGCCAACGAAATCGAAAACATGCCCGATAGCCCTGTTGCTCGCGAGGACCTGGGTGTGGGCGGCACCTCCCGCGGTGCCGGTGCTCGTTCGCCGCTGTTCTGGAAAGTTCTACTGCTTTCGGTAGCGATTATCTGGGGCTACTCCTTTACCACTATGAAGGACGCGCTCGACACCATCCCGGTGTTTGAACTGCTCTACGTGCGCTTTCTGCCTGCGGCGTTGGTCATGTTTGCCGTCTTCCACAAACGCATCATCGCGCACCTCAACGCTCGTAACCTGATCGTCGGCCTGAGTATGGGCGTGCTCATGTGGGCGGCCTATGCGTTGCAGACGGTCGGTCTGGCACATACTACGGCGGGCAAGAATGCCTTTTTGACGGGCACGTACTGCATCCTTGTGCCGTTCGCGAGCTATTTTCTGAGCGGCGAAAAACTCACCCGCTATAACCTGGGCGCGGCACTGCTGTGCTTGGCGGGCATTGGTTTGGTGGCACTCGATAGCGTTGAATTCAACATCGGTGACGTCATTACGCTGGCGGGTGCGGCCTTTTTCGCCATCCAGATGGCGGTGACTGCCAAGTACGGTCGCAAAATGGACATCAACGTCATCACGTTTTGGATGTTTGTGGGCAACGGCGTGCTGAGCCTGGCAACGTCGCTGCTATTCGAGACCCAAGCGCCTCTGTCCGTGTGGACGCCGAGCTTTATCAGTGCGATGGCGTTTCTCTCGGTGGGCTGCACATGCGCGGCTCTGCTCATCCAAAACGTCGGCCTGGCGCATGTCCCGGCCTCGACGGGCTCGCTGCTCCTTTCGATGGAGTCGCCTTCGGGTGTGTTGTTCTCGGTGCTGCTGATGGGGGAGGCGCTCACCTCGCGCCTGCTCGCCGGCTTCGCGCTCATCTTCCTGTCGATTATCTTGAGTGAGACTCACTTCGATTTTTTGCGCAAAAAGCCGCGCCCGCAATTGTAAACAACTTGTTGCGCCGCCCTCCCGGGGCGGCATTTTTTATGCCTCGCCCTTAAAGTAGTACCTTGCACTTTACGCTATCAAAGTGCTTGCTGCAAAAACGATACTGGAGGGCATCTATGGCACCAGCTTTGTCCGATCTTCAACCGCAATCAGCGCCCAAGGCCACCGCAGCGGCGCAGACCGCTATCGGTGACGGTCTTGTTGCAGAAGCTCAGGCTTTTGCAGACGAGCTCGCTGCGTGGCGACACGATCTCCACCAGATGCCCGAGCTGGGTAATAGCCTCCCACAGACCTCTGCGTATATCCAAGCGCGCCTGACCGAGATGGACATCCCATTTGCCACGCTCGTCGATGGTTCCTGTGTTGTGGGCCTTGTCGGCGCCGGTGCCGCCGCGGCCCAGGGCAATGGCGTCTGCACGGACGAACAGGCCGGTACGGTCATCATGCTGCGTGGCGACATGGATGCCTTGCCCGTTGCCGAGGAATCCGGCGAGCCCTTTGCATCCACCAACGGCTGCATGCACGCTTGCGGTCACGATATGCACGCGACGGCGCTGCTTGGTGCGGCTCGTATGCTCAAAGCGCGCGAGGCAGAGCTTGTTGATGCCAACGCCACGGTTAAGTTGCTGTTCCAGCCGGGCGAGGAAACCTTTGAGGGTGCCCGCGCCGCCATCGCCGACGGTCTGCTACAGAACCCGCGTCCTCAGGTCGCCTTTGCCATGCATGTCAATAGCCAGTCGCCGCTTGGCCTGGTGCTTTACGGCAGTCCGGCGCTCTCGGGCGTGTACGGTTTCCGCGTCACGCTGCAGGGCAAGGGCGGTCATGGCTCGAGCCCCGAAATCTGCATCGACCCCATCACGGCCGGCGTCCATGTGCATCTGGCACTTCAGGAGCTCATCTCCCGCGAGGTGCCGGCGGCCAAGGAGGTCGCACTGACCGTGGGTAAGTTTGCCGGTGGCCAAGCGGCCAACGTCATTCCAGATACCTGCGTGCTCGAAGGTACGCTGCGCGGCTTCGACGTCGAGCTCATGGAGCACCTCAAGACCCGCATCGCGGAGGTCGTCAAAGGTGTTGCCACGACCTATCGCACGCCGGCGACTATCGAGACGCTCTCGGATGTTCCCCCGCTCGTACTCGATGACGACATGACCCAGGCGTCGCTTGGCTACGTGGGCGCGGTGCTGCCCAAGTCCGCCTTCTTGCCACTGTTCCACGCCATGGCGAGCGAGGACTTCGCGTTAATCTCGAGCGAGATCCCGAGTGCGTACTTTACCGTGGGCGCTGCCGCGACTGATACGGACAAGCATTTTGCTCAGCACCATCCCAAGGCACGCTTTAGCGATGCCGAGCTGCCGCTCGGCGCCGCGGCTTATGCGGCAGTCGCTTTGGGCTATATCGCCGACCACCGGTAGCACCCAATCTTGCTACTCGTTTGTTTAAAAAAGGAACAGTATGTCCCAGCAACGTAAGTTCTTCCCCGGCTGGCTCGTGGTGGCCTCCGGCTTTGTGATCATGGCCACGTGTTACACGATTTTCGTTAACTGCATGAGCCTGTTTCAGCCGCTCATCGTCAGCGACCTCGGGATCACGCTTGCGCAGTACAACATCTCCAATGCCATCTCCACCGTGGTGAGCGTTATCGGCTCACTTGTCATTGGCCATGTTGCCGATAAAGTAAGCGGCCGCGTTTTGGGTTCCCCTCACTGTAATCGCCACCTCTGCCGTTCTTGCCGGCATGAGCTTTGTCGGTGAGCTATGGCAGGTCTACATGCTCTTTTCCGTTCGCCCCGTTCTGCCCGTGGCTGCCTTGGAAGCCGAATGGATGCTCGTACCATCATTCGGTTTCCAAGGCGGCCACGGGCCTACGAAATGATCCGCTTTCCTCCGTCCCCAAGGGGTCGCGTGATCCGAAGGGGACGGAGGAAAACGGATCGCAAACAGCGGCGGTGCGTCAGGCCGAACGAGTCCCCATACCCTCGTTCGGTCAGACGCACCGCCGCTGTTTGTGTTTGTGCCGTATAATGTCCACTACCTATGACGCGATACAAAAGAAAGGTGTTTGCCCATGCAGGCACAGAAGGCGGAGGGAACCCGCGACCTTATCGGCGCCGAGATGCGCGCCTGGCAAAAGATGCAGCAGATTGCTGCCGGCGTGTTCGAGCCGTTTGGCTTTAAGCCCATCGAGACGCCCGCGATCGAGCAGGTTGACGTGTTTGTCCACGGTATCGGCCAGTCGACCGACGTCGTGCGCAAGGAGATGTTCCGCGTGTTTAGCGGCGCCAACCTGGAGCGCGTCTTTACCGAGGGCACCGACACCAAGCTTAAGCCCAAGCAGCGCCTGGCCCTTCGTCCCGAGGGCACGGCCGGTGTGGTGCGCGCCGTCGTGGAGAACAACCTGGTGCCCCAGGGCTCTACGCCGTTTAAGGCCTATTACGCCGAGGCCATGTTCCGTGGCGAGCGCCCCCAGAAGGGACGCCTGCGCCAGTTCCACCAGGTGGGCATCGAGTGGCTCGGCGCTCCCGATCCGGCTGCCGACGCCGAGTGCATCATCATGCTCATGGAGTTCTACAAGCGCCTGGGCTTCGATCTGTCCAAGCTCCGTCTGCTTATTAACTCGATGGGCGATGCGCAGTGCCGTCCGGCATATCGCGAGCAGGTCAAGCAGTTTATCCTCGATCACGCCGACGAGATGTGCGACGAGTGCCGCGAGCGCGCCGAGCTCAACCCGCTGCGCGCCTTCGACTGCAAGAACGATCACTGCCGCGAGATTATGGCCGACGCCCCGCTGATGGGCGACAACCTGTGCGACGAGTGCCGCGAGCACTACGAGCAGGTCAAGCGCTATTTGGATGCGGCGGGTATCGAGTATGTCGAGGACCCCACCTTGGTGCGTGGCCTGGACTACTACACCCGTACCGTCTTTGAGGTCGAGGCTCCCGGTGCCGGTGTCGGCTCCATCGGTGGCGGCGGTCGCTACGACGGCTTGGTCGAGCTCGAGGGTGGCAAGCCCACGGCAGGCGTCGGCTTCGCTGTCGGTTTTGAGCGTGCGCTGTTGGCCCTTCAGGCCTTTGGTAACGACTTGGGTGCCGAGGAGGCCCCGTGCGTCTACGTTGCCAATGCCGGCAAGGAGCTGCGCCAGAACGTCTTTGCCATCACGCAGGAGCTTCGCGCCGCTGGCATCGTGACCGAGGCCGACTACCAGGGTCGTTCGCTCAAAGCTCAGTTTAAGCAGGCCGACAAGGTGGGCGCCAAGCTCATTTTGGTCCTGGGTGGCGACGAGCTTGCCGCCGGCAAGGTCAAGGTGCGCGACATGGAGAGTCATGACGAGGTGCTGGTCGATTTGGCCAACGTTGTCGAGGCGGTTCGCGAGCGCCTGTAGCGTATGATTTTTGAGCTGCGGGTCCGCTAACACGTCCCGCTTGCGGCGAACGATTGTTACGGGGGTGTTTCGCTTTTATGCGGAATGCCCCCGTTTACGTATGCCGCCCACCGAGAAATACGACCATTTAGGGCAAAAACCTTTGCAATGCAGAAAATACTTTTGTGTGGTAAAGCGCAATCAGTGTCGAAAGTATTTCTCAAGCGCCTATAATGAATACCGCATGTTACGTGCATAGAAGGAGGAATGGGAGGAAACGTGGCTGAGAACCTAAGCAACCAGTCTGTACCCGAAGCCGCGGCGCGCGTCGCTGCCGTGGTCAACCGCCTCGTTAACCGAATCGGCTCGAATGCCGAGTCCAGGGAGCGTCTCGCCGAGATCGAGATCCCCGAGGAGCTGCGCGACAATCTGGCGCTGTTCTTGCGCCTGGAGCGCCGTGTGCTTAGCGAGTATGATCCCGAGATCGCGGACCTGTTCGACAAGATTTTGACAGCCGAGATTGTGGTCAATGCCGGCAACCCCGGTACCTGCGCTGCCGACGAAGCCGTCGACGAGCAGGGCGTGCCCACCGCCGACGAGCCCACTGCCGTGGCATTTCGTGAGGTCGTCGATTTGATCGACAGCCTGCCGCTCGATAAGCAGCAGGTCATCGTTCGCGCCTTTACGAGCTTTTTCCATCTGGCAAACCTGTCGGAGGAGAACTACCGTGTGGCGCAGCTGCGCGAGCGCGAGGCCGGTGCGTCGACCGATACCGAGGTCGATCCTGCCAACGAGCTTACCGTTGCCTATCACCAGCTGGTGAATGAGCTGGGTGTCGAGGGTGCCAACGAGCTGCTCGACAAGCTCGAGTTCCACCCTGTCTTTACCGCACATCCCACCGAGGCCCGTCGTAAGGCCGTCGAGGGCAAGATCCGCCGTATCTCCAACCTGCTGGAGGAGCGTCCGCGTCTGGGCGGCTCCGACCTGGTGGAGAACGAGCGCCATATGCTGCAGGAGATCGACGCCCTGGTGCGTACGAGTCCCATCGCGCTCAAGAAGCCCACGCCGGTCGAGGAAGCCGATACCATCATCGACATCTTCGATAACACGCTGTTCGACGTTATCCCCGTTATCTATCGTCGTTTTGACGATTGGGTGCTGGGCGACAAGGCCGGTACTGTGCCGCCGCTGTGCCCGGCGTTCTTCCATCCCGGCAGCTGGATCGGTTCAGACCGCGACGGTAACCCCAACGTCACCGCCAAGGTGAGCCGTGAGGTCGCCGCCAAGTACTTTACGCACATGGTGCTCAAGCTCGAGGACAAGTGCCGCCACATCGGCCGCAACCTCACGCTCGAGGCTACCTACAGCAAGCCGTCGGCCGAGCTCATTAACCTGTGGAACCATCAGGTCGAGATGAGCCCTCGTTACACGGCCCGCGCCGAGCTGATCTCCGAGCACGAGCCGCATCGCGCCGTCATGCTCGTCATGGCCGACCGCCTGAACGCCACCGTCCGTCGTATCACCGACACCATGTACCACAGCGCCGACGAGTTCCTGGATGACCTGCGCGTCGTCCAGCGTTCGCTGGCCGCCTGCGGTGCCGTCCGTGCTGCCTACGGCCCGGTCCAAACCATCATCTGGCAGGTCGAGTCCTTCGGCTTCCATATGGTCGAGATGGAGTTCCGTCAGCACTCCGTGGTGCATGCCCGCGCCCTTAAGGATATCCACGAGAACGGTATCCATGGCGACCTGCAGCCCATGACGCGCGAGGTCATCGATACCTTCCGCGCTATCGGCTCCATCCAAAAGCGCTACGGCAAGAAGATGGCGCACCGCTACATCATCTCGTTTACCAAGAGCGCTCAGCATGTGGCCGACGTCTTTGAGCTTGCCCACCTGTCCTTTGCACACGAGGAGGATGTCCCCGAGCTCGACGTGATCCCGCTGTTCGAGCAGCTCGAGGACCTCGAGGGCTGCGTTGACGTGCTCGATCAGATGCTTACGCTGCCCGTGGTGCAAAAGCGCCTTGCCCAGACCAACCGCCGCATGGAGGTCATGCTGGGCTACTCCGACTCCTCCAAGGATGCCGGTCCTACCACGGCCATGCTCGCGCTGCACTCCGCACAGGAGCGCATCGCCAAGTGGGCCGAGAAGAACGATATCGACCTGGTGCTCATGCACGGTCGCGGCGGTGCCGTGGGCCGTGGCGGCGGCCCGGCCAATAAGGCCGTGCTGGCGCAGCCCAAGGGTTCGGTCAACTGCTTCTTTAAGCTCACCGAGCAGGGCGAGGTCATCTTTGCCCGTTACGGCAACCGTACGCTGGCTCAGCGCCATGTTGAGTCCGTTGCCGCCGCAACGCTTTTGCAGTCGGCCCCGAGTGTCGAGAAGATCAACACCGAGACCACGCAGAAGTTCTGGGATATGGCCGAGAAGCTCAACGCCGCAAGCCACGAGCGCTATCTGGACCTGCTGAACACCGAGGACTTTACACCGTGGTTCTCGACCGTGACGCCGCTGACCGAGGTCGGTCTGCTGCCGATCGGCTCGCGTCCCGCCAAGCGCGGCTTGGGCGCCAAGTCGCTCGACGACCTGCGTACCATTCCGTGGATCTTCAGTTGGAGCCAGGCGCGCATTAACCTGGCCGCTTGGTACGGCCTGGGTACCGCCTGCGAGCAGTTTGGCGATCTGGACCAGCTTAAGGCTGCCTACCAGGAGTGGCCGTTCTTCCGCACCTTTATCGACAACATCGAGATGTCGATCGCCAAGACTGACCAGCGCATCGCCAAGATGTATCTGCATCTGGGCGATCGCCAGGATCTATCCGAGAAGGTCTTCACCGAGATGCAGCTCACGCGTAAGTGGGTCCTTGCCATCGTCGGTGACGAGTGGCCGCTGCAGCGTCGTCGCGTGCTTGGCTGCGCCGTTCGCGTGCGTAACCCCTATGTCGACGCCCTATCCATCGCTCAGGTCCGCGCCCTTCGCGAGGTGCGTATGAACCAGGACGAGATGGCAGAGGAGAAGAAGGCCGAGTACATGAGCCTTATTCTTTCGACTGTGACCGGCGTCTCGGCAGGTTTGCAGAACACGGGGTAATCGATAACCCTGTAGTCGTTGTCCGGGGCCGCCGTTTGTTTTCTTTCCGGCGCGTCCTCGGACATGCAAGAAGCCCTCGCTGCGCACTTCGTGCGGCGAGG
>UQHV01000031.1 GCA_900540895.1 uncultured Collinsella sp. | reverse complement strand
CCGCCAAAGAGGTCGGTGCAAACGACGACCTCATCGTCCGCGGTAAAGCCGTCCAGAATCGCTGCGGCCTCCTTGACCAGGTCCTCGTTTTCGTCGACATACATAGACAGCGCATGGACGTTCTCGCGCTCGCCCGAGAGTAGCCCAATGCTCTCGACGATTCCGGACGCAAAATGAGCATGGGATGCAACGATAAACTGCCTCATTCGATTCCCCTTTCTTGCGAACTTCGGCATAAAAATGCCCGGACGCATGCGCCCGGGCAGGGTGCTTCTTGATCAGTAGCTAATTTGTCGCCGATTAGTAATCGAACTGGTGATAGTAGCGACGATACTTGAGGTTGTGCTTGGTGACCGTCTCGTAGTAGCGAGCCAGGCGGTCGGTCACGAGCACCGTCAGAATCCACGGGGAGACGATGACGCGGAACTCGTCGTCAAGGCCCGGGATGGCGAACTCGGCGGTGTCGATGATGTTGATGTCGGTGTCGCCGGTCACGCCGCGGGTCAGGAACGCGCGGACGCGCTCGTCGAGCTTGCGGTTCTCGTCCTCGCCCATGAACAGGAACACGGGGACGCCGGGCTCCACGAGCTCGAGGGTGCCGTGGAAGAAGTCGGCCGAGGTGATGCAGCGGGTGCGCTTCCACTGCATCTCCTCGAGGATGCACATCGAGAACAGGATCGTCTCGCCCCACAGGGCGCCGGAGCCGATGAACATGGTGTAGGGGGCCAGGGCGTACTTCTTGGCGAGCTCCTCGGCGCGCGGCTCGAAGCGCTTGCGGATATCGAGCATGTCCTTCCAGATATCCTTGGTCTGCTCGATAAACAGGTCAAACTTGGGGAAGCAGCCGCGGCGGTTGAGCAGGCGCAGGCCGAAGCAGTCGGCGAGGTAGTAGCCCTTCTCGCAGCCGCCGGCGCCGTGGTCGGAGGCCATCATGACGCAGTTCTCGGCGCCCACGGCCTGCCCGATCTTGCCCTCGGGGTTGGTCATGGCGAAGACGCGCACGCCCATCTCCCTCATCTTGCCGACGGCCTCGAGCACCTCGGGGGTGGTGCCGGACTCGGAGGCGGTCAGCACGACGGACCTGTCGGTCATGCGCTTGTGGCCCATGACGTTCCACTCGGCGGCGTGGATCAGGTAGACCTCGAGGTCGCGGTCGCCGAACTTGTTCATGAGGTACTCGAGCTGCATGAACTCGTCCCAGGTGCCGCCGACGCCCATCAGGAAGACGGCGTCGTAGCCCTCCTCGTGCACGCGGTCGGCCAGGGCGGTCATCTTCTTGCCGGCCTCGTAGACGTTCCTGCCGTCCTCGAGGTAGCCCTCCTGGTCGAAGTGCATGATCTCGATCTTCTCGGTCTCCTTCATGTGTGTCCTCCCATCACATGTGCGCAATTCTATACATCGCGCTTCTTGCTGATACCAATTATAGCCATACGATTGCTTGTTATTTAATACCAATCCAAACTCACGGAGATTTGCGGCGAACGGTCGGTTTCCTCGCCCGAGTGGTATTACAACGCCAATAGTTGTCTATTTCGAGCGCTACTGCCAACGGGTTCCCCACAACTCGCCAGCTATAAAAGCGTTGCGCCAGACCCGCCCAAGCGTTTCCGGCGCAACCGCGCAGTTTGGTTATTCGGCTTCCATCTCCGCTGTCACACGGCGATACATCTCGATAACCTGAGTCGTCGCCTTGGACGGATCCTGATAGTAGCGGCCATCACACGTCTCGGCCGAGACATAGCCCGTATAGCCGTGGCGCATGAGTGCCTCGAGGTCGGCACGCATATCACGCTCGCCGTCGCCCCAGGCAAGATGCGTCGTGCCGCCGCCCACATCTACAAAGTGGGTGTGAACGATCTTGTCGCCCAAAACCTCAAAGTAGCCGTCGATCGTGTCGCCGGCAACTTCCATGGCGCCAAAGTCGATACAGGCCTTCAGGTTGGGACGATCGACCGCCTCGAGGATGCGCGCGACATCCTGTGCCGTATTGACCAGCACGGACTCCGACGGCTGCAGGGCCTCGAGCGCGACGCGAATACCGCGCGTATCGGCGTAGTCGCACACCGAGCGCAGCATGGCAACGCTGCGGGCCCAGGCGTCCTCAGCCGGCTCGTCCAGATAGGCCCAACCACTCGTCACCAGAATCTGCGGCACGCCCAACTCAACGGCAACGTCGATCACATTCTTAAAGTACGAGAGGATGCGTTTTTGGCCCGCCTCACCGCGCACCGCGACGTTCCACGGCTTGGGGTTGTTCTGCTCGGGGCACACGCACACGATCTTGATACCGTATTGGGCGGCAAGATCGCGAATCTTATCCACCGAATCGTGCTCATGGCAATCCACATACAGGTGCATCGAGCCGGTCCACAGCTCGATATTGCGATAGCCGGCCTCACCTGCAGCCTTAAAAAACGTCTCGATGCTGTAATAACGATGGTTGATGTTCATGAGCGAAAGCTCGGGTACGACCATAGCCCTCCCCTTTCGTACGGAGTTTTAAAAAACAGGGGGCCGCCGCAGATGCGACAAGCCCCCAAAGATCGACGCAACCGTTAGACGCGATGGAAGCGCGATTCGAACATATTAGGCAAGCACGCCAAAGTAAGCGCCGATGATGCCCACGACCATGGTGCAGAGGATCAGGACCATCGGGTTGATCTTCTTGGAGAGCAGCCAATAGTAGAGCCAGAAGGCGGCCATGCCGAGCATACCGGGCATGATACCGTCCAGGATGTCCTGGAGAGTCTGGGCGGAGTCGCCCTGACCAATGGCGATGGGCAACGAAGCCCAGAACATGTCCTTGCTCATGGCGCCGACGACCATGACGCCGACAATGCCGACGCAGGCCATGATCTTTTGCATCAGGCCGGTCTTCTGAGCCTCGTCGAGGAAGCCAATGCCTAGCTCATAACCCTTGATAGCGCCAAAGATACGAATCAGGAACGCCGGGATGTTGTAGACGAGCAGGAAGGCGATGGGGCCAAAGACGTTGCCGGCTTGGCACAGGCTGATGCCCACGGCAGCGGCGACGACGCGCAGGGTGGACAGGAAGAAGGAGTCACCCAGGCCGGAAAGCGGACCCATGAGGGCGGCCTTGATGTCGTTGACGCTCTCGGGCTCAACCTCGCCACGAGCGACCTTTTCTTCCATGGCCATCGCGATGCCACCCACGAAGGGAGCGAGCTGCGGGGTGATGTTGAAGAATGCGCTGTGACGGTGCAAGGCCTCGGCGTAATCATCGGGACGGCCGGCATAGATCTTCTTGAGCATGTTGGCGACCATCAGGCAGAAGGCAATGTTCATCTGCTTGTAGTAGGTCCAAGAGAATTCCATGCCCAGGGCGCCGGTGTTCACGGCGCTCTTAATGAGGTCGGAGCGAGTAATCTGGTTCTCGGAATTAGAAGTCATCGTCCTCATCCCCTTCCACAGAAAGCTGGGACTGGGCGCCACCAAGGCCCAGCAGGTCGTACTTGTCGATGCCGATGATGATTGCGATCAGGGCGACGCCGAGGACGGGCACGTTGGCATAGGAGCACAGCAGGAAGCCCAGGAAGTAGAACGGCACGAGCTGCTTGGTAAGCACCAGACGGCCGAGCATGGCGAAGCCCATGGCAGGCAGGATGTTGGATGCGACGCCAAAGCCATCGAGGACGAACGTCGGGATGAAGTCGAGCAGGCCCTGAACGGCGTCGGCACCCAGATAGAAGGAGACCGAGCACAGGATAAAGGCCAGGACGACAATCACGAGACCGATAATCCAGTGCATAGCGTAGATACCCTTGAGGTTACCCTTGCTGGCAAAGACGTCGGCACGGTCGACCAGAAGGGGCATACCGGCGTTGACGACGTTCTTAATGGCCAAGCACAGAGTGGCGATGGGCATCGCGAGCGCGATAGCGGCCTCGGTGCTCTGACCCAGCTGAATAGCGAAGGCGCAGGCGAGCACACCGCCAATACACTCATCGGGCGGCACGTAAGCGCCGATGGAGATTGAACCCATGAAGAGCAGCTCGAGGCTCGCACCGATGGCGAGGCCGGACTGCAGGTCCCCGAGGACTATGCCGACGAGCGGGCACAGAACGATCGGGCGGAACGCATAGAGCGTACCGAGCTGATAATCGAGCTTACCGAAGGCAGCGATAAGTCCGATGAGGATCGCTTGAACAAGCATTGTTCCTCCCTTTGATCCCTCTTGGATCCGCGCGGCGATTCCCGACTTGTCAGCGCGCCCTTTTCCATGCCGACAATCGCCTAGACAGATCCAGCTTGTACCGGTGTGCTGTTAACACCTAAACCGGTGCAAATGATTTGATACCAATTATATAGTCATGAGAAAACTATTTAATACCAATCGCTCAACGGGCGTGTACTCCCGGTGAACGGTAGATGGGGGTAACGGGTAAAGCGTTTATCCGGTACGCCCACGAATAGGGGCGGCGCCGTGCGCGCCGCCCGTGGTTCCCAATTAGAGGGCGCTTAGGGCATCGACCTTGGGGTCGTCGGCCAGAGCGCGAATCTCGACCTCGACACCGCGGCCGACGAGCTCACGAATGTCCTCTTCCTCGGCAGCAGTCACAAAGATCTGGCGGGAGATCTTACGGGCATCGGGACGCTGCTCGTCCTTGGACTTGGTGTTGCCCAGGTTGATGGAGGTGATCTGCGGGCAGCCGTCGACAAGCTGCTTGGCCTCGGCGATGCTGGCGACGCAGATGATCATCTTGTACTTATCGGTAACACCGGAGTTGATGGCCTCGATGGCGTGCTCCATGTCCTTGATGACGAGCTTGACGTTGGCCGGCTTTCCCATCTTGAGCGTAGTCTTCCAGACGGGATCGTTGGCAACCTTGTCGCCAACGCAGAAGATGCAGTCAGAGCCCAAGCCCTGGACCCAAGAGACGGCCACCTGGCCATGAAGCAGACGATGGTCGACGCGAAGCAGTTGAATCATGATTGACCCCCAAAGGTCTCATGCCGGAAACCCGGCCCCATTAATAGCAGGCGGTGACTAGAACTCTTCCTCGTCATCCGCATCGGTCAGCAGGTCGTTGACAAACTTGACGCGCGTGTCGTCAGCCGCGAGGATCTCGCGGATAACCTGATCGGCGGGAGCCTCCTGGTCCGAAAAGAGCAGCTGGATCAGCAGCGGCAGATTCATGTTGGCAACCAGGTAGGTGTTGGGGCGCGTCTGGACGATCTTGGTGAACTCGTTGTTGACGCTGCCGCCAAACAGGTCGGTGCACACGATTACGTCGTCGGCGGGGTCGAAGGTCGCCAGGAGCTTGGCGGCCTCCTCGGCGACGTCGGTGCGGCCGTCGACAAACATCGACAGGTCGTGGACGTTATCGCGCGCGCCCGAGAGCAGCTCGGTGCTCTCCTTGATGCCGGTCGCAAAATGCGCGTGGCTGGCGAAGATGTATTGCCTCATTGCGGTTTCCCCCAAATGAAATTAGTAGTCGAACTGGTGGTAGTAGCGGCGGTACTTGAGGTTGTGCTTGGTGACCAGCTCGTAGTTGCGCGAGAGGCGGTCGGTGGTCAGCACGGACAGGATCCACGGCGACACGATGACGCGGAAGTCGTCGTCCAGGCCCGGGATCGCGTACTCGGCGGTGTCGATGATGACGTAGTCCTCGTCGCCGGTCACGCCGCTGGTGAGGAAGGCGCGGACGCGCTCGTCGAGGGCGCGGCACTCGTCCTCGCCCATGAACAGGAACACCGGGACGCCGGGCTCGAGCAGCTCGAGCGTGCCGTGGAAGAAGTCGTGCGAGGTGATGTGGCGGATGCGCTTCCACTGCATCTCCTCGAGCAGGCACATGGAGTACAGGATGGTCTCGCCCCAGAGGGCCCCCGAGCCGATGAACATGGTGTAGTCGGCCAGCGCGTACTTCCTGGCGAGCTCCTCGGCGCGCGGCTCGAAGCGCTTGCGGATGTCGAGCATGTCCTTCCAGACGTCCTTCGTCTGCTCGATGAACAGGTCGAACTTGGGGAAGCAGCCGCGGCGGTTGAGCAGGCGCAGGCCGAAGCAGTCGGCGAGGTAGTAGCCCTTCTCGCAGCCGCCGGCGCCGTGGTCGGAGGCCATCATGACGCAGTTCTCGGCGCCCACGGCCTGCCCGATCTTGCCCTCGGGGTTGGTCATGGCGAAGACGCGCACGCCCATCTCCCTCATCTTGCCGACGGCCTCGAGCACCTCGGGGGTGGTGCCGGACTCGGAGGCGGTCAGCACGACGGACCTGTCGGTCATGCGCTTGTGGCCCATGACGTTCCACTCGGCGGCGTGGATCAGGTAGACCTCGAGGTCGCGGTCGCCGAACTTGTTCATGAGGTACTCGAGCTGCATGAACTCGTCCCAGGTGCCGCCGACGCCCATCAGGAAGACGGCGTCGTAGCCCTCCTCGTGCACGCGGTCGGCCAGGGCGGTCATCTTCTTGCCGGCCTCGTAGACGTTCCTGCCGTCCTCGAGGTAGCCCTCCTGGTCGAAGTGCATGATCTCGATCTTCTCGGTCTCCTTCATTCCCGCTCCTTTCACGAGCAGTTTGAATTGTCGCACGGAATGAACGGGCTTGCCGCCCCGTCGCACCGCTTAACCTTGTGGACATCTTGGCCCCAAGCTCAACAATTCAAAGGTTCTTAATACCAGTGAACGATTACAGGTTAGCCGTTTTTAATACCGATTTTTCGATTTAATCCTCCTCTCTCGGTAGACGGTCAGTTTTGGCCGTTCATCGGTCGAGCGGCACATGTCCTAAAAAAACGAGCGTCCTCGCCGTGCGCAAGGACGTTCTAGATACTAATAGTTGTAGGCATAACCGCCGGCATCGCCGCGAGTAAAGGATTTGGCGTACTCGATGACCTGTCCGCTCGCATCGTAAGTCAAGCATTCCAGCACAAGCGCCAGATCTCCTGGCTCAAGATTGAGCAGGCTCGCATCGCGTGCGCCCAAAGCCTCGATATCGAGCTTCTCAATCGATTTATCCGGCTTTCGACCCAACATGTCATAGGTTTCGTACAGACTGAAAACCGAAATATCGACATCCTCGATACCCGGGAACAGCAGGCACGGAATCAGCGTCATCTCGATCGACACGGGCTCGCCATCGATGCAGTTAAGACGGCGCACCGAGTAAAGCAGATCGTCCTCGGCGATACCAAACAGGTCGGCATAGTACAGGCCGGCATAGCGTTTGGAACGCGCGAGGATGCGTACCGATGGCGTCGCGCCCGAGGCCAAAACCGTCTGGCGAAAACCGCCTTTGCGAACGTGCTCATCAAACCACTTATGCCCCACAAAGGCGCCCTTGCCCTGCACGCGACGAATCTGACCGCTCTTGACCAGCTCGTCCATGGCGCTACGAATTGTCAGACGCGTGGTGCCAAACTCCTCGGCCAGTTCATTTTCGGACGGAATCATCGAACCCGTCGGATAGTCGCCGCGCTCGATTCGCTCCGCAATACAGCGGCGGATTTGTTTGTAGACCGGCAGGTCCCCTACCGCTTCAGCCATTCGACACCCACCTTCGTTGCAACGCCGTCCGCCTCGCCGTTATCGGCAAAGCGATACTTTGTCGGCAGAATCACGGACTTGCAATACTCGACAAAGCCGTCGTTCTCGTCGCGTTCGTGAGACGCCTTGTAAAACACTGGCGTGCCCTCCTGGGCATCCAGCAGCTTGGCCTCGTCGGCGTTCAGGCGGCTGATGGAAATATGCTCCTTGCCGTGCGTCACATGGACATTGCCCTCTTTGAGCAAAACGTCATAGAGGCTCTCTTGCTCAAAATCGTGATCGGGAAGCGAGGGACATAAAGACAGATTGACGTATGCCGTCTCGATCGATGCGGGGGATCCATTGACCACGCGAACGCGTCGAATGCAGAAGAGCGGCATACCCAGATCGATCTGCGCCTTTTGAGCCAAATCGATATCGGCATACACGACCTTTGACCATATCAGGCGTGCGGTGGACTTTGAGCCAACCCTCTCGACGGCCTGGGTATAGTTCCACGTTTCCTGGAAAATGTTCAGCGGTTTGGGCGGGCACACATAGGTGCCCGAACCACGGCGGCTTTCCAGGGTTCCGCACGATATAAGACGCGTGATGGCAGCACGAAGCGCCGTGCGTGATACGCCCAGCTCTTCGCAGAGCACGCGCTCGGCAGGCAACCGATCGCCACCCTGTAAGTCATAGTGTTTGATATACCAAAGAATGCCCTCAAAGGCGCGATCTTTGGGCGGAATCGCATATGGTTCGCTCGACATGGGCAAGGCTCCTCAACCGCCTGATGCTGTGGGCATCATTGCTCCGAACACCCCATGGCGTCGAAAGCTTCCTTAATCTGCTCCGCAACGTTCCGATACGACCGATATAGGCCGGAGTCTCGCTTGACTTCGCCCGCAGTCACCGGAATCTCAAGCTTCGAAATCTCATCCTCGCCGGTTCGCACGGCAACGATGACACCCATACCAAGGCACATATTACGCTTGGCGGCGTTGTTTTTAGTGGCCTGAGCTGGATTGATCAAAATCTGCTGAGCGAGCTCACGATTGCTGAGCTCCGGCACATCCTCGGGATTCCCAGTCTCGACGATCTCACACTGCAGCACGTCCGCATAGTCAAAGATCTTCGGCTGCGCACCGCGCTGATGCACGGCCCACTTGCGACGCGTAGCATCCTGGTAGATGGCCGGCAAAAACGTAAACCGCGGCGGGTCCAAAATAGTATCCGTGATGGTAAACACATCGGGATCAAAGGCGTCCTGCGGGTTTTTCTTCTTGAACAGCCCCATATCAGCCTCCCGTACTAGCATTAAACAACTCAAGCCGAATATAGCACCAATTTGAAGTTGCAACGGCAACCCTTCGGTACACGGCGGCAATCACGCGCTCAGCGGAAAAGTGTACGGGCGAGGGCCGGGGTGCCTGCTTTGTTTTGAGAAGTGGGCTCCGCGAACTTCTCAAAACAAAGCAGGCAC
>UQHV01000030.1 GCA_900540895.1 uncultured Collinsella sp. | reverse complement strand
TAAAGTGTCGATGCTTCGGGGGTCCGTTTTAGCTCGTTCACTTCTCGGGAAAAGTATTAGACCTTGATTCTTTGCTGCTCCGAGGGCGCGCCGCTTCCTTCTCTGGAACCCTCACTAGCACTGGCACCCCTAGCCGCTACGACCGCAAGCGTGCCTATAATGAGACATGTTTCCTAATGAGAAAGGAATCCAGATATGGACGAAGCCGAATTTGCCAATTTGGACGATATCAGAGATTTTTTCGACCGCGTCGGCACTATTTGCAAAAACGCGTCTTCAACCGGAGAGTTTTATACCAATCCAATAGACGTCAAGGGCTTTATTGAACGGTGCAACAATCCTTGCAAAAATATTTCCGAAAACAGTCCTCATAGAGACCAGGCCTATATACTGGGCGAAACCGTACTTGAGCTAAATAAACTTAATGAAAACAAGCTTAAAGAAATAGAATCTGCCCTTAAAGAAGACAGATGGGATGAATGGTGCGAAGACAACAGCAAAAAGGTATCAGCAGACGATGCTGTTTTCTACCTTGTGCTTAAGTGCCGCACCGACGATCAGCGACATTACCACTTTTACTTTGACAAAGATGCGGTTGCTGAACTCGACGCCTTTGACCCCTTTACTGAAGACGAGAATGGTAAAAAAGTTTTAGATCAGCAGTGGCACGTACTCATCTCCCTGCTCGCCTACCTCGATGTCGCCCACGCCTTAGGCAACGAACAGCACGAATATCATTGCCTTTATCGGTATATTAAAAAATTGGACAAGATAGACTTGAATGCAGCAGAGCTGCAGTTTTACTGCGGTATCTCTATCAAACCCGAATACTGCGGTATCTCTATCAAACCCGAACTTCGCTTAAAGACAAAGGAAGGAAAGCTGGTCAAAAGATATCCTTCTGGAAGAATGAATGAATGGCTTAATAGATCATTGCGTTAATTGAAAGGCAAATAATCGCCCGCCAACCTACTCCAGCCCTTGCCCGCCGTACTTCTCTGTCTCCGAGTCGTAGTTCAGCACGGCGACCGCGCCGTTCTTCATGACGTTCCCGTCGATGTAGTAATGGCTGGCGCCGTCATGCCAGATACCGCGGTAGCCCGCAATGCCCGAGACAGCCTCGGTGTTGATATGCCCGGCGATAACATCTAGGTAGAACTTACGCCCCACGTAATCGGGCAGCGTCATAGTAAACGACTCGTCAGATGTGCCGAGCTTCCAGTACTCCCCGGCACCCTCGTCAATGCCGGCATGCACAAAGACCTGGCCGAAGGGACTCTCGTAAAAGTAAGGGAGCTTGCGAACCCACGCGATGACGTCCGCATGTTCGGCCTTCATGCGTTCAACCGTATAGGCGTAGGCCTCCTCGAACTTCCTGAGCCTCAAAAGGTGCCTAACGTGCTTGAATGCCTCGGCGTCTAAGAAGCTCTTGGCCGTTGCCAGATTGCTGTCGGCAAGTATCCATGCCTGCGTAAAATTAAGGTCGTTTACCTCGTCAATGTACTCGAGGAACATCTCCTCGTGGTTGCCGCGCAGCGCCACGACGCGATCGCCGTACCGCTTTTGCAGGTCCATGACGAGCTCGAAGACCCCGAGTGAATCGGGGCCTCGGTCGCAATAGTCGCCAAGCAAAACCAGCTTGGAGTCCTCGGCATCGAGGTCGATGGTGGAAAGCGATGCCTTAAAGGCGTCCAAGCACCCGTGAATGTCACTCATAGCGTAGATATGCACGTATGACCCCCTGTTTGCGCCGGGACCCCACTCGTTTGTGCCATGCGGCACGGCGGCCCCTCTGATTTCGCGGGCGCCAGGCAGCTTTGCCCTGTCACGCCCATCAATATAGTTAAAAGTATATCTCGCCGTGCGGACACAAATTTATCCTTGGGCTCAAGCCGCTCGTCTGCGCTTGGCCTCCGCCCCACCCAAAAACTCATCCAACATTAATCTTGGCTCAAGAATCGCTTAATCTATAACCTGCACTATAGAGTTCGACCAAGGGCGGGGCGGCGCCGCGCAACGCAGACCGCTGAACGCAACGCTCGCGCCCGGGCAGATCGCCCGGCGTCGCGCCCATCGAACGAAAGGAACAGGTCATGAACGACCTCGAAAAAGTTGAAACCATCCGCACCAAGTGCAACGTGAGCTACACCGATGCCAAGGCCGCGCTCGACGCCGCCGACGGCAACGTTTTGGACGCCATCATTTGGTTCGAGTCGCAGGGCAAGACGCAGACCACGTCGGCGCACGCCGCCACCGAGTCCGCGCCAGTCGATGAGCCCTCAGCCGAGATGGTCGCCGCGCAGGCCGCCTACGAGAAGTCGAGCGAAAAGACCGACTTCTCCAAGAAGATGGACAGCGTATGGGAGTACCTCAAAAAGCTCTTCCGCCTGAGCCTGGACACCAAGTTTATCGCCACGCGCCGCGACGCGATCATCCTCAACATTCCCATCCTGATCCCCATCATCGCCCTGTTTGCCTGGGGCGCTACGATTTGGCTGATGCTGATTGGCCTGTTCTTTGGCATGCGCTACCGCATCGATAGCGACGGCGACGTGCCCGGCAGCATCAACAACCTTATGAATCACGCCGCCGATGCCGCGGACGACATCAAGCAAAATCTGAACGACGACAAGTAATCGCAGACGGGGGCACGCATGGCACGGATCCTGATCGTAGAGGACGAGGAGAAAATCGCCCGCTTTGTGACGCTCGAGCTGGAGCACGAGGGCTACCAGGTGGAGCACGCCGCCGACGGCCGCACCGCCGTGGACCTGGCGCTGGAGCGCGACTACGATCTAATTCTGCTCGACGTGCTGTTGCCGCAGCTCAACGGCATGGAGGTCTTGCGGCGTGTCCGCAAGCACAAGGATGTGCCGGTGATTATGGTCACCGCGCGCGATGCCGTGATGGACAAGGTTGCCGGGCTCGATGCCGGCGCCGACGATTACCTGACCAAGCCATTTGCGATTGAGGAACTGTTCGCCCGGATCCGCGTGGCGCTGAAGCGCTCGGAGGCCGTGCGGGCGGCTTCGGGCGTTGGCGGCGCCGGCGCCGGGACGGGCACTGCGGCCGGTGCGGGCGTCGGCGCCGGTGCGATACCCCCGGTCAGCGACTCGGCCCAGGCTTCCGCCTCGCCCTCCCCCGCTACGCTCACCGTTGGCTCGGTTGTGCTCGATCCCGACCGCCGCGAAGTCACGGTCGGAGGCTCGCCCATCGCGCTCACGGCCCGCGAGTTCGACGTTCTCGCCCTGCTTATGGCGCATGCCAAAACCGTGCTCACGCGCGAGCGCATCGCGCACGAGGCGCTGGGCTACGAATACGCGGGCGACACCAACAACGTCGACGTACACATCGCGCACCTGCGCGCCAAGATCAAGGACGCCGGCAGCGCCCGCATCATCCAGACCGTGCGCGGGGTGGGCTATGTCTGCCGTGCGTAACGCCGAGGCCAAGCGCGTCACCTCCATCGCCCGCGCCATCAACTGGGGCTATATGTGGCGCCGCTTGATGAGCTACGTCTGGCTCGATCTGTTGCTGATGGTGATTGCGGCGGCGATCCTCGTCTATGGATACAACCAGACGCTGCCCGACGGCGCGTTTACCGCGGGATGGATCCCCAGCGCCGCCGTTCACAGCATGTCGCTGACGCCCGCGCGCGGCTGGGACCTGACAACGCTCACCTACACCGTCGAGCTTGCGCGCACCACCAAGACCTTCCCCCTTGTGCAGGATCTGGTCATGCTGTGGCCCCTTTATCTTGTCGTCACGGGCTGGCAGGTCATCAGCGTGCTCAACATGCTCGGCGGCGCCCGCCGCGTGCGCCGCACCATGGCACCGCTCAACGACCTGGCCTTGCGCGTGGACGAGCTCGGCCGTATGCAGCTCTCCGGCGGCAAAATGGAAACGCTGGAGCAGGCCATCGAGCGCGCAAGCGTCGACTCGCCGAGCGTCACCACCGGCGACGCCGACCTGGCAAGCATCGAGGTCGCACTCAACCGCCTGCTGCGCCAGATGCAAGAGGCCAAGCTGCAGCAGATGCGCTTTGTCAACGATGCAAGCCACGAGCTGCGCACGCCCATCGCGGTGATTCAGGGCTACGTAAACATGCTCGACCGTTGGGGCAAAAACGACCCGGACGTGCTGGCGGAATCCATCGCATCCCTCAAGGCCGAAAGCGAGCACATACAAGAGCTCGTGGAGCAGCTGCTGTTTTTGGCACGCGGCGATGCCGGGCGCACGGTCCTGCGGCGCGCGAACACCAACCTGGCCGCACTGGTCGGCGAGGTATGCGAGGAATCACAGATGATCGATACCGAGCACACGTATCGACTGGCCTTTGACACTGCGCTTGCCAGCGACCCGCGCTGTGACGCGTCCGTCGACGTGGCGCTCGTGAAGCAGGCTCTGCGCGTAATCGTGCAGAATGCCGCCAAGTATTCGGACGCGGGAACGACCGTCACATTTGGCATAACGCCCGATGCGGGCATGGGCACGACCGACATAAGTGTTGAGGACGAGGGCATCGGCATGAACCAGGAATCCGCAGCTCACGCGTTTGAACGGTTCTACCGCGCCGACAACGCACGCGATGCCGGCGCGCAGGGCTCGGGTCTGGGGCTTGCCATTGCCAAGTGGATCGTCGATAGCCATGGCGGCGTCATTGGCGTGACCTCAGTCGAGGGCGTCGGCAGCCGCTTTACGATTCGCCTGCCGCGGTAGGGATGCCCCTCGGCATAAATAAAGAGATAAGGCCATGCGGCCCTATCCCTTTTTTGTTAGCTATGGCAGCTTGCGCGCTACTCGCGGCACAGATGCACGGCGAAGCCGGCGAACTCGCGCTTAAAGTACACGAGCTTGGTGCCGCCGTCGGGCAGCAGCGCGCGCGACTCTTCGTTGACCTCGAGCCCGCGCTCGGCAAACCACTTCTCGGCCGCATCGATGTCGTTGACGGCAAAGCCAATGTGGCCCTTGGTGCCACGACCGTTCTGCTTCATGACCTCGACCAGCGAATCGTTAAAGTACGAAACCGGGGTCTCGATAACGGGCAGGCCCATCATCGTCGAGAACAGCTCCGCAATCTCCAAGGCGTCTGCCGGGTCGGCGGCGTTAATGCCCACATGGGCAACGCGCATACCAAAGAGCTCTACCGGATTGGCGTTCTGCTCACTCATGAAGTCAGCGCCTACTGTGCCATGACGTCGAGAACGGCCTTCTCGGCAGCGACGCGGTTCATGCCGGTCATGAAGGGCACGCCGCTCACGTACGGGCAGGTGAGGCCCTCGGGGGCAACGGTGGTGGCGATCAGCAGGTCGGCGCCCTCGTCGCAAACGTCCTTGGCCTCGGAGATGGCGCACTGCACGATCTCGTACTTGTCGGCGTAACCGTTGGCGTCGAGCAGGGTAGCGACCTTCTGGGCAACGAGCGTGGAAGTAGCAGCGCCAGCACCGCAAGCCAAAACGATCTTCTTCATAGGTAATGTCTCCCTTCGTGGTTTACTTTAGGTAAGTGTACCGCAGCGAGCGATGGCACTCAGCCTCGATGAGCTTTTATGCCAGTTTGCTTGCGCGCTGCGTATAATACATCTAGTACGTGTTGTCATACCGCTCGCTTTATGAGCGACTAAGGACCCCAATATGCCCGATTCCCGCACCCTCTGGACCGCCGTCGTCATCATCTGTATCGCCGTGTCGGTGTTCTTTAGCGTCAAAAAACGCACCACGTTTAAGCGCCTGCAGCAGCTTATGGCTGCCAAGCAGTGGGACGAGTTCGATCGCTTGCTCGATGGCAAACTCACCAGCATGCTGTACCCGCGCTATAACCGCGACTACCTGCGCCTGAACTCCTATCTGCTGCGCGAGGACCACAAGCGCGCCGACGAGATGTTCAATTTGCTGCTGGGACTCAACCTGCCCAAGATGCAGCGTGTCGACCTGGTGATCAAGGCCTTTAACTACTACGTTGGCCAGGAGGACCGCAAAAAATCCAAGGAGCTCCTGCACGAGATCAAGGGCTTTGAGGGCGGTCAGGCCGAGGCAGTCGCGCACGAATGCCAACTGATGTACGACACGATGATCCTCAAGCGCCACAACGACATTTCCGAGCTGGAGCGCATGCTCAAGGAGGCCGGTGACGACAAGGTCAAGAGCTGCCGCCTGGAATACCTGCTGGCCCTGCAGTACAAGAACAAGGGCGACGAAGCCAAGTTCCAGGAGTTCCTGGAGAAGTCGGGCCAACACTCGATGGCCGTCAACGCGTAACGGACGGCTTGTGCTAGACTTCTAGTCTCACGGGGGCGTGGCGGAATTGGCATACGCAGGAGACTTAAAATCTCTCGCCGCAAGGATTGTGGGTTCGAGTCCCACCGCCCCTACCATATGGAGCTTTCGAGCCCGTGTTCCCCAGGGATGCGGGCTCGCTTCTTTTAGATGCCGGTGGGACTCGAACCCGCGAGGGGGCGAGCGTTAAGCGGACGCGCAGCGTCCGTAGCGAGCCGGCGAGGGCGCCGACAGGCGGCCGAAGCCGGTGCGTATTTGCGCAGCAAATGCGCGGATGTCCCACCGCCCCTACCATATGGAGCTTTCGAGCCCGTGTCCCCAAGGGATGCGGGCTCGTTTCTTTTACACGCCGGCGGGGCTCTAAGTTGCGGTGGAATAGTTCCTGTTTTGGCCGTTTACCGGCCCATTTAGGAACTATTTCACCGCAACTCAGAGGGAGACGGTTAAAGAGCGCTCAGACTCGGGGTCCAGCCGATGGTGGGGGCGGCGCCGTCGAGAGTCTCGTTGATGGTGGCGGCCATGCCGGCGAGTAAGCTGTTCTCGCTTACGGTGAGCGTCTTGTAGCCGCCGGCTCGCATGAGCTCGCGGATCACCACGGCGCCAGCCAAGATCACGCCCGCGCGTTTGGGCTGCACGCCTGGCAACGCGGCGATGCCTTCCGCGTCCAACACAGACATGCGCTCGATAGCGGCCGAGACCTGCTCTAGCGACAGCTCGCGCAGGTGCACAAAGCTCGAATCATACGGCTCCAGCTCGTGAACCAGCGCCACGAGCGTGGTGACGGTGCCACCCACCGCGACCAAGCGCTCGGCACGCTCAAAATCGACGGGCAAGCTCCCGAAATAGGCAGCGAACTGCTCGCCCGCCCAGTTGGCAGCGGCAGCAAGCTCGCCGTCCGCAGGCGGCAGCACCGAGAAGAAGCGCTCCGTCACACGGCGGCAGCCAATGTCCAGCGAACGCGTGCCCTCCAGCGCAAAGACCCCACGCTCCGGTGCGTACACACCCGTCGCGAGTTCCGTGGACCCGCCGCCCGAATCCGCGACAATAATGCGCTCGCCGGCAAAGTCGTGCGCCACGCCAAAAAACGTCAGACGCGCCTCAACCTCGCCCGGAATCACCTGCGGTTCGAGCCCCAGATCGCGCAGGCCGTCCAGCAGCAGCGCTGCGTTGGACGCATCGCGCGCGGCGCTCGTGCAGGTGGTGCAGATGCACGCGGCCCCAAAGGCACGGGCTTCGTCCACAAACATGCGGCACGCAGCGAGCACGCGCTCAACGGCCGCCTCGCAAAAGCGGCCCGTCGCGTCCACGCCCTCGCCCAGATCGGTAATCTCGGTATGCTTGGACGATTCCACGATCGCCCCGCCCTCGACCTGGGCCAACACCAGTCGCGACGACACCGTTCCCAGGTCGATCGCGGCTACCTTATAGCGTTTACAATTTGTCATTGCGGGCTCCCCTCCGGGCGCTATTCGCCGTTGGACACGACCGTCTGGCCCTCGACGCCGTTAAATCCAAACAGCATGTCGAGCGTCTGAATGTACCACGGCGCGTCCTTGCCGACCTCTTCGATCTCCTTGGCCACCTCGCTGGCCTTCTTGGCGTTCGACGACTTCTGGCTCGACGAGGCATCCGAATCGCCGTCCAGGCCCTGCACTTCAATCCTCTTCTCGCCGGGCATCACCAGGCCCAGGTCCTCGGACGCCGCGTCCTTGATACCCTCCTCCGAGAGCAGCTTGTCGACGCTTTTTTGCAGCTCATCATTGTATTGCTGGCGAATCTCGACCTGCTTGGCCAAGATGTCGCTCGAGCGTTTTGCCACGTACAGGTCGCGTACGGGAAAATACAGGCTCACGAGCGCCAGCGCCACCACGATACCGATAAACAGCGGACGCAGAGAGCCATGCGTAAAGTCATAGATCGCCTTGACCACCGCATTGTCGTTGGCGTAGCGCATAAAGTCCGAGCCCGAAAGACGGCTCGAAGGCCTGCTCGACCTGTCGTGCGTCTGGGCCGAGGGACGCGACGCATGCGACGAACGTGCCGGGCGCACCGGTCCATCTGCCAAAGTATTCACATGAGCATTGGGGCGCGAGGTACTTGTCGGGCGTTGCGTGGAGCGGTCGGCGCCGGCGTAGACGGACCCACCGAGCTGCACCGTGCGCGCACGGCGAGGCGACGGCTCACGCGAACCGGCGGAATAGTACCTGTTGTCGTAAATCTGATCCATGTGCGCCTTGTGCGGTTGAGGTTTGTTTGCGCTAAGTATTCTAGTTATAGCACGAGCGCCCGCACCGCCTTCGCCAGCCTTTGCTCGACATAAAAAAGGCGCTGAGCCGTATGGCCCAGCGCCCATAGCGCTTTGCGGTATCCTGCCAAGGCGAGGCGGAACCGAGTCAGCCTCCCCCTCGCCAAATTCGCCCGTTTAGCGAATGTTGTAGAACGCGGCCTTGCCGGCGTAGCGCGCGCTGCCCTCGAGCTCGTCCTCGATGCGGATGAGCTGGTTGTACTTGGCGATACGGTCGCTGCGGCACGGGGCGCCCGACTTGATCTGGCCGGCGTTGACGCCCACGACCAGGTCGGCGATCGTGGAGTCCTCGGTCTCGCCGGAACGGTGGCTCACGATGCAAGCGTAGCCGGCCTCCTTGGCGGTCTCGATGGCCTCGAGTGACTCGGTGAGCGTGCCGATCTGGTTGACCTTGACCAGGATCGCGTTGGCGGCACCCAGCTCGATGCCCTTCTTGAGGCGCTCGGTGTTGGTGACGAACAGGTCGTCGCCCACCAGCTGCACCTTGTTGCCAATGCGGCGGGTGAGCTCAACCCAGCCGTCCCAGTCCTCCTCGGCCATGCCGTCCTCGATGGAGATGATGGGATAGGTGTCGACGAGCTTCTCCCAGTAATCAACCATCTGGGCACTCGTGTACTCCACGCCCTCGCCCTTGAGCTCATACATGCCGGTCTCGGCGTTGTAGAACTCGGTCGAGGCCGGGTCCATGGCGTACATGAAGTCGACGCCGGGCTTAAAGCCAGCCTTCTCAACGGCCTTGGTGATGTACTCGAACGGCTCGGCATTGGTCTTAAGGTTGGGGGCAAAGCCGCCCTCGTCGCCCACACCGCCGCCCAGGCCGGCCTCGTGCAGCACGCCCTTGAGGGTATGGTAGACCTCGGCGCACCAACGCAGGCCCTCGGCAAAGCTCGGGGCGCCCACCGGCATGATCATGAACTCCTGGAAGTCAACGTTATTGTCAGCATGTACGCCGCCGTTGAGGATGTTCATCATGGGCGTGGGCAACAGGTGGGCGTTGACGCCGCCCAGGTACTGGTACAGCGACAGACCCGCCGACTCGGCAGCGGCGCGGGCGACGGCCAGCGACACGCCCAGGATGGCGTTGGCACCGAGCTTGGTCTTGTTGGGGGTACCGTCCGCGGCAATCAGCGCGGCATCGACGGCGCGCTGGTCGAAGGCGTCGAGGCCCACGACGGCGTTAGCGCACTCGTTGTTGACGTGCTCGACGGCCTGCAAAACACCCTTGCCCAGGTAGCGGCCCTTGTCGCCATCGCGTAGCTCGCAGGCCTCAAAGGCGCCGGTCGAAGCACCCGAAGGCACCATTGCGCGGCCAAAGCTGCCGTCCTCGAGCACGACCTCGACCTCGACGGTGGGATTGCCGCGGCTGTCGAGTACCTCGCGACCGTAGACGTCCATAATATCGCTCATGTTGTCTCCCTCTCACTTGGAAACGTAGTGGATGCAAGCGACCGGCTGACCGTGCACCATCGGTGCGCCTCCGTAAGTTAGCCATGTCGCACTTTTTGCATTATGCCCTAAGTTAGCCGAGGGATACACTTGATTTTCGAAAAATTTAGCGGGAACGATGAGGCGCGTCAGCCCGTCGTTCCCGCAGTCTTACTCCTCCGCCTTTGCGGCATCCCACAGGTCGTTGAGGCCGTGGGTCGAGAGCTCGGTCAGATCCACGTGGGCATCGGCCGCCATCTGCTCCATCGCGGCCCAGCGGCGGCGGAACTTTGCTGTGCTGGCACGCAGGGCGCTCTCGGCGTCGATACCCTCCTTGCGCGCGACGTTGACCAGGGCAAAGAGCAGATCGCCAAACTCCATTTCGCGCTCGGGCGAGCCAGGAGCCTCGGCCTCAAACTCGGCACGCTCCTCGGCGACCTCGTCCCACACATCCTGGACCGTCTCCCACTCAAAGCCCA
Source organism: uncultured Collinsella sp. (assembly GCA_900540895.1). Classification (GTDB taxonomy): domain Bacteria; phylum Actinomycetota; class Coriobacteriia; order Coriobacteriales; family Coriobacteriaceae; genus Collinsella. The sequence continues at coordinate 27 of UQHV01000030.1, read as the reverse complement.
CGGCAGCCGCCTTGCGCGACACCTTCT
>UQHV01000029.1 GCA_900540895.1 uncultured Collinsella sp. | reverse complement strand
CGTCCACGGCGACTCGCGCGGCTGGTTCAAGGAGAACTGGCAGCGCGCCAAGATGTGCGCCCTGGGCATCCCGGACCTCCGCGTCGTCCAGAACAACATCTCCTACAACGACAGCCGCGGCGTCACCCGCGGCATCCACGCCGAGCCCTGGGACAAGTTCATCTCCGTGGCCCGCGGCAGCGTCTTCGGCGCCTGGGTGGACCTGCGCGAGGGCAGCGAGACCTTCGGCAAGGTGTTTACCTGCACGCTCGACCCGTCCAGCGCCATCTACGTCCCGCGCGGCGTGGGCAACTCCTTCCAGGCCCTGGAGGACGGCACCGCCTACACCTACCTGGTGGACGCCCACTGGTCGCTCGAGCTCAAGAGGACCTACACCTTCGTGAACCTCGCCGACCCCGAGCTCGCCATCGAGTGGCCGATCCCCCTCGACGAGGCCACCGTATCCGAGGCCGACCTCAACCACCCGTACCTCAAGGACGTCGTCCCCATGGCGCCGAAGCGCACCCTCGTTATCGGCTGCAACGGCCAGTTGGGCCATGCGGTCCGCGCGCTGGCGGAGGAGCGCGGCGTCGCCAAGGACTTCGACTTCTGCGACATCGACACCTTCGACATGTCCGACCCGGCGGCCTATACGCAGTACGACTGGTCGCTCTACGGCACCGTGATCAACTGCGGCGCCTACACCGCCGTGGACAGGGCGGAGACCCCCGAGGGCCGTGTCATCGCCTGGAAGGCCAACGCGACCGGCCCCGCCCTCCTCGCCCGCACCTGCGCCGGGCACGGGATCACGCTCGTGCACGTGTCCAGCGACTACGTCTTCGACGGCACCGCCGAGGTCCATACCGAGGACGAGCCCCTCAGCCCGCTTTCCGTCTACGGCCAGACCAAGGCGGCCGGCGACATCGCCGTGGCCGGCTGCCCGCGCCACTACATCATGCGCAGCTCCTGGGTCATCGGCGAGGGACACAACTTCGTGAAGACGATGAAGGCGCTCTCCGACCGCGTCGCCGACCCGGAGGACGGGCTCACGCAGGTCACGGTCGTGGACGACCAGCTGGGCCGCCTGACCTTCACGCGCGACATGGCCGAGGCCATCTTCCACGTGCTGGGGACGCACGCCCCCTACGGCACCTACGACTGCACGGGCTCCGGCGCCGTCAAGTCCTGGGCCGACATCGCCCGCGCCGTCTTCGAGGCCGCCAACGGCAACGGCGACAGGGTCGTGCCGGTATCGACCGCCGACTACTACGCGAACGCCGCGGGCCCCATCGCCCCGCGCCCGGTCCACTCCGCGCTCGACCTGTCCAGGCTCGAGTCGGTCGGGTTCCACATGCCCGACTGGGAGGAAGAGCTGGGGGAGTACCTCAAGACGCTCTAGCCGCTATTAACTTTTCGAGAGCAAAAGCCGCCGCTTGTTAACGGCGGCTTTTCTTGTTGGTGGCTATCTACGCAGTGGTGCCAATAGTATTTTGCGGAAGATCTACCTCTCGCTTGGCGTGGTGGCGGACCTGCCAGGCTGGTCGTCGTAGGCGTATTTGCTGTACACGTTGACCTCCCACTGCTTTTTTTCGACCTTTGCCACGGAATCGAGGATGAATCCGGTTGCAAGGCTCAGGCCGCACAGGAACATAAACGACGCGGCGAGCATGGCGGTGGGGAAGCGCGGGACGAGGCCGGTCTGGAAATATTCGACAACGATGGGCATGCCCAGGGCGAGGCCGAATACCGCGAACAGAAGCGCAACGAGGCTGAAGAACTTCAGCGGGCGGCAGTCCTTGAACAGCGTGCCGATCATCGCAACGACTTTAATGCCGTCGCTCACGGTATTGAGCTTGGACTCGGAACCTTCCGGACGGTCGCGGTACTCGATGGGCACATCTTTGATGCGCCAGCGGTGGTCGACGGCGTGGATCGAGAGCTCGGTTTCGATCTGGAAGCCCTCGGAAAGCACAGGGAAGGTTTTAACGAACGGGCGGCTCATGGCACGGTAGCCGGTCATGACGTCATCGAAGCTGTAGCCATAGATCCACTTGATCATGGCGCGGACCAGATTGTTGCCAAAGCCGTGGAAGGCACGCTTGTTCTCCTCGGCATAGGTGCCGTTGGAAAGGCGGTCGCCTACGGTCATATCGGCCGTGCCGTTGAGGATAGGCTCGCAGAGGGCTTTGGCCGCCTCGGCGGGGTAGGTGTCGTCTCCGTCGACCATCAGGTAGCAATCGGCGTCGATGTCGCGAAACATCTGGCGGCACACGTTGCCCTTTCCCTGACGGGGCTCAAAGCGCACCGTGGCTCCGTGTTCGGTGGCGATGCGTGAGGTATCGTCCGACGAGTTGTTGTCATAGACATAGACCGTAGCCTGCGGAAGCTCGCGGTGAAAGTCGTCGACGACCTTACCGATTGTGAGCGCTTCGTTGTAGCAGGGGATGATGACGGCGATGGATTCAGAATTCACTCAATGCTCCTTACACATTCAATCCTTGAAAGTATAGCCGTTTGGACTTGTCATCCTTAGATGTGGGTTAGTTCTCCAGTTTTGTTGCGCGAATCGTTTGCAGGGCCGTCGGGTCTATACTGTTCGTTTGTCAACGATTACGAGTAAAGGAGTTGCATCCGTGTCGGATCAGACAAAGCAACAAGAAACTCGCAGTCTGCCTGCGACGTTTGCTAAGAACGAATTTGAGAAGGACGCGTTTATCCTTCGTCAGCTGGTTACCAAGGATTTTAAGATCAAGTATCGCCGTAGCGTTCTGGGCGTCGCATGGTCGGTGCTCAATCCGTTGCTGATGATGATTGTCATGGCCATCGTGTTCTCGACGATTTTTGCCCAGGGCCGCAATGGCTCGATTACGCCCGAGATGTACCCGCTGTATTTGATCGTGGGTAACGTCACCTTTGCCGTCATGTCCGAGTCTACGAACCAGGCTCTGACGTCGATCGTGGGTGCTGCCCCGCTGCTCAAGAAGGTTAAGGTGCACCGCTGGGTCTTCCCGGTGCAGAAGGTGCTCTTCTCGCTGGTTAACTTTGCCTTCTCTCTGGTCGCCGTAGCTATTGTTATGCTGTGGTTCCGTGTTATGCCTTCTTGGCACCTTATTCTGCTGCCTGTCTGCCTACTGCTGCTTATGTGCTTCTGCATGGGCCTGGGCATGATGCTCTCCGCCCTCACGGTCTTCTTCCGCGATGTCATGCATCTGTGGAGCGTCGTCATTACGGCGTGGACTTACATCACGCCTATTTTCTGGACGACCGACTTCGTTGCGCAAATGCCGCATCTCGTGCGCATTCTGGTCTATGCGAACCCCATGTATAACTACCTGCAGTTTATGCGCGATATCTTCCTGTTCCAGACTACGCCCTCGCTTATGACGTTTGGTATGTGCGTTGCTTGGGCGGTTCTTGCGCTTGTTATTGGCCACACCGTGTTCCATAAGTCCGAGCGCAAGTTCATCCTCTACATCTAAGGAGTGCTGTGATGACTGAATCTGTTGTTGATTACAGCGAGCAGCCTCTGGCTGTCGAGGTCGACGACGTCACCATGATCTTTAACATGGCGTCTGAGTCGCTGACCAACCTCAAGGAGTACTTCATTAAGCTTGCCAAGCACGAGCTGTTCTTTGAGGAGTTTCGGGCGCTTAAGCACATCTCGTTCGATATTCATCGCGGCGAAGTTGTGGGTCTGGTCGGCACCAATGGTTCCGGCAAGTCTACGATGCTCAAGATCATCGCTGGCGTGCTTGAGCCCAGTGAGGGCAGCGTTAAGGTGCACGGTAACATCGCGCCGCTGATTGAGCTTGGTGCCGGCTTTGACCCCGAGCTGACCGCCCGCGAGAACATCTATCTGAACGGTGCCCTGCTCGGCTACACTAAGGAGTTCATCGACGCCAACTTTGACGGCATTATCGAGTTCGCTGAGCTGCAGAACTTTGTCGACATGCCGCTTAAGAACTTCTCCTCGGGCATGGTGGCGCGTATTGCCTTTGCAATCGCGACGATCACCGAGCCCGATATTCTGATCGTTGACGAGACGCTGTCCGTCGGCGATGTGTTCTTCCAGCAAAAGTGCGAGGCGCGTATTCAGCACTTTATCCAGAGCGGCGACGTGACGGTTCTGTTCGTTTCGCACTCCATGGAGCAGGTTGAGCGCATCTGCCAGCGCGCCGTTTGGATTGAGAAGGGCGACCTTCGCATGGACGGCCCGGTTGATGAGGTCTGCAAGGCGTACCGCGAGCAGTTCAACTAGGTTATAATTACTAGCGCCTGGCACGCGTGCGCGTGCTTGGGCGTGCGGTTATTTGCTCCATTAGCTCAGTTGGATAGAGCAGGGGACTTCTAATCCCAAGGTCGACGGTTCGAATCCGCCATGGAGCACCATCGTTTATTAAGCCCAGACCGCTTGGTGGTCTGGGCTTTTTTCATCTTGTGTGTTGCTGGAGCCGAGCGCGAGCAAGCCGCTGCTGTTTGTTGGGGTTGGCATTTTACTTTTCGAGATGCTCTTTCAGCAGCTCCAACGCGTGGGCGTAGCCCTTCAGGCCCTCTCCGGTGATGGCGGCGAAGCAGGCCAGACGGGCGTAGCTCACCTGGCGGAAGTCTTCGCGGGTCTCGACTGCGCTAATGTGGACCTCCACAGCCGGGATGGCGACGGCTTTGAGCGCGTCCAGGATGGCCACGCTTGTGTGCGTGTAGGCGGCCGGGTTGATGACGATGCCGTCGACCTTTCCGTAAGCCTCCTGGATCTTGTCGACGATGCTGCCCTCGTGGTTAGACTGGAAGACCTCGACCTCGTCGAAGCCCTGTGCGGCACCCGCTTCCTGGCAGATCTGCACTAAGCGATCGTAGTTGTCGCTGCCGTAGATGCCTGGCTCGCGAATGCCGAGCATGTTGAGGTTGGGGCCGTTGATGACGAGTGCTTTCATGGTTGCTTCCTTTGCGGTTGGAAAACCACCACAAAGGTGCCTGTCCCCTTTGTGGTGGTTTTGGTTAGAGAGCGGGTGGGAGGGTGTCGAGGAGGGCTTGGGCGGTGTTGGTGGCGCAGTCGCGTGAGTCGATAATGCAGTCGGCCCAGGCGCAGTAGCGCGGCATACGCTGCTCGGCCAGCTTGTCGATGCCATCGCGGGCGGTGATGGGGCGGCCCTTGTGGGCGAGCTCGTCGAGCTTGCGGTTGAGCATCACAATCTGGCTGTTCTGGTGCAGCAGCGGATAGTTCTCGTCACGCGTGACCACGCCGCCGCCGGTGGAAAGCACCAGGCCGCTGCGCTTGGAGATGTCGGCCAGGGCCGCCGTCTCCTGCTCGCGGAAGGCCGCCTCGCCGCGCTCGATGATATAGTCGGCACAGGGCATGCCGAGGCGTTCCTCGAGGGCGCGGTCCAGGTCGATGTGCTCGCGACCCGTCAGCATTGCGATCTGCTCGCCCACGCGGGTTTTGCCCGAACCCGGCATGCCGATCAGCGCGATGTTCTGTTCGCGACGTGACAAGCGCTCCGTTACGTCCAGGATGCGCTCGCGCGGGGTGACCTGGCCGGTATAGCGCTCGACGGCCTGTGCCGCCTGGGCAACGAGCATCAGCAGGCCGCCGATGCAGGGGATGCCGCGGCGCTCAGCCTCGAGCATCAGACCCGTGCGGGCGGGGTTGTAGACAATGTCGATGACGCCCTCGAGTGCATCGAGGCCTTCGAGCGTGCAAGGCGCGTCGGGGCAGTGGGGGAACATACCGGCAGGCGTGCAGTTGACGAGTAAGGCGGCGTCGGACTGCTGCGCGATGTTGCCGTAGTTGACCTCGCTCGTGCGACCCACGGGCACAACGATGGCGCCCAGGTCTCCCAGCACCATGCTTGCCGTGGTGCCGGCGCCGCCGGTGGCGCCAAGTACGAGGACCTTCTTGCCGGCAACCTCTACGCCCAGCTTCTCGACCAGGCACTGAAAACCAAAGTAGTCGGTGTTGTCGCCGCGCAGGCGACCGTTGGGCAGGCGCGTGATGGTGTTGACGTTTCCCATGCGCTTGGCGAGTGGACTCAGCTCGTCCAGGTACTCCATGACGGCGCGCTTGTAAGGGATAGTCACGTTGGTGCCCTCCCACTCGTTGCCCGTCATAAAGGCCGCGAGGTCCTCGGGCTCGCGCTCAAAACGCACGTACTCAAGCCCCGCCAGCTCCTTGTAGATGGTTGGGGTGTAGCTGTGGCCCAGCACGCGGCCCAGCACGCCGTAGGGGCAGGTTGCGGCGGTATCGGTCATCTAGAGCACCTCCGTGTAGCTGCCAAAGTAGGTAAAGCTCTCGCACACGTCGTCGATGGAATCGAGCAGGTCGTCGAGGGCCTTGCTGCCAAAGGGGCAGTCCAGATCAAAGTAGAACATAAACTCAAAGTCGCGACCGGGGATGGGGCGGCTCTCGAGCTTGATGAGGTTGATGTTGAGTGCGTAGAAGCGCTCGAGCACGCGATAGAGGGCGCCCGGCTCGTTGGCCGTGGTGATCATGAGCGAGGTACGGTTGGCACCGGGATAGACGCGCGGCTCGCGGCTGATGACGACAAAGCGCGTGTAGTTGTTGTCCGAGTCCTGGATGTTGGGCTCCAGCACCTCCAGGCCATAGAGTGCCGCGCAGCTGCGCGATGCGATGGCGGCAACATCGGTGCGCTCGGAGCTGGCGACCATCTCGGCCGACATGGCGGTGTTGGGGTACTTGGTGGCGTGCAGGTCGTGGTTCTCGATAAAGCCGGCGCACTGGGCAATGGCTTGGCCGTGGCTGTAGACCTCGCGCACGTCGGCGAGCTTGGTGCCGGGCTTGACGAGCAAGTTGTGGTCGATCTTGAGGCGAAGCGAGCGCACGATGTGGAAGTCGAACTGGGCGAGCAGGTCGTAGACGGCGTTGACCGAGCCGGCGGTGGAGTTTTCTATGGGCAGTACGCCAAACTCGCAGAAGCCGTCGCGCACAGCGCGCATAACGCCTTCGAAGGTCTCGAAAAACGCGATGTCGGGCACGTCGAAGAGCTTGCACGCGGCGATTTGACTGTAAGCGCCCTCAACGCCCTGGCAAGCGACGGTGGCAGTTTGAGGGAAGGGCGTGTCGGAGGCTGCAGCCGTGGCGTGGGCCTTTTGCGAGACAGTGATGCCCTTGAGTTCGTTGATGTAGCGCTGCTGCTCGGCCTTGCTCATGCTCATGAGGAGACGGAACAGGGTGATGGTCTGCGCCTCGTAGCGCTCGGGCGCGCGGCTGGCGAGGTTGTTGAGTTTGGAGCGCTCGCGGGCGGGGTCAAAGACAGCCTTGCCCATCTCGATCTTTGATTTGGCGACCTCGGTGGCAATGTCCATACGCTCGACAAAGCTGTTTAGGAGCGTGGTGTCGATGCCATCGATGGTCTGGCGAATATCGGCAAGGTCCATGGAGGCCCCTTTCGCGTAATGGCAGAGTTGACGGGCAACTCAGGTGAGTCGGGTTAGAGCTGGCCTGCGTCCTCGAGGAGGGCATCCCAGATGGCCAGCGCTGCGGCTGCTTCAGCTACGGGGACAGCTCGGGGGACGATACAGGGATCGTGACGGCCGTGCGCCGAGAGTTCGGCATTTTCCATGGCGTCCATGTCTACGGTCTGCTGCTCGCGGCCAATTGAGGGCGTCGGCTTTACGGCCATCCGCCACATGACGGGCGCGCCGGTCGAAATACCGCCCAGGATGCCGCCGGCGTTGTTGGATTCAACCTCGATCTCGCCCGACTCTGCATCGATGCGATACGGATCGTTGTTTTCGCTGCCGCGCATGGCGGCCACGGCAAAGCCCATGCCAAACTCCACGCCCTTTACGGCGGGAATGCCAAACGCGATTTGCGCGATGCGGTTCTCGATGCCGTCGAACATGGGGTCGCCGATGCCCGCGGGAAGCCCGTAGATGCCGCACTCCACGATGCCGCCGATGCTGTCGAGTTCGTCGCGCGCGGCTAGGATCTCCTCGCGCATGCGACCGGCTGCGGTGGCGTCAATGCACGGCAGATCGTTCGTAAGGATTGCCTTACGGTCGGCCTCGCGATAGACCATATCGTCCATAGGCAGGTCGGAGATGCCGCCGATCTGCGCGACGTGCGCCATGACCTGAATGCCGCGGGCCTCAAGTGCCTGCAGCGCAATGCCGCCGGCGATGCATAAGGGGGCCGTTAGGCGGCCGGAAAAATGCCCGCCACCAGCGACATCGTGCATGTTGTGATACTTCACGCGCGCAGGGAAGTCCGCATGTCCGGGACGGGGCTTGCGGCGCAGCTCGGAGTAATCATTGGAGCGCGTGTTGGTGTTCTCGATAATCGCGGCGATGGGCGCGCCGGTGGTATGTCCATCGACAACACCGGCGATGATGTGGGCGGCGTCGGCCTCGCGGCGTTTGGTCGCGGTCTCGTCGCGACCGGGGGCGCGACGGTCGAGGAAGGCCTGCAGCTTCTCCTGGTCCACGGCGATGCCCGCCGGGATGCCATCGAGCGAGCAGCCGATAGCGGGAGAGTGCGACTGGCCGAAGATGCTTAAGTGCAAGACGTTGCCAAAGGTCGAGGACATGCTATTCCTCCTCGAGCGTGACCTTGCCGCCCAGTAGGCGGTAGTGGTCGAAGAAATCGGGATAGGACTTGTTGACGGCCTCGGCGCCGTGGATCACGACCTCGCCGGTGGCGCGGCTCGCGGCGATGGCGGCCATCATGGCGATGCGGTGGTCGTTGTGCGAATCGACCTCGCCTCCGGTGAAGGCATCGACACCCTTGATGATGAGGTCGTCACCGGCGATGCGCACCTGCGCTCCCAGCGCGGTGAGCTCGCGGGTGGTGGTGACCAGACGGTCAGATTCCTTGATGCGCAGGCGTGCGCAGTCACGGATGAACGTGCGGCCCTGAGCCAGCGATGCCACGGCCGAGATGACGGGCACCAGGTCCGGAATGTCGTGGGCGCTCATCTCAAAGCCGGCGAGCTTGTCGGACTGCACGGTGGCGGCGTTGGTGGAGCGCACGATGCGGGCACCAAAGCGCGAAAGCGCGGCGAGCACGTTGCGGTCGCCCTGTGCGGAGCTCAGCGACACGCCCTCGACGGTGATGGGGTCGGTGCCGATGGCGCCGGCGCACAGCCAAAAGGCGGCGTTGGACCAGTCGCCCTCGACGGCCACGCTGCCGGGCGTGCGGTACGAGCCGCTGCTCACACGGAAGTTCGTGACCTCGGGCTGACCGTCCTTGGCGGGAATGCGCTCGACGTTGACCTCGACGCCAAAGGCCTTCATGGCCTGGATCGTCAGGTTGATGTAGGGGCGGCTCTCAATGAGGCCGGTCACCTGCACACAGGAGGGCTGGGCGAGCAACGGGGCTGCCAGCAGCAGGCCCGAGATGTACTGCGAGCTCACGTTGCCCGGCAGCACAAAGGTGCCCGGGCGCATGCGGCCGCTCGTCTTGAGCGGAAAACCGCCCAGACCCTGTAGGTCGCAGCCGGCGGCGATAATCTCGTCCGAGAGCGGGGACAGCGGGCGGGCGCCAAGGCGGCCCTGGCCCACGAAGGTGGCATCCGCACCCAGCGCGCAGGCGACGGGCAACATAAAGCGGAGCGTGGAGCCGCTTTCGCCGCAGTCGAGCGTCCCGCCGGCAAGGGCCTTGAGCAGGCCAAACTCAACACTCTTCATAGTGGGATGGACCTGGAAGCCATCCTCGACGGTCTCGATGCGAGCGCCCAGTGCCGTAAGGCAACGCACCGTAGCCTCGATGTCGGCGCAGGTGGTGTTGCAGGTAACGTGCGTCTCGCCGTTGGCAAGCGCAGCGCAGATGATGAGGCGATGCGCCATCGACTTGGACGCGATGGCGGGAACGGTGCCCTTAAGCGGGGACGGGGTGATGCGGGCTAGCATGCGAATGCGTCTCCCTTCTGGCCGAGGCCCTCGGCAATGAGTTCGTGGAAAGTGGAAAGCGGCGTGCGGTCGATGCTGCAGCGGCCGATGCCGTGCGGAATCACCAGGTCGATGGTGTCGCCCGCGCGCTTCTTGTCGTGGAGCGCCTCGGCAAAAACGGCATCGGCATCTAGGTCGCAGCGGGTCTTGAGGCCATGGCGGGCGCAGAGCTCCTCGATACGACCGGGCAGTGCAGCATCGCAAATGCCGTGCAGAGCCGCGGCGCGCGTGATGATGCCCATGCCGATCGACACACAGTTGCCGTGTCCGAGCTCAAAGTGCTCGCAGGCCTCGACGGCGTGTCCGGCGCTGTGTCCAAAGTTGAGGAGCTTGCGCTGGTTGATCTCGCGCTCGTCGGCAACGACCACGGCGCGCTTGATGTCGATATTGCGGGCGATGATGAGCGCTACGCGCGCCACATCGCGGTTGAGCAGCTCCAGCGTGAGTGGGGTCTTCTCCAGCTCGGCGAAAAGCTCCGGGTCGGCGATCACGGCGTGCTTGACGACCTCGCCGCAGCCGTCGGCGAACTGCTCGGGCGTGAGGGTGGCCAGGCACCCCACGTCGGCGATAACCACGCTCGGCTGCCAAAAGGCGCCGGCCAAGTTCTTGCCTGCAGCCAGGTCGATGGCGGTCTTGCCACCCACCGACGAATCCACCATGGCGAGCAGGCTCGTCGGGATCTGCACAAACTTGCAGCCGCGCATGTAGGTGGCGGCCACAAAGCCCGCCACGTCGCCCACGACGCCGCCACCGAGTGCCACGATCACGTCGGAGCGCGAAAGCTCGTGCTCTGCCACAAACTCCATAATGGCAACATAGGTTTCGGCGCGCTTATGGGCCTCTCCGGCCTCGAAGGTGCAGATGCTCACCTCGTAGCCTGACGCCTCCAGGCTCTGCTTAACGGGCATCTGGTAGAGCGGGCCCACGTTGGTGTCCGTCACGATGACGGCCTTGGTACCGCCGGCAGTGGCGCGCACGAGTGGTCCCGCCTGCTCCAGCAAAAACGTGCCAACATGCACCTGGTAGGGGCGTGCAGTGTCGATATCGATGGTAATCGCCATAAGCTTCGGTCCTTTCGACCTGGCGTGATAGGTGGTCTAGTGGGAGGTCTCGTCGTCGAGCGCGCGCTTAATGCGGTCGCCCTCGGCAAGGAGATTCTCCAGATAGCGCTGGTCGCGGTCCTTGAGCGCACGGCTGTAGGCGCCGAGCGATTCGATCAGATGGTCGATCTCGTAGGCGAGCGCGTCGGCGTCGTCGATCATGAGCTCGGACCACATTTGCGGGTTGAGGTGCGCCACGCGGGTGAGATCGCGGTAGCTACCGGCCGAAAAGCCGTGGTGGACCTGGGCGGTGGGGCTTTTGACGTAGGCGTTGGACACCACGTGCGCAAGCTGGCTCGTGAAGGCGATGACGCGGTCGTGCTCGGCGGCGCTGGTCACGCTGAACTTGCCAAAGCCCAAGGGGCGCACCATCTCGCGCACCTGGCCCAAAAGCTCCAGTTTGAGCGCATCGTCCACCGCGGGCGGCACGAGCACGAGTGGCGCGCCCTGGAACAGGTCGGCGCGGGAGTGTGCGTAGCCCGAGTACTGCGTGCCCGCCATGGGGTGTGCGCCCACAAAGTAAAAGCCGTGCTCACGGGCAAGCTCAAAGGCACGTTCGCACACGATGCCCTTGACGCCCACGGTGTCGATCACCACGGGACCCATGATGGCCTCGGTGTCGGTGGCGTCGGCGAGGGCCTGGGCATGCGCCTCGAGCCACTCGATGCAGGCCTCGGGGTAGCAAGCCAGGACGATGATGTCGCATTCGCCGAGTGTCTTGTCGTTGAGCTCTCCGGCGACAGTGCCCATGCTGGCGGCCGTCATGACATCGTCATCGGGGTCCCAGGCCAGCACGCGGACGCCCGCCTGGGCATAGCCGCGGGCAAAGCTACCGCCGATGAGGCCAAGGCCGACGATACCGGCGCACTTGGGGCCGCCCTGGTTAACGCGCGCGTTTCTCACCGTACCCATGGGCTACTCCATGGTCTCTTGGCAGACGACCTCGCGGATGGCGCGAATGCGGCGCATGGTGTCGTCGAACTGGTCGGGGGTGAGGGCCTGGGCGCCGTCGGACCATGCGCGGCTGGGCTCGTCGTGGACCTCGATCTCCAGGCCGTTGGCGCCGCAGGCGGTCGCGGCGAGCGCCATGGGCTCAACGTAGCGGGTGTAGCCGGTGGCGTGGCTGGGGTCGGCGACGACGGGCAGGTGCGACAGGTGGTGCAGAACCGGCACGGCGTTGAGGTCGAAGGTATTGCGGGTGCGGGTCTCGAAGGTGCGGATACCGCGCTCGCACAGGATGACGTTGTCGTTGCCCTCGCTCATGATGTACTCGGCTGCCATAAGCAGCTCGTCGATCGTGCCGGACATACCGCGCTTGAGCAGAATCGGGGTCTGGGTCTTGCCGACCTCCTTGAGCAGGGGGAAGTTCTGGGCGTTGCGGGCGCCGATCTGCATGACGTCAATCTTCTTGTCCAAGAAGACCTGCACGTCGCGTGGATCCATGATCTCGGTGACGATCGGCATGTCGAGCTCGGCAGACGCCTCGCACAGCAGGTCGAGGCCGGCGGGGCCCATGCCCTGGTAGGCGTAGGGGGAGGTGCGGGGCTTGTAGGCACCGCCGCGCAGCATCGTGGCACCGGCGGCCTTCACGCGGCGGGCGATGCGGATGAGGTTCTCGCCCTCGACGGAGCACGGGCCGGCGATGACCTGGAACTGGTCGCCGCCGATCTTGACGCCGTGGCCGCAGTCGATGACGGAGTCCTCGGGGTGGAATTTACGGTTGGCGCGCTTGAACGGCTCGGAGACGCGCTGCACGCGCTCGACGACATCCATGGACTCGAGCAGGAACGGGTCGATCTTGGTCGTATCGCCCACCAGGCCGATGATCGTCTCGTTCTCGCCGCGCGAGACATCGGTCTTCAGACCCTTTTTCTCAATCCAGCTGACGATATGGCTTACGGCCTCGTCGCTGGCGCTCTGCTTTAAAATTGCAATCATGGTGTGCCTCTCACCTCGATGGATAACTTTTGCAAAAACGGCCCGCATCGCGAGCCGTGTATATATGGTGCATGAGAGTTTATACTATCTGACTCGCTTTTGCCTTCTAAAGTGGGCCGTTGCGGCTCGTCTTCCTCGGAATTGCAAAGCTTTTTCTTTTATTTTGATAGCCCGTGGTGCACTTGGGTATAATGTCAACCGTTGGCCCTATTAGCTCAGGGGATTAGAGCGTCTGCCTCCGGAGCAGAAGGCCGTTGGTTCGAATCCAACATGGGGCACCATTCCAATTTTGCTCGAACCCGCTGGATGTCCAATCTGGCGGGTTCGCCCTTTTTGTCGTAGTTCAGCGTGACCAGTATCTCGTCCTCCGAGACGACAGCCTGCCACACGAACGCCTTCAGCAGCGTCGCGTCGTCGAGCGCCGTCCCGCACTGCAGGAAGTCGGCGAAGCGCTCCGGGTCTATCCGCTCGTCCGTGATGGCCTCGAGGTCGTACCTCGCGCGCGCCTGCTGCTCCTCGAGCTCGGCTATGCGCTCGTTCACGCCCGGCGCTATCACGCCCTGCTCGATGGCGTTGAGGATGTTCCTCAGGCCCCTCTCCGCGGCCCTGAGCGAGTCCTCCGCCTGCCTGCGGCGCGCCCTCACCTCGGCAGTGTCCGCGCGCTCCGCTACCATGTTGGCTATCTGCAGCGCCTCGCCGCGGTCGCCCAGCAGCTCCCTCAGCGCCGAGGCTATGGAGCCCTCGAGCTCCTCGCGCCTGATGTTGCGGACGCACGACCCCGGGCAGCTGTAGTACTCGTACTTCACGTTGTTGCGGCCCCTGCCGCTCACGCCCTGCAGGTTCCTGCCGCATTCCGCGCACAGCGCCGCCCCCGCGAGGGCGAAGTCGCCCCAGTTCTCGCTCGAGCGCTGCTTGCGGCACTTGATTCCCTGGACCTCCATGAACGTCACCTCGTCCACGATCTGCGGCATCCCGCCCTCGCGGACGATGCCTCCCCACTCGTACCTGCCCGTGTACCTTCGGTCGCGCAGCATCTGCTGCACCATCGCCTGGCCGCACGGGTTGCCCTTGCGCGTCCTGAGGCCGCGCCGCGCGAACTCGCGCGCTATCGCGTTCATGGACATGCGCTCCAGCCTCAGCGCGAAGGCCTCGCGCACCCACGCCGCCTGCGCCTCGTCGACCTCGTACTCGTCGTCCCCGTTCCTGCGGTAGCCGAAGATGCGCACGCCGTTGGTCTTGCACTTCAGGGCGTTGCCCTCCATTCCGCGCTTGGTCCTGATGGCGGTCTTCCTCGACTCGCAGGCGGCGAGCCCCTCGAGCAGCTTCTCGTAGATGATGCCCTCCGGGCTGTCGGGTATCGCCTCAAGTGCCGAGACCAGCTTGACGCCGTGCGTGGCGAGCTCGCGCTTGTATATCGGCGCGTCGTACTCGCCGCGGCTGAAGCGGTCCATCATGTAGACGAGGACGATCTCGCTCTCGCCGGCGTTGGCTATCATCCGCTGGAACTCGGGGCGGTCGTCGGTGCGCCCCGACACGGCGCGGTCGCAGTACTCCGCCGCGACCTCGTAGCCCTCGCGCGCGCACCACTCGCGGCAGACGCGCAGCTGGTCCTCGATCGAGGCCTCGCGCTGCCTGTTGCACGAGAACCTCGCGTATATCACTGCCTTCTTTGGCATAATGTGGATGTCACCCTTTCTTCACGTTGTTGAGTTTGCATGGGTGTACTGGTTGGATGCCCTGTCGGCTATAGCGGTACCAGCGCTGCCGACGGGGCTCTTTTGTGTTTACTCGCGGTACGATTCTGCTCTATCGAGTAGGTCGTCCACGGATATTCCCATGGCTTGAGCAACCTTTCTCACGACACTAACCTTTGGGTCTCTTATCTTTCCGCTGAAAAGCTGTGAGACGTGGGCGTCTGATAGGCCCGATTTTCGGCAAACGTCGACCTGTCGCATGCCGAGCTCAGCAATGTATTCATTCAGTGCGCGCGCCAGCTGCATGTCGTGAGCTTCCCACGCGCCAGTTCCCAGCAGCTCGTCCGCCGAGCATCCATAGAACCTTGCGAGCTTGGCAATCTTGTCGCCACTTGTCGTGCGCGTGCCACTCTCCATCATTGAATAGCTGGATACGGAAACGCCCAGTATCGATGCGACTTCCGCCTGCTTAGCTCCGTACTTCAGTCTGGCTTCTCTCAGCCTTAACCTTGCGGCCATCGTGGCTATCACTCTCCAAGCGTTTTCCTTGCCATTTCATCGAGAGATACGCCCAATGCGTCAGCTATGGCCTTTGCTTTCCCCAGCGTTGGCTCCTTGGCCCTTCCGCTGAGGAGCGCAGAGACCGTTGAGCGCGGTGAGCCGATTTTGGCAGCTAGCTCAGCCTGTGACATCCCTGCCTTATCTAAGTAATGGGCAAGTACGTAGCGGTATTCCATGTCGTGGCTATCCCTATTCCTTCAGCAGGTTTCTCTCAAGTGAGCTTCCTAACTTCCTTCAATCTGGTCTGCATTTAACGCATCCCGCTCTCTTTTTCTAATGGAAAAGTCTCGGCGAGGCCTTTTGCAGTGGCCATTAAGGCCTTTTGGCCGTCTTTATTCATTGAGTTAAATAGATTCAAAAGCTCGCGATCAGGCCGCCAATTTGTTCACCGTCACCTTCTTCAAGGTCAAACAGTTCTCCGATGGTGCATTTGAAATAACGAGCAAACTCAGCCGCCGTGTCCATGTCGGGGCTAGTGTTTCCAAGCTCATAGTTTTGATAGGTCCGGTATTTGAGGCCGAACACGTTCGCGGCCTCTTTTTGCGTCAACCCAGAACGCTGCCGAAGGTCTTTAAGACTCATAGCTATTCCTAAACGTAAACGCCAGCCTGAGCATCATTAGATATATGCAAAGAAAGCGATCTTGCAACATCGAGCAATACCGCTCGACCTTCTGCGCTTAATTCATCAAAGAGCTGATCAAGTTCACGGCGCTGCATATCAAATTCTCTTGCGCATACGTCGGTCATCAAAATGTAATCAACGTTTGAGTTAAACAAACGGGCCGCTTCGATAAGCTGCTCGCCATTCATGATGACTCGTCCCTGTTCCCAGTTTCTATATGTACCGAGGGAAACGCCGAAGGCCTCGGCAGCATCCTGCTGCTTATAGCCGGCCGCCTTACGAACCTCCTTCAACCGCGTATGCATATCTCACGCCCTCCTTAGAATCTGTAAACGCTTACTTCTTATAGTTCGCATAGTACCAATATAAAGCGCAATTGTACAGATTTCTTCTTGACATGTACTAGTACCGTGCGTACTATAAAGCTCGTAAGTACTAACCAGATGCATAGTTGATAGGAGGAAGTACCAATGAGGAACCTAGCATCTGAGCGTACGCGTCTCGGACTGAAGCAAGCGGAGGCGGCTTCAAAGCTCGCCGTATCTCCCAAAACGCTTGCGAAATACGAGAACGACCCAAGAAGCATGCCAGGAGACTTTATCTACCGTGCATGCCGATTCTATGGCTGTAACGCCAGCTACCTGCTCGACATGTGCGATGAGCGAGCCGTAAACGCTATGGCTGCGGTCTAAATGGCCAGCGAGGCCAAGCAGCAGGAGAACAAGCCCAAGACCCCGCGCGAGATAGCGCTCGACACCATGTGCTCGACGCTTCGGGCGGCGTACCGGGAATGGGAGAGGAAGGAGGGGAGCAAGAGACAGTGAGGCCATGGTCGACACGTGAGATCCGGTACCTGAGGGAGCACGCCGGCGACGGAGCCAAGGAGATAGCCAAGGTGCTCGGGAGGACTACCGAGGCCGTGAAGCTCCAGGCGAGGAAGTGCGGCATATCGCTCCGGATGCGCTGGATGTGCCCCAAGTGCGGGCGCATGACGTTCAAGCCGCTCAACAAGGCGAACGGATGGTGCGCGGAGTGCACGAAGGAGGGCCACGTGGCAGACCTCAGGGAGCAGGCCAGCGCGATGCGCGAGGAGGCTGCGAGGTCCAAGCGGAACGATCGCGAGCGGCAGAGGTGCTACAGCGCCAAGAGCCGCGCGAAAAAGTCCCAAAAATAAAGACCCTAAAAAGCACCCTAGCCCTGACCTGCGGAAACATCAGAAGGGAACACAAGATGTACACATACAAAGAAGCGAGCGCCCCCAGCTACCAACTTGTGAGCACTCGCCTAAACAGCCCCAGACATGAGGCTCAGACCATCATAGCACCCAAGCCATACCGACCGACCGTCCGCGAGCAGCTCGACTCCGATGCGTTCAGGGCGGGGGCCATGGTCGGCTTCATCGCCGCCGCGGTCCTGTTCGCGGCGGTCCTGACCGTCTTCGTCCTCCCGACGATGGACGGCGCGGTCCAGGCCGCCAAGGCCGCATGCGCTGCGGGGGCCGTCAATGCGTAACGACGAGAGGTACCGCCAGAAGCCGATGAGCAACCAGCTCGAGATATTCGGCCTCGGCGCGGACGGCGAGCAGGACATGGCGGATGCGCGCGCATGGATAGGCGAGCACCCGCGGGCGTGGGACTTCATGGTCGAGCAGGCCACCAGCCTCAACCGCAAGGGCTACGTCTCAATCAACTACCTCATCCACATGGTGCGCAACGAGCTGCACGTCGGCGTGAAGAACGGCCTCGCGCCGAGCCTCGCCCGCATCATGGAGGCGCGCTACCCGCACCTGAGGCACGCATTCAACAAGCACCGCTCCAAGAGCGACGGTTTCGTCGATGAGTAGGAGCAGGAGGACCGCCAAGGACGCGGGCACGAGGTTCGAGCGCCTGGTCGCCGACTACCTCGCCGGGAGGCTGGGGGCCGACATCGACAGGCAGGTCAAGACCGGCTCGAGGGACACGGGCGACATCCGCGGCGTGTCGGTGGCCGGGCGGGGCATCGCGATCGAGTGCAAGGACTACCAGGGAAGGCACGAGCTGCCCAAGTGGCTGCGCGAGGCGGAGACCGAGCGCAGGAACCGCGGGGCGGACTACGGCGTGGTCGTCTGGAAGCGCCGAGGCACCGCCATCCCGGGCGAGCAGTTCGTGACCATGACATTGGAGACGTTCGCGGCGATGCTCGCGGGCGCAGGCAGGGAGGAATAGCAATGGAGAGCACAAACATACCGGTGGAGATCGAGGCCAAGTTCAAGCAGGCCACCGTTAAGGGCGGCGTCGCCGTCCTGCAGTTCGAGGTCGACACGGAGGACAGCGCGGCGTTCGAGGCCATCCGCAAGAGCGGCGAGGAGGTCTGGCTGTCCATCCAGAGCAAGCAGCCCCAGATCCTGTTCGTGAGCCACGACGGGGAGGTGACCGAGTGATGGAGGACTACAAGGGAATGTTCGCCGAGCTGGCCGACCTCGCCACGGAGGAGCAGGCGATGTTCACCATCTCGGTCATAACGAAGTCCGACGAGGCGTTCGACAAGCTCATGGACGCGCGCGAGAGGCTCGCCAAGTGGATCGTCGAGCACGCGGTGGTCATCGACGAGGCGCTAACCGAGAGGAAGTACAACCGGATGCTCAACGAGGAGGTCAGGTAATGTCCGAGGAGAACGGGGCCGAGGAGGTCGTGGCCGAGGTCATCGAGGAGCAGGGGGCGCCCGACCTCGTCGTCACGTACTCGCCGTCCGTCATCAGCGCGAACTTCGACGCGATGGAGGACAGCATCCGCGCGAAGGTCGCGGACTACGAGGGCGCCAAGTACGACCTGACCAAGGACGAGTCCATCAAGGAGGCCAAGAACGACCGCCTCTACCTCAACGGCCTGAAGAAAGAGATAGAGGAGCGCCGGAAGGCCGTGAAGCGCGAGTACAACAAGCCGCTCGCCGCCTTCGAGAAGCGCTGCAAGGAGATCACGTCCATCATCGACGGCGCGTCGGACGGCATCAAGGCGCAGCTCGACCAGGCCGAGGAGGACCGCAAGTCCCGCGCAATGGCCAAGCTCAAGGAGCACTACGAGACGTTCGCGGAGCTGCTCGCGCCGGTCGTGCCGTACGAGCGCCTCCACGAGAAGCAGTGGCTCAACAAGGGCTTCGGCGAGGTCAAGGCGAAGAAGGCGCTCGAGGCCAAGGTCTCAGCCGTCGCGCGCGACTGGGACACGCTCAAGGCCCAGCGCGACTCCATGGCCCACTACGAGGTCGCCGAGCGCGAACTGTTCCGCACGCTCGACCTTGGCTCGGCGCTCAACGCCGCCCGCGCCGCCGACGAGGAGGACGCCCGCATCGCCGCCATGCGCGAGGCGGTAGAGTCCAAGCCCGCGCCGCGCCCCGCGCCGAGGCGCCGGGCGG
>UQHV01000028.1 GCA_900540895.1 uncultured Collinsella sp. | reverse complement strand
GCGGCGTTACCTCAGCTGGATAGAGGGTCTGACTACGAATCAGAACGTCATAGGTTCGAATCCTATACGCCGCACCATTTGAGATTAAAGCTCCCGGCAACGGGGGCTTTTCTTTTACGTAGGCACCGCATGGATTCGAACCTCGGTCAATGGGGACTATTTCCCATCGACTCGTGTAAGATTTCGAGTATGCGCCTCGGTGAGCCCGTGGCGCGCTCTTTCTTTAGACGACCGATCAGGGTGATATTTCGTGGCAGAGCGTCCGACATACAAGCTCAGGTTTCTCGATCCCAAAAAGCGCTTTCCGGCCATGCCCGAGCAGCCTGCGGGACGCTCGTATGGCGTGGTTTGGAAGCTCTTTGGCGAGGACCCGCATGAATCATGCTATGTCGTCGAATTCGTCGGCAAAAGCCATGTGTCGCTTTTGGGCTACGTGTGCGTTTCGGGTGAGGTCTATAAGGTGGACCGTCCCGTTAACGAGGTATCGCTGCCCGACGATCCCGACATGCAACTGATTCTTGACGAGTCCGATTCCAACATCGGTGAGATTGCGGTCAGGGGTACCGATGGGACGATGCACTCCCGGGCGCGAGTCATCGGCTCTCCCGAAGGCACCATGCGCGAACAATCCGATCGCGAGACGTGGAATTCGACGCGCAGCCTTCGCTACGGCGAGTTCATGGCCTCGATGTTCTTGCGTTACGTGATATTCGCCGATTCTGAAAACGCTGTCTTAGGCACGGCAGACGGTGACGGCCTCGACGAGGGCATGAAAAATGCTGTCGACAAGATCAAGCTTGTAAAACTCCCCGAGCCGGTTGAGGTGCTGCTGGGTTTTGATTCCACGCCGCTGCCCGATGCAATCGAAACGCTGCTCTACCGCATTGACCATACAGATAATCCAAGTGGCATCGAGCGCTATGCCGCCGCTTTGATGGGCGAAGTTAATCTGCCTCGCCTGCGCACCATAGCGGCTAAAACCGAAATGAGCCTGGCGCGCATCGATCGCTCGAGGCTCTTCTATCTCAATTTTGACCGTAGCCTGCTGGACCAGGACGAGATCGATACCCTGCTTGCCGTCGAGTGCCGCCTGAACCGCCTATCGGGCATCCTTGAGCGTATTGGAGCAGGGTTGGGCCCCGTTGCCTCGTCGCCAAGCTTTGAGGGCTGCTCGCTCTTTGACCTCTGGCATATCAGCAAGACGACAAACGACGTTCCTCGCTTGCTCGAAACGCTGTCGAATGACAACCCGTGGGCCAAGCCGGGGACGGTTGCGTGCCAGCCGGGTGGCGAGTGGGACGTTCGCACCCGCTTTGCACGTATCGTAGAAGCGCTCAACGTGGTCACGCGTCTCGATTACACCTATCGAGCGAACGTCGCCGAAGGCATCATGCTGGTGCGATTTGGCCGCACGGTTGTCGATGCTATGCCGCAGCGCGAATACGATGCTCAAGATGACGCCTGGCGCGAGGTGGATGAGCCTAAGCGCGCGGCATGGGCCACTGAGCACGATGCGCGTATTGCGCTTACACTCGCGGCGGCTTGCTTTGCTTCGGGCACTCGCATCACGCGCTGCTACGTGCAGATTGCGGTTCCCGACGGCGAGCAGGGCGAGCGCGTTGTCGAAACGTATTCCTTTGGCCGTGCGGCCTATCTGGCTGATTGCGTTTCTGTCGCCAAGGATCTTGAGAGCATGGATATGGACGACATGCCCTGCAAGCATTTGCTCGAGGCATATGAGGCAGATACTCCGGACATGATTGAGCCTGCAGAGGTTCACGCCCGACCACGCGATGACCATCGTCCATTGCCGTCTGCGCTTCGCGATTTGCTGCTCGCTGATACGGCTGACGAGCTTGAGGTCATGGAGGAGGACAACGATCCGTATGTCGCCCGTGTCGTCGAGCTGCGCGAGCAATCCAAAGTTGACCGAGCCGGTGCTTTCGAGGGCTTTTCTCGCCTTGTCGAGGAGCTGGAAGCCAAGTGTACTGTTGCTGAGCTTTTGGCGACGGGCCCGGTGCAGACCCAGTTCTGCGATAACCAGCTGGTGCGCATGGTGCTGCCGGTGATGGAGGAGGACCGTTCCGTGCGTATCCTTCGCGCTCCGGATGCGCTGTATTTTGCCCAGCACGAGATCTGCAGCTTTTACGCCGAACAAGAGGACTTTGAGCGTGCGCTGCCCGAGGTGCGTCGTCTCTACGATTTGGCGCGCTCGTCCATGCAGTCTCACTTTGCCCTGATCAACGTGCTAGCACGCCTGGAGCGCTATGACGAGATTATCGAGGTAGCGCGCCACGGCCTGCGCATTGCTAGCGACCGGCCTTCGATCGGTTACCTGTTCTATCGCCTGGCGTTTGCCTATTGGAACTGCGACCAGCTCGAGCTGGCGCTGGCATGTTATCGCCTGGTGCCGCGCGGCGAGGAGTCGGGTGGCAGTGCGCAGGAGGAAATGCAGGGCCTTATGAACGAGATGGGCGTCATCAAGCCGCTAACGTTTGAGGAGGCTGTCGAGACCATCCGCAAGGCAGGTCTTGAGCTGCCGCCGGTGCCCGCCGTGACCAATCAACTCGCGGATGCCGCCGTGCAACTCGTCGATAACGGTTTCTTTTTCTTGGCGCGCGGCTGTATCTATCAAATGTGGCGCACCATGGGCAACGATGAGCTCGGCTCCCTCAACCGCTCGCTGGGGTAGGCGAAGCTTCCAATGAGGAAAGGATGCTAGGCAATTAGAAAATTTCCTCTTGCCCATCTTAGGCTGTTTGGTTACTATAGAACGGCTGTTACGGAGAGCTGACCGAGAGGCCGAAGGTGCTCGCCTGCTAAGCGAGTATGCCCCAAAAGGGCATCTGGGGTTCGAATCCCCAGCTCTCCGCCAGTACGAATTTGAAGAAGGGTCCCATTTGGGGCCCTTTTTTGTGCGGAGAAAGGAGGCTGGGGATTCGAACCCTCAAAATTGAGGCGCCCCGTTGGACGCCTCATTTGGTTCGATGTGATATCGCTCCGGCCCTACGCCTTGGGCGCCTTGGCTACGGTCTCGCTCTCGGCTGTGAGCGGGCGGTTGTCGATGCGGCGGCCCAAGCGATCGAGCTTCACGAGCAGCCATTCAATGGGATTCGGCCCTGCGCCTTCCTCGTCGGCAACCAGGTCCATGACGGCGATCTTGGTGCCGTCCTGCTTGAGCGTAACGCTGCCCACCTTGTCGCCCACATGCACCGTGCCCGAAAGATCGTCGTAGCTAACCTTTTCGGTCACCTCGCCGGCAAGAGAAAACACGGTCGCTTGCGCCGTGGGATCGGCGAGCGTGGCGTCGATTGTCTTATCCGTCCAGTCGGTTTGACTAATGCGCGCCATAAGCGGGTTGCCGTTGGCGGTCTTTTCTTGCGTGTTGGCGATTGCGACCGTCACCTTGTGACCGTAGTACCAGTTGGCAAGGGTGGCGGTATCGGTAAAGCGCTGATCGGTGGTGGTGGAGTTCAAAATAACGGCGTAGATCTCGTCGCCGTCGCGGTTGTAGGCGCTCGTAAAGCAATAGCCCGCGTCGTCGGTGGTGCCGGTCTTGCCGCCGATGTTGCCATCTTGGCCCAGCAAATAGTTATGCGTGTCCATGGAATGCGAATGGTCGGTGCCGTCGGCGCCCGTGACCTCGATCCAGGAATCCTCGCTCGCTACGACCTCGCGGATCGTATCGTTTTTCATGGCCTCCTGCATCATCAGCGCTACGTCGTGTGCGGTTGAGTGCATATCGCCAGCCCACTCATCAAAGTCCAGACCATGCGGGTTTTCAAAAAGCGTACCGGTGCAGCCGAGCTTCTTAGCGCGCTCGTTCATGGCCTTCACAAAGGTTGCCTCGGCGTCTTTGGTCTTAGGCTCGATCTTCTTGCCCACATATTCGGCGAGCACGACGGCGGCGTCGTTGCCCGAGGGAATCATCAGGCCGCGCAGTGCCTGCTCCACGGTAAGCTCGTCGCCTTCGAGCAAGCCGGCGGTCGAATTGCCCACGGTGGCTGCGGCGTTGCTCACCGTGACCTTCTCGTCCATCTTGCAATTCTCGACGGTTAGGATTGCGGTCATGACCTTGGTGATCGAGGCGATTTTGACCTGCTCATCGGCGCCGCGCCCGTAGTAGACGGTGCCGTCTTTGCCCATGACGAGGGCATTGGTCGCATCGATATCGGGCAGGTTTTCTGCCGTGATGCCGCGCGCATCGGCGGTTTTGCCGCAGACATTGTCGGTCGTGAGTACTTGGGCGCCGGCGACGGTGGGCACGCCAGCGGCAAGGGCGATGGCGCAGACAAAGCCGGCGGCAAGCTGGGCTGAGCGCTTTGCAAAAGAGGTGGGGGACTTCACAGATTTCGCTTTCGACGGGACGGTCTCTTCTGGAACTAGAGTATATCGTTTACCGGTGTCGGCGATCATCGCGTGCGTGCGTGGCCCACATCCGCGCCCGAACGGGCACAAGGGTGCTTAAGGCCGACTTAATCACCCACGCTTGTTGTGTGTGGCGTGCGCCCCCTCGGGCATAATGGAGCGCGAGAGGAGCACGCATGAACGAGCGCATTTTGGTAGTTGATGACGAAAAGGCCATCGCCGACTTGGTTGGTATCTACCTTACAAAAGAAGGCTTTGACGTACAGGTCGCCTATAGCGGGGCCGATGCTGCCAAGGCAATCTTGGAGCAGGAGTTCGATCTTGCGCTGCTGGATGTCATGCTGCCCGATATCGATGGGCTTGAGTTGCTGCGTACGA
Organism: uncultured Collinsella sp.; assembly: GCA_900540895.1. Lineage (GTDB taxonomy): Bacteria > Actinomycetota > Coriobacteriia > Coriobacteriales > Coriobacteriaceae > Collinsella. The sequence goes on along the minus strand of UQHV01000028.1, from coordinate 15,411 downwards.
TCCGTTCCAGCCATACCTATCCCGTGATCATGCTGACGGCGCGCGATGCCCAGCAAGACAAGATCGAGGGCCTTTCGCTCGGCGCGGACGATTACGTGGTTAAGCCGTTCCGCCCGCTGGAGCTCATCGCGCGCGTGCACGCTCAGCTTCGTCGCTACACCAGCTACGGTAGCCGTGCGCAGGCGGCCGAGTCGCCGACCATTCAGCTCGACGGCTTGGAGATCAACCGCGATGCTCGTTCCGTGACAGTGGACGGTTCACCGGTTCGCCTCACGCCCATCGAGTATTCCATCTTGCTGTATCTGGTCGAGCATCGCGGCAGTGTGGTGGCCGTGGAGGATCTGTTCCGCGCGGTGTGGAACGAGGATTTTATGCCCGGCTCCAACAATACGGTGATGGTGCACATTCGCCACCTGCGCGAAAAGATCGGTGACGACGCTCAAAAGCCGCGCTTTATCAAAAACGTCTGGGGCGTCGGCTACATAATCGAATAACGCCTTTGATGGTGGGGAAGTGGATATGACAAAAGACGATAGGCAGGCATTCGAGGTGCCCGATCGACTCTTTGAATACGTGAGGTCGGTCGTCGACAACCGCGCGCTTGCAACGGTGCTGCTCTTTTTGCTGAGCCTGCTGCTGATTGGCATCGATAACATCGCTGGAATCTTGGCGGTGCTGCTTGTCGGCTTTTTGCTGATCGATCGATTTGAAATCGTACGCCGCTGCGTGGTGATTGGCGGTGCCGCGTGGGCCATGACGTTGGCGATTGGCGCCATGGCACTCGGCGGCATCGAAGGGCCGGTGCTGTTCGATGCCGGCTTTGTATTCAACATGCTTGGCTTTGTGCTGGCGCTTGCCGTGTGCGTGCTGTTCTTTTGCGGCCGCGCCCTGTACTACCAGGGCTACGAGCAGGGCGAGCAGCATGCCGATTGTGTGCTGGCCGCTCGTATTCAAGATCGCCTGATCGATCACCCCGACACCTGGGACAACATCGACGGCGACTTCCTGGAGGTCGAGGGCGCACTCAACCGTGTGCGCGATCGCGAGCGCAAGGTGCAACAGGCCTTGCGTGACGAGTCTCATCGCAAGGACGATCTGGTCACGTACTTGGCACATGACCTACGCACCCCGCTTGCCAGTGTGGTGGGCTATCTTTCGCTGCTGCAAGAGGCTCCTGAGCTGCCGGTTGAGCAACGTGCGCACTTTACGGGCGTGGCGCTCGACAAGGCGCACCGGCTCGATGCGCTCATCGAAGAGTTCTTCGATATCACGCGCTTTGACTTCCACGATATCGTGCTCACGCGCGGCTATGTTGATCTGGGGTTGCTGCTGGCTCAGGTGGCTGACGAGTTCTATCCCATCCTCAACGAGCAGCATAAGGAAGCCCAGGTTGATATTCGCGAGGACCTGACGGTGCTCGTGGATGGCGATAAGATGGCCCGCGTGTTCAACAACATCATGAAAAACGCCGTCGCCTATAGCTATGAGGGCTCGACTATCACGATTGAGGCCAGGCGCCAAGACGATGGCGGCGTGCGCGTGCGCTTTATCAATCAGGGCGATCCTATCCCTGCGGCTAAGCTCAAGGTGATCTTTGAGAAGTTCTATCGCCTGGATGCGGCGCGTGCGACCAATCGCGGTGGTGCCGGTCTGGGCCTTGCCATTGCCAAGGAGATCATCGCGGCACACGGCGGTACCGTTGCATGTGAATCGACGCCCGAACACACGATATTCACCATCGAGCTGCCCGCCGCATAGCCAGCGTGCCCTTACAAACACTTGACAATGTGCTCACGTGCGTATGAGCCGCGATTCCTACTATCGATACTGCTGAATTGATATCGATATGGAGGTATGCGGTATGACGGCTGCTGCGGCTGTGGAGCCCACGGAGCTTGAAGAACTCATGGAAGCGCAGGCCGAGGCCGCGCATGAGCGCGAGGTTGGGGACGCGACTCGCCCCACGGCAGAGGATCTTGCCGCCTCGCCGACGCGTATCGATGTCGAGGGCCTCGACCTGTTCTATGGCGACCACCATGCGCTCAAGGACGTGAATATCAAGATCCGCGACAAGCAGATCACCTCGTTCATCGGGCCTTCGGGCTGCGGAAAGTCTACGTTGCTGCGCTGCTTTAACCGCATGAACGACGGCATCAAGGATTGCCGCATCGAGGGCAAGATTGCGCTCGATGGTCAAGATATCCTGGGCGATTACGATATCTGCCGTTTGCGCCAGCGCGTGGGCATGGTGTTCCAGCGCCCCAACCCGTTTCCCATGAGTATCTACGACAACGTCGCCTACGGTCCTCGCGGTATGGGCGTGCGCGACCGCGCCGTGCTCGATGAGCTGGTCGAGGACTCCCTTCGTCGCGCTGCGCTATGGGATGAGGTCAAGGACAAGCTCAAGGAGTCGGGCCTGGGTCTTTCGGGCGGTCAGCAGCAACGCCTGTGCATCGCCCGCGCACTTGCCGTGCAGCCCGACATTCTGCTGATGGACGAGCCGACCTCGGCACTCGACCCTGTGTCGACGTTGGTGGTGGAGCAGCTGGCCTGCGAGCTCAAGGAGACCTGCACGCTGGTGGTCGTGACGCACAACATGCAGCAGGCCGCGCGTATTTCCGATTCGGTTGCGTTCTTTTTGCTGGGTGAGTTGGTGGAGCACGCGCCCACCGCGCAACTCTTCAAGAATCCGACCGATCCGCGCACGGCGGATTATTTGACGGGACGTTTTGGCTGATACCATCTAGTAAAGGTACCTTTAGGGTTAAGATGCGGTCATGCCGGCCGCAAAGGGGTTCAACATGATCTATTACGTCGAGGACGATGACAACATCAGGGATTTGACGGTCTATGCACTGCGCAAGCAGGGGATCGAGGCCGAAGGCTTTTCGTGCGATGGTGAGTTTAAAGCTGCCGTGGCGCGACGGGTGCCCGATGCTGTACTGCTCGATATCATGCTGCCCGATACCGATGGCTTGGCGATTATGCGTCGTCTGCGTGCCGATCGCCTGACGGCGACGGTGCCCATCATGATGCTTACCGCCAAGGATACCGAGCTCGACAAGGTGATGGCGCTCGATGGCGGTGCCGACGATTACCTGACTAAACCCTTCTCGCTCATGGAGCTCGCCAGCCGCTGCCGCGCACTGCTGCGTCGCGGCGGCATGGTCAAGCAGGCGAGCGATGTGCTCAGCGTGGGCGACATCGTGCTCTCGCCCAGCCATCGCGAGGTGACCGTTGCCGGCGAGCCGCTTAAGCTCACCCTGCGCGAGTTCGACCTGCTCGAGTACCTCATGCGCAAGCCCGGCGTGGTCTTTACCCGCGAGTCGTTGCTGCAGAGCGTGTGGGGCTGGGACTTCGACGGCGGTTCGCGCACCGTTGACGTGCACGTGCAGACGCTTCGCCAAAAACTGGGCGAGCATGCCGGCGCCATCGAGACCGTGCGCGGCGTGGGCTACCGCTTGGCCGAGCCTTCTGCCGGTGATGGTGCCGAAGGTGACGACACCGCGGCCACCGCATCGGAGGAGTAACCCGTGGTCTTCGCCCCCCAGGGAAAACATACGCTGTCGCACCGCGTTTTTGTGACGATCTTTGTCTGCGCCATGGCGGTTATCGTGGCGTTTACGGTGCTGGGTGCGTTCTTTGTGCAAAACACCTTGGCGGATGCCACGAGTACCAATCTGGCGCAGGAAACCGAGCTCATTGCTGCCGCTCTCGACGAACAGCAGGAGCCCATCCCGTTCTTGCGTAGCCTCGATCGCGAGGACGTGCGCATCACGCTGATTAACAAGGATGGATCGGTTGCCTACGACAACGAGGCGTCGCCTTCCACACTGCCCAACCATGGCGATCGCCCCGAGGTCATCGAGGCCTTTGAGAGTGGTTTGGGTTCCGCGGAGCGCGCAAGCTCTACGCTCGACGAGATTATGCTGTATCGCGCCGTCGCCCTTGATAACGGCCAGGTTGTCCGCTTGGCGCAGGCCCAGCCTGGCGTTGCGGCGATTTTGCTGTCGATGGTGGCGCCGATGCTGCTTATCGCAGCAGCGGGTGCGGTACTCTCGTTTTTTATGGCGCGCCGCGAGTCCCGTGCCATCATCGCGCCGTTGCAAGAGGTGGATTTGGACCACCCACGCCGTAGCTATGAGCACGCCTATGCCGAGATGGTCCCCATGCTTGAGCGTATCGAGTCGCAGCGCCAGGAACTCAAGCGCCAAATGGCGGTGCTGGCGGACAACGACCGTATGCGCCGCGAGTTCACGGCGAATATCACCCATGAGCTCAAGACGCCGCTTACGGCGATTTCGGGCTATGCCGAGCTCATCGCAAACGGCATGGTCGAGGGCGAGGACGACCTGCGCAACTTTGGCGGTCGCATCTATCGTGAGGCAGGCCGCTTGGCGGCGCTCGTCAACGACATCCTTACGCTGTCTAACTTGGACGAGGCCGAGCGTGCAACTGAGGGCGAGGCGGTGCCCATTGGGTCCACGGAGCCTATTGAGCTCTCGCGTGCCATCTACGCGGTTGAGCAGCGTCTTGAACAGGTCGCCCGTCAGGCGAATGTGACGATAAGTCATGAGACCAAGCCTGTGGTCATCGAAGGCGTGTCGCGCTTGATCGACGAGCTCATCTATAATCTGGCAAGCAACGCCATCCGCTACAATCGGCCCGGCGGTACGGTTACGCTGCAGTGCGGCACCAACGACGAAGGCCATCCGTTCCTCGCGGTCGCCGACACGGGAATCGGTATCGCGCCTGAAGAACAGGGCAAGGTATTTGAGCGGTTCTATCGCGTGGACAAGAGTAGGTCCAAGGCACGCGGCGGAACCGGCCTGGGGCTTGCCATTGTCAAGCATGCGGCCCTGTATCATCACGCCACGCTCGATTTGTCGAGCGCGTTGGGCGTGGGAACCACCATTACGGTGACGTTTCCCATACAGCAGGACGAGCCATTCGCATAGCGATACAACATAGATATTGATGCAGACGCCGCATTTGACTTTCGGGTGCGGCGTTGTTGTGCAATTTTACGATTGCTTCCGACATTTTTACAGGAGAGCCTGTTTCTTATGTATAGAGTTTGGTCTCGGTAAAAAGATGCGATAACATACGGACAGTTTTGTCAATCCGAACTGGGGAAATGAAAGGCAAGCTGCATGACCCTTCTCGAACTGTTCCAGCTGCTGAAGAAGCACCTTCAGCTGGTCATCACCCTTCCGGTGGTCTGCGCGATCGCCATGGGCATCGTGTCCTTCGTTGCGATGGACAACACCTATACCGCGACGACGAGCATGTACATTCTCGCCAAGACCGACGATAGCGGCCAGATGAGCTACAACGATCTCTCGGCGAGTCAGATGCTTTCCAACGATATCGCCACGCTGCTGGATAGCGATAGCGTTAAGAGCGGCGCAGCCAATGAACTGGGCCTCACCGATCTGGATGACTACAAGGTGTCTGTTTCCTCCGAGACCACCACGCGTGTCATTACGCTTTCGGTTACCGGCACCGATGCCAAGGAGACGGCTAAGGTCGCAAAGGCCATGGCCAGCTCGGTGAGTACGGTCGCTCAGAACGTCGGCGCTGCCCAGAGCATCAACGTTATCGACGAGGCTAAGACCCCCGAAGCCCCCAGCGGTCCCAAGCGTATGCTGTACGTTGCTGTCGCGTTCCTCGCGGGCATCTTTATCGCAGTTGCCTATGTCGTTTTGGCAGACATGCTCAACACCCGCATCCGCGGTGCAGAAGAGGCAGAAGAGCTCCTGGGTATTCCCGTTGTTGGCCGAATTCCGGCTATGAAAGGTGGTAAATAGGCATGGCTAAGGCAAAGAACACCGATAAGCTCGTTGTACAGAATGCCGCCAAGACCCTTCTGGCCAACATCCGCTTTGCGAGTGTGGACGACCCCATTCGCACCATCACCGTTACCTCCTCGATTCCCAACGAGGGCAAGTCTACGGTTTCCATTAACCTTGCTCAGGCAATCGCCACCAGCGGCAAGAGCGTCCTGCTGGTCGAGGCTGATATGCGTCGCAGGTCCCTTGCCGATATGCTCGGCGTCCGCTCCCGCGGCGGACTCTATGCAGTCCTTTCCGAGCAGGTTTCTATTGACCAGGCGATTGTCGAGACGGGTCAGAAGAACTTCTACTTCCTCGATGCCGAGCCGCATATTCCCAATCCTGCCGACATCATCGTCTCTCACCGCTTTGCCAAGCTGGTAAAGGCACTGTCCGCCAAGTTCCAGTACGTCATCTTTGATGCTCCCCCGGTCGGCACCTTCATCGATGCTGCCGAGATCGCAAGTCTGACCGACGGTGCGCTTTTTGTTGTGCGTGAGGATTTCACCAAGCGCGAGGAGGCGCTCAACGCCATCGGTCAGCTTAAGAAGTCCGAGAAGGTCAAGCTCATCGGTACCGTTATGAACTACTGCGAGACCGAGACCAGCGAGTACTACTACTCCTACTACACCAAGGACGGTAAGAAGGTGAAGAAGGGCTCCGACGATCAGGGCACTTCCAAAAAGGGCATCTTCACCAACCGAGCAAACGTTTAGTTGATTAAGGCTGACCTATGCGTGACATTCATTGCCATATCTTGCCGGGTGTAGACGACGGCGCCGCCGATCTCGAAGAGAGCTTGGCGATGCTCGAGGCTGCCAAGCGGGCCGGTGTAACCAGAATCGTTTGCACTCCTCACTGCCGTGATCCCTATTTTGATTACGACAAGATGTGGGATGCCTTTGAGCTGCTGCGCGATAACGCTGACGGTTTTCCGCTCCAAATGGGCTTCGAGGTCAACCATCGAAAGCTCGTTGAGCTTGGTATCGATGCCGCGGATCACTTGCATTTCGATGGGACCAACGAGTTTCTGCTCGAGCTTTCGACGCATGCCGATGCGTATGCGTTTAGAGAGTACGAGAACACGATTTACGATTTGCAGTGCCGTGGCTACCAGGTGATCATCGCTCATCCTGAGCGCTATCGTGCGGTTCAAAAGGATGTAAGCGTGGCGGAGCGCCTGGTCGATATGGGCTGCAAGCTGCAGGCTTCGGCGGACTTTATTGCCGGCGGTCGCTTTGGTCGCGAGAAAAAGCCGGCACAGCGCCTGTTCGATCAGAACCTGTACAGCTTCATCGCGAGCGATGCCCATAACGTGGGTCATTACGACTGCCTGGCGAAGGCTCGCGCGAAGTTTAGCGTGCGCGGAGCTCATTTTCGCTAAAATCTGTCCCTAACGTTCGCATTGAATGAAAGGGCAGCCATGGATATCCAACTTAAGACGGGATGCTTTGATGACGCGGCGTTGGTGCGCCGCGTCGTTTTTATGGACGAGCAGGGCTACGAGAATGAGTTTGACGCTATCGACGAGGATCCGAACTGCATTCATGTGACGCTCTATGTAGACGGCGAGCTTGCCGGTTGCTCGCGCGTGTTTCCCGAAGAGCTTGAGCGTGTGGCTAACGCAGAGGTCCCGGTGTTGCCGGCATGCGACATGGACGAAGGCGTTGCGGCGGGGGAGACCTACATTATGGGGCGCGTCGCCGTACTGCCGGCTATGCGTCGTCGCGGATTGGCAAGTGCGATCGTCGATGCCAGTGCTTTGTGTGCACGCGATGCCGGCGCAAAGCTTATTAAGCTGCATGCGCAGGAATACGTGCTGCCGCTCTATGCAAAGGCGGGCTACACGCAAATTGCCCCGGTGGACTACGAAGACGAGGGCCAACCCCATGTCTGGATGGCCAAGCGCGTAGATGGCAGATAGGGACGTTCCTTTTCTGCCGTCGGTTGGGGACACTCCTTGGCAATTGACGCATTGGAGCGCTCGGACATACAGTTTTTCGATTCCGTATGTATATATGCGCGTTAATGGGTTATAAAATCTAAGTCTGAACATAGCAGGTCTGCGATGCGGCTCGGGCGACCGGGCCGTTTTTGCGGACAGGGGTAGCGCGAAAGGACTGCACATGCGTCAATTTAAGACCGAGAGCAAAAAACTGCTCGACCTCATGATCAACTCCATCTACACCAATAAAGAAATCTTCCTGCGCGAGCTTATCTCCAACGCGAGCGACGCCGTCGATAAGCTCAACTTTAAGAGCCTGCAGGACCCGAGCGTCAAGATCGACCAGGGCGACCTGGCCATTCGCGTCTCCTTTGATAAAGACGCCCGCACCATTACCATCTCGGATAACGGCATTGGCATGACCGCCGAGGAGCTGGAGCGCAATCTGGGCACCATCGCCCATTCCGGCTCCGAGGAGTTTAAGACCGAGAACGCCGAGCAGCAGGGCTCCGATGTCGACATCATCGGTCAGTTTGGCGTGGGCTTCTACTCGGCTTTTATGGTCGCCAGCCATGTGAAGGTCGTCAGCCGCGCCTACGGCGAGGATGTCGCCCATGTGTGGGAATCCGACGGTCTTGAGGGCTACACCATCGAGGACGGCGAGCGCGCCGAGCACGGTACCGATGTCATCCTGACGCTGCGCGAGAACGAGAAGCTCGATGCCGACGGCGAGGCCGAGACCTACGATCGCTTCCTGACCGAGTGGGGTCTCAAGAGCCTGATTCAGCAGTACAGTAACTATGTGCGTTACCCGATCCAGATGATGGTGTCCAAGAGCCGCCAGAAACCCAAGCCCGAGGACGCCGGCGACGATTACAAGCCCGAGTACGAGGACTACCAGGAGCTCGAGACCGTCAATTCCATGACACCGATCTGGAAGAAGCACAGCTCCGATGTCGAGCAGAAGGACTACGACGAGTTCTACAAGTCCACGTTCCACGACTTTGACGATCCTGCGCGCACCATCAGCTTCCACGCCGAGGGCACGCTCGAGTATGACGCCCTGCTGTTTGTGCCGGGTCGCGCCCCGTTCGATCTGTACAGCAAGGACTACGAGAAGGGCCTGGCGCTCTACAGCTCCAACGTGCTGATTATGGAGAAGTGCGACGACCTGCTGCCCGACTACTACAACTTTGTGCGCGGTGTCGTGGACTCTGCCGACGTGACGCTCAATATTTCGCGTGAGACGCTGCAGCAGAACCGTCAGCTCAAGGCCATTGCCAAGCGTGTCGAGAAGAAGATCACCGCTGACCTTGAGGATATGCGTGACAACGACCGCGAGGCCTATGAGAAGTTCTTTGAGAACTTTGGCCGCGGCCTTAAGTATGGCATCTATTCGAGCTATGGCATGAAGGCCGATGAGCTCGCCGACCTGCTGCTGTTCTGGTCTGCCAAGGAGCAGAAGATGATCACCCTTGCCGAGTATGCCAAGGGCATGCCCGAGGGCCAGAAGGCAATCTACTATGCCGCCGGCGATTCGCGCGAGCGTCTGGCCAAGATGCCCGTCGTGAAGGGCGTGCTCGACCGCGGCTACGATGTACTGCTGCTGACGCAGGACGTGGATGAGTTCACCTTCCAGGCCATGCGTGAGTACGTGGCTGCCGATATGCCCAAGGTCTACGAGGATGACGCTGCTCGCGAGGCTGCCGAGAAGGCGGTTGCCGATGGCGCCGAGCCTGAGGTCGAAGATCGTCACCTGGAGCTTAAGAACGTCGCGACTGGCGATCTTGACTTGGCGACCGATGACGAGAAGAAGGAGGCCGAGGACGCCACCAAGGAGAACGAGGGCCTCTTTAACGCCATGAAGGAGGCGCTCGGCGACAAGGTCGAGAAGGTTGCCGTCTCCGCGCGCCTGACCGATGCCCCCGCCTGCATCACCACCGAGGGCCCGCTTTCGCTCGAGATGGAGAAGGTGCTCCAGAAGGGTCCCGAGGGCGCGCCCGACGGTATGCCCAAGAGCCAGCGCGTGCTCGAGCTCAACGCCAAGCACCCGGTCTTTTCCAAGCTCGTCGCTGCCCAGAAGGCGGGCGACGCCGACAAGATCAAGCAGTACTCCGGTTTGCTCTATGACCAGGCCCTGCTGGTCGAGGGCATTCTGCCCGAGGACCCCGTGGCCTTCGCGGCGGCTGTTTGCAACTTGATGTAGTTCGGGGATACGGCACCGTAACTAGATTAGAACGAGAGTGGATAATCTCCCACTTTTGGCTCGAATGCGGGCTTGAAGTGGGAGATTTTCCACTCTCGTTTCCTTTTGAATGATCCCTTCGTCCCCAAGGGATCATTTATTTGTGCGGGTTGTGGTTTTGTGACCTGCTGAAATTTAGGATACTGTACATCTGTACGTTAACTCATCTTCGTAGTATATTGCTACCCGCAAAACTCAACACCATTGTGCTTTGAGACGTTAAAGCGCCTACTACAATGGTTGTCGATAGTACGATTCGATTTAACGACAGGATGGATGGTCCAAGCGTGAGTCTCGGCAGCAAACTATCCAATGCAAAGGTGTCCTTTGCGATATTTAAGCGCGACATTAAGCGACTGCTTGTGAACCCCGTCGCCCTGGTGGTTACCCTAGGCGTGTGCGTTATTCCCTCGCTGTATGCCTGGTATAACATCGTGGCAAACTGGGATCCGTATGGAAACACCCAAGGCATCAAGATTGCTATCGCCAACAACGATCGAGGCACCCAAAACGACTTGGTGGGTGAGCTCAACGCTGGCGACAAAGTGGTCGACCAGCTCAAGGAGAATCATCAGTTGGGCTGGACGTTCGTCGACTCGACGGCCGATGCCAAGGAGGGCGTCGAGAGCGGCGAGTACTATGCCGCTATCGTGATTCCCAAGAACTTCTCGGATAACCTGGTTTCGATGCTCGACGGCAACTACCATCAGCCCAAGCTCACGTACTACGTCAATGAGAAGAAGAGCGCCATTGCGCCCAAGGTTACCGATACCGGTGCAAACACCATCGAGGAGCAGATCAACTCGGAATTTGTCTCTACGGTAGGCAAGACTGTTGCCGGTATCGCCAAGGATGCCGGTGTCGATTTAAAGGACAAGGCAACCCAGACTCAGGACTCGCTGGCAAGTTCGGTGTCCGAGGCGTCCGACACCTTGGGCGAGGTGCGCGATTCGATTGGCGATATGAATGCCGCCATCGATAAGACGAGTGGCGCTATCGCCTCGGCTGATGCGGCACTTGCCGGCTTGCAAGGCCAGGCACCGTCGCTGACGCAGGCGATCTCCCAGGGCAACGACCTGCTGAGCGAAGCTCGCACCACGGCGGGCAACTCCATCACCTCGCTCTCCAAGGCGCTCTCGGAAGGCAGCCTTGCGCTCACCAAGACGTCGGCCTCTGCGAACGCTGCCATCGGCAAGCTGACGGGCGCGGTCACATCTACGACCACCCGTATCGACAACTCGCTCGAGTCTCTTCAAGCGACGATCGACCACAATAAGGCCGTTATCGGGCACTTGGAGATTCTCGCCAATGACACGTCGACAGGTTCCGAGGAAATTGACGCGCGCATTGTATCGACCATCAATACGCTCCGTGAGCAGAACGAGAAGTTGCAGAGCATCAAGGATGGTCTGTCCGCGCAGTCGAGCGCCATGGCGAATGACGCCGCGGCTGTTTCGGGCGCCAGCGACGCTATCAATAACGCAATCCAGACCGGTGCGACCAACCTTGGCCAGGCCCAAACAAGCCTGGGCCAAAACGCGCTGCCGAAGGCCTCGAGCGCGCTCGACTCTTTTGCTGCCGTTTCGGGCGACCTGACCGGTATCGTCTCGGGTATGACACCTACACTTGCAAATGCGCGCGGCACGTTGGCGCAGCTTAGCGCTACGCTCGGCCAGGCCAAGACCACGCTGTCCCAGACCGATTCCTCGCTTGCCAAGGTCCAGGACAAGCTTGCAACCGCCGCCAATGACATCGCGGCGCTGCAGACCTCCGAGTCCATGGGCGAGCTGGCCGATCTGATGGGCGTCGATGTCAATGACGTCGCAGATTTCATGGCATCTCCGGTTGAGCTCACGTCTAAGTCGATCTATCCGGTCAAGAGCTTCGGCTCGGGCATTGCTCCTTTCTACACCAATCTGGCGCTGTGGGTGGGCGGCTATGTGCTCATCGCCATCTATAAGCTCGAAGTCGACCGCGAAGGCATCGGCAGCTTTACCGCGCGTCAGGGCTACTTTGGCCGCTGGTTGCTCATGGTGATCCTGGGCGCGTTGCAGGCCATCATCGTTACGGTAGGCGATCTGGTGATTGGCGTGCAGTGCGTCAGCCCGCTGCTGTTCGTGCTGGGCGGCATCGCCATTTCGTTCACCTACGTCAATATCATCTATGCGCTGTCCACCACGTTTAAGCATATCGGCAAGGCTATCGGCGTCATTCTCGTCATCGTGCAGATCCCGGGTTCGTCGGGCATGTACCCCATCGAGATGATGCCCGGCTTCTTCCAGTGGCTGCACCCGCTGCTGCCCTTTACCTACGGCATCAATCTGCTGCGTGAGACGGTCGGCGGCATGTATTCGTTCAACTACCTGTTTAACCTGTGCATTCTGGGCGTGTTCTTGATCGTGGCGCTCTTTATCGGCCTGCAGCTGCGTCCGCTGCTGCTCAACCTTAACCTGCTCTTTGATAAACAGCTTTCCACGACCGGTATGATGATTTGCGAGTCCAACGACCTGCCGCGCCAGCGCTACTCGCTGCGCACGGCCATGCGTGTCATGCTCGATTCCGATTCGTACCGTCGCGAACTGCTCGATCATGCGGTCGCCTTTGAACATCGCTACCCGTACTACATCAAGGGCGGTTTTGCCGCCGTGGTGGGCGTTCAGGTCCTGCTCTTTGTCCTGTCGACGGTTCTCGATATCGACAATAACGGCAAGATCATCCTGCTTGTCATTTGGATCATCTCGGTTATTGCCATCTGCGGCTGGCTTATCAATATCGAATATATCCGCGCGAGCCTCAATACCCAGATGCGCATCTCGGCGCTTTCGGATGAGGACCTGCGTCGCGAGATGCGCGAACACACGGCCGCCATTCCTGCCGCCCGCCACATGTTTGGCCTCAACGCCAGCGAGCGTGGTGCCAAGGGCGGCGATCAGTCCACGGGCCGCTTGCCGCATATCGGCTCGCACCATAAATCTCAGGGCAGCGACAGCACAGCCACAAATGATGGAGATACCACCGCGCTTGGCAAGCACTCCAAAGGAGGTGAGGCATAAATGAAGAACATCCTGCATCTGTTTAAGCGCGATGTCCAAAACGTGTCTCGCTCCGTAATCGGCTTGGTTGTCGTGATGGGCCTCATTATCGTACCGTGTCTGTACGCGTGGTTTAACATCGCCGGCAGCTGGGATCCGTACGGCAACACCGGCAATCTTAAGATCGCCGTGGTCAACACCGACGAGGGCTACGAGAGCGATTTGATTCCCGTCGAGGTCAACGTGGGCGAAAACGTAACCGCCACCCTGCGCGGCAACGAGAGCTTCGATTGGGTTGTGCTCAACAATCGCGAAAAGGCTATCGAGGGCGTTAAGTCGGGCGCGTACTATGCTGCCGTCGTTATCCCCAAAACGTTTAGCGCTGACATGATGACGCTTTTCTCGACCGACGTGAAACACGCTGATATCGAGTTCTATGAGAACCAGAAAGCCAACGCCATCGCGCAGATCGTGACCGAGAAGGGTTCGAGCGCCGTTCAAAGCCAGGTTAACGAAACTTTTACCGAGACCATTACGAGCATCGGTCTTAAGACGGTGTCCAGCCTGCTCGATTACATGAGCACCGACCAGGTCAGCAACTTTATCGCCAACCTGTCCTCGACGCTCGGCGATTCGGTCCAGGACCTGCAGGACGTTCAGGCCAGCGCAACGTCGCTTGCGGGCATTTTGAGCTCCACGTCCGATTCGCTGACGTCGGCGAGCGGCATGCTCAAGCAGACCGGTGCCGTCGATGAGTCGACAAAGCAGCTCATGGAACATGCCAAAAGCGGCATCGATGATTCCAAAGAAGCGCTTAAGGCGGCAAACGATGCCATCGATGCCGCAATCGATGGAAGTGCGGGTTCGTTCGACAATGTGTCTGCCGAGCTCGCGAAGGCGTTCGACACCGCAAACCAGCATGTCGACCTTACGGTGTCCCAACTCAACGATGCCGCTGCGGCCCTCAATGCGCGCGCCAAGGATATCGATGCGATGGCCGATCAGCTCCGCAGCCTTGCCGACCAGGTGAGCGATGAGAATTTGAAGGAAGGCCTCAAGTCCGCCGCGACGTCGCTGGGCAGAATCGCCGTTGAGTACCGCAACAATGCCAAGGATCTGGCGGCTACCGCGAAGTCTCTCTCCGATAGCATGGCCGAGGTCAACAACTCGCGTGCCGAGGTCGATCAGGCCATCGCTGATGCCAAGGCCGGCATCGCGGGTGCCAAATCCGATTACGATTCCACGTTCTCGGTTAAGGCCAAGGAGCTCAAGAAGACGGTTTCGGGCATTCTGGACTCGCTTGATGGCATCTCGGGCGACCTGGATAGCGCCGTAGGCGGCCTGACCGACGCATCCGGTTCGCTGGCAAAGGGCCTCTCCAAGGCTGCAAAGCTGGTCAACAAGGCTTCTGATCAGCTGGGCGAGGCGTCGGACAAGATCAGCGCGTTTAAGGACGAGCTCGATGGCGCCCTGATGTCGGACGACCTTGCCACGATCAAGACGATGATTGGCAACGATCCCGAGGGTTTGGCCGTGTCGCTTTCCGGTCCCGTCGCGCTCGATCGCAAACCGGTCTATCCGATCCGCAACTACGGCTCGGCCATGGCGCCGTTCTACACGATTCTGTCGCTCTGGGTCGGCTCGATCGTGCTGGCGGCCATGATGAAGGTGTCGGTTGACGATGAGCTTATCAACGAGCTCATCCCCGTGCGCCTGCACGAGATCTACCTGGGCCGTTACCTGTTCTTTGGCGGTCTGGCGCTGCTGCAGGCAACGCTCGTGTGCGCGGGCGACATCCTGTTCTTTGGCATCCAGTGCGACAACCCGCTGCAATTTGTGCTGGCGGGCTGGATCGCGAGCCTCGTGTTCTCCAATATCGTCTACACGCTTACGGTGTCGTTTGGCGATATCGGTAAGGCACTCGCTGTCGTGCTGTTGGTTATGCAGGTCGGCGGTTCGGGCGGTACGTTCCCCATCGAGATGACCGGTCCCGTGTTCCAGGCGATATATCCGTTCCTGCCGTTTACCCACGGCATCAACGCCATGCATGCCGCCATGGCCGGTGCCTACCATATGGAGTACTGGATTGAGCTGGGCATTCTGGCGAGCTATCTGATTCCGTCGCTGGCGCTGGGTGTGGTCTTCCGCCGTCCGGTCATCAAAGCCAACGACTGGATCATCGAAAAGCTGGAGAGTACTAAATTAATCTAGCGCAACAATGTAAACGCTGATGCTGCGGCAATGTCAGCGAGCGAGCCGCATTTGCGCCAAGGTGACGTGAAATGAAAGGGCGCTGACCTTCTGGTCGCGCCCTTGAAATTGAACGTCAGATTGGTGTGAATGCGGCTCGCGCAG
>UQHV01000027.1 GCA_900540895.1 uncultured Collinsella sp. | reverse complement strand
TCCTATCTTTTTAGTGCCCTCGGATTGGGTCATAGTGTCTGTCGTTGCCAAAACAACGGTGTTCCCTTGGCTGGCTTAAAGTGGCGCTTGTACCTGTGGCGTTGCCATCGCTGCCGAAGGCGGCACTTGGGGACGTTCCTTTTAATATGAGCAGGACATTGTCAAGAGGCAAAATCGGGCCTGGCCCCAACGATATGGGGTCAGGCCCTCTCCCTATATCAGCCCGTCCGCGGCGACCTCGGCGTGTCTTACCGACGCTCGTCTTTGCAGTTTAATATCCGCCCGCGGCGATCTCTCGCTGGGCAATCCGTTGCTACGGCTGAGGCTTCTACGTCGAACCGACAGTCTGTGCACGCGTGTGGCGCCCTGGGCGCTCGCAGAAAAGGGACCTGAGGTTCGCCTCAACGGCTTCGGATCGAACCGCTTCCGGGGTGACTGGCTTATGTGCGGGGGACCGCCCCCCCTACGCCTCCTCGGCCATGAGGCCGACCGCCCATACCCAGCAGGCGAGCTCGCGCGCCGTGGCCACGTTCGCCTTGTTGCCGTGGACCCCGCGCGCGAGCAGCGCCTCCCGCCTCTCGACCAGCCTCCGCACGCCCTTGGCGGCATGCCTGCGGGCGCCCGGGTCCGGGGCCTGGCCCTTGGCGAGGCCCTTCGGCCGCCCCGAGCACGTCAGGTAGTGCCACGCGGCCTCGACCAGCGTCTTCCTCAGGTGCTTGTTGCCGGCCTTGGTGATCGCGCCCCTGCGGTCGCTCTCCCCGCTGGAGTGCTCGGAGGGCGTCAGGCCGACCCACGCCGCGAACGAGCGGGCATTCCCGAACCTCGAGAACTCGCCGGCCTCGAACACGAGGTCGGCGGCGGACGCGGTGTCGATGCCCTTGAGGCAGCGGAGGGAGTCGACCCTCCTCCTCCACCTGGGCTCGAGGGCCTCGGCCTCGACGAGCCCCTCGAGCCTCGCCTTCTCCTCCGCCGCCCGCCTGACCGCGTCGACGTAGTAGGCGAGCACGTCGTTGTCGGCCCCCTCCGCGAACCTTATCGACTCGATCCAGGACCAGTGCGCCCGGGTCCAGTTGCCCTTCCTGCGGCCGGTGGGCGTCCTCTCGTCGAAGGCGAGCCCGTGCCTGAGCAGGAACTTGGAGAGCCGCTGCTTCGAGCGCGAGAGGTCGTCCCTCGCGTCCTCGAGCGCCCTGGTCAGGTCGCGGGCGGCCTCGCACTCGTCGTCGGGGACCCACACCTCGACCACGTTGCCGACCGACAGCATGCGGGCGAGGAACTCGGCGTCGTTGCGGTCGTTCTTCCTGCGCCTGTCCGCGCTGGGCTTGATCATCTTCGAGACGGCGCCGACCACGCAGTCGACCCCCAGGCCGGAAAGCCTCTTCTGCAGGTCGAAGCCCGTGACCCCGGACTCGTACACGCACCTGGCCCTGGGGTCCACGGAACGGACCCACTCCGCGACGGCGCCGGCGTCGTAGCCGAAGGTCGCGGCACGTACCTCCCCGGTCATGACGTCGAGGGAGACGGCCTTTATCGAGCGGGCGTGGACGTCGAGGCCGATGAAGGTGGTAGTATCGAGCATGGGAGCCCCCTCCATGAATGCGGCGTGGCCGCCACGGTTGGATTAGACACTCACCATTGTCGGCCTAATCCGCGGTCTTTCATGCAGCAGGGGCTCTCAATGTTTTTATGTCCTGCTCATATCGTCTCTGCCGGCAGTTGGGGACACTCCTTGTGCCAGCGTTGCACCGAGTGCTTGGGAAACCGCGACCCGGTTTTTGGCCGAATAGTGGGTCGCATTTTCCGGATGGGGTGGGTTGCGGAAAGTGCGACCCGGAATATTGCTCTGAAACGGGATGCGGTTTCCCTGATGCGCCTCAAACGGAAAGCGCATCCCATTCCGGAGCTCCAAAACGGGATGCGCTTTCCGCGCGGAAGAATTGCCGCAGCTGCGTTAAGCAGTGTCGCTCGTTACTCGCCCAGCACCAGCGCCGCGAGCTCTGCCTGGGTGTCCACCACGTAGTCGGCGCCGGCGGCTTCCAGCTCTGCGCGGCCGCGGAAACCCCAGCTGACGCCCGCACTCTTAAGGCCGGCGTTGTGGCCGGTCAGGATATCGACATTGGAATCGCCTACGTAGAGCGTGGTCGCCGGGTCGGCGCCTAGCTCTTCCATCACATGCAGCGTGACGGGTGCTTCGGGCTTGGGCGGAAACGCATCGACACGGCCCTGCACCAGCGCAAAGCGCTCGGAACCAAAATACTTTTCGATAAGCGGAGCCGCCGAGACGTGGTCCTTGTTAGTGAGCACGGCAAGCTGAACGCCCGCGGCGCGCAAGCGGTCGAGCATCTCGATCGTGCCGGCATAGGGAGCGGTGTGGTCTTCCTTGTGCTCGCCGTAGTAAGCCCTAAACTCGGCAAGCGTCTGCTCAAACATGCGGCCGTCGCCTGCGTACTCGGCGGGCATAAAGCGCTCAACCAGCTTGAGCATGCCGTTTCCCACCTTGTAGCGGTACTCGTCAACGGCAAACGTGGGCCAGCCGTGCGCCTCGCAGGTATGGTTGCCGGCGGCCGCCAGGTCCTCGAGCGTGTTGAGGATGGTTCCGTCCAGGTCAAAGATCAGATGGGAAAAAGCTGCTGCCATGGGTGCTCCTGCCGCTTGAGTTGTAAAACGCACCCCATGATACTGGGCATGCGTGCCGGGCATGTTTGGAATCTGAATATCTTTAATAGCCCTGAGCCTTTGTCGTTAGCAAATTCTCGGCAGCTGCTCTCCTACGAGCATGTCGAGGATGCGGGTCGAACCCCAGCCGGTGCGCACGCGCACGGCGGGACGGGCGCCCTCGGCAAGCGGCAGCACGCGACCGATGATGGCGGCATTCTCGCCGTAGCGGGCGGCGCGCATGGCGCTCAGCGCGGCATCGGCTTGCTCGGCCGGCACGACGGCAACCATCTTGCCCTCGTTTGCCACCTGCAGCACATCGTAGCCGAGCATCTCGCAGGCGGCCTGCACGTCGGGACGCACGGGCACGGCATCCTCGTCGACCTCCATGGCAACATTGCTGGCCTGGGCAAACTCGTTGAGTGTGGACGCCAAGCCACCGCGCGTGGGGTCGCGAAAGCAGCGTGTGTCGGGTGCTGCGGCAAGCACATCGGCAATCAGGCGGTTGAGCGGTGCGGCGTCGCTTTCGATCGTGCTCGAAAACGCCAGACCCTCGCGCTGACTCATGATGGCGATGCCGTGGTCGCCCAGTGTGCCCGACACCAGGATGACGTCGC
The DNA here is from genome assembly GCA_900540895.1 of uncultured Collinsella sp. Taxonomy (GTDB): domain Bacteria; phylum Actinomycetota; class Coriobacteriia; order Coriobacteriales; family Coriobacteriaceae; genus Collinsella. Next base: position 18,235 of record UQHV01000027.1, on the reverse strand, counting down.
CGGGCTGGCAGTTTGCGCCGCTGAGCGCCACGCCCGCAGGCACCTCGCCCACGCCGGCGGTATTGATATAGACGCCGTCGGCCCCGCCGCGCTCGACCACCTTAGTGTCGCCCGTGATTATGGACACGCCCGCCTCGCGCGCCGTCTCGGCCATCGTCTGCACAATCTGGCGGAGCTTATCCATGGGATAGCCCTCTTCGAGGATAAAGCCGCACGATAGGTAGCGCACGTTGGCGCCCGAGGTCGCGACGTCGTTGACGGTTCCGCACACGGCGAGGCGGCCGATGTTGCCACCAGGGAAGAACTGCGGCGAGACTACAAAGCTGTCGGTCGACATGGCGATGCGCCCGCTCGCGGGCAGCGCGGCGACGCCGGCGTCGTTGCCTTCGAGCAGCTCGGGCGACCCAAAGGCATCCAAAAAGACCTCATCGATGATGCGCTTCATCATCTGTCCGCCGGAGCCGTGGCCCAGCAGGACGGTGCTATCGGTAACGCTATGGGACATATCGAAAACTCCAATCGTGGGTGGAATTATATGGGTGAGGCGCAGCGTCGACTGGTCCGCCGTTCGTTAGAACGGCGGAACCTATTAGCCTCGGTAGCGGAAATATGCTGCGCAGCTGCCCTCGGAGCTCACCATGCAGGGGCCGACGGGATGCTCGGGCGTACAAGCGTGGCCGAACAGGGGGCAGTCGCTCGGCGTAATGGCCCCGCGCAGCACGTCGCCGCAGCGGCACCCGCGTGGCTCGACCGTCGGCTCGATGGACACGTCAAAGCGCATGCTGGCATCAAAGTGCGAAAACTCGGGACGAATGGCGAGTCCCGAAGCCGCAATCGATCCCAGCCCGCGCCACGTGGTATCGCACGGCTCAAATACCTGCTCGACCAGCTGGCGCGCCACAGGATTGCCGTCGGCATTGACGCCGCGACGGTAGGCGTTGTCGATCGCGGGCTGCCCCTCAACAACCATCTGGACCAGCATGCAGATACCCTGCAAGATGTCGACCGGCTCAAATCCCGTTACCACGCCTGGAGTCTTAAACTCGTCGACCAAAAAGCCAAAGGGGGCTAAGCCCGTGATAGTGGCGACGTGGCCCGGCAGGATAAAGCCGTCGATAGTGGTCTCGGGATCGTTGGCGATGGCGCGCAGCGCCGGCGGCGTGGTCTTGTGGGCGCAGTAGACCGAGAAGTTCTGGAGTCCGCGTGCATCGGCCTCCAAGATGGCGGCGGCGATGGTGGGCGTCGTAGTCTCAAAGCCCACGCCCATAAAAATGACCGGGCGATCGGGGTTTTGCTTGGCAATGTCGAGCGCGTCGAGCGGGGAATAGACGATGCGAATATCGCGCCCTGCCGCCTTTTGCGCAGCGAGCGAGGTGGACGATCCGGGCACGCGCATCATGTCGCCAAAGGTGGTGATGATGGCGCGGTCTATGTTGGCGAGCGCGATCGCGTGGTCGATGTCGCGGTTGGCGGTGACGCAGACGGGGCAGCCTGGGCCGCTCAGCAGCTTGAGCCCGGCCGGCATAATGGGGCGAAAACCATAACGCCCGATGCTCACGGTATGCGTGCCGCAGACTTCCATAAGGTTGATGGCGCGGTCGCCGACAAGCTCATGAATGCGTTCGATGAGCTCGCGAGCCAGCTTGGGATCGCGGAATGCCGAGAAATCGATACCGGAGCGCGCCGGCTGCTCGGGCGCCACTAGTAAGCCTCCGCCGGGTTGGTGGTCAGCTGGTCTTCTTCGACCAGCTCGGACATGGCATTAACAAGCTCGAGCGTTTCCTGTGCTTCCTGCTCGTCGACAATCTGGATGCCAAAGCCGGCGTGTACGAGAATATAGTCGCCAACCTGCGCCGTCGGCACGAGTCGCAGCGACACGGGGCGCTCGATGCTCATCATGTCGACGGTGGCCTTGAGGTCGTCGTCGCGTTTGACTACTTTACCGGGAACGGCAAGGCACATATTGTTCCCCTTTTATACGCTTTGCGCTGGACGGGCGCTCAATAATCCATCAGTTGATGGTAGCGCTCGCGGGGTTCGCGGGCAAACGCGTTACGCCTGTGAGACGGTTGGGCACAGCGGCGTGTGAGGGCGAGCTACTGTGATGCAATCTGCGCAAGACGAGTGCGTGCGACTGCTGCCTGACCGTAGGCGATGCAGCCGTCATTGACGGGTACGGTGTGGGGGGCAAGGACAGTAAAGCCTGCGCTTTTGAGCTCGCGGGTGAGAAACTGAAGCAGAAGTCGGTTCATGAACACGCCGCCCGAGAGCGCGACGGTGTCGATGCCCTCGTGCACGCAGATATCGCTGGCGATACGCGCCGAGGAGCGCGCGACGGCGACATGGAAGTCGAGTGCGAGCCTGTCGGCGAGCGCTCCGGCTTCAATTCCTCCCAAAAGTGCCTCAAAGAGTGCTTTCTGGTCCAGAACATAGGGGCCGTCCAGCCACGATGGGCCAGATGCGAAATAGCCGGCGTTGTCGTCGGGAAAATGGGCGATTTCGTTGTCGAGCGCGCGCCAGGCGGCGGCTTCGAGTTCTATGGCGGGTTCGCCCTCGTAGGTTGCCTTGTCGCAGATGCCCAGAATCGCTGCCGCGGCATCAAAGAGACGCCCCATGCTGCTGGTACGCGGGCTGTTGATGCCGCGCTCGATCATGGTGGCTGTCACGCTGCGCGTTTGCTCGTCGAGGCTGTCCAAAAGCCGAGCGGCACCTGGGTGCTCGAGCAGGCCGAGCTCACTGAGCAGGGCAAAGGCGTTGCGGCGGGCGTCGCGCACGGAGGCCGCCCCACCGGGGAGCGCCCAAGTGCGCAAATGCGCGGCGCGCTCAAAGCCGCCAAGGCTGGCAACAAGAAACTCGCCGCCCCAAATGGTCCCATCGGTGCCGGCGCCGGTGCCGTCAAAGGCGATGCCAAGGACACGCGCGTCGGTTGTAAGCTGGCCCGCGGCGATGGCCTCGGCCATTACGCTCGCGATATGCGCATGATGGTGCTGCACCTCGACGAGCGGCAGATTGCATTTTCGCGCCTGCTCGCGCGCCCACTGGCTCGATAGGTAGCTGGGGTGTAGATCGCAGGCCAAGGCGGCGGGCGCCAAGTCAAAGAGATCTTCCAAGCGCGTGCGCGCGGCGTTCCAGGCATCGAAGGTCTCGCCGTTTTCAACATCGCCGATATGCTGCGACACAAAACAGGTCGCCTCGCCGTTCGTCCCTTCACGCGTGAGCGCAATCGAGGCCTTTTGTTGTGGTCCGCAGGCGAGCACGCAGGACGGAGCGCTGTCGAGCGCCGGCAACGGCAGCGGCTGGGGTGCATATCCGCGAGCGCGGCGAACGGGCATAACAGCGCCGTCGACCACGCGTACCACAGAGTCGTCGTAGCGCGACAGAATCGCGCGGTCGTTACCGAGCAACGCGTCGGCGATGCCGGCGGCAACGAGGTGCTTCCAGGCAAGGTTGTCATCGGTCTCGATGGGTTCTTCGCTCAGGTTTCCGCTGGTCATGACGAGCGCGTGCATACCGCGGGCTTCTGCCGCGGCAAGCAACAGATGCTGAAGCGGGGTGTAGGGGAGCATAACACCGAGCTCGGGAAGGTCGTGCGCGACGGACGGTGCGAGCGCGAGGGCGTCGGGGGAGCCGTCGCGCTCGCAAACAGCACGTCGGCGCAGCAGCACAATGGGGCGAATGCTGCCGGCCAGCAAGCCGCGCTCAACGTCGTTGACATGGTGCAGGCGTTCAACATCGGCAAGGTCGCGCACCATAACGGCAAGCGGCTTGTTGCTGCGGCGTTTGCGGCGGCGAAGCTCGGCTACCGCCTGCTCGTTGGAGGCGTCGCATGCCAAGTGAAATCCGCCCAGACCCTTGATGGCGACGATACCGCCGTTGGCCAGCAGCTCAACACTGCGGTCGATAATGGCGTCGCTGGTCTCGCGCGTGGTGCCGACGGCCGGTGTCGCGGACGAATTCCCGCACGCATCGCCGTTCGCAGCCTCGTGCCACGTAATATGCGGCCCGCAATCAAAGCAGGCATCGGGCTGCGCGTGAAAACGCCGGTCGAGTGGGTCGGCATACTCCGCGGCGCACTTGGGACACATGGGAAAACAATCCATCGACGTGGCCGCTCGGTCATAAGGCAGCGATCGGATGATGGTAAAGCGTGGGCCGCAGTTAGTGCAGTTGATAAAGGGGTAGTGATAGCGTCGGTCGGCGGGATCGAACAACTCGCGCAGGCAATCGTCACAGGTGGCGATATCGGGCGAGACGAGCGTCGTGTGTGCGGTCTGGTCCTGCGACGCCACAATGTGAAAGCCCTGCTCATCGGCAGTGCTCCAGCCGCTAGGCTCCAAATCCGCAATATCGACTCGCTCAACGCGAGCCGCCGCGGGCGCATGCTCAGAAAGTGCAGCGACAAATCCGTCAACCGCCTCGGCACAAGCGTGCGCCTCGATATGCACGCCGTCGCCCGCGTTGAGCACCCATCCGCAAATGCCATGCGCCATGGCCTCGCGATACACAAACGGTCGCATGCCAACGCCCTGCACAATGCCCGTTACATGGATATGCGCATGCCGCATGCGACCCTCCTTCGTTGAAATGTGTGCTGTTACAGCCCCAGGCTCTGCTTGGTGGCGGCGCACGTGAGCTCGCCGTGCTTAACGCCGCGCAGGCCCAGCAGACGGTCAGCCAGCTCGTAGACACGTTCGCCGCGACCCTTGAGCGCCAGAATCTCCAAGCAGTTGTGGTGATCCAGATGCACGTGCATGGTCGATACGATCTCGTCGGTGTAGTCGTGCTGCACTTCGTCCAGACGGCGCGTCAGGTCGCCGGTATGGTGGTCGTAGATCATGGTGAGCGACCCGATAACATGCTCATCGGGCGTGCGCATCTGCTCCTTGGCGATCGAGGCGCGAATCAGGTCGCGCACGGCCTCGGAGCGGTTGGCCACGTCGCCGCGGCGCGCGATCTGTTCGTCAAAACGGCGCAGCAGGTCGTCCGGTGCGGTAACCGAAAAGCGGACCAGCTCGGAGCCGGAGCCACTACAGTGGCAGCCCGCGTCACCGTCCGCCCCGTGCGGATGCTCGTGCTCGTACCCGCAGCCGTGCTCGTGTTCGGTCACCTTACACCAGCTTCACGGAGCCGACGGAGTTGTGGTCGGCCTCGATGGCCTCTTCGTAGCCCTCGAGTGCGTCGTGGGCCTCGTGCAGCGCGGCCATGGCTGCCTCGAGCTTGGCGCCGATGCGCTCCATATCAAAGTTCTCGGTCGCATGCAGCAGCTGATGGCTCCACTCGTGAGCAAGCTCGATGGTGTCGTCGACCTGCTTGACGCTCATGGCAAGCTGGCTCATGTTCATTCCAACATCATGCATGGGAAATCTCCTTTTGTATGGGGCAGTTCAGTGGTTCAGATTTTACTACGCCCGCTCTGCGCGCAGCTGCATAAGAAAACGGGTACGAGTCTGTGCGACCCGCACCCGTTCACTGGGGGCTGTTTGTGACTACCATACTATCCGTGGTTGCACTCGGTGCATTCAGAAGTCCGGCGAGCGGCGTAAAAGCGCTCATGGACGGCAGGCAGACGGCAACATGTAACAAGCGTATTACAGATGCTTCTCCAGCAGCGCCTGCAGCCTCGCCTTGGGCAGAGCGCCAACCGAGCGGTCAATCTCCTCGCCGTTCTTAAACACAATCAGCGTGGGGATGCTCATGACGCCATACTTCATGGCCAGATCCTGGTTGTCGTCGACGTTGCATTTGGCAACGGCAAGCTTGCCCGCCAGCTCATCGGCAACCTCGTCAACGATGGGCGAGAGGGATCGACAGGGCCCGCACCACGGTGCCCAAAAATCGACCAGCACGGGCAGGCTGTCGTTAACGATGGAATCGAAGTTCTCGGGGGTAATCTGATTAATGTCAGCCATGGTGACCTCCATAATGCGACGCGGCTCGGCCGCGTAAAACTCAGTACGACCGTGCTTATACCCAGCCGACCGCAAAGCAACCACTCGCGGGCAGCTCTTTTATATAATGGTGGGCACGCAAACGATTGGAGAGCGCATGCCCACGTCACAAAGCCAGAAAAAAGAAGCCATCGCCCAGGCGGCCGAGCAGGAGCTCACATCGCTTGCGGTCCGTGGCGTGCGTATCGCGGGCAACGCGTGCTCGCCGATCGTTCTGGTCAAAGGCGATTTGGACGAGGCCGAGCGTTCGGGTGGCGAGCTTGCTGCCGGCCCGGATGGCGCGGCGTTGCGCAAGGCGCTTGGGGCCATCGGCTACGCGCCCGAGGATTTTTGCGTGCTGGCAAGCGTCGCCGGCGTGGGTGACGGAGCGGTCGCGGTGGGCGAGACTCTGCCGTGCGAGCTGTTCCGTGAGGCGCTTGAGGCTTTGGACCCCGAGGCGGTGCTACTGCTCGACAACAACGCGGCTGACGCCATGCGCGAGACCTACGCCGATATGCTCGTGGCGATCGATGACTTCGACACCGCCATGCTCAAGCCCGGCTTGGTCGCCCATGTGCAGGGTCGCCGCGTGCTCGCGCTCGACGGTTTTGAGGCGGCGCTCACTGACAAAGCCGCCAAGCAGCGCATGTGGGCCTACATCAAGCAGCTGACTCCGGCGGCCGCTCCGCTGTAGCGGACCGGAGCCGGTAAGGCGGCCCTGACGGGTCGAGCGCGGCGCCGGCTTATCGCGTCCCTACATCACAGCGCGCAGCTCAAACCGATCGCCGTTAATGCGGAACTGACAGTTGCCGTTCATGCGTTCGACGGCAAGTTTGATGCTCCTGGTGCCAAAGCCGTGGCCCGCATGCCGGGTCACGGGCATGCCATCGACCATGCGCGGCGGGCGGTCAAACGTGTTGGAAACTAACAGCAGCAGCTGGCCGTCCTCTAATCGCAGGTCAAAGTCGACGAATCGCTTTCCTTGGGGTGCGGCGCTTGCGGCGGTGATAGCGTTTTCCAAGGCATTTGAGAGCACGCTAAACAGGTCGGCGTCACCTACGTGGATGGTTTCGGGTACGGCGGCGCGCAGGTTGGCGGTAATGCCGTTTCTATTGATATCGGAGTTAAATGACGAAAGCGCGATGTTTACGGTCTCGTTGGCGCAGAAGCGGCGTACGGCGGTGCGATCGCCGGCTTCGCAGAGTTCATCGATGCGTTTGAGCGCCTCGTCGGTGTGGCCCTCCTCAATTAAAGCGGCCAGGCCGCGTAGGAAGTGGCGCATATCGTGGCGAAGAATCGACAGCTCGCGCCCAGATTGACGCCAAGCCTCGAGCTCTTTGATGGCGGCGTTGTCGCGGGTTTCGAGCATCCAGCGCTCTCGCTCGGCGGTTTCCTTTTCTTCGTATTCGCGCAGGTAAACGGCAAGAAACATAAGATAGAAGGCACAGAGCGCAAATGCCAAAAACTCAACCGTTACCACCGAGCCCGAGTGGAACAGCGTGGTGTAGACGTTGGTGGCATAGTCAAAGACGTAATAGACGAGCGGCAGGATTAAAAGGATGCCCAGCTCGGTGGTGCTTTTAATCGCCAAGCGTGGACCGATGTCGCCGGCCCAATGCAACAGGACGGCAAAGACGGCGAGTGTGGTCGCGATGCGCGCCAGATAGTACGCGATCTGAGAATCGGTTGCGGCAAATGCGGCGATGCCCATCCAATTGCTGAACTGGCAGCTCAGATAGGCACTCGTAATGCCGAGCACGGCAAGCAGCGGGCTCAGGCGGTAGCGCGCACACAGGTAGACGATAAGCGGCAGGTGCACGGCAAGTGGATAAACCTGTCGGGCAAATAGTTCGCCGCCAACGACGTTGGCGATTGAGAAGGCGGTGCCGGTCAGAATGGTAACGACCACCAGCTCGAGCGCATGGCGTCGATTGAGCTCGACGCCGCACAGCGCCGACGAGGCAAAGACGCCAAAGAGCAGCGTCGTGGCGTGGTGGATTGCCCAAAGGATCATTTCGACCGGGTAGACCATCAGCGCCGCCCGCCTTCGAAGCGCACCGCAAAGTAGGCGTCTTGGAACCCCTGCTTGCTGCTGCGCGACAGCGGAATGCATGCGCCGGAGCGCATGACGATGTCCGTGCGATCAAAGTGATCGATGTTGCGCAAGTTGACCTGGTAACTACGGTGGCATTTAAAGAAGGTGGCATTTTGCGCCAAACGGTCCTCGACGCTGCGGAACGGCTCGAGCGCCTCGATATCGCGGCCATCGCGCAGGTGGAAGACCACGTGCTTGTTGCGAGCCTCGGCATATTCGATATCGGATAGGCGCAGGGCATGGTAGCCAAAGGACGTCTTGATGACGAGTTCGTCGATCGTTGCCGGACGCAGGCTCGACAGCTCGTCGAGCAGTTGCGCCACGCGCTCGTAGGTCACGGGTTTGAGCAGGTAGTCGAAGACGCGGACCTCGTAGGACTCAAGCGCGAACTCGGGCGATGAGGTCAGAAATACCAAGCGCACGGCGGTATCGGATTGGCGCAGCTCGCGGGCGGTGTCCATGCCGTTGACGAGCGGCATGATCATGTCGAGCATGATAATGTCGGCGCGCGATGCGGCATGGCGTGCCAGCAGATCCTCGCCGCGCGTGACGAGTGCAACATCGACCGCCGTGCCCGTCTCGGTCGACCAACGGTCGATCATCCGGTGCAGTCTATCTAGAAAAGCGACGTCATCGTCGCAGGCAATAATCTTGAGCATTCGGGCCCCCTTAGTAGTTCGATTTTGCCACATTGGGCGCGTGCCGCTCGCGGGGGAGCGCCCGTTCGTGCCTCATGGTGCGCAACTCGCGCCGAGCGGTATTGCGGTGGCGAAAGATGCCTCCTGCGCTATCGAGAGCTCGGCTATCCTCAGCTTGCCAGTTCGAAAATGGACCCGCCGCATGATTGAATCTTTATTTCAACTTTACACCTGGCTTTACAGCTGTCTTGTCAGCTGTAAAGCCAGGTGTCATACTAAAGCCCCAAGATTCGCCAAAAGAGAGGGGCCTTGATGGCACAGAGCGCGAACATGGATGCGTCGGAGCTTGCACGCGATATCGCGGCCGGCCTAGCATCGGCAACGACGGCAACGGAGCGCGCGGCACTGGTGCCCGCAGAGCTCGTCGAGGCCATTCAGCAACTAAAAACCCAACGTGACGCGGTGATCCTAGCGCACTATTACGTGGCGCCCGAGGTGCAGGCTGTGGCTGATTACGTCGGCGATAGCTTCTACCTGGCCAAGCTCGCCAAGAGCCTGCCACAGCGGACCATCGTGCTGTGCGGCGTGGAGTTTATGGGCGAGAGCGCCAAGCTGCTCAATCCCACTAAGACCGTGCTGCTGCCCGAGCCGGGCGCGGACTGCCCCATGGCTCACATGGTCAAGCGCGAGACGGTCGACGCGGCGCGCGCCGAGTACGGCGACGACCTGGCCGTGGTGTGCTACGTCAACTCCACGGTCGAGATCAAGAGCTGGAGCGACGTGTGCGTCACCAGCTCCAACGCCGTCAAGATCGTGTCCGAGCTGCCGCAGCAGCATATCCTGTTCATTCCCGACCAAAACCTGGGCCGCTTCGTAGCCGAGCAGGTGCCGCAAAAGCACGTCATTCTCAACAAGGGCTACTGCCCGCGCCACCACATCATCACCGTCGAGCAGATCGCCGACGCGACGGAGGCCCACCCCGACGCGCTCGTACTGGCGCACCCCGAGTGCAAAGCCGATGTGCTGGCCGAGGCCGACTACATCGGCTCCACCGCCGGCATCATCAAGTATGCCGAGGAGTCCGGCGCGAGCGAATTCATCATCGTGACGGTCCGCGGCGTGCTCTACGAGCTCGAGCGCCGCTGCCAGGGCACCGGCAAGAAGTTCTACTTCCCCGCGGTGCAGCCCACCTGCGTCAACATGGATCTCATCACGCTCGAGAAGCTCGTGCGCTGCCTGGAGACGGGCGAGGGCGAGGTGCAGATCGGCGTGTCGGACGAGGCTGCCGACCAGGCTAAACTCACGCTCGACCGCATGCTCGAGTACGCGGCTCGTTAGAACGATGTGACATGAGGGGCAGTCCCTTATGCCACATTACAAGGGAGAGGATTCCTGTGGAAACCAAGCAATACCCCGATATGGAGTGCGACGTCGTCATTGCCGGCTGCGGCGTGGCGGGTCTGTACGCGGCCCTCAATCTGCCGACGAGCACGCGCGTGATCATGCTCTCCAAGGGCGCGGTCGATGAGTGCGATTCGATGCTCGCGCAGGGCGGCATTTGCGTGCTGCCCGAAGGCTCGGACTACGATGCCTTCTTTGAGGACACCATGCACGCCGGCCACTACGAGAACCGCCGCGAGAGCGTCGACATCATGATTCGCTCGAGCCGCTCGGTCATCAACGACCTGCTGGCGATGGGCGTGGACTTTGAGCGCAAGGCCGACGGCGGCCTCGACTTTACCCGCGAGGGCGCACACAGCCGTCCGCGCATTGCCTTCCATGCCGATATCACCGGCAAGGAGATTACGACCAAGCTGCTTCAGGCCGTCCGCAAGCTGGACAACGTGCAGATTTTGGAGCACGTGGCCATGACCGACATCCTGACGGCCGAGCGTGACGGCGCCACGGTGTGCACCGGTATCGTCGCCGTTCCCGTGGACGAGAACAACTCGGTTCGTCCCGCCGACGAGCTGGTAAATGCCGCCGAGGGCGCGCATGCCGGCGAGCCGTTTAAGATCCATGCCCGCCACACGCTGTGGGCAACGGGCGGCATCGGCGGCGTATACGACCATTCGACCAACTACCCGCAGCTCACGGGCGATGCCTGCTACATTGCTCAGGAGCATGGCATTAAGATGGAGCACCTGGACTACGTGCAGATCCACCCCACGGGACTGTTCTCGCCGCAGCCGGGCCGCACCTTCCTGATCAGCGAGAGCTGCCGCGGCGAGGGCGCAATTTTGCTCAACGCCGCCGGCGAGCGCTTTACCGACGAGCTTCAGCCGCGCGACGTGGTCGCCGCCGCTATTCGCGAGCAGATGAAGCAGGACGGCACCGAGCACGAGTGGCTGAGCTTTGCCCCCGTCGAGCGCGATGTGGTGACCGGGCACTTTGCCAATATCCGCGCGCGCTGCCTGGAGGACGGCCGCGACATCTTGGACGAGCCCATCCCCGTTACGCCCACGCAGCACTACTTTATGGGCGGCGTATGGGTCGACAAGGACGGCCGCACCTCGATGCCCGAGCTCTACGCAGCCGGTGAGACGGCCTGCAATGGCGTGCACGGCAAGAATCGCCTTGCATCAAACAGCCTGCTCGAGGCGCTGGTCTGGGGTCGTCGCGCCGCGTGGTACATGCGCACCGGCGAGTCGCTCGCAGTGGAGCAGGCGGGCGATCCCGCGCTCGATGGCCGTCATCGCGCCCTAAGCGCAGACGCCCTGGCAATCGATGATTTGGCCCGTGCCGCCGGCACGCAGGCCGTGGAGGAGTAGACCATGAATCCCATTACCATGAAGCTCGTCGTCGATGATCTGATTCTGCAGGCTCTGCGCGAGGACATTACGTTTGAGGACGTGAGCACGGCGAGCGTGTGCCCCACGGCGCGTCCCGCTACGGTGGAGCTTATCGCCAAGGCCGATGGCATCATCGCGGGCTTGGATGTGTTCGCTCGCACCTTTGAGCTGCTGGATTCGCAGAGCTCGGTGCTGTTTGATGTTGCCGACGGCGACGAGGTGCACGCCGGCGACCACGTGGGCCAGGTGCGCGGCGATGCACGCGTACTGCTTTCGGGAGAGCGCGTGGCGCTCAACTACCTGCAGCGTATGAGCGGTATCGCTACCTATACACACCAGATGGCCGCGGCGCTCGAGGGCACCAAAACCGTGCTCGTCGATACGCGCAAGACCACGCCGGGCATGCGCGTCTTCGAGAAGGCCGCGGTCGAGATCGGGGGCGGCAGCAACCACCGCTACAACCTGTCGACGGCCGTCATGCTCAAGGACAACCACATCGATGCCGCCGGCGGCGTGACGCGTGCGATCGAGATGGCGCGCGCCCATGCGTCGTTTACCACGACGGTCGAGATTGAGTGCGAGAACCTGGACATGGTGCGCGAGGCCGTGGAGGCCGGCGCCGACATCATCATGTTCGACAACATGACCCATGACGACATGACCGCCGCGATTGAGCTTATCGCCGGTCGCGCCAAGACCGAGTGCTCGGGCAACGTGGACGCCAGCAATATCCGCGCGCTCGCCGACCTGGGCGTTGACTTTATTAGCTCGGGCGCGCTGACACACTCCGCCCCGATCCTCGACCTCTCACTTAAGCACCTGCGTCTGCTGGACGGTAAATAATGAACGCCCGCGAGCGTCGCCGTGCCATCTTAGCCGTGCTCGAGGGAGCCAAAGGTCCTGTCTCGGGCAGCGCGCTTGCCCGCGAGGTGGGCGTGAGCCGTCAGGTCGTGGTGCAGGACATCGCCCTGCTGCGCGCCGACGGGCACGATATCGTCGCCACCAATCGCGGCTATGTACTACAGGAGGCGGCGAGCAGCCCGGCTGTGCCCACGCGTCTGGTCAAGGTTCGCCACGGCGTGGAGCAGGCAGGCGATGAGCTCACGAGCATCGTTGACGCGGGCGGCGCCGTGCTCAACGTGATTGTCAATCATCGCGTGTACGGCAAGATCACGGCCGACCTGGACATCCGCAATCGTCGCGATGTTGAGCGCTACCTGCACGATATCGAGAGCGGCAAGAGCTTTCCGCTGCTAACGGTAACCAGCGGTTATCACTTCCACCGTATTGCGGCAGACGACGAGCAAACCCTCGACGAGATCGAGACCATGCTCAAGGAAAAAGGCTACCTAGCAGACCTGATGCCCTACGAAGACGATTTGTCCTAGTCGACGCCGCATCTATAAGTTGCGGTGAAATAGTTCCTAAAATCGGCATCCAAGACATAAAACAGGAACTATTCCACCGCAACTGCCAAGGGTCCCGCTCCAAATTAGCTGCCCACATATGCAAAAGGAGGCCTCCGCGGCGATGCGGAAGCCTCCTTTTTTGTGCACGGTGTACTTTTGAGTGTGCAAGTGGGGGAGTTGTTACTCCTCGACGATCTCGGTGATCGCGCCAGCGGGGCAAGCGTCCTGGCAAGCGCCACAGGCGACGCAGGAGTCCTCGTCAGCGACGGTAGCGACGTCCTGGAGCTCCAGAACGCCAGCGGGGCAGGAGTCGACGCAAACGCCACAAGCGATGCACTCGTCGGCATCAATTACGGGATGAGCCATGGTAGTTTCCTCTCTGTTGACCGACGCTACAGGCGATGCGCGCCGGTTTGATTCGGGCAAAAACATACCACGGGAGCGACCGTTTGCAATACCCTCTGGCCGGCATCTTCATACCGTTCGCCGAGTATGCCAAGGTTTACTAAAAAACGCGCAGGTGGGGCCGTTGAGCTGCATAAATGTTAGCTAAAGGTGACTTGAAATATAGGGCGATTGAGCGTGCTTGCGGAAACCGCATCCCATTATTTTGTCGAAAAACGGGTTGCAGTTTCCGGTTAGGCCCGCTAGCGGAAAATGCGAGCCGGTATCAGTCAAAACGGGATACGGTTTCCGGTTGAGCCTTCAGACGGAAACTGCGACCCGGAATCCACGCTCAAACCGGGATGAACTTTCCGCAAGACGGCCCCCAGGCACCCCCGGACGCAAACCTCAGCCATCTCTACATAGATCTCAATAGATCTGCCGAGAACTCAAACAGTGCATCTACCTGCGCATTTGAGAACCTAAACTATCAGAGATAAGAAATCTTATATGAATTGACTTAGATTTTGTATATTCCGGCCCATAAGGGGATACACTACATCCTGAAAGACAAGCCGAAGCGCCGCGCGACAGACCGTCGAGGCGGCGCGAACGCACAAGAGAGAGGGAATTTCTAATGAGTAAGATTCTTGGTATCGACCTTGGTACTACTAACTCCGCTATGGCCGTCCTCGAGGGCGGTTCTCCGACCATTATCGTGAACGCCGAGGGCGACCGCACCACCCCGTCCGTCGTGGGCTTCCGCGCCGACGGCGACCGCGTCGTGGGTAAGGCCGCTAAGAACCAGGCTGTCACCAACCCCAAGAACACCGTGTTCTCCATCAAGCGCTTCATGGGCCGCAAGTACTCCGAGTGCACCTCCGAGATCAAGACCGTGCCGTACGAGGTCAAGGAGGGCCAGGGTGGCCGTGCCGTCGTCGACATCGAGGGCAAGGATTACACCGCCGAGCAGGTGAGCGCCATGACGCTCGCGAAGATGAAGGCCGACGCCGAGAAGTATCTGGGCGAGACCGTCACCGACGCCGTCATCACCGTCCCGGCCTACTTCAACGACGCCCAGCGTCAGGCCACCAAGGACGCCGGTAAGATCGCCGGCCTCAACGTCAAGCGTATCGTCAACGAGCCGACTGCTGCTGCCCTGGCCTATGGCCTGGACAAGCAGGGCACCGACCAGCGCATCCTGGTCTTCGACCTGGGCGGCGGCACCTTCGACGTCTCCATCCTCGACCTCGCCGACGGCGTGTTTGAGGTTCTGTCCACCTCGGGCGACAACCACCTGGGCGGCGACGACTGGGATCAGCGCGTCATCGACTGGATGGCCGATAAGTTCCAGCAGGAGAACGGTGTCGACCTGCGTCAGGACCCCATGGCCCTGCAGCGTCTGAAGGAGGCCGCCGAGAACGCCAAGAAGGAGCTCTCCGCCGCCCAGCAGACCACCATCAACCTGCCGTTCATTACCATGAACCAGTCCGGCCCGCTGCACCTCAACTACACGCTGACCCGCGCCGAGTTCGAGAAGATCACCCGTGACCTGCTCGAGCGCTGCAAGCAGCCTGTCACCAACGCCCTGCGCGACGCCAAGCTTAAGCTCTCCGATCTGACCGAGGTTATCCTCGTCGGCGGCTCCACCCGTATGCCCGCCGTCCAGGAGCTCGTCAAGACCATGACCGGCAAGCAGCCCAACATGTCCGTGAACCCCGACGAGGTCGTTGCCGACGGCGCTGCCGTCCAGGGCGGCGTGCTTACCGGCGACGTCGAGGGCATCCTGCTGCTCGACGTTACCCCGCTGTCGCTGGGCGTCGAGACCATGGGCGGCATCATGACCAAGATGATCGACCGCAACACCACGATCCCGACCTCCAAGACCGAGGTCTACTCCACCGCTGCCGACAACCAGACCAGCGTCGAGATCAACGTGCTCCAGGGCGAGCGCGAGCTTGCCCGCGACAACAAGTCGCTCGGTAAGTTCCAGCTGACCGGTATCCCGGCTGCCCGTCGCGGCGTGCCGCAGATCGAGGTTACCTTCGACATCGACGCCAACGGCATCGTCAAGGTCTCCGCTAAGGACAAGGGCACCGGCAAGGAGCAGCAGATCACCATTTCTGGCTCCACTGCTCTGTCCGACGACGAAGTCGATCGTATGGTCAAAGACGCCGAGGCTCATGCCGAGGAGGACAAGAAGCAGAAGGAAGAGGTCGAGGTTCGCAACCAGACCGACAGCCTGTGCTACTCCACCGAGCAGACCCTCAACGAGCTGGGCGACAAGGTTTCCGCCGACGTGAAGTCCAAGGCCGAGGCCGCTATCGCCGACGCCAAGAAGGCGCTCGAGGGCTCTGACGTCGAGGCCATCAAGGCTGCCGGCGAGTCCCTGCAGTCTGTGGCCTACGAGCTGGCCCAGGTTGTCTACGCCGACGCTCAGCAGCAGACTGACGGTGCCGCCGGTGCCCAGCCTGCCGACGATGACGTCGTCGATGCCGACTACGAGGTTGTGGACGACGAGGACAAGTAATCATGTCCGCTCGTAAAGCTCGCACGGAGGCGGCCGCCGTTGGTGCCGCCCCCGTTGACTCTGAGGAGAAGGACGTGAAGATTCCCGTAGAGGCCGTCGACGATACCGAGGCCAACGAGGCCCCGGCCGCCGAGGCTGCCGAGAACCAGGTAGAGGATTCCAACAAGGAGGCGACGATGACCGAGGACGAGATGGTGGAAGCCGCTATCCGCGCCGGTGAGGAAGCCGCCGACAACGACTTTAAGCTCAAGTTCGAGCAGGCTCAGAAGGAGCTTGCCGACGTGCGCAATGAGCTCGATGCTGCGGCAGAGGCTCAGAAGGCCGCCGAGGACAAGGCAAAGGACGCCACCGAGCGCACCGCCCGCCTGCAGGCCGACTGGGAGAACTTCCGTCGCCGCACCGCCAACGAGCGTATCGCCGAGCGCGAGCGCGCGACCGAGAAGCTCGTCACTGCGCTGTTGCCGGTGATCGACGATATCGAGCGCGCGATCGACCATGCCCGCAGCCAAGAGCTTTCCGACGACTTCAAGCAGTTCGTCGATGGCGTTGACGCGGTACATGCCAAGCTGCTCGATGTGTTCGCGCACGAGGGCGTGGAGCCCATCGATCCCAAGGGCGAGGCGTTCGATCCGCTCGAGCACCAGGCTGTGGGCCGCGTCGAGGACGCATCGCAGTACGACGAGACCGTCAACGATGTGTACCAGAAGGGCTACCGCATGGCGGATCGCATCCTGCGTTCCGCGATGGTGACGGTGACCTACGGTGGCGAGAAGCGCCCCGCACCGGAGCCCGAAGCGGCGCCCGAGGATGCCGCGGCCGATACGGCCGAGAGCACCGAGGAGTAATTGAGAAGGGCCCCGGGGCAACACCCGGGGCCCTTTCTGGCCTAGTGCCATATGAAAGCATGAGCCGCCGCCCGCTGGGCGGCGGATGAAACAGGAGAGGAGCTACGATGGCTGCAGGCAAAACCTTCTATGACATCCTGGGCGTATCCAAGAGCGCCTCCGACAAAGAGATCAAGAGCGCGTTTCGCAAGCTCGCGCAAAAATATCACCCCGATGCCGGCGGCGACGAGGCCAAGTTCAAGGAGATCAGCGAGGCCTACGAGACGCTTTCGGACGAGAAGAAGCGCAAAGAGTACGACCAGATGCTCATGTTTGGCGGCATGCCGGGCGCAGGCGGCGCGTATGGCGGCGGCTACGGTGCCGGCGCGGGTGCCAGCGGCTGGGGCGACATCTTCGACAGCATCTTTAGCGGTAACGGCGCCTGGGGCAGCGATTGGGGCTCGGGCTTTGCCGGGGCTGCGGGCGCTGCCGGTGCCGGCGCGGGTCGCAGCCGCGCTCGCAAGGGCGGCGACCTGTCGTTGACCGTCGATGTGACGGCCGAGGACGCGTTTCGCGGCGTGACGCACAAGGTCACTTACCGCATTCCCTCGACGGGCGAGCAGCAGACCATTACGGTCTCGGTCCCTGCGGGCGCGGTCGACGGTGGCAAGCTGCGCTACAAGCGTCGCGGCGAGTATGGCGTTGCCGGCGGCGAGCGCGGCGACCTGGTCGTGACCACGCACGTGGAGGAGCATCCGCTGTTTAAGCGTAAAGGTGCCGACGTGACCATGGAGGTACCGGTCTCGGTCTATGAGGCGGCGCTCGGCTGCACGGTGGACGTGCCGACGCCCGGCGGTGCGACGGTTCGTCTGAAGGTGCCCGCGGGTACCCAGACGGGCAAGAAGTTCCGCTTTAAGGAAATGGGGGCGCCCGACGTTAAGCACCGTGGCCGCACAGGCGCGCTGCTCGTCGAGATCAAGGTGCAGGTCCCCACGAACCTATCCGATGACGAGCGCGATGCCATGACCAAGCTGCGCGAGACCGACACGCGCGACTATCGCGAGAAGGTCAACCGTTACAAGGCGACGTACTAGGGCGGTCGTGGCGCACGCCCGCGCCCGCGGGCTTATGATGGACGATAACGAGACGAAAAGGGGTCAGGTAGCATGGCCGAGGACAATAGGAACAAACCGCTGTACATGATCAGCGTGGCGGCCGAGCTGACCGGCATGCATCCGCAGACTCTGCGCGTCTACGAGTCCAAGGGACTGGTGAACCCCCAGCGCTCGGGCGGTAACACGCGTCTGTATTCGCGTGCCGATATCGAGCGCCTGGAGCTCATCAACCAGCTGACCGACGAGGGCATCAACCTTGCCGGCGTGGTGCGCATCCTCGATATGAAGGAGCGTGCCGAGGAGCGCGAACGCGAGAACGAGAAGCTCCGCGCCCGCGTACGCCAGCTCGAGGACGAGCTGCACGAGTACAAGATGCAAAAGAAGATCACCGCCCTGGCCCCGCGCGACGGCTCAGTTAACCCCGAGCAAGTCATGCGCAAGCTGCTGGGCGCCGGCGGGGATTTGTAGTTACGCGGTTCTACGAACCGCGTAACCAGTTGACGCTGCAAACCCGCCAGAGC
>UQHV01000026.1 GCA_900540895.1 uncultured Collinsella sp. | reverse complement strand
CACGAGCGGGGGCTCCTATCTTTTTAGTGCCCTCGGATTGGGTCATAGTGTCTGTAGGGGATGGGGCCGTCGCCGTTCTCGACATAGCGGGCTATGGCCTTGACAACGGAGTCGCTGATGTAGATGTGGCCGCCCTTCTCGTTGGGTCGATCGTTTCTGGTGGAGAATGCAGCCGAAACCTCGCCTTCCGCAAACGCGTCCACGGTGGAGCCGTTCTTGACGACGATGTCGTCCTGGTAGGTGAAGAGGGCGTTGGCGCCACCGTATCTGCCTTTACTTGCACGGACCGTCACGTTTGCATAATCGAGGGTGATGCCCTTGTGGGCATAGACGCTATATTCAACACCGTTTACGTTGAGGGAGGCGTTTGTGGCTGCGAGGCTGCCCTTGGCCTCGACGGCAGCGTCTTCCTCGGAGCTTGCCTTGACCTGGCTGCCGTCCGAGATGTTGATATTGTCGCCGCTCCAAAGGGCCTCACCATCGGCTGAGCTTGCCTCGACCGTCCCGCCACCCTTGATGGTGAGGTTCTTGTCGGCTCCAATACCCTTGTCCTTGGTAGCCCTGGCGGTGACGGCTCCGCTGTCGTCAATCGTGATATTGCCGTTTGCCCTGATGCCATCCGATGCACCCGTGGCGTTGACGTTGCCCGAACCTTTGATAGCGAGATCACCTCCGGCATTGATGGCATCAAACCCAGTGCTCGTGGCGTTGACGGATCCGGCTCCGTCGATGTTGATATTACCCGTGGTGAGGATAGCGTCCTCAGTAGATGTCACGCTGAGCGTGCCGCCCTCGTCGCCTTGGATATTGAGCTCGGCATTCTCGTTAGTGCCATGAGAAACGTTGATGCTTTCGATCCATTCGGCAGTGACGATGTTGGTTCCCGAGTAATTCACGTTGAGCTTGCCTGCGGCCTGGATCTCGCCGCCGTTATAGTTGTTGAGCTTCAAGTCGTCGGCGCCGTCCCACGACCAGGTACCGGCCTCGTCGCTCGCCGCGGTGTTGTACTTGTTGCCGCCGACCTTGACCCATTCCGCTGCGAGCGAGACGCTCGGCATGAGCAGCGAGCTCACCGTGAGCGCGCAGGCCAGGCCGCAGACGATGCGGCGCGTCACGCGGCGCCAGCTGCCGTGCGCGAGTCCTATGCGACGGCGAACGTCGGGTTCGGCAACATGGGTTCCGGCGGTAGTGTCATTGCGTTTGGGGGTCGTGAACAAGGCTGCCATGGTTGCTCCCGTTCTCATAGGGCCTATACGACTAGATTCAGCGTATCTGCTGGATGTTGCCGGCGGTAGTGCCGTTTGGAGGGCAAAATGGCCAAAATGGGGGAGAAATAGGCCGCACGCCGGCGCAGGGACCGGCGCTAAAAGAAAAGCGCGGGGCCGCATGGCGACTCCGCGCTTTATTGTTCAGCTTTTGCAGCCTTGCCCTTACGCTACGAAGAAGTAGACGAGGAAGGCAAGGGCCGCGATCCACCCGTCCCGTGCGAAAAAGTGTTTACGAGCGCTTGCGGCTCACCACGGCGCCCGCGGCGATGGCGGCTGTTCCCGCAAGGGCGGCTGCCACGATGGCTGCGCTCGAGGCGTCGCCGGTTGCTGCGAGTTTGCCGGCGATCTTGGCTCCCGTGGCTGCAACTGCAACGGTCTTGGTCGTCTTCGTGCCCTCGGACTTGGAACCCTCGGGCTTGGTCTCGCCTGGCTTCTCCTCGGGTTTGATCTCCTCGGGAGGCGCGATGACCGTGCTCTTGGCGACAGCTTCGTTATAGGGGGAGTCGATCACAGCGTCGCCCGTGCCGATGGTTTGACCCACCACGTAGAAGATGCCGTCATCGAGTTCTTCCTTGTTGCGATAGCCAATGATCTTGCCGCCTGTGGGCGTCTGTATGGGAGCGCCTTCGATCTCGATGGTGCCGATTGTCTCGCCGTCCGCGCTCACGGCAAGGGCGAAGATTGCCGCCGTGTCTCCCTCAGCTGTGACCTTACTGCGGACAATCGAGATGGTCGCGGGCGTGATGCCCTCCTTGGTCCGGGCAAAGATGCCGATGTTCATGCCCCTATGCTCGGGAATGACCGCGCCACTTTGGTCGTTGCTGTAGTGATCGGGGCCGTCGCTACCGGACTCGACATAGCGGGCTATAGCCTTGACAACGGAGTCACTAATGTAGATGTGACCACCCGCTTCGTTGGGGTAGTAGTTTCTGGTGAAGATTGCGGTCGAGAACTGGCCTTCTGCGAACGCATCCACGATCGAGCCGTTCTTGATGACGATGTCGTCCTCGTCGGTGAAGAGGGCGCTGGCTTCATCGTTCCCTGCACTTGCACGGACCGTTACGGTTGCGCCATCGAACGTGATGCCCTTGTAGACATAGATGCCATACCCAACGCCACTTGCGTTGAGGGAAGCGTTCGTGACCGTGAGGCTGTTTTTACCGTCGATGGTGGCGTCTTCCTCGGAGCTTGCCTTGACCTGGCTGCCACCCGAGATCTCGATGTTGCCGTCGGCCCAAATCGCATTGTCTTTGATAGAGCTTGCCTCTACCTTGCCGCCGCCCTTTATGATGAGGTTCTCGTTAGCATCGATACCCTGATCCTCGGTGGCCTTGGCGGTGACGGTTCCGCTGTTGTCGATCGTGATGTTGCCGTCGGCCCTGATGCCATCCGAATCGCCCGTGGCGTTAACGTTTCCCGAGCCCTTGATGGTGACATCGCCCCCGGCATCGATGGCATCGTGCTCGGTGCTCGTGGCGTTGACAGTGCCAGCGCCGTCGATGTTGATGCTGCCGACGGAAGTGATGGCGTCACGAGAAGATGTCACGTTGAGCGTGCTGGACGCGTCGCCCTGAATATTAAGCTCGGCGTTCTCGTTCGCGCCATCCTTAACCTTGATGCCGCGGCCGTCGCCGTTAGTGACGATGTTGTCGCCCTCGTAGCTCACGTTGAGCTTGCCCGCTGCCTCGATCGCGCCGCCGTTATAGCCGTTGAGCTTCATGTCATCGGCGCCGTCTCAGCTCCAGGTGCCGGCGGCGTCTCCCGCGGGCCCCGCGGCCGCTTCGTGGCGGACGCCGCCGACGTCCACCCACTCGGCCGCGAGCGAGACGCTCGGCATGAGCAGCGAGCTCACCGTGAGCGCGCAGGCCAGGCCGCAGACGATGCGGCGCGTCACGCGGCGCCAGCTGCCGTGTGCGAGCAGCGTGCGACGGCACACGTCGGGCTCGACAAAATGGGCTCCAGAGGTTTTGTCATTGCGCTTGGGGGTCGTGAACAAGGCGGCCATGGTTACTCCCATCCTCATAGGGCCTATGCGATTAAGCCCAGCATATCTGCAGGATGTAGCCGGCGGTAGTGCCGTTTGGAGGGCAAAATGTCCAAAACTTGGGAAGCAAAACATCGCGCGTCTGTGCGTTGCCTGGCTTTAAAAGAAAAGCGCGGAGCCGCTCGATGCGACTCCGCGCTTTGGTGTTCTGTTTTAGCAGACTATGCCGTTACGCTACGAAGAAGTAGACGAGGAAGGCGAGAGCTGCGATCCACATGAGCGGCTTGATCTTGGAGGCCTCGCCCTTAAAGAGTGCGACGATCACGTAGGTGATAAAGCCCAGGCCAATGCCGGCAGAGATGGAGTAGGTGAAGGGCACGCCGGCGACAATCATGAACGCCGGGAAACCCTGCGACACGTCGGACCAGTCGATCTCGGAGGCCTCGCTCATCATGAGGTAGCCGACGTAGACCAGAGCACCACAGGTGGCGGCGCTGGAAACGATGGTGACGATGGGGGAGAAGAACGCGGCGAGAATGAACAGCACGCCGGTGGTGACGGAGGTGAGGCCCGTGCGGCCACCGTCGGCAGCGCCAGAGGTGGACTCGACGAAGGTGGTGATGGAGGAGACGCCCATGAAACCGCCCACAGCAGCGGCGGCGGAGTCGACGATCAGGATCTCCTTGATATTCTCGACGTTGCCGTCGTCGGTGAGGAACTCGCCCTGCTTGGCCACGGCCATCGCGGTGCCCATGGTGTCGAAGAAGTCACTCATGAGCAGCGAGAACGAGATGACGAGGAGCGCGGGGTCGGTAAGGACCTTGACGATGGCAGGCACGCCGCCGGCGTCGGCGATGGGGCCACCGATGCTCGAGAAGTCGAGCGGGGCGATGATACCGGTCGGAGCCTGGGTCACACCTAGGGGGATACCGGCGATGACGGCGACGACGATGCCGATGAGCAGCGAGCCGGGGACGTTGCGGCAGGCGAGGGCGACTGTCACCAGGATGGAGATGATGCCGACGATGAAGGTGGGGGAGGTGATGTCGCCCAGACCGACGAGTGTACCGGCGCCAGCGGTGATAATGCCGGCATCGCACAGGCCAATCATGGCGATGAACAGGCCCAGACCCACCGAGATGGCGTGACGCAGGACAACCGGGATGGCGTCCATGATGGCCTCGCGCAGGCCACAAAGCACGAGCAGCAAGATGACGACGCCCTCAAGGAAGATGACGCTCATGGCCACGTGCCAGTCACCGCCGCAGACGGTGGTGGTGATTCCGGCGATCATCGCGTTGACGCCTAAGCCCGACGCGCAGGCGAGCGGGCGGTTGGCGAAGATGCCCATGCAGATGGTCATGATGCCGGCGCCCAGGCAGGTGGCGCAGGCGAGCGCTCCCGCATCGATGCCAGCGCCCGAGAGCACCGCGGGGTTGACGGCGATGATGTAGGCCATCGCCAGGAATGTTGTCAGTCCAGCGCGGAGTTCGGTCCCGATTGTGGACTTGCGCTCGCTGACGTGAAATAGTTCGTCCATGCATACCCTTTCCTTGTTCGGCCCCGAGTTTAGGCCGATTGACACGAACTCACCCACTATAGCCCCTTTACGACGCTGTTGTTCCTCGCATGTTGATGTTCGGCGCTTTGTAGCAGACGGACGGTATTTTTCGCATGAAAATGTGTGGGTACCGTATACTTAAGCGGATACAACGACCCCTATGGAGGAACGTATGATTAAAGAGCTTTGCCACGACGAGGCTATCCTGTCCCAGCGTTGCGAGGTTGCGACCGTCGAGGACGAGTCGGTTGCTCAGGACCTGATCGATACCATCAAGTCGCTCGACGATGCCGGCTGCCTTGCCGCTAACCAGATTGGCGTTACCAAGAAGGTTTGCGTCTACCTGGACGATGCCGGCGAGCCCCACGTGCTCTACAACCCCCGTCTGGTGTTTGGCCTGGGCGCCAGCAAGATGGAGGAGAGCTGCCTGACGCACGAGGAGGTCACCAAGTCCACGCGCTATATCAAGTGCAAGGTTGCTTATGACGTGATCGTCGACGGCAAGATGCGCGAGCGCAAGCAGGACTTCGTCGGCTTCGAGGCGCAGATGGTCCAGCATATGATCGACCACTGTCTTGGAAAGTTGGTCTAAGGGGACCAAAGCACCGCACCTTGCCGCTCAATCGTCGCTCGCGTACCTTAAGTACGCTTCGCTCCTCTTTCGTGGCAATCTGCGGCACTTTGACCCCTTAGACGACCTGCGGGGTTAACTTGGTTGAGTTTATCCTGCTTGAATAGTCCGGGCGTGACATTGTTGTCATGTCCGGGCTTTTGTGTTTAGCGCCTTTTTGTTTGGAGACAATGAAATTAGCAAGAACGTAAGGCTGGGAGGCGCTATGTGCACGAGTATTCGATTTACCGATAATTCTGGCCACATGTATTTGGGCCGCAACCTCGACTGGAGCTTTGACTACGGCCAACAGGTTCGCGTGATGCCGCGCGGGTTTCACATTCCGTATTCGTTTATCGACGATGCGTCGGCGGCACACGCGGTGATCGGTATGTGCATCGATTACAAGAACTATCCCATGTTTTTCGATTGCGGTAACGATGCGGGCCTCGCCGTGGCGGGTCTCAATTTCCCGGGTTATGCCGAGTATGCCGAGGACCCTGTCGACGGCAAGACCAATATCGCGGCCTATGAGTTCCCCCTGTGGGTGGCAGCGACGTTCTCGACGGTCGATGAGGTCGAGGCCGCGCTGCGCGACACGGTGATTGTCGCCAAATCTGCCGGAGAGGGGCTGGGCGTGTCGCTGCTCCATTGGATTATCGGCGACAGCCAACGCAGCATCGTGGTCGAGATGATGGCTGACGGCCTGCATGTATACGACGATCCGGTCGACACCCTTGCCAACCAGCCGACCTTCCCGTGGCACATGGAAAACCTGCGCACCTATATCACCGCCACAAGCGATTTTCCGCAGACGGCGACATGGCGTGGCGCCGAGCTCAAGCCCTATGGAGCCGGTGCCGGCATGCGCGGCATTCCGGGCGATTGCTATTCGCCGAGCCGTTTTGTAAAGGCGGCGTACCTCAATGCCAATTACCCGCAAAAGGAGAGCGAGACCGAAAACGTCGTTCGCATGTTCCGCTCGCTCGAGGGCGTGGTGATGATTGAGGGGGCGTCCAGGATGGGCGATGGCAAGTTCGAGAAGACTATCTATACCGGATGCTTTAGCGCGCGCACGGGCAATTATTACTACGCGATGTATGGGGATCCGTCGATTCGCTACGTGAGCCTGACGGATGCCGAGGGCGCGAGCCCCGATAGACTCGTGGTTCCCGAGCCGCGTCGTTCGTAGCCGCTAGCTTTACTGCAATACAAGACGGCCCTGCATCTCTCGCGAGGTGCAGGGCCGCTATCGTCGATGGGTGACGGCGCTAGAAGTTGGCGTCGTTGAGCTGTTCGCTCTCGAGGCCGTCGAGCTGTTGCTGTTCGGGCGTATCGGCGACGCTCTCGAGCAGCTCGGTGGGATCGACGTTCATGTCCCTACCGGCCTCGTTGCCATTGACCAAGTCGTCCGAGAAGATGTCGACTTCCATTTCCTCGGCCTCTTCGATCTGAACCTCGAGTGGCACCTGGGTGCGCACAAGTTTGACGGCCGGGCGCATGCGAGCAAAGAGCGGTACGTACTCAATGATGATGGCCGAGTTCTCGAGACCATACCAACGTGCCGGGCTTCCGCAGGCGCGGCGGACGGCGTACTTGATGGCCATGACGCGATGGTCGTTGCGGTTGATGTCCGTTTCGGGGGCAAGCATCTTGCGCAGCATACAAAAACGGAAGTCGCCCACGTTGCCGCGTGTCTCGTAGATGGAGTAGGTGTGATGCTGCGGCGGCAACTCACCCGATGCCATCAGGTCGCCAACGATCTGGCGCAGGTAGGTGTTGATGCGTTGATTGACCTTAAAGCCCAGGTCCAAGCGCACGCGGAATAGGAAGTCTGTGCCAAAGGTCTCGACGGAATACTCGTGCGTATAGGGCTCATCGGTGACATGCACGTTGATGAACCAGTATGCCTTGGCGCGCTTGGGATGCTTATCCAAGATGGAGTAGAGCACGTCGCGGTCGAGCGTGAGCGGGTCGGGACTGTTGGTAAGGAACACCAGATTGTCGGCGAGCACGGGGTAGGTCTCGTCGTTGCGCAGGCGGCCGAGCTGGTCAATGTACTTGGAGACGGGCAGCAGGATCGTCTGCGTGCGCTCGATGGCGGTGCCGCGGCGCCACACGTACATAAGGCCAAACAGCAGCGCGGCCAGGAAGATCATGACGTAGCCGCCGTCAAAGAACATGGTGAGGCGCGAAGCGAAGAAGCACAGCTCAATGGCACCAAAGAGCAGGGCGAAGACGCAGGCGCCCAGCTTGTGTTTGAGGATGCCGGCGATGTAGCTCGTCAAAAGCGTCGTGGTCATGAGCATGGTCACGGTAATGGCGAGGCCGTAGGCGCTCTCCATGCGCTCGGAGTTTTGGAACAGCAGCACGATGAAGATACAGCCGACCCACATGATGTTGTTGACGAGCGGAATATAGAGTTGGCCCTTGGTGTCGCTGGGGTAGTGGATGCGCAGATGCGGCATGAGATTGAGACGGGTTGCCTCGGATACCAGCGAGAACGAGCCGGTGATGAGCGCCTGCGAGGCGATGATGGCCGCTACGGCCGAAAGCACGATGGCAAAGGGGCGCAGGGGCTCGGGGAGCATCATATAGAACGGGTTGACGATATCCATCGCGAGCATCTGGGGGTTGGAGTTATTGGCGAGCAGCCAAGCTCCTTGACCCAGATAGTTGAGGATAAGGGCCGCCTTAACAAACGGCCAGGATGCATAGATGTTAGCCTTGCCCACGTGACCCATGTCCGAATAGAGCGCCTCGGCGCCGGTCGTCGACAGGAAGACGAAGCCGAGCACCATGATGCCCGAGTGGTTGATGGGCGAGAACAGGAACATGATGCCGCGGATGGGGTTGAGCGCGCGTAGGATGGACAGGTTGCCGAGCATGTTGAACAGGCCGGCGCCAGCCAAGAACAGGAACCACAGCGTCATGAGCGGCCCGAACAGCTTGCCGATCGACGAGGTGCCGGCGCGCTGCATGGCAAACAGGCCACAGATAATGATGATGGTGATGATGATGACGTTGGTCTGGCCGTCACCCAAAAGCGCATGGCCCCACTCGATAGTGCGCAAGCCCTCGATGGCCGTGGTAACCGTGACGGCGGGGGTGAGGATGCCGTCGGCGAGCAGCGCCGCGCCGCCGATCATGGCGGGAAGGATCAGCCACGGCGCCACTTTGCGCACCAAGCTAAACAGGGCGAAGATGCCGCCCTCGTTGTGGTTATCGGCCTTCATGGCGATAACCACGTACTTGACCGTGGTCACGAGCGTCATGGTCCAGATGACGAGCGAAAGCGCGCCCAGGATCATGTCCTCGCTGACGGTACCGATGCCGCCGTTGTTGGCGACGATTGATTTCATGGTGTACATGGGGCTCGTGCCGATGTCGCCGTAGACGACGCCGAGCGTAACGAGCAGCATGCCAGCGGAGAGGGGAATGGCTCCATGCCCGCCTTGACCACGCTGATCTTGGGGGCTTGCCTCCAGTTTGTTGTGTGCCACGTGGACTCCCTTGGACATCTGGCCCCTGCAAAGGGCAGCAGACCTTTATGCCATCTTTATACATATAAGAGCAGTTTGGCACATCGGGGTGTTTTAGACAATAATCCCCATCTGGGGATTATTCATGTACGCAGGTGGCATTTCAAAGCAGGGGCTGTTAGGCGCGTGCTGCCTGAGCGATGCCGGTCTTGGCACCTGCGCGTTTGCCGGCGAGTTCGCAAAAGATCGCGCCGCCGATGATAAGTGCGGCACCCATCAGGCGGACCGGCGTTATGGCTTCGCCTAAAAGGACGGCCGAGAACACGACGGCCGAAAGCGGCTCGAGGTAGCCGACGACCGCGACAGTCTGGACGGGCAGCTTAGCGACAGCACTAAAGTAGAGCAGGCAGCCAATGCCGGTGTTGACGACGCCGAGCATGACGACGGCGCGCCAATCAATACTGGCGGCGACGCCGACGGACAGGAATGAGGGGGCGCCCTGCGTGATGAGCGTGAGGACCAGCGCGGTCACAAAGGCGGCGCTCACCTGGAGCGTGGAGTTTTCGAGGCCTTCGATGTGTGGCGCACCCTTGCTGGCGATGACCATCAGCGCATAGCAAAATGCCGAGGCGATGCCGCAGGCGATACCCGCAATGGGCATATTGCCGCCTAGACCTTGCGCTGCAATGAGAAAAGCGCCGCAGGCGACGGCGATAAACCCGGCGATTTTGCCGCCGGTCAGTTTTTCGCCAAAGATGAGCGGGGAGAGGGCCATGACGATGATGGGGCCGCAGTAGTACAGCAGCGAGGAAACGCCGACGCCGATCGTCTGGTAGGCTCGGAACAGAAAAATCCAGCTGGCGCCCAGCGCGGCTCCCGAGAGGAGGAGGGCTGCGGCTTCGCGGGGGCGAGATGGCGCCTGCAACTTATGGCGTTGGGTGATGGCGAGGATGGTGACAAGCGAGAGCGCGCCCAAAAACGTGCGCAGGAGCACGATATCGGAGCTCGGGAGCGCGATGGCGGCGGCGATGATGCCGTTGGAGCCAAACAACAGCAATGCTGCTAAGTACGTAAACAGTCCGTTGTTCATACGCTGACATCCCCTCTATATCCGAGCATGTTCACTATGGGTGAACTGGCTTTAGAAGAAAAGCGAATATAATGCATGGATAGCATGACAAAAGCTCATGCATAGGTGGAGGGTTGCCGTGGAAACGAATGTTCAAAAGATGCAGGTGCTGCTCGAGACCGTGCGCGCCGGCAGTTTTACGCGCGCCGCCGAGCGGCTGAGCTATTCGCAGTCGGGCGTGAGCCGTATGGTGGCCGATCTTGAGGCCGACTGGGGCTTTAAAGTTCTCGATAGAAGCCGCGAGGGCGTAGTGCTTTCTGCCGACGGGCGGCAAGTTATGCCGGCGGTCGAGGCGCTCTGTGAGGAATTCACTCGCTTGCAGCGACGGGTGGATGAGATGCGTGGGCTCATGCGCGGAAAAATCTGCATCGGTACGTTTTCGAGTGTGGCGACCCACGTGCTGCCGCCGGTGATTGCGCACTTTCGCGCCGATCACCCGGACATCGATTACGAGCTGCTGATGGGTGATTACTCCGAGATTGAGCAATGGGTGGCGGAAGGCCGCTGCGACCTGGGCTTTATTCCGCGCGAACCACGCGGCGCCGGCATGGCGTCGCGGCCGTTGGTGCAAGACGAGCTGATGGCCGTGGTGCCAGCGGACTCCTCGCTTGCCGCGGCGGAGGTCGTCTCTCTTGCCGATTTGGCCAACGAGCAGTTTATTCTGCTGGAACGCGGTAGCGACGACGAGATTACGCCGCTGTTTCGTCGCGCGGGTCTGGCGGTGCGCTCTAAGCTGTCGACCTGGGATGATTATGCGATTATGGCTATGGTCGAGGACGGCCTGGGCGTGAGCATTCTTCCGGCGCTCATCTTGCGCCGCTGCCAGTTCGATGTTGCCGTGCGCCCGCTCGAGGGACATCCTCATCGGCAGATCAACGCGATATACCGCACCGCCGACGTTTCGCTTGCGGCGGCTCGTTTCCTTGAATATCTCTAAACGTGTACACGTCTTTGTCCGCTTTGGGCAAATCTCGGAGTCCGGTATATTTTCTTATGAAATTGAACTTCCGGATATTGCGCCGCGCTATACTGCTGCCTAAATTGAACTCAGGTTCAATTCGTGTTCTATAAATTGAACTTTGCCAGCAAGGAGGTTCTAGTGGCCCAAGAGACGTTTAGCGATCGCCTGCGACAGGCTATGTCCGATCGCGACGTTCGCCAGTCGGACGTAATCCGCGCATCGGAGATGCTCGGCAAAAAACTCGGCAAGAGTCAGATGAGCCAATATGTGAGCGGCAAGACGATCCCGCGGCGCGACGTGGCTGAGCTGCTCGCCCGTATTTTGGAGGTCGATGTTACCTGGCTGCTTGCCGGCGACGCCGATCAAGGCGAGGCATCATCACCCCGCAACGATTCCAAGCCCGAACCCCATCCCTCAGCTCAAATTCCAAGGAGCACCACCATGCGTACTTTTTCTAAATCCACCAAGCTCGATAATGTCCTGTATGACGTGCGCGGCCCCGTCGTCGACGAAGCTGCCCGTATGGAGGACGAGGGCGAGCGTATTCTCAAGCTCAACATCGGCAACCCCGCGCCCTTCGGTTTCCGCACGCCCGACGAGGTCATCAAGGACATGCGCCAGCAGCTGCCCGACTGCGAAGGCTATTCCAACTCGCGTGGCCTGTTCTCCGCGCGCAAGGCAATCATGCAGTACTCGCAGATCAAAGGCCTGCCCAACGTTCAGATGGAGCACATCTACACGGGCAACGGCGTGTCCGAGCTCATTCAGCTTTCGATGAACGCGCTGCTCGACAACGGCGATGAGATCCTGATCCCCAGCCCCGACTATCCGCTCTGGACGGCGTGCGCAACCCTTGCCGGCGGTCATCCCGTACATTATCTGTGTGATGAGCAGGCGGATTGGTATCCCGACTTGGAGGATATGGAGTCCAAGATCACGAGCGCGACCAAAGCCCTCGTCATCATCAACCCCAACAACCCCACGGGCTCGGTCTACCCGCGCGAGGTGCTCGAGGGCATCGTCGAGGTTGCGCGCAGACACCAGCTCATGATCTTTGCCGATGAGATCTACGACCGTCTGTGCATGGACGGCTACGAGCACGTCTCGATTGCCTCGCTCGCTCCCGATCTGCCCTGCGTCACCTTTAGCGGCCTTTCCAAGTCGCACATGATTGCGGGCTATCGTATTGGCTGGATGGTGCTTTCGGGCAACCAGCGCTGCATGAGCGACTTCATCATGGGCATCAACATGCTCTCCAACATGCGCCTGTGCTCCAACGTGCCGGCCCAGTCGATCGTCCAGACGGCGCTCGGTGGCCATCAGTCGGTCAACGACTACATTCGCCCCGGCGGTCGCGTCTACGAGCAGCGCAACTTTGTGTATGAGGCGCTCAACAAGATCGACGGCATCTCGGTGGTCAAGCCGCGCGCGGCGTTCTACATCTTCCCCAAGATGGATGTTAAGAAGTTCAACATCACCGATGACGAGCAGTTCGCCCTTGACCTGCTGCACGAGAAGAAGATCCTGATCACGCGTGGCGGCGGCTTCAACTGGGCTGAGCCCGACCACTTCCGTATCGTGTACCTGCCGCGCATGGAAGTACTCAAAGAGTCCCTCGAAGACCTCGCCGATTTCTTTGACCATTACCGCCAGGCGTAACGGCAAAGGTAGCCTGTAATGAAACGGTCGGCCCGCAACGGATGCGGGCCGACCGTTTTCTGTCTAAGCCCGTGCTGTTAGCGCTTGTCTCGTTGAGCGGGCGAGGTTCGCGTGTGAGCGGTAAGTTCTATTCCAAAATGGAATACAGTGGGCTTAAGCTGGAATTGATGTCCGGGTACCTGCTTTTCTAGAATGTTTTCAACAAGATGAAAGGCGGTTCCAACCAATGATTATCGATGCAAATTCCTACTGGTTCGACGAGCGCATCTTTCATGACGAGACGCTCTGCGAACAGTTTTTGGCCGAGGTACCCCGCGCCTATGACACCGAAGGCTATCTGACCATGAATTCCGCCGGCAAACGACAGATCGTGATCGAGATGCCCGCCGGTTCTCCGGGTCTTAACTACATTGAGGGCGACTACACCCTCGAGAAGCGCTTGGCCGATATGGATGAGGCGGGGGTCGACAAGGCGATCCTCAAGCTCCCCGGCTGTCACGAGTGGATGTCGCTCGAGATGTGCCGGCGTTTCAACGACGGTATGGCTGCTGACGCGAAGGCGTCAAGTGGCCGTCTGATTCCGCTTGTCGCTGTGCCGCCCTTTGGCACCAAAGCAAATTTGGAGGAGCTCGACCGCAGACTCGACGATGGTTTTGCGGGTGTGCAGCTCTGCGCTCACTACGGCAAGCGCTATCTCGACGACCAGGTCTTCTCGAGTTTTTTCGAGCACCTGAACGAACGCCATGTCACCGTTTACGTGCACCATGTTCCCGTGCCGGTCGAGAACGAGTCGCTTCTCGCGTACGACAACCTTCGCCGCTCTTATGGCCGCTGCGTCGACCAAACTACGGCGATCGGCCGAGAGATCTTTGGCGATTTCTTTGAGCGCTACCCCAATATCAAGATGGTCCACTCCATGCTCGGTGGCGCTTATTTTGCGTTTAAGGAGATGCTGCTGCCGCACGGTCCCAAGCGTCCAGATGCCTCGGGTCGCTTCCAGACCGATACCGAGACGGTCTCCAAGCGTCTTGAGAACAACGTTTATTTCGACATGTCCCATGCTCAGCCCTGGGGCGAGACGCTTCTTGCCTGTGCGGTTGAGGTCCTTGGTGCAGACCATATTGTCTTTGGTACGAGTTATCCCGTTAAACGCGAGTGGCTAACAGAGGGTGTCGCCTGCGTCCGCGCCACAGATTTAAGTGATACGGACAAGGACCTTATGCTTGGCGGCACGGCACAGCGCTTGTACGGCATCGAGTGAGCGACAGATAAAGGAGGGCGTTCGCCATGGATAAGGGAGAGATGAAGGCCGGAGCCGCCCGGGTGGCCATTAACTTAGAGGACGTATTGCCGTTCGACGGTTTCGACGCACTCCGTCATGAAATCTTTGCCCGTGCCTTCGTGGTCGAAGGGATGGGGCGGCGCGCTTGCATCCTTTCACTTGAGGTTACCTCGATCGCTCCGGCCCTACTCGTCGATCTGCGTGAGGTTGTCAAGGATGTCTCCAATTGCGACGGCGCCTTTTCTTGGGTGGTCCCGACCCACACGTTTTCTGCGCCTCACGTGCGCACCCCTGGGCATCTGGCCGACACCGATGCCCGCGATCGAAATGAGCGCTATCGTGCCGCGCTCATCGCCGCGACACGCGCGGCCGTTGAGCAGGCGGTTGCGGGCATTCGCTCTGTCACGCTCGCCTCGGCGGAGGGCTACTGTCCTGTGAACGTTAACCGCGACATTGAGACGCCGGCCGGCTGGTGGCTGGGAGTAGACCCCAAGGGGTTTGCCGACCACGCGATGCCCATACTTGTCGCGAGGGATGCCGAGGGCGGGCTCGTTGCCATACTTGCGACGGCTGATGTCCAGTCTTCCGTGCTCGACGGATCGCACGATTCTCAGGGGAAGCGCTTGGTGAGCGGGGACCTCTTTGGCTTTGCCGCCATGGCTCTCGAGCGCGAATTGGGCGGAGTCGTGTTGCTGCTACCCGGTGCCGCGGGGGATCAGAGTCCGGCGGAGCGCGCCGTAACCGTTGCGTTCGATTCGACCGGGGCGAAGCAAACGTTAGATGCTCACGAGAGTGGATATCGCATGCTGCATCGACAGGGTCGCGCTATGAGCGATGCGTTGATTGAGGCCGTCCGTGCGGCGCGTGAGGACGATGCCATCGGCGTCGATGCTCGCACGGTCGACGTCCTTTTGCCCGCCCAGACGCGCGCCGACTTCTGCTCATTGGCCCCGCATCGAACTTATGGGTTTCATGCGGCAGGCGAACAGCGTACGAGGGTCTATTTACTTCGGCTGGGAAATGTCGAGTTCGTTGGTATCCAGCCCGAGGTTTCGAGCTCGTTTGGCGCCGTCGTGCGCGCCGCCCGATTCTGCCCCGTGCTCTTTGCCACGCTTGTCAACGGAGGGCAAAAGTATCTGCCGGCCCCCGATGCGTACGAGAAAATCACCTATGAGGCCATGAACTCCGGCTTCGCCGCCGGTTCCCATGAGCGCCTCCTTCAAACCATCCTTGCCGCTTTAAACGCGGCATGACAAAAAGGAGAACTTGCATGAATATCGGACATGCACGCCGCAAGATTACCCCGCAAGGCGACATCTATCTAATCGGATACCGCAACCTCCCCAACCGTCTGGAGCCTGCGACAGGCGTCCATGACGACGTCTTCGCCAACGCGATTCTTTTCCAACAGGACGACCGCGAAGTTTTTCTCTTCAACGCCGATGTTCTCGAGTTTGAGGAGGGCATGGCCGAGGAGGTTAAGACGATGCTCGCCGAGCGCTACGGAATCGACCGTGACTGCGTTCTGCTCTCCGCGACGCACGACCACACTTCGATCGTCGCCTACCATCGCAGCTGGTGGACGGGAAAATTCAACGAGGACTACTATCGCTGGTTCCTCGATACCATCTGTCAATGCTTCGAAGAGTGCCGCGCCAACGCGCGACCTGCGACCTGCCGCATGGGCAAAAAAGTCATCACCGGTTTCTACGACAACCGCATCATCCCAGGTGAACTCGCCGACAATGAGGTCATTGTCGTATCGTTCTTCGATACCGAAGGCAAGCCATTTGCGGGCTTTGTGAACTGGGCGGTGCATTCCGCTTGCGTCGGACCCGACTGCACGGAGCTCACGAGCGAACTCGCCGGTCTTACCGGCAAAAAGCTCGCTCAGAGTCTTGGTTACTATCCGGCCATGGTCGTCGGTGCTGCTGGCGACTGTAGCGACCGCAATTTTCGTCAGGGACGCGGCATTCCCGAGGTCGAGCGCGTTTCGACCGGTCTTGCCGAGGCGATTTCCCAGATCAAGCTCGATCGCGAGGTCGTTCTCGACCGCATCGAGCCTCAGACGTTCTATCACACCGTTGCCCATGACGACTTTTCGCTCACGCTTAAGTGTGCCGTCATCAGTTTGGGCGGCCTGCATCTCTTTGTGTTCCCGAGTGAGCTCGGCAGCGACTTGGGTATTCGCATGAAGCGCGAATGCCCGGTCGAGGGAATAGTTTGCGGTTACACCAACGGCTATTTCGAGTATTTCCTTCCGGCACGCGAGTACGGCCTCTCCTTTGAGACCGAGCGTACTCAGATTCCCCAGGGCGAACCGGAACGTCTGTGTGACAAGTTCTGCCAGACGACGAGACTTCTCGGCGCAGCAGATTCGCGTCTGTAGACCTGATTGCGTGACATGGGCCAATGAGGCTCGCTGCCATGTGATCGGCATCTTCCATCTTCTCTGCCGTTTCCCATCCCGGGCGTACGTGCGTCCGCGGATTTCAAAGGGGGAAGCGGGTTCCTTGCCCTCCCACGTCGACTACGGAGGCATGAAATCGATGCTATACCCCGCTCAGAAAAAGGAGAATTCCATGAAATACCAGAAGCTTTGCGATGAAATCATCACAAAGGTCGGTGGTCGAGACAATGTGTTAGACGTGAGCCACTGCATTACGCGTCTCCGCTTCCACCTCAAGGATGAATCGCTCGCCCAGACCAATGAGCTTAAGGCGACGAAGGGCGTCGTTGACGTCATCCAGGCCGGCGGACAGTATCAGGTCGTGATTGGTGCCACTGTCGAGGCCGTCTACAACGACCTTGTTCAGATTGGCGGGTTCGACTCCAAACCCGCACTCGATATCGATGAAGGCGACGACGTCAAAAAGGGCGATCCATTCTCGCGTCTGCTGGCCATCATCTCCGAGATTCTGCAACCGGTTCTTGGCGTGCTTATGGCCGGTGGCTTTATCAAGTCGATGCTCGCGCTCTGCACGGTTGCCGGTTGGCTTGCCAAGGACAGCAATACGTATGTGACGCTCTCGGCAATCGGAGATTCGGTCTTCTATTACTTTCCGCTAATCATTGGCTGGACGTCGGCCAAGAAGTTCGGACTTAAGCCCGTTATGGGAATGGCGCTCGGTGGTATCCTCGTCTACCCGACGCTCGTTGCCCTTATGGGCGGAGATCCGCTCTACACGCTCGGCGCCGGCACGGTCTTCGAGTCCAATGTCTACGGTGATATTTTTGGCATCCCGCTGATCATGCAGAATTACTCATCGACGATTCTGCCTGCGATCTTTATCGTCTGGATTGCCTCCAAGGTGCACAAGGCCCTTTCTAACGCGCTGCCCGCGCTTGTGAGCTCGTTCTTCTCCAACATCCTGACGCTCCTCATTTGCGGCATCCTTGGCCTGCTTGTGGTCGGTCCGGTCATGACGGTCCTCTCCAACATCGTTGCCCAGATCATCTTGATGCTCATCAACTTCCAGCCCGCCATCGCCGGCTTCGTCATCGGCACGTTCTGGAGCCTGCTCGTCATGTTCGGCCTGCACTGGGGTATCATCCCGCTGTGGTTTCTCGATGTCGCAACCTACGGCTATGACCTCATTAACCCGCTCGTGTATGCAGGCGGTTGTGCCATCGCCGGTGCTGTGCTTGGCATGGTCATCCGAACCAAGGACTCCGAGGAAAATGCTGCCGTCAACATTCCCGCCCTTGTCTCTTCGATTTTCGGTGTCAACGAGCCTGCGCTTTACGCCATCTTGCTGCCGCGTAAGCGTCTTATGTGGGCAACCTTTATTTCCGCTGGTGTAGGCGGTGCCATTGCCGGCCTCATGGGTGCCAAACTCTATGCCTTCGGTGCCTCCGGCCCGCTCGGTTTCCCGAGCTTTATTAACCCTGCCGGCATCGACACGGGCTTTATCGGCCTTGTCATCTCCGGTGTGGTCGCTTTCGTTCTGGCTCTTGTCGCCGCTATGGCGATCGGTGCCAGGAAGGACGAGGGCGGTAAGGCGCTCAACATCTCGGTGGACTAGTCTGTCTGCGCACTTTAACTAAATATGCCTCGGACGGCGACGTGCCGCCCGAGGCATATTTGTGTTTTGTGCCGTTGTCAGCGTGTTTGCGGACACAAGTCTGCGGTTGTGGAGCAGCGGGGATTATGACGGTCGTGCCGCGGTGGAAGACGCACGGTCGCCCTGCAGGAGCTGACGGTAGGGGAGGAAGCCGATGAACGAGACGACCGCCTGCGAGTGCGCGGCGTTCCGCTTGAGGTAGAGCCTGACCTCGGAGGTCGTCGCGGGCTCAAGCGGCACCAGGGCTACCTTTCCGCTGGCAAGCGATTCCGCCGGCTTGCGCATGAGGAATGAGACGCCGGCGCCGCGTGCGACAAGAGAGATGATGTTCTCGGCTCGTTTGCCGGTGAACGTAACGCGTGGGCCAAATCCAGCTTCGCGACAAAGGGAAAGGACGAGCTCGCTTACGAACGAGCCTTGGGGAAGCATGAGGAAATTCTCGTCGATAAGGTCGTCTATCTCGACGGTGTCACGTTCGGCGAGCGGATGGTCGAGCGGAAGGACGGCCACGAGCCGGTCAGTCGTAAAGGGAATCTTTTTGAACTCCGGCTCGATGGCGCCACTGTCACGGATGAAGGCCAGGTCAATGTCCTCGTGCAGGAGCATACGCTTGAGTGTGTCGCCCTCGCCCTCGATGAGCTCAACAGAATATGAGGGGTTCGCCTGCTGAAAATCGATGACGGCGTCCGTGATCCCATAAGGGGCCATAATGGGGATAGAACCTACGGTGAGGTGCTCGAGCGGCTCACCTGCGCCTATTTGAATGGCGGCAAGATAGCGGTGCTGAAGCGTCGCAATTTTTTGCGCATAGGGGAGGAGCGCTTCACCTTGCGCGGTGAGTGTTACGTGGCGCTGGCTTCGATCGATGAGCTTGCAGCCGAGTTCGTGCTCCATTGCCATGATGTGCTTGGAGAGGGTTGATTGCGACATGAAAAGCAGTTCCGCCGCATCAAGAAACGTGCGTGACTGCGCTAAGATGGCGAATTCGCCAAAGCGGCTGATATCCATAGGGAGGCCTCCGGTACCCTCATTTTGGCAGGTGGCCTAAACCACGACGCCATTGCAGTGGTCGATTTCGTGCTGGATGATCTCGGCGGTGTAGCCCGAGAAGTTTTTGATGCGGTGAACGAAGTTCTCGTCCAAATACTCAACCTTAATGCGGCGATAGCGGGTACAGGGACGCTCGCCGGTCAGCGAGAGGCATCCTTCGCTCGTCTGATAGGCATTGACCTGCTCAAGAATTTGAGGGTTGTACATCAGGAGTGTCCTGTTGCCGTCCTTTACGCAGATGATGCGTTTGCGCACGCCGATCATGTTGGCGGCGAGGCCCACGCACTCGCGCTCATGCTCGTGGAGTGTATCCAGGAGATCCTGCCCGGTTGCGGCATCGTCGGGTCCCGCGTCTTCGGAAGGCAGACGCAAAAAGAACTCGGATTTCATGATGGGCTTAATCATGGCGGGCTCCTCATGTCTTATGCTTTCGTGGACTTTTAATAATAGCGCGGAAGGAAAGCTGTGCGTCCGCGTTACAATCTTTCGATGTTGGACCATGTTGCCAGATTCGTCGTGTACGGCGTCTGGCGTAAGTCTAGGGCTCATTTTTCGCCCTGGACCGTTCCTCTGGGGCGATGCGACTGTCGTTCCAAGAGGAAGGAAATGCATGGGGAGCAAATCTCAGCAACAAGTTCAAGTAACGCCATCGGCCTCTGCGGCGATTCTCGTCGTAATGTATATTGCAGCCTTTGTTGCCGCGTTTAACGAGAACATCATTAACGTGGCGTTGCACGACATTATGGCAGCCTTTTCGGTGAGTGCCACCACGGCACAGTGGCTCGTCTCGGGCTACATGATCATGACGTCGATTTTTACGGCCATCATGGCCTTCCTGTCCGGCCGTTTCTCGACGCGCAAGCTGCTGTTTTTCGCATGCGGATGCATGGTCGCCGGCGAAGTCCTGTGCCTGGTCGCTCCGTCGTTTAGCGTTTTGCTGCCAAGTCGTATTTTGCAGGCTGCGGGATCGGGCATCTTGTTCCCGCTCATGATGAACGTGGTGCTGTCTTGCGCCCCGCGCGAGAAGCTCGGTTTGTATCTGAGCCTGGGCGGCGCCTGCATTACGCTAGGACCGGCGTTTGGACCCGTGATTAGCGGTCTTATGTGCACGTTATTTGGCTGGAGGGCGGTGTTCGTAGTGCCGCTGGTGGGCGGCATTGTGGTCGCTGCGGCGGGCGTTAAGCTTGTTCAGAATGTCGGAGAGCGCTCGAACACCACGCTTGATATCCTGTCGGTTGTTTTGCTCGCCGCCGGCATTACGGCATTTGTGTATTCCGTAGGCGAGTTCTCGACCAATCTGATTGCCGGCATCGTGGCGCTTTTCGCCGCCATTGTGCTGCTCGGCCTGTTTGCGGCCCGTCAGCTCAAGCTCGAGCATCCGGTGCTTAACGTGCGTCCCATGGCGAGCTTTCGCTTTTGGCCTGCGTGTTTGCTTGTGGTGGTGTCGATGATGACGACGTTCTCGATGAGCGTTTTGTTGCCGCTCTATTTTGAGGGCGCATACGGCATGACCGCACTTATTGCGGGCTTGCTCATTTTGCCGGCGATTGCCTGCAACGCCGTGACCTCGATTGTGGGCGGACGCGTGATGGACGCCCGTGGCGCATGGCCGCTGCTGCCGGTCGGTTTTGCCCTGATTGCCGTGGGGCAGACTGCCATCTCGATGACGGCGGCAAGCATGAACATCGGCGTCGTCGTGGCGCTGACCGTTGTGGTGTATGCCGGAGTCGGTTTGGTGCTGAGCCCCTCGCAAACGGCCGGCTTGGAGACGCTACCTGCCGCTGAACATCCTCACGGAACGGCATTGCTTAACACGTGGAACATGATTGCCGCATCGTTTGGCCCGTCGCTGTTTATCGGTCTGCTCTCGAGTTCTGCGGCGGCTGCCAGCGTCGCTGGCGCTGCGATCGACGTTGCCCAGGCGATTGGATTTGCAGCTGCCGTGCGTGTAGCGGCTGTAATTGCCGTGGTCGGGTTCGTGGCGTCGCTGGTGTACGCTCGTCGCGAGTCACACATGTCGCATTAATGTGTGCACATAGATTCTGCAGCTAGATTGGATGGCGACACCATAAACTAATGGACGTTTTGCCGAGAGGCATGAATGTTTAAAGCGCAAAGAGTGCGCGACGGGCCCCGCGAATGGGGCGATGATGCCCGAGAGGGCCAAGAAGGAGTCTCATGTCCGAGAACGAAGAGATCATGAACGAGACCGAGAACGAGACCATGACTGCCGAGGTCGAGGCAGTCGAGACCGTGGAGACCGAAGCTGCCGAGGTTGAGGCTGCTGACGAGGTTTCCGCCGAGGAGGAGGCCGAGGTTGTCGAGGCCGCCGTTGATTACGATGACGAAGAGCTGATGGACAAGATGCAGAAGGCCGCCCGCCTGCTGCGTAGCCGTCGCTTTGCTATTTCCAAGGAGGAGGAGGCCAAGGCCGAGCGCATGGCGAACATCGAGCGCGCCATCAAGCTTCTTGACCTCAAGCCCAAGATGGAGCAGAAGGAAATGTCCGACCTGCTGGGCATGCGCCTTCGTGAGCTCGATGGCCTGATGGCCGAGGCCGAGGCTGCCGATCTGGTCGGCCGCATCGACGACGCCGAGGGCGATATGCGCAAGATCGTTGTCTTCGCTGCCGAGGATGCCGCTGAGGGCCTGGTCGAGCTTGCCAACAAGAAGGAGAAGCTCCTGCCCGAGCTTTCTTACGAGGAGGCCACCGAGCTGATGGCCGCTCTCGATAAGGTTATCGCTCCGCTCGTCGCCATGGGCCTGGACGAGGACCGCGGTCCTCGCGGCGGCCGTGACGACCGTGGTGGCCGCGGCGGCGACCGTGGCGGTCGCGGCGGCTTTGGTGATCGCGGTGGCCGTGGCGGCGACCGTGGCGGTCGCGGTGGCGATCGCGGTGGCCGCGGCGGCTTTGGTGACCGTGGCGGCGACCGTGGCGGTCGCGGTGGCTTTGGTGGCAACCGTGGTGGCTATGGCGATCGCGGTGGCAACCGTGGCGGCTTCGGCGGCAACCGTGGTAACGACCGCGGCGGTCGTGGCGGCGACCGTGGCGGCCGCAACGGCGGCGGCTTCCGCGGCAAGAGCGCTCCGGCGGAGCCGGCGGCGCAGAGACCTGCCGGACCGGACCTGCGGGAAGAATCCACTGGGCCGGAGGGGCAGGCCCGGACCGCCCCCGGCGCGGCGGGACCAAAGGCGCCAAACCGGGAGGGCGGGCTTCCAGTCTCGGCCCGGGAGATCGGCAGGCTGGCCGCCCAACCGCTGGCCCCGGCGGTCCTTCCGCCGGAGGCGCTGGAAGGAGAGCCAGGCCCCCTGGCGGTGCCCCCTATTCCGGCGGAGATCGTCTACCGGACCGATGGAGCAGAAGAGGGCCATTCTGGCTCCGCCTCTGACCGGAGGCCCTCGGAGCGGGAAAGGGCTTCGGACAGAAGCCGGGAAAAGACCCGACCCACCCATGCCCCGGACGCCCCCCTGGAGGGACAAAGAGAGCCAGGGGAGCAGAGAACATCCGGCACGGCGCGTGGACCTGCGTCCGCCCGGAGGCCGCAAGGGCCCGGTGGGACGGGGGAAGCCGTGCTGGGAAGGGAAGACACGCCTTCCCCGGCGGCCCAGGCCGGGAAACGGGACGGCCCGGAGCAGGACAGGGGG
>UQHV01000025.1 GCA_900540895.1 uncultured Collinsella sp. | reverse complement strand
CGCGGCTGGCGGCGAGCCCGGGCAGGTGGGCGACCCCGAGCCCCGCGGCGCGGGCCCGCCTCACGGCGAGGGACCCTATGTTGCGGAACTGGTCGACGACGACGAGCGTGCCGGCGGGCGCGGAGGCGAACAGCGCGTCGAGCTCGGCCTCCCTGTTGCGGACGGGGGCGCTGGCCAGCACCTCCCCGTCGCGGTCGATCAGGCAGGCCCAGTGCGATGACTTGCCGACGTCCAGGCCGAGCACGGCCGCGGGCCTGGTGGATGGCGCTTTCACGGTGGTATCCTTCCGGTAGTCGTTCGACCGGATGGCCTCCCCCTCGGCACTCACATTACCAGCCGCGGCGCCTGCCCGGCACTTTCCTATCAGCCGTCGGGGGCGGCGCGTCCCGCGCCGGCAGCACCCAACGGGCCCTCTCGGGGGCAGGGACGTTCGGCCGTGCGCGGGCGCCCGGTCGGCGGCCCGTTCTGGGCGCGCCTCAATCGTAGCCCGAGACGGTCCCGGGCTGACAATTTCGACTGTAATGGACGTTCTTAAACGACTAGCCGTTAAGGAACGTCCCCAACGGCTACGTCCACTCATTCCGTGCGGGTTATATGCAGGTTTGCCTGCGCACGCTATCATGTATGGGTTAGATCGCAACTATGTACCCCATACGCGAAGGGATGCGCATGTATCTGAAGATCGACATGTTCTAGCCGGGCTTACCCCCGCAGCGGCGCCCCGCGCCCCATCAATTCTGCCGATTTTCACCTTCACGCATATAAAGGAGTCCCGCCATGCGCGACAAGCTCGAAAAGATCATCAAGGCCTACGAGGAGCTCGAGAAGAAGCTTTCCGACCCGGCCGTCGCCTCCGATATCAAGGAGTTCACGCGTCTCAACAAGGAGTACGCGCACCAGTCCGACCTCATCGCCGCCTCGCGTGAGTACATCGGCGCGCTCGATGACATCGAGGCTGCCAAGGAAATGCTCCACGATACTACCGATGCCGATGAGAAGGAGATGCTCCAGATGGACATCTCCGAAAACGAGGCCAAGCTTCCCCAGCTCGAGGAAGACATTAAGTACATGCTCATCCCGAGCGACCCCAACGACGACAAGAACACCATCGTCGAGATTCGATCCGCCGCCGGTGGCGACGAGGCGGCCATCTTTGCCGGCGATCTGTACAAGATGTACCAGCGCTTCTGTGAGTCGCGCGGCTGGAAGACCACCGTGCTCGACTCCAGCCCCAGCGAGGCCGGCGGCTTTAAGTCTATCGAGTTCAAGGTCGAGGGC
This sequence comes from uncultured Collinsella sp., assembly GCA_900540895.1. Classification (GTDB taxonomy): domain Bacteria; phylum Actinomycetota; class Coriobacteriia; order Coriobacteriales; family Coriobacteriaceae; genus Collinsella. The sequence continues at coordinate 22,399 of UQHV01000025.1, read as the reverse complement.
GACCGCGTCTACTCCGTCATGAAGTTCGAGTCCGGCGTGCACCGTGTCCAGCGCGTTCCCAAGACCGAGTCCCAGGGTCGCATCCAGACCTCCACGGCTACCGTCGCCGTGCTTCCCGAGGCCGAGGAGATTGACGTCCAGATCAACCAGTCCGATCTGCGCATCGACACTTACTGCGCTTCGGGCCCTGGCGGTCAGTGCGTTAACACCACCTACTCCGCCGTGCGCATCACCCACCTGCCCACCAACACCGTGGTGCAGTCGCAGGAGCAGCGCTCCCAGATCCAGAACCGCGAGGTCTGCATGCAGATGCTGCGCGCTCGTCTGTACGAGATGGAGCTCGAGAAGCAGCAGGCAGAGCTCGGTGCCGAGCGCCAGAGCCAGATCGGCCACGGCAACCGTTCCGAGAAGATTCGTACCTACAACCAGCCCCAGGACCGCGTGACCGATCACCGTATCGGCTTCAACTCCACCTACAACGGCGTCCTTCTGGGCGACCAGCTCGGCACCGTCATCGAGGCGCTCGCCGCCGCCGAGCGTGCCGAGAAGCTGGCACAAGCTGTTTAGGTTCCGCCGTTCTACCGAACGGCGGACCAGCCGACGCTGCGCGGGCCGCATTTGGACAATCTGACGTTCAACTTCAAGGGCGCGACCAGAAGGTCAGCGCCCTTTCGTTTCACGTCACCTTGTCTCAAATGCGACCCGCTCGCTGTCCGTTCTCTACCTGCGGCGTTGCCTTGCTCTGGGGTAGTCATTGGGGACGTTCTTAAATGACTAGGTTGGGCACATTGCTTTGAGATGTTATTCAATAAGCTGTGATGGCCTTTGAGCTGCTTACCTGCTTAAAGCAATTAACGGTGTGCATCTGCTATTGGAAATATTGCTCGAAAAATCGTTCAAGAAGTCGCGGGGCGATTTTTGATGCGTCGCGCGTCAAGTGATTTGGCAAGTTCTTGGTTAGATATTGGTCAGGTTAGGGGCAACCTTGCCAAAAGCTTGACGGATGCAGATTTAGACGTCGACGAATGAACACTCTAGGCAGGCTCCAAGCAAAATTCTGGGCTGATTCTCGATAATCGCTTCCAATCGCCCCTTGCCGCGTGCCACCCTCGCGTACAATCTGCTCCGACATTCGCGCGCCGCCCGGCGCTTAAGAGGGGAGGACCCCATGGCAAACGAGATCTGGACCATCAAGCGTTGTCTCGAGTGGACCAAGGAGTACCTGGCCGAGCGCGGTGAGGAGCATCCCCGTCTTTCTGCCGAGTGGCTGCTGTGCGCAGCAACGGGCCTGGCGCGTATCGACTTGTATATGCGCATGGACGAGACGCTCGACGCAGCGCAGCTCGAGACCATGCACGCGGCGGTCGTCCGTCGCGCAAAGGGCGAGCCGCTGCAGTACATCACCGGTAGCACGCAGTTTCGCATGATCGACGTCGCGTGCGCCCCCGGCGTGCTCATCCCGCGCCCCGAGACCGAGATGCTCGTCGAAGAAGTCCTGAACTATCTGGATGCCGAGGTGCTGAGCCCCGAGGCCGCCGCCCGCCAGCGCGTGGAGCTGCCTTGGAACGATGAGGTCGAGCAGGCTCGCAAAGCCGAGGCGGCGCTGGCCGACGAACGCGCGACCGCCGAGCGCCGTGCCGCCAACCTGACGGCGGCCGATGAGGCGGCGCTAGGCAGCGACGTACTGGGCAGCCGTGCCTATGCCGAGGAACTGGCCGACCGCGAGGCCGAGGAAGCCGCCGCGCAGGCAGCAGAAGCCGAAGCCGCGGAAGCCGCCGAGCCCGAGCTCGACGAATACGGCATCGCCATTGAGGGCAACGACCAACAGACGACTCTCGTGCAAGATGCCGCCGAGGCCAACGTACCTGCTCCAGCCGGGCCCCGCACTGCCCGCGTTCTCGAGGTCGGCTGCGGCACGGGCTGCATCTCGCTCTCGCTTGCCTGGGAGCGTCGCGGCCACGTTACCTGCACCGCTACCGATATCGAGCCGCGCGCCATCGACCTTGCTACCAAAAACCGCGATGCGCTTGGCCTCACGTCCGACGAGGTCGCCTTCAGCCTCACGAACCTGGTGAGTTCCATTCCCCGCGAAGAGTGGGGCACCTTTGACGTACTCGTCTCCAACCCGCCCTACATCCCCACCGATGTCATGCGCTCACTGCCGCACGAGGTCAAGGACTTTGAGCCCGACCTGGCGCTCGAGGGCGGCGCCGACGGCCTCGATATCTTCCGCCGTCTGCTCAACGCGGCGCCCTACATGCTGCGCGCCGGCGGCCTGTTTGCCTGCGAGCTCTACGAGGGCGCGCTCGACGCTGCGGCCGAGCTCTGTCGTCAAGCGGGTCTGTCGGACGTGCGCATCGTCCACGACCTCACCGATCGCCCCCGCATCGTTCGAGCCATCGTCACCGAGCCCAAGCAGCGTATCTAAGCTGAACTAATAGACATTTGCTCAAGTTTGCTCTTGCAATATACCGTAAAACTTCTATTATAGAAGGAGAAAGGTATGTCAAATCAGCTGCATCGGTACCGTATCGTGCTTGATTACATTGAACCTTGGCTTGATGAGCAGGATGAAGCTACGCTGAAGCAGATTTATGCAGACCTTTTGGTGCTCGAGAAGGAAGGTCCCAGCCTTGGTCGTCCACTGGTTGACCGTGTCAAGGGCTCGAAGCTTCATCATTTAAAGGAGCTGAGAGTGACTTCATGTGGTGGGCAGGTGATCCGCATCCTCTTCGCCTTTGACCCCAAGCGCCAGGCGGTATTGCTATTGGCGGGTGATAAGTCGCGAGCGGGATCGTCAAGGGCAAAATGGAACGGCTGGTATGCGATCAACATTCCAAAGGCCGAGCAAATATACCGTCGCCACGTAAGGAGGCTCGATCGAGATGGAACTGCATGAGTATATGGAATCTCGCGGGATAACACGCGACTCCATTACCGCCGAGCAGGAGAGGACTCGCGATCGTATCGAAGCCTATAAGCTTGCTCAGATTCGCAGGCTAAAAGATCTAACACAGGCGTCGGTCGCCCAATCGATGGGCGTTTCTCAAAAACGCGTATCCGAGCTCGAGCGTGGGGAATTGGGTTCGATGAGGCTTGACACGCTGAGCAGGTACGCAGAGAGCCTCGGCGGAAAACTGGTTGCAAGCATCGAGTTTCCCGATCGTACCGTTACGCTTGCGCGCTAATAATCTTCAATTAACCCCCTCACTTTCACCGACTACTAGAGCCGCTCACCAAACCAACATGCGCTCTGGGCAAATAGGTTGAACGTTTCGTGCGAGAATGCCCCACAGTAAACAAACTTGCACCAGAGCGTAAGGGGCTGGCATACACATGCAGACGGTCTATCGGGTATACGAGGGAGCGCGCGAGCCACATCGGCTTGCAGTCGAGCGCACGGCCGAGCTACTCGGTCGCGGCGGCCTGGCGCTTATTCCAACCGAGACGGTCTACGGTGTCGCCGTGGCGGTCAACGCCTTCTCGGATGCCGTTCCACAAGATACAAGTGAACCTCTGCCGTGGCCGCGCGATCCGCAGGCCACCGTCAACGGCGCCGCGGTCCCCGCACTCGGTACCGGCTACCGTCGCATCTTTACCCTCAAGCAGCGCGAGCTCACCCAAACGGTTGCCTGGCTGGTCGATGATGCCGAGGCACTCGACCGCTATGGCGTGGATATCCCTAACGAGGCCCGCGTGCTCGCCCGACGATGCTGGCCGGGCGCCCTGACTATCGTGGTCAAGGCGGCCCCCTGCGTGCCGACCTTTATGCGCGCCGCCGACGACACGGTGGCACTTCGCGCTTCGGCCTCGCCCGTGGTGCAGGCGCTCATCCGCGCCTGCGGTAGCCCTCTTGCCTGCACCAGCGCCAACACGCATGGCGCGCCCGCGCCGGCAAGTTTTGTCACGGTGGAGGAGCGCATCCTGAAGGGGGTCGATGTGGCCGTCGACGCCGGTGAGACCCCGTGTCGCGACGCCTCAACCATCGTGTCGTTTCAGCACGGCGAGCTCCAGATCCTGCGCCAAGGCGCGCTTCCCGCATCAGAGATCGAACGGGTCCTGTCCGACCCGATGCAATAGAAAGGTGTAAGCGATGTCGTTGAATCTAGGTAGCCTGGGTATGGAAGACGCCTCGTTTAGCTTTGGCGGTTCCTACATCATGGCGCTCGACTGCGGCACCACCTCGGTACTCGCGACCATCGTCGACGAGTACGGCTGCATCGTCGCCCAGGCGCGCCGTAGCGTCAAAACCAGCTTCCCGCGCCCCGGCTGGGTGGAGCAGGATCCCACGGAGGTGCTTGCCAGCCAGATCGGCGTGATGATGGAGGTTCAGTTTAAGAGCGGCATCCATTCTGACCGCATCGCCGCCATCGGTATCTCCAACCAGCGCGAGACCACGGTGGTGTGGGACCGCATAAGCGGCCAACCCATCTATAACGCCATCGTGTGGCAATGCCGTCGCACCGCACCTCTGATCGACGAGCTGGTTGAGCAGGGCGCAGAAGAGCTGGTGCGCTCCCGCACGGGGCTTACGCTCGACCCGTATTTCTCGGCCTCCAAGGTGCAGTGGATTCTCGATAACGTCGACGGTGCGCGTGAGAGCGCGGCGGCGGGCGACCTCATGTTCGGCACCATCGACACCTGGCTCATCTACAACCTCACCGGCGGTCAGGTCTTTGCCACCGACTACACCAATGCCAGCCGCACCGCGCTCTTTAATATCCATGCGCTCGATTGGGACGACGATCTGCTGGCGCTTTTCGACGTCCCACGTTCCATGATGCCCGAGGTTCGTTGGAGCTCGGGCGACTACGGCCGCGTCGCGAGCGACATCATGACCAACATGCCACCCATCATGGGCGTGGCGGGCGACCAGCAGGCGTCGCTGTTCGGCCACTGCTGCTTCCATCCCGGCCAGACCAAAAACACCTATGGCACGGGCTGCTTTATGCTCATGAACACCGGCGACGAGATCGTCGAATCCAAGAACGGTTTGGTCTCCACGATCGGTATCGCCGCGGACGGCAAGATCAGCTATGCGCTCGAGGGTTCTATCTTTGCCGCCGGCTCAACCATGAACTGGCTGCGCAACAACATGGGCATCATCTCGAGCGTGAGCGAGTCCGCGCAACTCGCCACTTCGATTAACGACAACGAGGGCTGCTACTTCGTTCCCGCCTTCGCAGGCCTGGGCGCTCCCTGGTGGGACCCGCATGCTCGCGGTATCGTGTGCGGCCTGACCGGCGCCTCGAGTCGCGCGACCATTGTGCGTGCGGCCTGCGAGTCCATGGCCTACCAGAGCTATGACGTGCTGCGCGCCATGGAGCAGGACGTGGGACTTTCGATTGAGCGCCTGTCCGTCGATGGCGGTGCCTCGCGCAACGAGTTCATCATGCAATTCCAGGCTGATCTGCTGGATATTCCCGTGCTGCAGTGCGAGACGGTGGAGACCACGGCGATTGGCGCCGCGTACTTGGCGGGCCTTGCTGTCGGCTATTGGGAGGATTTGGAGGAGCTGGAGCAAAACGCTCAGATCGTCAAAGTCTTCCATCCTCACATGTCCGCCGAGCGCCGTGAGAGCAACCTCGCTGGTTGGCGTGATGCCGTCAAGCGTTCGCTCAACACCGCTCAGTAGGGTTGCGACGAGCTGCTCGATACAACAAACCGTTAAACTTATGCACGGCGCGAGGCAACAACGTCGCCAGGCGTCTTGTCAGCAAGGCCATCTTCCGGCCGCAACGAAAGGGGCAATCAACCCATGACCGTCACCTACGATACGTCCCGCGTGACGCTTGTCGACCATCCGCTCGTCCAGCACAAGCTGTCGATCTTGCGCGACAAGAGCACTGGCACCAACCAGTTCCGCCAGCTCGTGCGCGAGCTTGCGCTCTTTGACGGCTACGAGGCCATGCGCGACCTGCCCATGGAAGACGTCGAGGTCGAGACTCCCATCACCACCGCCATGTTTAAGCAGCTTGCCGGCAAGAAGCTCGCCATTGTTCCCATCCTGCGTGCGGGCCTCGGCATGGTCGATGGCATCCTCGACCTGGTGCCCTCCGCTCGCGTGGGCCACATCGGTATGGAGCGTGACGAGGTTACCCACGAGCCGCATGAGTATTACTGCAAGATGCCCAAGGATATCGACCAGCGCATCTGCCTGGTTGTTGACCCCATGCTCGCCACGGGCGGTTCGGCCGAGATGGCCATCAGCTACCTGCGCGAGCGCGGTGTTAAGGATATTCGCATGCTGTGTATCGTCGCCGCGCCCGAGGGCCTCAAGTCACTGACCGAAAAGGACCCCGACGTACATATTTATACCTGCGCCATCGATGACCATCTCAACGAGGCCGCCTACATCGTTCCCGGCCTGGGCGACGCCGGCGACCGCATCTACGGTACGCTCTAGTCGTTGGGCCTTGTCGGCTACGGTCACAAATACGAAGAAATGGTGCGCGCGGGCGAGCAAAAGTCGTCCACGCGCACTTCTGTTAACGGACGTTTTGCGCTGAGGGGTTCGAAAAAACGTATTACCGTACCTGCGGCATAAAGAAGGCCTTAAGAAAACGTACAGGTGCGTATTAACCGTTTGTTTTACGGTTGTACTTTAGCGATTGGCTCGTACAATAGTCACCAATGTTTGGCTGGGACTGTGCTGTGAGGCGTTAAAAAGGAAAGCGAGGAAGCCAGTGTTTCAGATAGCCGATCTGCTCGCTATCGTTGCAGGCGCCATCGCGGGCGCAATTGCCTTCCTTCCCTTTGTCTTTACGCTCAAGCCGGTTCTTGACGATAAGCAGAATGCGGACATGCTCAAGGGCATGGTGAGTCTGGCGGTCTCGGCAGTCGCCCTGCTCGTCTTTACCTTGGTTGTGTTTGCGTTGTTCGGAGAGGCATTTCGCATGTTCCTCCTGGGCGAGGCGATTGGCTTCGTGGCCTTTATGGCCGCCTGCACGGTTCGCGTCGCCAAGGCGCTGCGAGATCCTCATGAGGTCGAAAGGTAAGTCGTGGAAATTTTTGAAAAGCTGCCTGATGAGATTAATCATCTGGTCAGCGAGTTCAGCTCCACCCCTGTCGTGGGCGATCTGAGCTGCGGCATCACGCAGTACTCGTTTTGGCTGATCGTCTCCACGATCGTGCTCCTGATCGTCCTGGCCGTGTTCAAGAAGAAGCAGACCCTGGTTCCCAAGGGCTTCTTCGTCAACGGTTTCGAGTACATCATCGAGTACGTCGAGAACGATATCGGCAAGGGCGTCGTGGGTGAGAACTGGAAGAAGCACTTCCCGTTCCTGTGCTCGCTTTTCCTGTTCATCCTGATCAATAACATGATCGGCCTGATCCCGGGAATGAAGCCCGGCACCGGCGCAATCGGCTCCACCGCTGCGCTCGCCATCTTCGCCTTCGTGTACTTCATCTACTACGGATGCAAGGCTCACGGCGTGATCGGCTACATCAAGAGCCTCGCCCCGCAGGGCGTGAGCTTCCCGATGAACGTGCTTGTGTGGGTCGTCGAGCTTTTCTCGACCTTCCTGCGCCTCATCACGCTCGCCGTCCGTCTGTTCTGCAACATGTTCGCAGGACACGTGGTCATGGGCTCGTTCGCCATCATGGCGAGCATGTTCATGCAGCCGCTGCTTCAGCAGGTTTCCGCGGCCCACGCCGTCGGCGCCCTGCCTTCGCTGGCCTGGCTTGCCATCCTCATCCTGATCTATGCGATTGAGCTCGTGGTCGGCGCCATCCAGGCTTACGTCTTCACGGTCCTTACCGCCGTGTATGTCTCCGAGGCAGAGGAGGTCGCGGAGGAGGAGTAGTAGTCTTCCGTTCGCGCCTTAAAGGTAAGGCAATTCGTTAAACCGCCGGTGCCCGTACCCATGGAGCCCGGCAGTTATAAAAAGGTTATCCTGCGTGAAATAAGACACGCACGACAAAGGAGGAATCGTGGGAGTTATCGGTTACGGTCTCGGTGTTATCGGCGCTGGTCTTGCTATCGGCCTGTCTGCTCTGGGTGCTACGGGTGCTATGGCCCGTCAGCCTGAGGTCCAGGGCCGCGTGTTCACCGTCTTCATCATGGGCTCCGCCTTCGGCGAGGCTCTGGCTCTGATCGGCTTCGTTGTCGCGCTGATCGTTAAATAGCTCGGAGCGTCAAGTATGAATCTTTCATCCCAGAAGAGCGCGATCGCACTCTCCGCGTCCGCGGCCGCGCTGCTCATGCCGGTTTCCGCGTTCGCCGAGGACGGCGCTGCCGGTGCGGACATCCTCATCCCTAAGATGGCGGAGTTCATCCCGGCACTTATCGCCTTCCTGATCATCTGGATCGTGCTGGCCAAGGTCGCCCTGCCGGGCATCATGAAAACCATGGAGGAGCGCGGCAAGAAGATCGAGGAGAGCCTCGACGAGGCCGAGAAGACCAAGCAGGAGGCTATCGCCAAGCGCGCTGAGTCCGACTCGATCGTCACCGACGCCCGTCGTCAGGCTGCCGACATCGTTCTCGAGGCCCGTAAGGACGCCGAGTCCGAGCGCGCCCGTATCATCGAGGCTGCTCACAAGGAGGCCGAGGAGATCATCGCCAAGGCCCATACGACCGTCGAGGACGAGCGCAAGTCCATCTACGCCGGTGCCGCGAGCTCTATCGCCGACCTGTCCGTTGCCGTCGCCACCAAGATCGTGGGCGAGGCACTCGAGGACGAGGCCGAGCAGAAGAAGCTCATCGAGCGCTACATCCAGGAAGCAGGTAGCCTGAATGCCGACTAGCCGCTATCAGGACAAGGTGCTCGAGACCTACGCGCGCTCCCTTCTGGAAGCCGCCAAGGCCGAGAACCATGTGTTCGAGGACCTCGAGATGATCGAGCGCCTGGCTTCTGCCAGCCCCGAGATCATCGCCGTGCTCGACACCATGTCCAAGCGCGACCAGCTCGACCTTCTTCCCAAGGTGGCAGCTGCCTTTAAGTATGTTGCCGAGGAAGACGAGGATGTAGTGGGCGTGACCGTCACCACGGCGATCCCGCTCGACGACGAGCTGCGTCAAACCATCACTAAGAAATGCGAGCAGGACTTCGGCCGCAAGGTATTCCTTATCGAGCAGGTCGACCCGTCTATCGTGGGCGGCCTGGTGCTCGAGGCCCGCGGCGAGCGTCGTGACATTACCGTCAAGACGCAGCTGCGCATCGCGCAGGAGACCCTCGCAAACTCTGCTAATTCGTACGGAGGTGAAGCCTAATGTCCGAAACCCTCAATGCCCAGGATATCGCCAAGAAACTGCAGGAGCAGCTCACGAGCCTCTCCGCGACGGTCGATACGCATGAGGTTTCAACGGTCGACGAGGTAGGCGACGGCATCGCGCGCGTCTCCGGCCTCAAGAGCGCCATGGCAGGCGAGCTTCTGGAGTTCAAGAGCTCCGATACCGGTGAGACCGTCTTCGGCCTTGCCCAGAACCTTGACCGTGACGAGGTCGGCGCCGTTCTGTTTGGTGCCGTCGACTCCATCAAGGAAGGCGACGAGTGCCGCACCACTGGCCGCATTATGGATATCCCCGTGAGCCGTGCCATGCTCGGCCGCGTCGTCAATCCGCTCGGCCAGCCCATCGACGGCCTGGGCGACATCGTCGCCACGCACCGTCGCCCCATCGAGTTCAAGGCCCCCGGCGTCATCGACCGTACTCCGGTGTGCGAGCCGGTTCAGACCGGCCTGTTGGCCATCGACTCCATGGTGCCTATCGGCCGCGGCCAGCGTGAGCTCATCATCGGCGACCGTAAGACCGGTAAGACCGCCATCGCCATCGACGCTATCCTCAACCAGCGCGGCAAGGGCATGGTCTGCATCTATGTCGCCATCGGCCAGAAGGCCTCCACGGTTGCTAACATCCGCGAGACCCTCGCTCAGCACGGTGCGCTCGACTACACCATCATCGTTTCGGCCACCGCTGCCGATTCCGCCCCTATGCAGTACATCGCGCCTATGGCCGGTGCCGCTATCGGCGAGTTCTTTATGTACAACGGCGAGGACGGCAAGCCCGCCAGCGAGACCAACCCCGGCGGTCACGTGCTCGTCATCTACGACGACCTGTCCAAGCAGGCCGTGGCCTACCGTCAGATGTCGCTGACGCTGCATCGTCCGCCCGGACGCGAGGCCTACCCTGGCGACATCTTCTACCTGCACTCTCGTCTGCTCGAGCGTGCCGTCAAGATGTCCAAGAAGAACGGCTACGGCTCCATGACGGCACTGCCGATCATCGAGACCCAGGACGGCGACGTCTCGGCCTACATTCCGACCAACGTCATTTCCATTACCGATGGTCAGATCTATCTGCAGTCCGAGCTCTTCTTCCAGGGCCAGCGCCCGGCAGTCGACGTGGGCATCTCCGTGTCCCGCGTCGGTGGCGATGCTCAGACCAAGGCCATGAAGCAGGTCGCCGGCAACCTCCGTCTGGACCTTGCTTCGTACCAGGAGCTCGCCGGCTTTACGCAGTTCGGCTCCGACCTCGACGAGGCCACGCAAAAGCAGCTTACCCACGGCGCTCGCATGACCGAGCTCCTGAAGCAGCCGCGTTATAAACCGTTTGAGGTTGGCGAGCAGATCGTTACGCTGTTTGCCGGCAACGAGGGCTTCCTGGATGACCTGGAGATCGCCGACGTGCTGCCTTTCCGTGCCGAGCTTATCGAGTATATGGACAATGGCTTTGGCTCGCTGCTCGACAAGGTTCGCGCCAAGAAGATCGACGACGACACCAAGGCCGAGCTCTTGCGTGTCATTGGTGACTTCAAGCAGCAGTTCATGGCCAAACACCATGCCGACACGACTGGATCAGAGGAGAACTAAGCCCTATGGCCAACCTTCGCGACATTAAGAAGCGAATCTCCTCGGTTACCACGACCAAGCAGATCACGCGCACGATGGAGATGGTCTCTACGGCCAAGATCCGTCGTGCCCTCGATCGCTCCAAGCAGGCCGAGCCCTATAAGGAGGCGCTGACCGACGTCATGCTGACGGTTGCCGGCGACGCCTCCTGCTCGGGCACCGATCCCATGCTGCAGAAGCATGAGAGCGTCAAGCATGGCCTGATTGTCGTCATTGCTTCGGACCGCGGCCTTGCCGGCGGTTTCAATACGACGGTGGAGCGCACGGCCGAAAAGCTCGCCGCTTCTTGGGCGAACGATGGCATCGAGTGCGAGATCATCGCGTGTGGGCGTAAGCCGGCCACGTATTTCCGTGACCGCGCAAATGTCATCATGCATTTTGAGGGCAATTCCTCCGAGCCCGATTTCAATCAGGCTCGCATGATCTCCTCTCATATCTGCGATGCGTATCGTGCCGGTGAGCTTGACCGTGTCGAGCTTGTCTACCACCACGCCAAGAACCGCGTGGATCAGGAGCTTCGCGTCGAGCACTTGCTGCCGCTCGATCCCGAGATGATCGCTATGGCCCACGGTCCGCGTAAGAACGAGACCGACGCCCCTAAGCGCATCTCGTCCACGTTCGAGTTCGTGCCCTCTCCCGAGCATGTTCTCGGCAAGCTTGTACCGTCTTATATCCTGACGGTCATCTACCAGGCCCTGATCGATTCGGCGGCCGCCGAGCAGGGTGCGCGCCGCAAGGCCATGCACTCCGCGACGGAAAACGCCACCGCGATCATCTCGACCCTTACCCGCACGTATAGTCGCGTGCGCCAGGCTTCGATCACGACCGAGATCAACGAGATCGTCGGCGGAGCCTCAGCATTGGAGGAACAGTAATGGCTAATAACACCGTAAAGCTTGCGGTCGAGGAAGCCACCAAGAAGACGACTGCCGGTGATGGCCGCATCGTGCGTATCATCGGCCCTGTCGTCGACGTCAAGTTTGACGGCGCGGTGCCCCCGATCTACAACGCGCTCACGGTCGAGGCCGAGACCCCGATCGGTCACCTGAGCACGATCCTCGAGGTCGAGAGCCAGCTTCCGGGCGGCGTCGTCCGCACGGTCGCCATGTCCTCGACCGACGGCCTGCAGCGTGGTCTCATCGCCACCGATACCGGTGAGCCCATGAAGATGCCCGTTGGCCCCAAGACGCTCGGCCGCATTTGGAACGTCATGGGCAAGCCTGTCGACGGTAAGCCCATGCCCGAGGTGGAGGAGTTTTATCCCATCCACCATGCAGCGCCCCGCTTCGACGAGCTCACCACCAAGACCGAGATTTTCGAAACCGGCATCAAGGCCGTTGACCTGCTTGAGCCCTACATCCGTGGCGGCAAAACGGGTCTGTTCGGCGGCGCCGGCGTCGGCAAGACCGTTCTGATTCAGGAGCTCATCAACAACCTCGCCCAGGAGCACGGCGGCACCTCGGTGTTCACCGGTGTCGGCGAGCGTACTCGTGAGGGCACCGACCTGTTCCTCGAGATGAGCGAGTCTGGCGTTATCGACAAGACCTGCTTGGTCTATGGTCAGATGAACGAGCCGCCTGGAGCACGTCTGCGCATCGGTCTGGCCGGCCTTACCACCGCTGAGTATTTCCGCGATCGCGGCCAGGACGTTCTGCTGTTCATCGACAACATCTTCCGCTTCTCCCAGGCCGGTTCCGAGGTTTCCGCACTGCTGGGTCGTATGCCGTCCGCCGTCGGCTACCAGCCTACGCTGGCTACCGAGATGGGCGACCTCCAGGAGCGCATTACTTCGACCAAGACGGGTTCCATTACCTCCGTCCAGGCTGTCTACGTCCCTGCAGACGACCTGACCGACCCGGCGCCTGCCACGACGTTTACGCACCTCGACGCCACCACAGTTCTTTCGCGTAGCATTTCGTCGCTCGGTCTGTTCCCGGCCATCGACCCGCTCGCGTCTTCCTCCGACGCCCTCGATCCCTCGATTGTCGGCGAGGAGCACTACCGTGTCGCCGTCAAGGTCCAGGAGCTCCTGCAGGAGTACTCCGACCTTCAGGACATCATCGCCATTCTGGGTATGGACGAGCTGTCCGAGGAGCAGCGCCTTACGGTCAACCGTGCCCGTAAGATCCAGCAGTTCCTCTCCCAGTCCTTCCACGTCGCCGAGAAGTTCACCGGCAACCCCGGTGTCTACGTCCGCGTCGAGGATACCGTCCGCTCCTTCGCCGAGATTGTCGACGGCAAGGCCGATGACCTGCCCGAGCAGGCATTCCGCTATGCTTCCACGATTGAGGACGTGCGCGAGCGCGCCCGCAAGATGGGGGAGAAGTAGGTTATGCGTATCCGCATCGTGTGCCCCGTGAGCTGCGCCTATGAGGGCGACGCTGCGTTTGTGTCGATTCCGTCCACGGATGGCGAGTTTGGCGTTCTGCCTGCTCACTCCAGCGAAATCTGCACGATCGACCGCGGTTACGTTCGCGTTTCCGATAAGGCCATGGGCACTGTCGACCACACGTTTGCCGTGGCCGGCGGCTATGCCCAGGTTGCGGACGATGTCGTGACCGTTCTCGCCGAGCGCGCTTGCGATTTGGCGACCGTCGACGCCGACAAGGTTAAAGCTGATATTCAAGGTTTTGAAGAGAAGCTGGGTAATTTGTCGGAGGATGATGCACGCCGCGCCTACCTCTATAATGAAATCGCATGGTGTAAGCTCAAGCTTGCCCAATAGTCAGACGTTTTAGCGTTCGACCATTTGCGAACACATCATGCCCGGGATGGCTCAGCCACCCCGGGCATGCTTTTTGAAAGGGTAGACCTTGGATATTATCCGCGTTGAGGGTGGCCACGCCATCGGAGGTTCCGTGCCTGTTTCGGGTGCCAAGAACTCCGCGCTCAAACTTATGGCGGCAACGCTTCTGGCGCCGGGCAAGACGACGCTGCAGAACGTGCCTGATATTTCCGATGTCCACGTGATGGGCAAGGTGCTCAAGGGTATGGGCGCCACGATTGATGTTCTCGACGAGCACACGCTCGAGATTGATACCTCTCAGGTCGATTCCTGGGAGGCTCCCTATGAGCTCGTTGCCAAGATGCGCGCTTCCACTGCCGTGATGGGACCCCTGCTGGGCCGTTTCCATCGCGCCAAGATCGCCATGCCCGGCGGCTGCAACCTGGGCGCTCGCAAGATCGATATGCATATCTTGGGTCTTGAGGCCTTGGGTGTTGAGTTCGATACCGCCCACGGCTATATCAACGCCAACGCGCCCCAGGGCCTGCACGGTACCACCGTCACGCTCGAGTTCGCCAGCGTCGGTGCGACCGAGAACCTCATCATGGCCTCCGTGCGCGCGCAGGGTACCACGGTTATCGATAATGCCGCCCGCGAGCCCGAGATCGTCGATCTCGCTAACATGCTCAACGAGATGGGCGCCAAGATCGTCGGCGCGGGCACACCCGTCGTGACCATCGAGGGCGTGGAAGAGCTACATCCCGTTACCCATCGCGTGGTGGGCGACCGCATCGAGGCCGGCACCTTTATCGTTGCCGGTGCGTTGATGGCAGACGACCGCGGTGTCGACGTCACGGGCTTTTGCCCCATCCACTTGGGAATGGTGCTCAAGAAGATGGAGCTCATGGGCATCGATTGCGAACGCATCGAGGATGGCGTCCACGTGAATCGCGTCGAGCACATCAAGCCGGTCGATATCCAGACGCTCCCGTTCCCCGGTTTCCCCACGGACATGCAGGCGCAGATCATGGTGCTCTCCGCCCTGGCCGACGGCAGCTCCGTTATCACCGAGAATATCTTCGAGAATCGCTTTATGTTTGCATCCGAGCTGGTGCGCATGGGCGCCGATATTCGCATCGAGAGCCACCACGCCATGATTCACGGCGTCAAGGGCTTCTCCGGCGCTCAGGTAACCTCACCGGATCTTCGTGGTGGCGCGGCACTCGTCGTCGCCGGCCTAATTGCCGACGGCACGACCGAGGTCTCGGCCATCCATCACATTAAGCGCGGCTACGAACAGTTTGTTGAAAAGCTGCAGGCGCTTGGTGCTCATGTCGAGCACGCCACTGTTCCCGATCCCGTCATCTACTAATGCAGGTTGCCTATGTTTAAGAAAAAGCCCATTACGGAATCTCGAAGACCTTCGACCGGCGCTCAGGCAAAAATCTATAGCCGCGATAACGTTGCCCGCTATTCCGAGCGCGCTCGTCAGCGCCGTCGCGGTCATACGGTTCGCCGCGTCGCGCTCATTGCCGTGCTCGGTGTGCTGCTGAGCGCTACGACTGCCGCCGGCCTGTGGTTTGCCACCATTATGGGCAAGCTCGGCGATTCCAACGTCATTACCGACAACCTGCGCCAGATCCTGGTTGATACCGACGAGGCAAAGGACCCGTTCTACGTGCTACTCCTTGGCACTGACGGTCGCCCGGGCGAGGATACATACCGCGCCGACTCGATTATCCTGGCGCGTATCGACCCCACGCAAAAGCAGGCGACGCTCATTTCCGTTCCGCGCGACACCAAGGTCGTGTACAAGGGCGAGACCATGAAGATCAACGCCTGCCATACCGTTGGTGGCGCCGAGGCCATGGTCCAGGCAGTCAACGAGCTGTGCGGTGTCCAGATTTCCCACTATGCCGAGGTCAGCTTCGACGGCATGCAGTCGCTCATCGATTCGGTCGGCGGCATCGATATTAACGCAACCGACGATGTTGACGACCCCGAGCATCTCGACATTAAGATCACCGCCGGTCAGCAGCACATGGATGGCGCGACCGCCCTTACCTATGCCCGTTGCCGCTACATCTATGCCGATGGCGACTACACACGCATGCGCCACCAGCGTCAGGTGCTCGGCGCCCTCGCCAACCAGATCCTCAACAACTTCGATGCCACCAAGGTTTTCGACCTCGTCAATTCGCTGTCCGACATGCTCGTGACCGATATGAGCGTTCAGGACATCGTCTCTACGGTCAATGCCATGCGCGGCATGGATGTTGACGGCATCTATTCGGCCAACTTGCCTTCGTATGCCGATGACAGCACTATGATTGATGGCGTAAGCTACGTCTTTGTCTACGAGGACGAGCTTAAGGAAATGATGGAGCGCGTCGACGCTGGCAAGGATCCCAAGGGCCCCAATACCATGGGCCAGTCCGATGGCTCCAGCTCTACGATCGGCGACCTGAACAACAACACGTCCGATGATTACGCCAACGGCACCGCAACCTCATCGGTCAACTCTGACGATTCGGACGATTCGACTGATTCGAGCGATTCGGACTACTACGAAGAGCCCACCGGCGACGGCAACGGCTACGAAGCCAACTACTAGAGTTACGCGGGCTTACCAGCCCGCGTAACGGCTCGACGCTGTGCGCCGCCCAGAGCGACAATTTGTCATTCAAAAGGCAGGGCATGACCAGAAGGTCAATGCCCTGCCTTTTTCATGCCAACTTGTTCGCTCTGGACGTCGCTCGCTCATATGACCCAATCCGCTGTCAAGAGCCACAATGGCCCCGCCGACCGCTTGCAATCGGTCGGCGGGGCCTGCCGTTGAACCCGTCCCGGTCCGCCCCTGGCATGTCGTCGACGCCTTCGGCTCAGTCTCATATCCGCGGATACCGCTCCGGCGGCCCGCAATCCTCTCCTTCGGCGGGGTTCCCCTAGTCTGACTTCGCGCATGCGGCGGTCGCCGCGCGCACAGCGAGAGCGGGGGTGTCCCCGAAGGCTGCCCGGCTCGCCGGGACGGGGGCTATGTCTATTCGCCGGCCTCCCGGCACATCGTGCCGAGGGCCCACAGCCATCTCACGAGCTCGGCGGCGGTGGCGGCGTTCGCCTTCGCCTGGGGCATGCCCCTCTCGAGCATCTCCTCGCGTCGCCGGAGCAGGCGCTCGGACCCCTTCCTCCCGTGCATCCTTATCTCGAGGGGGACGCCGGAGCCCTTGGGCATCAGCTTCGGCTGGTGGCCGGCCTGGGCGTAGCACCAGGACCCCTCGACCGCCAGCTTCCTGACGAGCGCGTTGCCGGCCCCGCTGATCCCGCCGAGGCGCACGGAGTCCGCGCTCGACCTCTGCTTCGGGGCGAGGCCGAAGTAGGCCGTCACCTGCCTGCCGGAGCGGAACCTCGAGAAGTCGCCGACCTCGGACGCGAAGGCGGCGGCGAGCGCGAACCCGCACCCCTTGATCGACTGGAGCGCCTCGACCTCGGCCGAGAGGGGGCCCGCCGCGACGGCGGCCCTGTACTCGGCGAGGAGGGCCTCCCTCGTCTCGTCGGCCGCCTCGACCTCGTTCCTCAGCGCCGCAAGCGCCCGGATGCCGCCGTCGTCGGCGGGGTGTATGCCGTCGAGCCACCTGAGGAAGCCGTACGTCCAGTACTTCCGGGGGTTGCCGGCCGGCGTCGTGCCGCCGTAGACGTAGCCGCGGCGGGCCAGGAACGCCAGGAGCCGCTGCTTCGCCGCCGCGAGCCTCGCAGTCGCGGCGTCGTGGGCGGCGGCGAGGTCCCTGAGCCCCTCGATCTCGGGGGACGGTACCCATACCGGGGTGACGTCGTGCGACAGTATCGCCTTGGCCATCCTGGCCGCGTCGTTGCGGTCGTTCTTGGACGAGAGGTCGGCCGCCGACCTCGGGACCTTGGAGACGGCCGCGACGACGCAGTCGACGCCGAGCCCGGAGAGCTCCCTCTGCGGGGCGAAGCCGAGGTAGCCGCTCTCGTAGGCGGCGAGCGACGGGCCGGGGAAGCCCGACATCCACTCCGCGACCTCGCCCCAGGGGTTGCCGCGGAACCTCCTCGTCACGGCCTCGCCCGTCTCCGCGTCGAGCGCGCAGACGGTGGTGGACCTGAGGTGTACGTCCATTCCGAAGGCGGTAGAATATCTAGGCACGGGAGCCTCCCAACCTCGTTGCGGCGCGGCTGCGCCTCTGGCACTTCAACAACATTGTCGCAGCCCCGACCCGCGGTCACGAGCGGGGGCTCCTGTCGTTTCCGTGCCCTCGGATTGGGTCATAGTGTCTGACGTTGATTCAACCAGCGATGCCGACTACACTCCTTGCACCAAAAATCGCCCCGTTCTCGGTTGAGGACGGGGCGATTCGTCTTTTGGGCTTGTGCGGCCAGATCTATGCGAAGCGGGCGACGAGTTCCTGGAGGACGTCGGTCATCTTGACGAGCGAGCTGACCGGGACAAACTCGTTGACGCCGTGGTAGCAGTAGCCGCCCGTGGAAAGGTTGGGGCAGGGCAGGCCGCGGAACGACAGCTGCGCACCGTCGGTACCACCGCGAATCGGCAGCACCTGGGGCTCAATGCCGCAGGCAAGGTAGGCTTCCTTGGCGACATCGATAAGCTCTGGGTAGTCACGCACGATCTCGGCCATGTTGCGGTACTGCTGCTTGATCTCAACTGTCACGAGTTCCTCGCCCAGGCGCTGGTTGAGCAGTGCTGCGGCAGCATCCATCAGCTCGAGCTTCTGCTGGAACTTGGCGGCATCGTGATCACGGACGATATAGCGCGCCGTGGCATGGTCGACCGTTGCCGAGACGCCCTCAAGGTGATAGAAGCCCTCGTAGCCCTCGGTGTATTCCGGACGCTGCTCGTAGGGGAGCAGGGCATTGAAGTCGCAGAACAGATTGCCCGCGTTGACCATGCGGCCTTTGGCGTCACCGGGATGGATGGATTGGCCCTCAAAGCGAACGGTTGCCTCGGCGGCGTTAAAGCACTCCCATTCCAGCTCGCCAACGGGACCGCCGTCGACCGTGTAGGCGTACTTGCAGCCAAAGGCCTCGATGTCCAACAGCTCGGCGCCGTGACCGATCTCCTCGTCCGGGCAAAAACAAATGCCGAGTGCGGGGTGGGGCAGCGAGGGGTCCTGAGCGATACGCGCGACAAGCGCCATGATCTCGGCGACGCCGGCCTTGTCGTCAGCGCCCAGCAGTGTGGTGCCGTCACTGCAGACCAAGTCCTCACCCACAAGGTCGTTCAGGGCGGGAAGCTTGGCGGTGCTCATGGCCACAGGCTTGCCGTCAACGGTACCGCAGACCAGGTCGCCGCCTTCGTAGTGCACAATGTGCGGCTTCACACCGGCGCCCGGCGCAACCTCGGTGGTGTCGAGGTGTGCTATCAGGCCCAGGGCGGGCTTGTTCTCCGCGCCCGCGCTCGCAGGAATATGCGCGCACACGTAAGCATGCTCGGTCACATGGGCATCGGCCGCGCCGAGCTCGCGCAGCTCCTTGGCCAGGATGTTGGCAAGGTCAAACTGAACGGTGCTCGAAGGCACCTGGTCGCAGTTTGCATCCTCGGATTGCGTGTTGATTTGGACGTAGCGCAAAAAGCGCTCAAGGACGTCGGGGTTCGTGGCGTTGTTTTCCATAAAGACCGCTCCAATCTTGGTCGTCGTGTGCAACAAGAACTCTAGCACGGTATGCCACGGCATACCGCGACACTTGGATGGGGTAGAATCAGCCTTTGAAAGCAGAAGGGACGGAAGGTCATGGATACGACAAATAGCTCGCGCGAGCTGCACCTAACGGTGGCGAACGAAGACTACTTGGAGTGCATGGTTCGCATCGAAAGCGAAGAAGGGGAGACCAATGGCGTGCGATCGGTCGACATCGCGCAGCGTCTTGGTGTCTCCAAGGCATCGGTCAATAAGGCAGTTTCGGCGCTTAAGGCGTCCGAGCTTGTCGAGCAATCGCATTACGGCAAGGTCATCCTGACCGACCGTGGTCGCGAGGTCGGCACGGCTATCTGGTACCGTCATCGCCTTATTCGCACGTTTTTGGTCCAGGAGCTCGGCGTCGATTTTGAGCGGGCCGATTCCGAGGCGTGCATGATGGAGCATGCGCTTTCCGAGGACACGATGAGCCGCTGGCTCGCCTATCTCGAAAAACAGGGAATCAGCGTCGAGGAATAGCGAAACACATATATGGATACGAGTTATTACAACCGCCCCGGTGGCGAGGAACTTATGCGCCGCATGTCGAGCGAGACCCTGTTGACGCAGGGCCCCATGGGCAGCGTGCTGATGAGTGAATACGACGCCGCCGATATCCCACCGGCGTTTTGGAACCTTGCCGAGCCGCAGACCGTTTCTCGTATCCATCGCCTGTATGTCGCCGCCGGTGCGCAGGTGCTCATTACCAATACCTTTCAGGCATCAAGCTATGCCCTCAAGCAAGATCAGATTACGCCGTCCGTGGCCGAGGTCAATCGCGGTGCCGTCGACGATGCACGCCAGGCGCACCCTCAGCTGCTGCTGGGCTCGATGGGCCCGATCGGCATTGAGTGGTTTGCCGAAGACTCTGCCGAGTATCGGGAAATCCGAGGCATTTCGCGAGAGCAGGCATACGCCCTGCTCAATGCTGGTGTTGACGGTCTGCTGATCGAGACGGTGACGTCTATCCGTAATTTGCAACCCATGCTTGCCGGCGTCCAGGATGCCGCCGACGGCATGCCTGTTTTGGTTAGTTTTGTCGTTGACGATAAAGGCGACCTGCTAGGCGATGGCCTCAACATCGAGGCTGCCGTTTTGTACGCCGAAAAGCACGGCGCAAACTCGGTTGGCGTTAACTGCTGTTCACTTGCGGCCGCGAATGTGGCAGTGCCCAGGATGCTTGCATCGGCGACTACGCCCGTCACGGTACGCCCCAACGCGGGCGATCCGGTCCAAACTCAAGATGGCCCTGTGTGGCGCGAGAACCCCGAAGCTTTCGCGCGCGCTTGCATCGAATGGAGGCATGCCGGTGCCGCAATGGTGGGCAGTTGCTGTGGAACCACGGCGATCACCACGGCGGCGATGGCCGAGGCGCTCGATATATAAAGGTCGAAACCGCTCCATACGGGGCGGTTTTTTTATTGCCTGCACATCGTCGGTAGCGTTTGCCCAAATGGTGAATGACGATTTTGGCAGGTTGCTAGGCGTGCGTTGCGGGTATACCCCATGCGTACCATGATCCAAACACTGTGAGGTGTCTGCGCGTGTGCGCGATAATTCATTTTGGAACTGATGGTTGGCGCGCTCGCGTCGACGACGACTTTACCGCCGACAACGTTGCCCGCATTGCCGATGCCGTCGGCGAGTTGTGGCAAAAGATCAATCCCGGCAAAACGGTATATATAGGGTTCGACACCCGGCCGCAGGCGCGCGAGTTCGCTGAACTTGCGGCAGGCGTGCTTGCCGCTCACGGATTGGACGCAGTGCTCGCATCTCGGCCTGTCCCGACTCCCGCCCTTACGTGGGCGGCGGCGTATGACGGCGAGGCCTGCGGTGCGCTCATGGTGACGGGGTCCCATCATCCGCAGGGGTATCTGTGCCTTAAACTACGCATGGGAGATGGCTCGACGGCCAATCAGGATGTCATCGAAGAGCTCGAAGAGACCATGGCCCCCGAGCCGATGGGGATCGAGGAAAGCTATCGCACCGCGGATATTATTCCTGACTATATGCAGGCGGTGGCGTCGTTTGTCGATGCCGAGGCCATTCGAGCCGCTCACCTGCGTGTGGTGGTTGACCCCATGGGCGGCGCGGCCCAGGGATATCTTGCCGACCTGCTGCGGGAGCTAGGCGTC
Organism: uncultured Collinsella sp.; assembly: GCA_900540895.1. Lineage (GTDB taxonomy): Bacteria > Actinomycetota > Coriobacteriia > Coriobacteriales > Coriobacteriaceae > Collinsella. The sequence goes on along the minus strand of UQHV01000025.1, from coordinate 983 downwards.
GAGGTGCACGAGATTCATGCCGGAGAGTCGTCCGATCAAGAGGACATTTGCCCCGACCCTGTTGAGCCATGGGTGGACGCTTGCGAGCGTGCGGTTGTCGTGGACGGGGCGTGCGCGGGCCTGGTGACCGACGGCGATGCCGATCGTATCGGCGCGGTCGACGAACGCGGTAGATATATACATCCGCATCAAATCATGGCGCTTGTTCTGGGCGACCTCGTTCAATTCCGCAATTTGGAGGGCCGTGTCGTCGTCAATCTCTCGTGCTCGACGCTCGTGCGCCGCATTGCCGAGGCGCTTGGCTGTCGCGTGACCGTTAAGCCGGTCGGTTTCAAATATATAGCTGCAGAGATGAAGAAGGGCGGCGTCCTCATGGGAGGCGAGGAGGCCGGCGGTATCGGCATCGCCGCGCATATGCCCGAGCGTGACGGAATCCTTGCTTGTCTGATTCTGTGTGAGCTTATGGCAAAGACGGGCGCGCCGTTAGGCGTTTTGGTCGATCAGCTCGAGGCCAGTTTTGGTAAGACGAGCTATGGGCGTCGCGATTTGCGCCTTGAGGCCGAAGACGCCGAATCGCTGCGAACGCTGCTTCCCGGCATGAATCCCAAATCGATTTGCGGCAAGGCGCCACAGGCTGTAAGCCATATGGATGGTTTACGTTTGGCATTCGAGGATGACACCTGGCTGTTGATCCGCCCCAGCGGGACCGAACCGGTGGTTCGCGTATACGCCGAGGGGTTCTCGGTAGAGGAGCGCGATGAGTTGCTCGATGCCGGCTGTGCCTTGGCTAAGGGAGCCTATCAGCTTTAGCCATATGACGCTTCACTATAAAGAGACCCTCGGTGAGCGGTAGAGAACGGCTGGCAAACGTAAGTTGGCTTTAAATATGTGTAGGAAATGTGTACGCCCAGATTCCCGCCCGCGGGGGCCCTCCGGTCTGGCAATATATCTCCTTGCCGCGCGGCCCGGTGGAACCGGATCAG
>UQHV01000024.1 GCA_900540895.1 uncultured Collinsella sp. | reverse complement strand
TAACGGCGTGCGCGAGCGGATTGCCGTCGCACTCGACCTCCCAGTTGCGGAAGATAAAGCTCTGATGCGCCTGGGCGGCGTAGATGGAATTGAGCATGACGGTGGTGGAACCGGCAGTGGGGTTCTTCATACCCACCGGCACCGAAATGCCACTCGACACCAGGCGATGCTCCTGGTTCTCGACCGAGCGCGCGCCCACAGCGACGTAGCTCAGCAGATCGACAAGGTACTGATAGTTAGAGGGGTAGAGCATCTCGTCGGCGGTAAAGAAGCCGGTCTCCTCGATGACGCGCAGGTGCATGTGGCGAATGGCCTTGACGCCCTCGAGCAGGTCATCGGGCGCCTCGGGGTCGGGATTGTGCAGTAGACCCTTGTAGCCGGTACCCTTGGTGCGCGGCTTGTTGGTGTAGACACGCGGGATGATGATGAGCTTGTCCTTGACCTCCTCGGCGGTTTTGGCCAGGCGGTTCATGTACTCGAGGACCGAATCCTCCCGATCGGCAGAGCATGGGCCGATGATGAGCACCTTGCGCGCGTCCTCGCCGGTAAAGACCTTGGCGACCTCGGCGTCGAATGCCTGCTTCTTAGCGGTAAGCTCGGCGGAAAGCGGCATTTCCTCGCGGATCTCCATGGGGATCGGCAGCCTGCGTTTGAAATCCATGGCCATAGGGGCCTCCTCAATCTATAGAGAGAGCAAAAAGCGTATTGTCGAGTGCTCGGCATTATCCGCTGTCGCACGCTAAAGTGCAAGCACAGCCTACTAAAAAGGGAATGAATCGACACAAGGGCCCGCTCACCACGAGAGTGGATAATCTCCCGTTTTTGGCCCATGTTCGCGCTCAAAGTGGGAGATTATCCACTCTCGTCGGGCAAGCGTCCGAAAATCCTCACTCGTGACCCCTTTTCCTCCGTCCCCGAGGGATCGGGGCTCGCCTGCCGAATGATTGATGCGGCCGCCCTGCGTCCATGTCACACTCAGAGGTGGCCTGACCCAACTTGGAAGGAGCCTTCATGAGCCTTGACAACGTAACCCTGCGCGCCGCCACGCTCGACGATCTGACCGGCATCGCCGCCATCTACAACCAGCTGTGGTGCAACACGCTGCGCAACCGCGGCGACGTCGAAGCTGCCGATTTCTGCGCGCGCTTTAACATCGCTATGCAGCTGCAACGCTCACCTATCGCGCTTGTCGCCGAGGCCGAGGGCCGCATTATCGCCGCCTGCTGCATCGGCATCTTCGAGGACGGCAAGCCGCGCACCAACCCCACGTGGGAGTCCTGCTACAACGAGATGCTCGCCCAGGCAACCGAAATGGCAAAGGCTGCCGACGCCAAGCTCGAGGGCTCGCTCTTCGGCGACAGTCGCGAAAAGGCCACGGCGGATCGCTTTGCCGCCACAGGCAACGAGTATGCCCAGGGCCAGCTCAACCTGACCATCATCGTGCCCGAGTGGCAGGGCAAGGGGCTCGGCCGCGCGCTTATCGACCTTGCGCGCGCCGAGCTCGCCAAGGCAGGCTGCACCAAGTTCTTCCTGATGAGCGACTGCAACTCCGACTGGCAGTTCTACGAGCACCTCAACATGAAGCGCATCCTGGAGGATCACAGTCAAGACACCGGCGACGGTTTTATCGTCTACATGTACGGAGGCGACACGCAGGGCTAACCCGCTAAGCAAGTACCAAAACCACCACAAAAGGCGCCCATCCCCCTTGTGGTGACAGGTTTTATCTGGGCGAACGTTAAGACCGCCGCGGGGGAGCTGCTTTCCCTCGCGGCGGTTTACTAACCGTGAAAACCAAGTGAGTAGGCTTTTGGCGGGATCCCGAGCACACCCCAAAACGCCGCAGCTCTGGCCTGCGGTTTTATCGAGCGTTTGTCGCGATGTGCTCGGCAGATCCCAAAAAGTCTACTCACTTGCATCCGAGACGCACCAGGCAGGCAAAAAACCGCCGCGAAAGGGGCCCGTCCCCCTTCGCGGCGGTTGTTCATCGCGGTTTTGCGACGGCTTTGCGGTGGTTTTGCCCGCCTGCTACTCGCTGTAGCGAGTGGCGATGGCAACTCGCACCATGCCGGCGCTCATGAGGTACGTTGCCATAGGCTGTAGTAGCGCATGTCATAATCCTACAGCAGCATTCGCCATAATCTGACAATAGAGTTTTCCACAATCTATAAGTAGCCCAGGTCGGGACCCTATTTAACAAACCAAATTCTCGCCCAACGCCATTTCCTCTCCTGGTGACCGGTTCATTTTGGCGGGTTTCATCTGGGCAAACGCCAAAACCACCACAAAGGTGCCTGTCCCCTTTGTGGTGGTTTGAAGCTCTCCTGGGCGGGATGCTAGACTTGCGGCATATACATTCGCGCCAAAGCACGGGTCGCATACAGGAAAGGAGATGCCATGGCGCCTATCGCACCGCTCAAGATGCTCGTCGCTCCTGCCGCCAAGGCCATCGCCCACCTGAGCGACTCACTTACTTACGATGAGGTCCCCTGCATCGCCGAGGAGCGTTCGGACAGCCGCCCGTACCTGGGCCACGTCCCCTACTTTGCGCCTAAGCTCGTTTCCGATCCCGAGCACCGCGAACAGTAATCCAAGATGCACCAAGCGCTGCGTAACTCGCGGCGCTACTGTTTTGGTGCAAAATAACCTGACCCCTATGCGCCAACGCCGGGATTGTCGATGCTGCGGCCGCGGCGCGATATGAGGCGCGAAACCTCGCCCAGCAACACGCCGATCACCACACCCATGAGGATCGGCAACTTTGACATCTCGGCGGGCGAGCTGTTAAGCGGCACGATTGTCGCAACAATGGAAAGCACGAGCTCTACCACCGGCATCGCAAGCGCCACCGCGAGCACCTTGCCCTCGAAAGGCGCACGGAACACACGCGAACGATTATCGTGCTTGCGCAGACGCCAAAACGCTGGGAACATGGGGATATAGCTCATGAGCAGAAAGACGACGTTCATCGAGAAGAAAACCCAAAAGACGTCGGAACCCTCACCCAGCGGAATCTGGAGCAGCAGCATCAGACTGGCAAAACAGCCGTTAATGAGCGCCGAGCCGTTGGGCATGCCGGTCTTTTTGGACACCAACGCAAAGGGACGCGGCATGTTGCCATGGCGCGCGGCATAGCTCGCTACGTTGTTGACGCCAAAGCTCCAGCAGATCATATTGGCGAACAGCGTCACCAAAAAGGCCACGCCCACGACCATCGTCAGCGGGTGGGTGCGCCCCACCATAGCGGCGACTGCGTCCACAATGCCCGAATCGAGTGAAAGCTGCTCGGTGGGAACCGCGGCTCCAATGCCAATGCCACAGATGATGTAGATCGCCGCAATGGCCACGCCACCGGCAATAACCGCCTTGGGGATATCACGCGACGGGTTCTTCATCGTGCTGGCAAAGGTCGCGACCACTTCGAAGCCCATAAAGTTGAACAGGATAATCGATAGGTACGTCAACGAATTGGTGTCGCCCAGATCTGGAATGAAGGTCTTAAACGACATGTCGTTGGCAAAGCCGTTATTGCAGGCAAACCAAATGCCGACGATTCCCACCACAGCGGTAATGAGCACCTTGATGACGGCGCCGCCGTCCATGACCCAATCTGCCTCGGCCACCGGCTGCATTGCCATGACCGTGACGCCCCACACAAAGACAATCTCGATGGCGATTCGGATCCCGAGTGAAAACTCGATACCCCACACCGCATTAATGACACTGGGGAACATGCAGGCGATACTTGCCACCCACAGCGGAAAGTTAACCCAGTAGCACCAAGAGCAGCGGGCGCCCCAACGGTCGCCCAAGCCCAGGCGAACCCAATCGTACAGGCCGCCCTCGGAATCAAACGCCGTACCGAGCTCGGCCACCACCAGGCCATAGGGAAGCAAAAACGTAATGATGAGGAAGATCCACCAGAAGAACTGCACGTTACCCATGGCAGATGCCGGAGCGGCCGCCTCGATGGTAAAGACAACGCAGATAACCGAGAGGATGACCTCGAACAGGGAGAACTTTTTACCTGCCACGACACGCTCCCCCTACAGCAAAAAGGATGGCATCTGTACCGAAGGCGCAGCCCAAGGTAGGGTTGCAGGCCGCGTCACCGGTGCAGGTGCCATCCCAAAGAGAAGAGAGGATGCAATTGTTGGACCAACGCTCGCGGAACAGGCGCGTGTAGATAACGATACGCTGGTACATAGATACTCCGATCAAAACGGTCGCGTTCACGACCGATAACTTTCGGCAATTGAAGACGCGTCTGACCTGGGAAATTCAAGCGAACAATTGGCCTAACCCGCAAAAAATCCCAGGCCAGACGCGTACTCAATCAAAGAAAAGGGCACTCCGAAGTGGAGGCAACGGAGTGCCCAAAGAAAACCCAACCGACCAAGACATCGGGCAAGCCGACCATCAATGCCCCAAGATGGTTCGATTCGCCGATTGTCCGATTGATCGGCTGGGTTTTCGAGGTGCCCCAGGTCGCCGCGAAAGAGGAGCGAAGCGTACTTTGGTACGCGAGCGACGGTTTGAGCGGCGAGATGGGGTGCCTCGGAAAGTCAGACGATTAAGCGGACGGCTCCTGCTGAGTAATGCAGTGGATGTTGCCGCCACCGAAGACGACCTGCTCGGACTGAACGCCGACGCACTTGTAGACGCCCTCGCCCCAGACCTCGTCGTAGATCTTCTGGAGCGTGTCGACGGCCAGCTGGTCGTTCTCGTCGCCGTACTGCGGGACGATAACGCCGTGGTTGGTGACCAGGTAGTTCATGTAAGAGGCGATCAGCGGCTCGTCGGGGACGCGCGGCTCGGCGTTCTCGTCGGCGTCGATGGTGTCGCAGGAAGCCTGGTCCATGAACAGCGGGTTCACGGGCATGCAGAGCTTGTAGACCTTCATCTTGCGGCCCTTAGCGTCAACGGCGTTGGAGAGGGTCTCGTAGGCAGCGTGGCACTGCTCGTAGAACGGATACTCGGGATCGTCGGTCCAGATGCAGGCCATGACGCCCGGGGCGATGAACGTAGCGACGTCATCGATGTGGCCGTTGGTCTCCTCGGGGTCGATGCCCTCCTTGACCCAGATGACCTTCTCGACACCCAGGTAATCCTTGAGGTGCTCGTCCATGTAGGCACGAAGCTCCTCACTCCAGGGCTCAAACTTCTTGTGGTACTTGGGCCAGATGGACTCGGGATCCTCTTCCTCCTCCAGAACCGCAGAGCAGGTGCGGCCCGGGGAAAGCAGGCACTGGTCGGTCACGACAAGGGTGCCCTCGCCGTCGACGGTGATGGAGCCGCCCTCGAGAATCATGTCATCGGGACGATAGCGACGGCAGCCGGAGAGCTCAGCCATCTTAAGGGCGATCTGCTCGTCCTTGTCCCACGGGAAATAGAGGCCGTCGACGAGACCGCCGTAGGCGTTGAAGTGCCAGTGGTTGGCGCGCTTCTCACCCTTGCCGTTGATGACGTAGGTGGCGGCGGTGTCGCGGAACCAGGCGTCGTCGGTGGTCATCTCGATGACGGTGACGTTCTCGTCCTCCTCGAAGACGGCCTTGCAGTTGGCATAGTCGACCTGGTTGGCGCACATGGTAACCGGGGTGAACTCGGCGATGGCGCGGGCGATGGCGGCATACTGCTTCTGAGCCGGCTTGGCGCCGTGGGCCCAGGTGTCGGTGCGGTGGGGCCAGCCCATCCACACGCGATCCTGCGGGGCGAACTCAGCGGGCATAAAGAAGCCGTCGGCCTTGGGGGTGGACTCGGACTCGGTGATCGTACGCATAAGATTTCCTCCAAATCGAACGATCGCTTGCTGCGGGCGGGTTACCCGCAGCCTAAAACCAAGAGATGGTAGGCGCCCGTTCCCCGGCAAAGGTCGGGGCGCCCGGTACCGGTTTTCACGGAGTCGCACCGGCGAGCGACGACGTAGCCAAGTGCGCGGAGACATACGCACGAAGGATACGAAAGAGAAATTGGGGCGGGCGGTGGTTACCGGAGCTATCGCTCGCACCCGCCCCAGGGAATGGTTAGCAAATTTGTCGCTTTGGGCACGCCCCCGAAGAGGCTAGAGTGCCCGGAGTCGGGAGCGACAAGCCCGACGAAGCGTACTTTGGTACGCGAGGAGGGTTGGAGCCCCGAATCCGGGTGCTTTAGTTCTCCTCGGCCTCGGCAGCCTCCTCAGCCAGGCGCTGAGCAGCCAGCTCGGGGGTGAGACCCTTGTACTCGGTCTCGCGACCCTTAGCACTGACGACGCGGACAACCTCGCCAATAAGCAAAAGCACGATGAAGATAACGATCATCGGGACCTTATCGCCAATCTCATCGACTGAGAACGGAATCAGCGTTGCAACGATGGCCAGGATCAGCTCGATGCAAGGGATGGCCAGCATGACCTTCATCATGGCACCCTTAAACGGGAACGTGAAGATGCGCTCGCGGTTGGGGTCGTTCTTACGAAGGTTGAGGAACGCCGGGAACATCGGGATATAGGTGAGCAGCAGGAAGACGACGGAGGTGCCGAAGAGCATCCAGAAGACACCGTTGGAGATGGCGTCGATGGGCACGAGCTGCAGGCACAGCACCAGGGAGGCAACGATGGCGTTGACCAGGTTGGCGCCGTTGGGCATGTCGTCATCCGAGATCATCGAGGCGAAGACCTTGGGCATGTTGCCGTGCTCGGCAGCATAGCGAGCAACAGAGTTGACGCCGAAGGACCAGGCAGCCATGTTGGCGAACAGGGTGATCAGGAAGGCAATGCAGATGACCTTGAAGATCATGGAGTCGCCCACCATGGTCTGGACTGCGACGATCATGCCGTAGTCGGGGTCGATGGAATCGGCCGGCACCGCAGCGCCGATGCCAAAGCCAGCGAACAGGTAGATCACGGCGATGGACAGGCCACCGACGATGATAGCCTTGGGGATATCGCGAGCGGGATCGGCCATGTCGTCGGTCATGGTGCAGATGACCTCGAAGCCCATGAAGTTAAAGATGATGATCGACAGGTAGCCGAGAGCGTTGGTGTTGGTGAGCTCGGGCAGGAAGGTGGCAGCGGACATGTCGTTCGCAAAACCGTTCTCCATGGCATACCAAATGCCCAAAGCGCCAACGATAACGGCGACGGCGACCTTGATGATGGCGCCGCCGTTAAGGACCCACTCGGAGTCGGCCGCCTTGGAGCGGCCCATGAGGTAGACGATCCACACAAAGGCAAGATCGATACCCATCTTGGCGATCAAGTTGAACTCGACGCCAAAGACCATGCCCAAAATGTCGGGGAACATGGTAGCCAGCGAGGCGATCCACAGCGGGTAGTTGACCCAGTAGTAATACGAGATGCGGGCGCCCCATTTGTCGCCCAGGCCATCGCGTACCCAGTCGTAAATGCCGCCCTCGCCGTCATAGGTGGTACCGAGCTCGGCAACAACCATGCCGTAGGGAAGCAGGAAGGTCAGGATCAGGAAGATCCACCAGAAGAACTGCTGGTTGCCAATGGCAGCAGCAGGAGCGGCGGCCTCGCAAACGAAGACGACGCAGATGATGGTCGAAATGACCGTCAAAAAGGAAAGCTTTTTCTTTCCGTCGCTCATGATGAGCTCCTTCGCTCAGTCTTGGACAGATCCGAGGCCCTAAGGTATTAAGGCAATTGCTTGGGCCTCGGTGAGCGGGCGACAGGAGACGAGCATCCGCCGCCCGCAAACGTGCGTTTAGCAGGCTTAAGGCTTAGAGCTGCTCGAGAGCTTCGAGAGCGGCGTGGAGCTCAGCCTTGGCGGAGTACTCGACACCCTCGTCGTTGAGCGGGGTGCGCTTGCCCAGGGCGGCAAGGAGAGCACGGATGGAGTGCTTGCGGTTCTCGGCCTCGACCCAGCACAGGGAGCGCTCGGGATCGTCCATGACCTCGTCGACGACCTCCTCGTTGCGGGTGGCCGGCAGGCAGTGCATGAACTTGGAGTTGGGGCCGGCGAAGTTCATCATGTCCATGGTGACCTGATACTTGGGATAGAACACGTCCATGTAGTTCTCGCCCGAGACCTCCTCGTCGTACAGGCCATACCACACGTCGGTGTAGATGAAGTCGGCGCCCTTGATGCACTCGATGTCGTCGGAGATGACGACAGAGCCGCCGGAGACCTTGCAGTTCTCCTCGGCGATGGCCATCATCTGCTTGCCGAACTCGGCGCGCTCTTCGACGGTGCCAACGTGTAGGCCGCCGTCGGGGATCTGGTGGCCCTTAGGTCCAAACTGGACAAACTTCATGCCGACCTTGGAAGCGATGAACATGAGGGAGACGCAGACCTGGGTGGCGTCGCCGATGAAGGCCAGGGTGCAGTCCTCGATCTTCTTGCCCTCGGGGAGGTTCTCGAGCATGGTCATGAGGTCGCCCATCTCCTGCGTGGGATGGTTGAACTCGGACATGCCATTGATGACGGGCACAGCGGAACCCTTGGCGAGGCCGACGACGTCCTTGTGACGGTCAACGCGAGCCATCATGATGTCGAGCAGGTCGCCCATGACGCGAGCGGTGTCGCCCAGGGACTCGTGGCCACCGAGCTGAATGGTGCCAGGGCCATAGAACTGAGCATGGCCGCCGAGGTCGCACATGGCGGTCTCGAAGGAAAGACGGGTGCGGGTGGAAACCTGCTGGAAGATCATGCCAAGGCTCTGGTTGCGGAGCAGGTGCGGATAATAGCCGTCAACCTTGATGGCCTTCTTCATTGCCAGGCCAAGATCCTCGATAGCCAGGATCTGCTCTTTGGTGAAGTCGTTGGTGTCGATGAAATCCTTAGGCAGCGCCATGTCGATTCCTTTCCGCCGGTCGTGCCGACTATTGCTATGAGGCGCTCGAACATCACGCCTCGTGTTGACAAGACCATCATTCACCCGTATGCAATTTTTACCTAGTTTATTCGGGATTAAAGACCGTTCACGGAGTTACATCCCCTCTAAACCAATATAAACCCGCAGGTAGCCAGCTTGCAGGGGGTTTACTATCTAGAACCGCGAACGGTATACGGCTATGCTGTATCTCGGCGCCTAATCCGCAATGGAACGAAGGGTTGAGACGTCTATATCCCACAAGGTATACAGGGCTCGGCCATAGATGAAATGAGATGGGACGGTGGCAGATGAACACCCTGATGTTCTTCTATACCCTAGCGATACTCGTGATCTGTATTGTGACGGCAGTGCTTTCGCTTGCCGCCTATGCCTCGTCTCGTCGACGCTTCTTTATCTATGGCAGCGGCGTTTTTATTTGCTATGCCATCGAGATGACCGAGATCTTCTTTTTTGAATACACGTTGCAAAACCAGAGTTTTCCAGCCAGCGACTATTACTCAATTACCATGCCTGTGTTGCGGACCCTTGTGGCGACCGCTTCACAAGCTTTTATCTGGCTCATTGCCATGGATTTGCTCGACAAGCATTCAAAAAAGCAGTTTGTCATTCCCGTCGCAACGTTCTTGCTGAGCGAGCTGCTGATTATCGTCGCTGTCCCCTACGGCCCCATTCATCAATGGCTCTACTACACGATGCGTCAGGTATTCCTTGTTTTCGTGGGGCTATATATCTTTTGGACGGCACGCAAGAGCACACAAGTCGAGCTGAAGGCACGCGTTAACAACCAACAAAAGCACCTGATTATCGGCGCTATTCTGGTCGGTTGCATCGTTGCCGAGGATTTCTACAACATTCTGATTGTCCCCATGAGTCTGGCGCCCTCTTGGCTGCAACTATATCTGTCCGAGCGCAACTTTAGCGAAAACGTCTTTGCCTGCTACTTTGCGATTCTGCTGATCATCTACTCCTACCACGTGCTTTCAATCCGCATGCAGGAGGCGCCCGAGGAAAAGAACGTCAGCGATCTTGATCGACACATCGAAGAGCAGATGCCCTTCTATCGCAACGCCTACAAGCTCTCCAACCGTGAGACCGAAGTTATGCGTCTGGTTGTGCTGGGCAAATCGAACCAAGAGATCGCTGACGAGCTATTCCTTGCCGTGGGCACCGTCAAGACCCACATCCACAACATCCTGGTCAAAACCGAGCAGCAAAACCGCACGACGTTGATCCTCCACTTTTGGAAGCGATAACCTGCCAAAAAGGGACAGGTTTATTTTGGCAGGTTTTATCTGGACAAACGTCGGCCGCTGCGAGGGAGTTGCCTTCCCTCGCGGCGGTCTTCTAGCAGCAAAAACCAAGTGAGTAGACTTCTTGCAGGAAGCCGAGCACACCCCAAATCGCCACAGCGCTGACCTGCGGTTTTACCGAGCATTTGTCGCGATGTGCTCGGCAGATCCAAAAAAGTCTACTCACTTGCATCTGAGGCGTACCGGAAAGGCAAAAAACCGCCGCGGAAGGGGGCCGACTCCCTCCGCGGCGGTTGTTTGCGTTGGTTTTGCGACGGTTTTGCCCGTCTGCTACTCGCTGTAGCGGGTGGCGATGGCAGCTTGTACCATGCCGGCGCTCATGAGGTACGTCACCAGGAAGTAGCCACCATAGGCTGCCAGGAAGATCGCACAGGTGAGGCCCACGGTGCCGCCGATGCTCATATTTCCGAATATGCTCACCAGCTCGATGATCACCTTAAGTGCCACAAAGGAGTGCGCTAGGCCCACTGCCAGCGGGAACAGGAAGAATACCGCTTGCTGCGCCATCACCGAATGGCGAATCTGGCGGTCGTCGCAGCCGATCTGTGCCAGCACACGATAGCTGCGGCTGCCATCGGCCACGTTGGAGAGTTGCTGGATCGACAGAATCGCCGCGCATGCAACGACCAATACAAAGCCGATGTAGATGGCTAGGTAGCTAATAAGACCGTTCATTTGCGCTGCTTGCGTGTACATCTCGGAGCGTGTGATGAAGGTTCCCCACGACCCCGGCTTCTTGCCGTCAACGAGCAGATCGTCGAGCAGAGTGTATTTAATGCTCTCGTCTGCCTCGGTCGTATCCATCCCCTGTTTGTAGTTAACGAGCAGGCTACTGGAATACGGCTGCAGATTAAGTTGGGACAACAGCTCGTCGGCAACGACGACGGTACCCGGATTACTGCCCATCGCCGAGTTGGCGATGGCCGCCGTATCTTCGTCCGACTTATCGGTTGCGGGCTTGAGCGTATGCCCGCCCAAGGTAAGGGCATGGCCACCAGCCATATACTTGGTGTACAGGTCGACCAGCTCGCCGCCCATATCACACGTGAGCAGATACTGGTCGTGACCGATGTGCACCGGCTCCTCACCCATCATCTGACGCAGTTTGTTGTACTGGCTCGCCGGCGTCACAAACAGACCCATCGTATCGGCATTGCTACCCCCGAACGCCTTGGGAAGCTTTTCGCCCATGATCTTGCACATCTCACTTGGGGTCACCGAAGGATTCGAGCCGCCAAACGGGTAACTCAGATACGAATCGATCTGCACATGCTCACCGGCAACATCGGCGATATCGACCTTCTTGCCGGTCTCGTCGTTGTTGTCCGCCGAACTGTCCCTGCCGTGCCATGCGGGGTACAAATCGACCGTTGTATCGGCCGGCACCATGCGATCGGCTTCATCAGACGGATTGACGTACTCTTTGTAGTAGTCGAACGTATCGGGCGTGTAATAGACATACGTCTGAGACACGTCTACAGGGTTATAGCGCTCCAGGTTTTCGTTCATCACGTTGGCAATCGACATACCGCACGTCACCGAGGTGATGGCCAAAAACAGGAGCATCGCGATGACGCCCATCGAAAAGCACACCGTGTTGACCTTGGCCGCAAGCTGGCGCACGGTAAACATGTTGAGGCCGCGCCAATACACGCCGCGCAGGCTCTGCAGCAGCTTGATGAGCATGCCCGAGAGTCCCCAGAACAGGGCAAAGGTGCCCACGGTAACCATAGCGGTCGTAATACCAAACTGGTTCATGGCCTCTTGCAGCTTGCTGTCCGTCGCGGTTAGCGGGAACCCATCACGTAGCAGACGGTAATAGGCCACGCCCACAAGCACCACGCCCACGGCAAAGATGGCAATCGCGATCCAGGGGTTGCGTGTCTTGATGCTCTCGTTGCGACGCTCGGCACCCATAAGCTCGATGAGTTTGGTACGACGCACGGCACGAAGGTTCAGCAGTAGCGTGAGCACAAACATTACGAGCATGCAGGCAAGGGTCAGGTTGAACGCATGCACCGAAAAAAAGAAGTGGAAATTGGCGATCTGTGTCTTAAAAAGCGAGGCCGTAAAGAACGTCATGAGCTGGGAGAGTCCCACACCCAGCACAATGCCGACGACAAAGGCCACGACCGATACTATCACGGTCTCGAGCGCCATGATCGTGGCGACGCGCCCGCGCCCCATGCCGAGCACCTGGTACAGGCCAAACTCCTTTTTGCGGCGTTTCATGATGAAGTTATTGGCATACACCATCAAAAAGGCCATGACACCGGCCAAAAAGTACGTCAGGTCGCCGAGCATGCTGCCCATTACCTGCGCCAAGCCCTTTTCATCGATTCCGGCGATGTCGACCTGCATCGAGATGGTGTTAAAGGCATAGAAGACCGTGACGCCTAGGGTGAGCGTCAGCAAGTAGACGAGGTAATCGCGGCCGGCGCGGCGGACGTTGCCCCAAGCGAGTTTACAGAGCATCGGAGCCCTCACCGCCCATCATGGCAACGACCTCCATAATGCGGTCGAAGAACTCTCGGCGGTCGGTGTCGCCGCGGCGCAGCTCGGTGAAGATCTTGCCGTCGCGAATAAACAGCACACGGCTCGTGTAGCTGGCGGCAAAACTGTCGTGCGTAACCATGAGCACGGTGGCGCGCAGGCGGCGGTTAAGGGCCTCCAGGCTCTCGAGCAGCAGGCGAGCGCTCTTGGAATCGAGGGCGCCGGTGGGCTCGTCGGCCATGATCATGGTGGGGTCGGTGACGAGCGCGCGAGCCGCGGCAACGCGCTGCTGCTGGCCACCGGACATCTGGTAGGGATACTTGTCGAGCACCTGGCTAATGGACAGGCGCGCGGCCACGTCCTGCACGCGGGTCGAGATCTCTGCCGAGTTTGTGCGGGCGATGGTGAGCGGCAGGGCGATGTTCTCGCGCGCCGTGAGCGTATCGAGCAAGTTGGAGTCCTGGAAGATAAAGCCCAGCTCCTCGCGGCGGAACTGCGAAAGCTTGGCCTGCTTCATGCGCGTCACGTCCTGGCCGTTGATGCGGATGGTGCCACTCGTGGCGCTATCGATGGTCGACACGCAGTTGAGCAACGTCGACTTGCCCGAGCCCGAGGCGCCCATGATGCCGACGAATTCGCCGCGGTTGACGGTAAAGCTGACATCGTTGAGCGCGCGGGTCACGTTGCCCAGTGCTCCATATACCTTTTCGAGATGCGCGACCTCCAGTACCGGGGTCGCCGTTTGCGTGGTTTGCATACCGAGTCCTTTCTTGCGATTAGTCTACGGCATCTATAGTCGCAAGGAGCCGAGTCGGCTACCATCGATATGGCTTACGCTTGCCTTACCGTTGCGTAAGGTAGGGGTAGCTAGCCTGCCACGTGTTGATGTTGAGAGAGGGCTCCTGTTGAAGACTGTTCATGTTGCCGCCGGGATCATTCGCAAGGATGGATCTGACGAGCTGCTTGCCGTGCAGCGCGGCTACGGCGACATGCAGGGACTATGGGAGTTCCCAGGCGGCAAGCTCATGCGCGGCGAGACACCCGAAGACGCCGTGCGCCGCGAGCTTATGGAAGAGCTGCAGGTAAACGTTACCAACCTGCGTGATTTTTACACCGTTGAGTATGACTACCCCGATTTTCATCTCTCAATGGAGTGCTATTACTGCTCGCTGGCTAAAGAGTCCGGCGAGCCCCAGAAGCACGACCGTCAGCTCGATATCCGCTGGATTCCACGCACCTCGCTTGCCACGGTGGAGTGGATGCCCGCCGACAAGGGGCTTATCGATGCACTGATTGAGCTAAAGGAAGACCGGCTTGAGGCCAACGGCAGCACCAACGACGCCGAGACCGCCACGGCTGACGAGCCTGCCGCCAAATCCAAGCGCAAACCTAAGCGCCGCAGCAAAAAGCGCCCCAAGCCCGGCCTGCTGGACGGCATCGACACCTCGGACCTTTCCGCCGACGAGCGCGAACTGGTGCGCCGTCGCGCCGCCATCAAAAAGTCCATGAAGGGCAACAAGCGCGCCAACACCAAGCCCGAGCTGCTCGTACGACAGCGCCTGCGGGCAGCGGGCCTTACGGGTTATCGCTTGGAATGGAAGGTTCCCGGCAAGCCCGACATCGCCTTCCCCGGGCGCAAGATCGCCATCTTCGTCAACGGTTGCTTTTGGCATCGCTGCCCTAAGTGCAATCCGAGCCAGCCCAAGCGCAATGTTGAGTTTTGGGAGGCAAAGTTCCGTCGCAACGTCGAGCGTGACCACGCTGCCGTGGCAGCACTCACTCAAATGGGCTGGACGCCCATAACTATCTGGGAATGCGAGCTCAAAAAAGATCGCATCGACGCCACGATGGAAAAGGTCATCGAGCAGGTACGGGCTGCAGAGCCGCAGCGCTAACAGCGAGCATTCACACGCCCCACACAGGCGAGCCACATCCACGTCACAAACCTTAGAAAGCCCTTAAGCCCAAAACCTTTCAAGAGTGTTACTCGATACCTCTGACCTGCGGTTTCATCGTAACACCAAACCAGGTTAAGCCTTTCTTTAGCGCTTCTTTGCGGCAGCCGCGGCATAATGTAGCCAGCGCACGGGACCTAGCAGCAAACCCCGAGCGCATCCTTTTGGTGGATATCGAGGAGGCCGCAAAAGCATGCATTCTTCCAATGACGCAGCACAGCAGCCATCCCTAAAACATGCAAACCTTTTCTCCTTCCCCCCGACACAGAGAAACGGCCTCCTCGACTCCCCCACCACAAAAACCAAGCGCTCAGCCGATCAGAGCCTCAACTTACGAGCATCCTTCGAAAAGCTCCAAGCATCCCTAGACAAGGCGTTCCCCGAACAGGCAAGAGCAATCTAAGCCCATTGCGCTTTATACTGATGCCATGCGAAACATGGATCACATAGAATTGCACCGCGGAGGACGCGAGGAAGCGTTTCCCGAGACCGCCGAAGACTGGCCCTATATTGCCGAACGCGCAGAATTCGCTCGCTATCCGGGCAATTCCGTCCCCTGGCACTGGCATTCCGAAGTTGAGCTTTTCTACATGGAGCAGGGAGCGATTGACTATCGAACGCACGCGGCTCATGAGCACGTACGCTTTGAGGAAGGGTCCGCCGGCTTTATCAACGGCGGCGTTTTGCACAGCACGCTGCAATCACCCAATTCGGCGCCAGCCATTCAAATGCTGCATATCTTTCAGCCGTCGATGCTCGGCGATCCCGCGGGACGTCTCCAAAAGCGCTACATCAACCCACTGCTTCAATGTCGAGGCGTCGATGTGCTCAAATGGTCGCCCACCAATCCCGACGATATGCCCTTTATCGATTTGCTGAAGAGCTCCTTTAGCCACGACCTTCAACGGCCGCAGAACGAGATGGCGCTTCGGAATAGCTTGTCAGAGCTCTGGATTCAGATTTACGCCAAGGCCGAACCGCTCTTTTCCTCCGACAACGCCTCTTGGATGACCAACCGCGACGTACAGTTCAAGGCAATCCTGGACTATATCCGCGCAAACTATGCAGCCGCTATAGATGTGCCCCAGATGGCATCTGCAGCCGGCGTAAGCGAAAGAGAGTGTTACCGCATTATCGAAGCTTGCGCAGGAACGACCCCGGCGGCATATCTGCGCGCATACCGCGTAAACCGTGCTTGCGAACTTTTGGCACACACCACGCGAACGGTCCAGACAGTCGCGCGCCAATGCGGATTTATAACAGCAAGCCATCTTGGCCAGGTATTTAAAGAACAAATGGGATGCACTCCTTCGAGCTATCGAGCAGCGAGGCAGAATCTCGATAGTACCAGGCAGAAATCCCGCTAGCCCTTCTTCTGTCACTGCATCAAACTTGCAGGCAAACAACGGATAGGAGCTACTATATGAAGTACTTTGACTATATCGTGTTTGACGTTGATGGGACATTGGCAGATACAGAAGAAAGCGTGCTGTCATCGCTTGGCCAGATTATCCAAGAAGAAACCGGCAAAACGCTCCCCCGACACGAGCTTGAATTTGCCCTCGGCATACCCGGCAAGAACGCCCTTGAGAAACTTGGGATCTACTCGCAGGCAACGCTGAATCGCTGGTGCCAAGTTGCCGCCAGCTTTAAAAGCGCCATCAGCGTGTTTCCAGGTTTGCTTGAAGTCATCGCAACGCTCGCCGATAGCGGCTGCAAACTTGGCATCGTCTCCTCACGTGCGCGCGACGAATACGCAAAAGAAATTGCACCCCTTGGTTTCGATAAGTATTTTGAGCACATCATCCTTGTCGAAGACACAACCGAACATAAACCCGCACCCGCACCCATGCTCGAATATCTCCGACGTGCGGGCGCGAATCCTGGCAACGTCGTCTACGTTGGCGACACCGTCTACGACGAACAATGCGCAACTTCAGCAGGGGTCAGTTTTGCCCGAGCAGCATGGGGATCACACCAAGATATCCCAAACGCCACCTACAACCTCAAAACCCCCAACGACCTACTAACCCTAACAACCAAATAACCCACGCGCCCCACCCTTTCAGCCCTAACGCCACAAGGGCGATTGAACAGGACAGCTTGGGCGGGCCCCCGCACTTAGTTTCCAAAATCATTCCGCAGCGCGAAGGCTTCTTATTATTTTCCGCCCTAACGCCACAAGGGCGACGACCTCGAGTAGGTCAACCTGGGAGGGACGAGGGTTTAGTTCCCCAATCTTTCCGCAGGGGGCAAAAAGCCTCGCCGCACGAAGTGCGCAGCGAGGCTTTTTGCATGCCCGAGGACGATTGGGGAACTAAGCCCTCGTCCCTCCCCGGGATATGTAGCGAGTCGGAGTACCCTTGCTGTTACTCTGCTTTGCCCACAGAGTTGAGGTTGGTCATGCGGATCTTAACCAGCTCGGTGATCTCGCGCATGCCCTCCTTGGCCGGCTTCTTGGGATCGAAGCAGGCGGGGTTCTCGGCCATGTAGGCCATGAAGCCCTTGGTGTAGGCCTGACGCAGCTCGGTGGCGTAGTTGACCTTGCAGATGCCGTTCTTCACGGCCTCGGCAACCTGCTCATCGGGCACACCGGAGGTACCGTGCAGAACCAGCGGCACGTCGACGGCGTCGCGGATGGCCTTGACCACGGACTGCTCGATGTGCGGATCGCTCGTGTACACGCCGTGGCTGGTGCCAACGCCAATAGCGAGGGAGGTGCAGCCAGTGCGCTCGACGAACTCCTTGGCCTCGGCCGGATCGGTGTAGGGGCTCTCGCCCTCAACCGCGGGACCGTCGTCCTCCTTGCCGCCAACCTTGCCGAGCTCGGCCTCGACGGGCACGCCCATGGCGCGGCCAGCGTCGGCGACGGACTTGGTCAGGGCAATGTTGTCCTCGAAGGACTCGTGCGAACCGTCGATCATGACAGAGGTGTAGCCAGTGCGGAAAGCCTGCATGCAGCGGTCAAAGCCATCGCCGTGATCGAGGTGCAGAGCGACGGGCACGGAAGCGCGCTCGGCGGCAGCCTTGACCATGCCGTAGAAGTAGTCCAGACCAGCGGTCTTGATGGTGCCCGGGGTGGTCTGCATGATGACGGGGGACTTGGTCTCCTCGGCAGCGGCCAGAACGGCCATAACAAACTCGAGGTTCTCGACGTTGAACGCGCCGACGGCGTAGTGGCCGGCCTGAGCGTCCTTGAGCATCTTTTCGGTGGTAACAAGTGCCATGAGCGTTTGCTCCTCTCCCTCGCCCGCATCTGGACATCGGGCGTAGTTGTTCACAAGGCGTTTTACCTTGTGTTTTGCTGCACTTATTGTATGAAATTCAGCGGCTTTGCACGTGCGAGATATTGAGCCCATGCAGGTCAATACAGCCGTTTTTGAAAAGTAAACGGAAGGAATTGGAGCCGAGTGGGCGTGTTCGATATTGAATTTTGGGCGTTCGAGGTCTTTCTTTTATAGAAAAAGTAAGTAATCGAAAGGCGTTTTCTTACTTAAAAAGAAAATGAACGAAAATAGACTCAACACAATTCCTGCAAATTTCAGACGATGATGGAGCGGATATGGCCCATGCAACAACCCGAGCTTTCGCCGATGAGCGTCGTGCCGCCATTATGGAAATGCTCGAACATAACGCCTCGGTGCAGGTAGCAGAAATCGCCCAGACCTTTGGCGTGTCCTCCGTTACCGCCCGCGCCGACCTAGACGCGCTCGCCGAGTCCGGCAAGCTGCGCCGCACGCATGGCGGCGCCGTGTCGCTCCAGAAGCGACTGACCGTATCCACCCAGGATCGCCGCATCAACGTCAATGTCGCCGCCAAGCAGGCCATCGCACAAAGCGCCATCGAACTCGTCAATGACGGCGACACGCTGCTCGTCGACTCGGGCACCACAGCGCTCGAGTTTGTCCGGCTCCTCGACCAGCGCGATGGCATCACCGTCATCACGGCCGACATTACCATTGCCGATTACATCGACGAGAGCATGCCCTCAGTCGATGTCGTCATGCTGGGCGGGGCACTGCGCAAAGGTCATCGCTATCTGTACGGCCCACTTACCATGCAAGCGCTCCAAATGGTCCACGCCGACCTTGCCGTCATGTGCCCCGGCGCCTTTGTTCCCGGCTGCGGCTTTACGACCGACTTTCCGCAGATGGCCGAGACCAAAGCGGCTATGGTCGGTGCCGCCCGTCAAAGTGTCGCCCTCATGGACGCCAGTAAGGTCAACGGACGCGGCATGTACCGCTTTGCCGAGCTGACCGACGTCAACGCCATCGTGATGGACCGTGACCCCGATCACGCCGTCGCCACCTCAATCGCCGAGATCGTCGACAACGCCCGCCCAAATCTCCTCATCGCCAGCGCTTAAACAAAAACCACCACAAAGGCACCTTTGTGGTGGTTTGAGCGTTAAACGTGAGCGTATCGCTACTTGGAGAGCTCGTTAGCGAGGGCCTCAATCTGGGCGCGCGATGCGTCGCTGAGCGAACCTAGCACGGTCACCTTGTTCTGCGTCAGGGTGATGTCCTTCATGCCCTCGAGCTCCTTGGTCATAACCTTGGCAGCGGCGGGCGCCCAGGAGCCGGCCTCGACAAGCGCCACGGTACGGTTCTGGTAGGCATGCTCGGCAAGCGTATGGATAAAGGTGCTCATGAACGGGAAGATCTCGCCCTGATAGGTGATGGAAGCGAGCACCAGACGGTCATAGCGGAACGCATCCTCAACGGCCTCGGCCATGTCGTCGCGAGCCAAGTCAAAAACGGAGACCTTCTGGCCGCGAGCCTCGAGCGCAGATGCAAGCTCCTCAACGGCAGCCTTCAGATGGCCGTAGACGCTCGCGTAGGCAATGGTGATGCCCTCATCCTCGGGCTGATAGCTCGACCAGGTGTTGTAGGTGTCGAGGTAGTAGCCCAGGTTCTCGGTCAGCACGGGGCCATGAAGCGGGCAGATGATCTGGATGTCCAGGTCGGCGGCCTTCTTGAGCACGGCCTGCACAAACTTGCCGAACTTGCCCACGATGCCAAAGTAGTAACGGCGCGCCTCGCAGGCCCACCCTTCCGGATCCTCGATGTCGTTGGCGCCAAACTTGCCAAAGCCGTCGGCACTAAAGAGCACCTTGTCGGTAGCCTCGTAGGAGAAGAGTACCTCGGGCCAGTGAACGTTGGGGGCGCCGACAAAGGTCAGGCTGTGGCCACCCAGATCAAGCACGTCGCCCTCTTTGACAACCATCTTGCGCTCGGGGAAGTCGGTGCCAAAGTAGTTGACCATCATACGGAAGGCGCCCATGCTTGCCACAATCTGCGCCTGGGGATAGCGCTCCATAAAGGCGGCGATGCCGGCGGAGTGATCGGGCTCCATGTGATGGATGACCAGGTAGTCGGGCGTGCGGCCGTCGAGTACGGTCTCGAGGTTGCCGAGCCACTCGTCGACAAATCCGCCATCGACCGAATCGGCGACAGCGATCTTCTCGCCCAAGATAACGTAGCTGTTGTATGCCATACCGTTCTCGGACACGTCGTACTGGCCCTCGAACAGGTCGATGTCATGATCGTCAACGCCAATGTAGCGGATATCCTTGGTGATCTCCATCAGGCAAAGCCTCCTAGATAGACAAATGAACCCGTCTATCATAGCACTCGCCTTCATAGTCACGGCTATCTGCCGGCATCCTTACCGATTGTTATTGATATGCAACGCCGAGCCGTTGACCTGCGAAAACTATGCGCGCGGCGCTGCCGTGGTGTGTCGAACGATGAGCTGACCGGGAATGCGAATGGCAACGGTTTTGCCCGCCGTACCCGCCTCGGGAACCGCATGCTCGAATACCTCGCGCCCACGCTGATGCAAGTCGAATCGAACGGTCGTGAGCTCGTTATGCGCGACAAAGTCGTCGAGTGAGTCATCGACACCCACCACGCTCACGTCCTCGGGCACGCGCAAGCCGCTGTCGCGCAGCGCTGCAATTGCGCCATTTGCCATCTGGTCGTTTGCCGCGTAAATCGCCGTCATGGTGCGATCGTGCTCGGCCAGATATCTGCCGGCCTCGTAACCGCTGTTGGCAGACCAGTCGCCCTCGAGCGGCTCTGCCGGCTCGATGTGTTTACGCTCGAGCGCATCCTGCCAACCGGCGCGACGAAATTGCTCGTCGACCGAGAACGACGGGCCGCCAATATAGCGAATCTGCTCGTGCCCCAGCTCAAACAGATGGTCCATAAGCAACAGCGAGCAGCCGTAATGATCGGAGTCGACCGTAGTCACCCGCGGGTGCGCATACATGGTGACGATAACCGTGCCGATACCCGGTAACGGATCAAACGTCTCAAAATCGGGCGCCATACGGCTCATGCCGATGATGATGCCGTCCACGGGCAGCGCGGCCATACGACGCGTTGCCTCGGCAAGCGAGAATTCCTCGGTCTTGGACATCTCGACCAGCGTGATGGCGCAATTATGCTCGCGAGCTGCGCTGGCGATGCCGTCGATCATTGAGAGGTTCCCAAACTTGGTGACATCGTTGACGCACAGACCGACCGAATGGTAACGGCCGTCGCGCAGCGAGCGACCGGCATAACTCGGACGGAAGCCGAGCTCCTGCATGGCGGCTTGCACGCGCTGGCGCGTCTGCTCGTTGACGTTAGGGAGGCCGTTGGCAACGCGCGAAACCGTCTGCTGCGAAACGCCAGCAGCGCGGGCGACGTCGGCCATGGAGACCGGACGCGTACCTGTATCGTTGGACGGGCGCCTTACCACAGGATCACCTTCACCCTCGCGAGATCTGAATAGCGTGCATGCCGGCCCGGGCAGAAATACGCCCCGCGCCGAAGCCCGCTATCGTCGGACGCATGTTAACGTACTCTACTTTTTCAATCCGCAACTCTTCTGCTCTATAAGTCCATACGGCAATACCGTTCACGGCTGGATTTCTACCGATTACCAGATTCTCAAAAAGTGATAAGTGTTGTGTTATGAGTACGTTAACATAGCCCGTAACGTGCGGCATCGTAGATGCTGAGTTTATGCCACTTCAGATTGTTAACGTACTCACTACGACGGAAAACTCGTCAGTATGCGCCAAGGAAAGGACCCTCATGACCACCCCCGACGAAAAGACACTCGCCACGCTCACCAAGCTGTTTGAGGAGGAGTTTGGCCCCATCGGCGATCGCCAGGTGCTCTATGTGCACGCGCCCGGCCGTTCCGAGATCAGCGGCAACCACACCGATCACGAGGGCGGTCACGTTATCGCCGGCTCGCTCGATGTCGCCGTCGACGGCATTGCCGTGGCGACCGATTCCAACAAGGTTCGCGTCGCCGACGAGGGCTATCCTACGTTTGAGATCACGCTCGATACGCTAGACGTTCAGGAGTCCGAGAAGGGCACGTCCGCAAGCCTCGTCCGCGGCATGGCCCACGAAATCGCCTCTCTGGGCGTTGAGCCCCAGGGCTTCGACTTTGCCTTCACCTGCTCCGTCCCCTCGGGCGGCGGTCTTTCGAGCTCCGCTGCTGTCGAGGCGGCATACGGTCGCGCCATGGAGACGCTCTGGGACGCACCCGCCATCGAGCCCGTCGCGCTCGCCCAGATGAGCCAGCGCACCGAGAACAACTATTACGGCAAGCCCTGCGGTCTGATGGACCAGGCCGCCGTTTGCTTGGGCGGCCTCGCCTACATGGACTTTGAGGATCAGGCTCAGCCTAAAACCCAGAAGCTCGAGCTCAACTTTGAGGATCACGGTTATGCGCTCGTGCTCGTTAAGGTCGGTGCCGACCACGTGGCCGCCACCGATGACTACGCCGCCGTTCCGCGCGAGATGCAGGACGTCGCCGCCGAGTTTGGCAAGGCACGCCTGTGCGAGGTCGACGTTGCCGACTTTGACGCCAAGCTCCCCGAGCTGCGCGCCAAGCTGGGCGACCGTGCCTGTCTGCGCGCCGTTCACTACTGGTACGAGAACGGCCTGGTCGACAAGCGCTGGGCAGCCCTGAACGCCGGCGACATCGACCAGTTCCTGGTCCTGAC
Organism: uncultured Collinsella sp.; assembly: GCA_900540895.1. Classification (GTDB taxonomy): domain Bacteria; phylum Actinomycetota; class Coriobacteriia; order Coriobacteriales; family Coriobacteriaceae; genus Collinsella. The sequence continues at coordinate 2,143 of UQHV01000024.1, read as the reverse complement.
GCGCGAGTCCGGCGCCAGCTCTGCCATGTACCTGCAGAATGTCGTTGCCAAGCTGGGCTCCGAGCAGCCTTCCATGTATGCCCTGGCGCTGGCCGAGCACGTGCTCGACGGCCGCGGCGCCGTTCGTATCCACGGTGGCGGCTTTGGTGGCACCATCCAGGCCTTCGTGCCGCTCGACCTGGTCGACACCTTCATCGCCAAGATGAACGGCTGGCTGGGCGAAGGCTCTGCCCGTCACTACGCCATCTCTGACAAGGGGGCTTACGCGGCATGGCTGTAATGACTGACGTGCGCGAGGCCGCGCAGAACCTGATCGAGTACGCTATCCACCGATCGATGATCGGCCAGGACGATCGCATCTGGGCATACAACACCATTTTGGAGTGCATCGGCGCCACGGGCCCCGCACTCGACATGACTTGGGCACTCCAAGTTGAGAAACTCTCGCTCTTGCACCCCGATACCCTGCCTGACTTTGACCTGGAGGGCACGCTCGCCGCGCTTGCCGAGGCCGCCGTTGCCAACGGCGCCGCCGAGGACACGGCGTCGGGCCGCGACCGCATCGCCATGCGCATCATGGGCGCGCTGATGCCGAGGCCTTCGGTTGTAAACGAGGAGTTCGACGGCCGCATGGGCGTCAACGAGCCCCGCGCCGCGACCGACTGGTTCTACGGTCTGTGCTGCGACGCCGGCTACGTGCGCCGCGCCGCCATCGCGCGCAATATCAAATGGAACACCCCCACCAACTGGGGTGACCTGGAGATCACTATCAACCTGTCAAAGCCCGAAAAGGACCCGCGCGATATTGCCGCAGCCGGTGCCGCCAAAAACACGGGCGAGAAGTATCCCGCCTGTCAGCTCTGCATCGAGAACGAGGGCTACCCCGGACGCTCCGCCGCAGCCGACGGCGGCGCTCATCCCGCCCGTCAGAACCTGCGCGTTATTCCCATCCAGCTCGACGGCGAGCGCTGGGGCTTCCAGTACAGCCCGTACGCGTACTTTAACGAGCACTGCATTGCCATGAGCTCCGAGCATCGCCCGATGCACGTCGACCGCAAGGGCCTGACCTGCCTGCTCGACTTTGTCGACCTGTTCCCGCACTACTTTATTGGCTCCAACGCCGATCTGCCCATCGTGGGCGGCTCGATTCTGTCGCACGACCACTTCCAGGGCGGTGCGCACGAGTTCCCCATGATGCATGCCGCCGAGGTCTCGCAGTTTAGCGTGCCCGGCTTTGACCAGGTCACCGGTACCGTGCTGCAGTGGCCGCTCTCGGTGCTGCGCCTGCGCTCGCATGACCGCGCCCAGCTGCTCGACGCTGCCGAGAAGATTATCCTCGCCTGGCGCGAGTGGACCGATGAGTCTGTGGGCGTCATCGCGCACACGGCCGATGGCGTGGCGCACAACACCGTGACGCCCGTCATCCGCCGCGTCGACTCCCGCGGCAATGCCGGCGGCGAGATTTACGAGGCCTACCTGGCGCTTCGCTGCAATATCACGACCGACGAACATCCGCTGGGCGTTTTCCACCCGCATGCCGAGTACCACCATATCAAGAAGGAGAACATCGGCCTGATCGAGGTCATGGGCCTGGCGATTTTACCGCCGCGCTTGGTCCCCGAGCTCGGCGCTGTCCGCGAGCACCTGCTGGCGGCCAAGGCCGATGCCAGCTACGACCTTGCCGCCGCGCTCGAGGGCGACGACCTTTGCCACAGCCACGCCGCATGGGCCGAGGACGTCTATGCCCGCCGCGCCGATGAGCTCACGGCGGACAACGCCATCGATATCCTGCACGAAGAGGTCGGCGTGGTGTTTGGCCACGTGCTCGACAACGCCGGCGTCTTTAAGTGGGACGAGGCGGGACGCGCCGCCCAACAGCGCTTTATCGACTCGCTGTAGAGCACGGGCCCGAACGTTCAACAGCAGCCCACACGACATAGCCACCTACACGACAACGGTGCCCGCCGGCAATATCGCCGACGGGCACCGTTTTTTGAGTGTAGTCATCGGGGACGTTCTTAAACGACTAGTCATTAAAGAACGTCCCCGATGACTACTTGCGACAAGGCAACGCCGATGTTTTGGCAACGACAGACACTATGACCCAATCCGAGGGCACTAAAAAGATAGGAGCCCCCGCTCG
>UQHV01000023.1 GCA_900540895.1 uncultured Collinsella sp. | reverse complement strand
GAGTTCCGCACGCAAAGGAAAGCACTTAATGTGCTTTCCGTCTTGCGCAGGACTGTAGAGCAGGAAAGTTCATATGCGCCGCCCGGCTCCCGCGGCTCTCAGGGGCATCTCTCATGCAAAAACTGTCGTGAGGTAAAGTCCGAGGTCAGTGGCGTTTTATACCGAGAAATCAAAAAAAGTGGAAAATTCATTACATATTTGCGTTGACTTTAGGTAACTAAAGTTTCATACTCCTTTTCAACCACTGGGGGATGTGAACACGCACGGATCGTTCACATCATGATTGAAGAGGATTTCTTAGACATGTTCACGCATCAGCTAAACATTATCAGCGTAGTAATTATCTGATGCGGGTTAGCACATACAGCTAGCCCGTACGATAACGGGCGGCTGATGAAGATGAGGGCCGTCGAGCGCAACCGACGGCCCTCATTTTTTATGTCTAGGAAGTTCTTTTTAGAGGAGGAAATGTAATGAACGGAGTTTTGCTCATGGTTGTGGCCGCGGCGGTGCTCGCCTGCGGCTATCTGGGCTACGGCCGCTGGCTGGCCAACAAGTGGGGCGTTGACAAAGAGGCCCTCACGCCGGCCAAGCGCATGAAGGACGGCAACAGCTTCTCGCCCGTCTCCGCCTTCACCGCGTTTTCGCACCAGTTCAGCTCGATCTGCGGTGCTGGCCCTGTCACGGGTACGATCGTCGCCATGGCCTTTGGCTGGCTGCCCGTCGTGCTCTGGGTCCTCGTCGGCGGCATCTTCTTTGGTGCCGTCCACGACTTTGGTGCCCTGTACGCTTCGATGAAGAACAACGGCAAGTCGCTCGCTCAGCTCATCGAGAAGTACATCGGCAAGACCGGCCGTCGCCTGTTCCTGCTGTTCTGCTGGCTGTTCTGCATCATCGTCATCGCCGCCTTCACCGACATGGTCTGCAAGACGTTCATGTTCACCCCGGCCGTTGACGCTTCTGGTGCTGCTACCGGTGCCATCGACTTCACCAAGTCCTATGCCGCCGGCTGCGCTGGTACCATCTCCATCCTGTTCACCTTCGTCGCTATCGCCTTTGGTTGGGCCCAGAAGAAGTTCAACCTCACCGGCGCTGCCGAGTTCGTCACCGGCGTTGTCCTCATGGTTCTCATGTTCGCCGTCGGTATGCAGTTCCCGGTCTACTTGGATAAGTTCCAGTGGTTCGCCGTCGTCATGGTCTACCTAGTCTTCGCTGGCGCTATGCCCATCCAGATGCTCAAGACCCCGCGTGACTACCTCACTTCGATCATGATGATCGTCATGATCGTCTGTGCTGTTCTCGGCATCGTCGTCCTGGGCGTCAACGGTCAGGCCACTATCACCGCTCCGGTCTTCACCGGCTTCTCCACTGCCTCCGGCATGATGTTCCCGGTCCTGTTCGTCTCCGTCGCTTGCGGTGCTCTCTCCGGTTTCCACAGCCTCGTTTCTTCCGGCACCTCTTCTAAGCAGGTCGAGAAGGAGCAGGACGCCGTCAAGGTCGGTTACGGCGCAATGATCGTCGAGTCCTTCGTCGGCATCCTTGCCATCATCGTTGCCGGCATCATGTTCTCCGATATGAACACCGCCGGTACGGGCGCCCTCAACGCCGGTGTCGCTTCCACCCCGTTCCAGATCTTCGCCGCTGGCATCTCCCGCGGTATGCAGGCCTTCGGTGTTGACGGCACGCTCGCTACCGTCTTCATGACCATGAACGTCTCCGCTCTGGCCCTGACCTCGCTCGACGCCGTCGCCCGCATCGCCCGCACCTCGTTCTCCGAGTTCTTTGCCCAGACCAACGATGCTCTGGCCATCGAGTCCAAGGCCGGCTACATGAAGGTCCTCGGCAACCCCTGGTTCGCCACGGTCGTTACCCTGCTTCCTGGTCTCGCCCTCGCTTTTGGTGGCTATGCCAACATCTGGCCGCTCTTTGGCGCTTCCAACCAGCTGCTCGGCGGCATGACCATGATCACCCTCGCCGTGTTCTGCAAGTGCACCGGCCGCAAGGGTTGGATGCTCTACGTGCCCGTCGTCTTCCTGCTCTGCTGCACCTTCACCTCGCTGGTCCAGAGCGCCATGGGCTGCATGACCGCCGTCCAGGCCTACGGTTTCTTCGGCACCATCCCGGCTACCGCCACCACGGCCGCCGTCTCCGTCGCCGCCACCAAGGGCCTGCAGCTCGTCTTCGCCGTCCTGCTGATGGTCCTGGGCCTCATTGTCGCCGTCAACTGCCTCAAGGAGTTCTTCGGCAAGGAGGCTGGCTCCATGCCTGACGAGGAGCCCGAGTGGTCCGAGATGGGCAAGGCCGAGTACGGTCGCGCCGCTGCCGCTGAAGCTCCTGCCGACGCCGAGGCCGCCAAGGCCTAGTCGGTCGGACGGGTTGAATCTCCCATCCATTTGACTCGGAAAGACCGGGTCCGCAACGACGCGGACTCGGTCTTTTTTCATGCGAAAGCGGGTGACGCTCGAGTGTTCTCGCAGATGTTTTGCGTGGATAAGGGCGCGCGTTGTACCATATAGACGTATATGTGTACATATGAAAGGGGCCCCGTGGCCAAGACGGTATATTCCGATAATCAAAACAATGTCGATGCTTTGGCTGAGCGCCTGAGCAGCCAGACGTCGCTTTCTGCTGAGCGTGCCAAGCTGGTTGCCTACGACCTGCTCTGCCGCAAGGCGCTTAAGATTAAGTCGAGTGCGCTGGCGCAGATTTTCCGCTCCGTCGATAAGGAATGTGACACCAAGGCGATGCGCGATGAGCTTATCGCGGCAAATATCGTGACCAAGATCGAGGGTAGCGGCATTAACGGGCGCCCGGCGTTCTATACCATCAATGCCGAGATCCGCGATGCCCAGGAGCAGCCTGCCGAGTCCGTCGAGGATTTTGTCGTCGAGGATTCCGCTGACGTGCCTGCTGTGGAAGAAGCTGCTCCGCGTGAGCATGTCGATACCGATGAGTTGCTCGATGAGAACGTCGTGCGTGCCTTTACGGCCAAGGCAGGACGCGGCGGTTTTGGCGGGGGTGGCAAGCGCGATGCGCAGCGCCGCGCCCAGCAGGAGCGCTTCCGTCGCGCCGTTGCTCGAAAGGGTGAGACGGATGCTGAGGCTGTTGAGACCGAGGTTGCTGCCGAGTCGCAGAAGCCCGCGAGGGAGCAAAAGCCCGTGGAGGCCCAAGAGCCCAAGCGTCGTCGCGGTGCTCACTTTAAGACTGCACAGCAGGATGCCGCGCGTGAGGTTGAAGAGTCTTCTGAGGTTGCAGACGATGTTGAGGAGTCTGCCAAGAAGGCTCCGGGTTCGTGTCGTCCCGGCCGCGGTTTTGCGGGACGTGCGTATCCCGTAAAGCGTCAGGAGAAGGGCGAGTCGGTTTCGACCACCCAGGACGAGAAGGCCGTTGAGCCGGCGGCTCGCGAACAGAAGCCTGCTGAGCCGCAGCTTGAGGTTGATGCCGAGGCCAAGGGCCATCAGGCTACTGATGAGCAGGCGGAGCAGGGCGCGTCGAGCAAGCCTCGCCGCCGTCGCCATCGTGGGGGCCGCAGTTCCCATGCCGAGACTGCAGCCGAGAAGACCACGCCGCAGGACGAGGATCCGAAGGCCGAGGTTTTTTCGGGGCAGCCTAAGCGCCAGCCGGCGAAGGGGAGCAAGTCCGATCGTCCGCAGAAGCAGGCGTCTATGCCGAAGCACGAGCGCAATTCCCAGGGCGATTCTAAGCGCAAGTCTCAGAAGAAGCCGGAGTCTGCCGCAGCAGATACTGCTGCCCAGCAGCCCAAGTCGGCCGTTCACGGCGAGGTCTCGGCGTTTGCCCTTGCCCGCGTTTTAGGCAGGCAGCTGCTCAAAGTTGTCCCTACGCCCACGGCGCTCTCTAAGATCAAGGAGCAGCAGACACAGATCGTAAAGGTCGAGGGCAAGGACGGCAAAAAGGCTCCGCAGCGCACTCAGCACAACGAGATGTCCAACCGCAAGATTGCCGAGGAAATCGCAATCATCCAGGCTTGGATCGAGCAGAACCGAGGTGCCGATACGCCGGTTGCCTCGCGCCGCCAGCGTGCCTACCAGATCTTTAACGACGAGAAGGCTTTTGACGGCAAGCACGGTGAGCGCTTGATCAGGCGTATGACCGAAAAGGGCATCAGCATGCAGGCGATCAAGGTCGCCCCCAATCGCCCCGTGCACTTTACGGGCTTCTTTACGCTGGGCGCCGACAAGCCGTTCATTATGGTCGAGAACCTGGACACCTACGACGAGATCGTCAAGCTGCTGCGTGGCCGCAAGCACGCCAAGCTCTTTGGCATCAAGGTGGGCGGCGTGATTTTTGGCGGCGGATGCAAGGCGAGCGTCTCGCATGCCTTGGACGATTATCTGGCTGAGATTGGCTATCGCTTTAACTACGTCTACTACGTAGGCGATATTGATCGCGAGGGCGCGCGCATTGTCGAGCAGACTCGCAATGCCAATGTGGTTGAGATTCGCCTGCATGCCGGCATGTACCGCGCCATGCTCGCCGAGCATAAGCGTCGCGTGAAGGCCGGCGGCGAGTGCGAGCCCGCGGCTGCCAACCAGGGCGTGCCGCAGAACCTGGCAGCGACGATCAAGGATCTGCCCATGGTCACGCGCGTGCAGTTCCGCAACGTGCTGCGCGAGGGCGGGCGCATTCCGCAGGAGATTCTGATGACCGCAGACTATCGGGATGGCGACTCGGGAAGCTTCGACCGCATGCTGAACAATTAGCTCCGCCGTTCTACCGAACGGCGGTCTTCTTGACGCTGCGAGGGGCCCTGGCACGGCAATCTGACGTTCAACTTCGGCGGCGCGACCAGAAGGTCAGCGCCGCCTTGTTTCACGTCACCTTGCCATACCAGGGCCCCTCTCGCTGTCACGTCCAAAACATCGAGGTTAAGTGGCCTCCTGTTCGTGCGGAACTCGCGATAAACCTAAGCCGGTGTCCCCGCTCTCCCGGGGCCTGTGGCTACTTGGTTGTCGCAAGCGGCTCGCTTTTCGGAACTGGGCTGATATTTTCTAGATGAAAGGCGCTCTTGGTCCTAACGGGCTTGGGGCGCCTTCGCGTTTCCTCGGCTTCGCACCCTTGCGGGTTCGAATCCCTCCGCTTGCCTACAAGAAAGCGCCCTGGGCCGTTATGGACTCAGGGCGCTCAATTTTAATGGCTGGGACGGAGGGATTCGAACCCCCAACAGCCGGCACCAAAAACCGGAGTTCTACCGTTGAACTACGTCCCAATGTGTGGTGTTGCCCAAAAGCAACTCGTTTAGTTTACCTAATCTGCGAGGGCATCGCAAACGCCATCGAGCAGGCGTACGGCGAGTGTCTGCGCGTCGCTGGCCGTGAAGGTGCCGTTGTAGCGCGTCATGCCCGTGAGCTCAATGCGAATGCGAGCCGGCTTCTGCTGCGCGGCGACATTGGCAGTGCGGATGCGCTGGGCCAGGTTGTGGCACTCGGCGAGGGCAATCGTGGCGCGCGGTGCGGCGTCGGCGGGCAGCTCATCGCTTGCGATCTCGAGCACCAGGTCAACGTCGGTTGGGACCTCGGAGTCGCAGAGCATCATGCCGCTGTTGTCGGTCGTTGCCGTGGCGATATTCCACATGCGCGACGCAACGCTGCGTGCGATGGGGTCCTCGCCGATAACGGCGATCTGGAAGCGCTCGAGCACGTTGGCGGCGCGAGCAAAACCGATGCGGGACTCGGCTTCGGTGACCGAGGGCTTGCCCTCCCACACATGGTGCAGGCGGTTGATGTAGGCGTAGGTGTCCTGGAAGGCCATGCCGTCGGCAAACAGGCCGACATTTTCCTGGAACTGCTGCAGGGCGGCCTCGGTATGCGGACCAAAGTAGCCGTCGTCTTCGCCACAGGCAAAGCCCAAAACGTTGAGAGCGCGCTGCAGGGCCTGCACGTCGGCGCCATGGAAATTGGGCATGCGCAGATAGAGGGTGCGGTCGCCCAGCTTATACGAAGCGTCTACAAGGGCGCTCCAACAGGGGATATCGACGGCATGACCGGCAGCAAGGCCGCTGTCGAGCCTGAAGGTGCTGACGGCCTGCTCAGTGGTGGCTCCAAAGTACTTGTCGGTGACTTCGGCGGCATCAATCGTGTAGCCGAGCTGCAGGAGACGAGACTGCACGTCCTCGACGGCTGCTCCTTGCATGCCCGTTGTAATAGGTTCCATGAACGAACCCCTTTCGGCGTACCATTCGTACTATTTGAGCGTCTGTCGGATAGACAACGCAAAGGGATGCATAAACATGCACTCAACAGTGTAGCAAGTTGTGCCTAAATACGCTGCTGACAGGTTTTATAACACCCGTTAGTTAAGGCGCTCCACAAAGAAATCTGCCATGGAGAGGAACAGCTCGCGTGCGTGCGGATCAAGCTCAACGTTCTCGATGGCCGCTTTGGCCTTAGCGGTCAGGTCGAGCGCGTAAGTGTGGGCGTAATCGATAGAGCCGGTCTCCTGGAAGATCTCCACGGCGCGTGCGAGCTGCGCGGGATCATCGGTGCCCGAGGAAAGAATCGCCTCGACCTCGTCGTGGTGGCGCTTATCAGAGAGGGCGTGTACGGCGACAAGCGTGCGCTTGCCCTCGGTGATGTCGGTGCGGAAGTCCTTGTTGGCGGCTTCCTTAGTGCCGACAAGGTTGAGCAGGTCGTCCTGAATCTGAAAGGCAAGGCCCGTGTGCAGGCCAAAGGCGCGCAGCGCTTCGATTTGCTTATCGCTGCCGCCGCCGATAATGGCTCCGGCGGCAAGCGGCGTGGCTCCGCTGTAAAACGCGGTCTTGTGTGTCGCCATGTCCAGGTAGTCATCAACCGAGATATCAAAGCGCCCGTCCCGGACCCAACCCAGGTCGAGTGCTTGACCCTCGATGGTGCGGACGATCATCTCGGTAAGCTCGTGGAGCACGCGCAGCTTCACGTCGGACTCCAGCGTAGGGTCGTCGAGAACCGTCTTGGTGACCATGGTGAGCGCCAGGTCGCCACAATTGATGGCAAGGCCCGTGCCCTCGGTAAGGTGCATACAGGGCTTGCCTCGACGAAGCTGTCCGTTGTCGGCGATGTCGTCGTGGATCAGCGCGCCCGACTGGAAATGCTCGATAGCTGCCGCGGCGCTGCGGGCGCTCTCAAAGCTGCCGCCCACTGCGGTTGCGGCGAGCATGCAGATAAGCGGGCGGTGGCGCTTGCCGGCGTTGGCCGTAAAAGCCGAGAGCGGCGCGTACAGGTAGCGCTCGATATCGGCAGAGGTCGCCTGTCCGTCAAAGAACGTGGCCAGATAGTCGTTGATCTGGTCAAAGTGTTGGGCTAAAAAGCTGGTAAACGGACTGGACACGGGTTCTCGCATTCTTTCTGAGGTTGCATTGATGCAATATGCAGACAACATATTGCCACATCAGGGCGTTTGGCGCGGCAGTTTTGGCGATTTAGGACAACGGGCGTGCGTTTGATGGAGTGTGCCTAAATCAGCTTAAAATGCTCGAGCGCCGCAACGACACCGTCGTGATCGACGGTGTCGGTCACGTAATCGGCCTTATCCTTGAGATAGTCTGGTGCGTTGCCCATGGCGATACCGACATCGACGGCGTTCATCAGCGAGATGTCATTGCTGGCGTCGCCGATGCCGTATACGGTTCCGTGGTGGGGATCGAGGGCGTCGAGTACAGACTGGATGCCCCCGCGCTTCGTGCATTCGCGGGGCGAGATTTCGGTTACCTCGAGTTCGAGCTCGTTAAAGCACAGCAGCGGCTCAAGTGTCTTATCTTGAGCGATGTGGTTGGCGAGCGATGTAGACATCAAGATCTTGTAGACACTGTAATGTTGCAGCTGCGTGACTGCGTCGCCCAGGGTGCGCGCGTATCCGGGGGCATCGGGGGCATCGGCACTCATGCGTACGACGCCGTTGAGGCCCTCAAAGCGGATGACCTCGCCCGATTGCTCAAGATAGGGGGCAAGATGCTGCAGCATGCTGGGTGTCATCGACAGATCGCGAATTGCGTGTCCGTCGATCTCGGCGTAACCGCCCGCAAGACAGACGATGCCGGTCCAGGGCAGCTCAAGAAGTTTGGGGTGGATGCAGCTGAGGGTGCGCCCTGTGCAGATGAAGGCCATGTTGCCGTTGGCGACAAACTCGCGGATTGCCTGCGAAACCGCCTCGTTGGGATAGGGGGAGAGGTCCCGCTCGTCTTCGGGAAGGTCTTGGGCGAGCCTGGGGTCTTGCCAGGCGAGCGTTCCGTCGATATCGAAGAAGCAAATATCGCCGCGCTTATGGGCTGCGCTGGCGGCAGGGGAGGCCGAGGTGGTGGGCACAAATTCCGGCTCGAGGCCCATGATCTGGTCAAAATGCTCTTTAACGCGGGGAACGGAGATGCCGATAATCACCTGGGCGGTCTTGCCCGTAATGATGAGGCCCTTGGCGCCCACCGCGACAAACGACGCGTTATCTGCAACGATGGAAGGGTCTGCGACCTCGACGCGCAGGCGCGTGGCGCAGTTGGTTGCGCCCACGATATTGCCAACGCCACCTAAAAGCTGAATTACCCGCTCAGCGAGGACGTGATCTTGATCGGATCGACTATTGACCTCGTCATTGGGAGATTGCTCTTTGGCAAAGTCGCTTCCCGTTAAACAATCGATTGCCGCGCGATTGACGACATGATCCTCGCGGCCCGGAGTCTTAAGGTCATAGACCAAGATGAGTGCTCGAAAACTAACAAAAAAGATGAGGCTAAAGGCAAGGCCGATACCGAGCGCCAAAAGGTAGGAGCCGGCATGCATTCGCATGAGTGGGATGAAGTTGAAGGCCGTCATTTCCATGAGACCGCCCGAGAAGATGCCGACGATGCCAAAGAAGTTCATGGTCATGGCAAGGCAGGAGGATAGGACGGCGTAGAGCAAAAAGAGTCCGGGATAGGTGAACATAAAGAGAAACTCGAGCGGTTCGGTGACGCCGCAGACCACCGAGGCGACGATGGCGGGCAAAAGGATGACCTTAAGGCCGGCGCGGCGTTCGGGTTTGGCGGTGAAATAGAATGCTGCCGCGATGGCGGGAAGGCCAAAGAGCTTGCCCCAGCCGGTGGCGGTAAAACCTGCCCAGGGTGCAAGTTCATTTAAAGGGCGCGTGCTATGGGAGAGAATGGGGAGCAGGTTGGTCCACGTGGCGTAAATACCGTCGTGAATGACCAGATTGTCGTAATAGATGGGCATATAGAGCAGGTGGTGCAGCCCCATGGGCTCGAGTGCTCGCTCCAAAAACACAAAGATGCCCACGCCGAAGGGGCCGACGCCTGCAAGTGCGTGGCGCAGCGTTTCGGTCACAGCGTATGCGAAGGGTACGATGGCGGCCGAGATGGCGGCAAGGGCAAACACGGCAAAAAAGCTGATGAGGTAGACCAGTGAGGAACCCGAGAAGGTGCCGAGCCAATCGGGAACCTTGGCATCGTAGAAGCGATCATGGATGGCGACGACGGTTGCCGATACCGCCAGCGGGCCGATAATGCCGGTGTCGAGCGTCTTGATGCCGTCGATGACGGTGATGCCGCTGGCGGGGGTCAAAGATGATGGGTACTTAAGTCCAAGGTTGTCGCCGCTCAGCTTAATGATCTCGCTCAAAAAGAAGCAATAGGCAAAATAAGCCACGAGTGCCTCGAGGCAGCAGCGTGCCGGTTGCTTTTGGGCAAGACCGATAGGCAGCGCTACGGCAAAAAGGAGCGGGAGACGTTTAAAGACCGTCCACGAGCCGCGCTGGATGATGGTCCAGAAAACGTACCAAGGGGTTCCGTATACGGCGAGATCGCCGACGATGTCCGCAGTCGTTGCGAGAGCGGAGATGCCGACCATGAGGCCTGATATAGAAAACAGCATGGCGGGCGCGAACATGGCTCCGCCAAAACGTTGGATTTTCTGCAGCATAATATGCCTTTCGGATGCAACATGCTGTGCGAGCAAGAACGTTTAAACAATGAACTCATTGTAGAGGACCAGACGAGTGTCGTACCGGCAGTTTTGAGCGAAACCGATTTGGGCATGACAGAAACCGTCAACGGCTAAATCCTGTCGCTTCACCGATATTCGGTTTAAACAACTTTAAGAAATGCTATCGTGCCTAGCCGGAAATGAATAATGTAGAGGTGAAACAATGCCAAAAGCGATATACGAAGGAATCTACCGAGAAATACGCTCGCGCATCATTAATGGGACCTATGCGTTTCAGGAGATGCTGCCAACCGAAGCCGAACTGACCGCGGAATTTGGCTGCACGCGCAATACCGTCCGCCGCGCTTTGAGCATGCTGGCAGACGAGATGTTTGTGCAGCCCATACACGGCAAGGGCGTGCGCGTTATTTGGCTCAAGGGCGAAACCGACATGCTGGGCGCACTCGAGGAAGTCGAGTCGTTTGGCGAGTTCGCAAAACGCAACAATGCCGTCGCATCGACCGAGGTCAAGTCTTTTGAACATCTGGTCTGCACCGAGCAACTCTCTCGTCACCTGGGCTTTAAGGTGGGCGAGGAGTTGATTCGCGTGGTGCGTGTCCGTAGCCTTAACGGTAGCGCTCGCCAGGTGGACCACGGCTATTTTCTGGAGTCGATCGCCAAAGGCCTGACGCCCGAGATCGCTGCAAAGTCAATTTACGACTATCTGGAGCACAAACGCGGCGTCAAAGTGATGGCGAGTCGCCGTACGGTGAGTGTCGAGCTCGCCAACGATGAGGACTGCAGCTACTTGGACCTTGGCAAGTACAACTGTGTCGCCGTCATGGAGAGCCAGTCGTACACTTCGGACGGCATCTTGTTCGAGGTCACGCATGCCCGCACGCATCCCGAGATCTTCCACTACCGCGTCAACTCCAAGCGATAGCCGGCTAGCTCGCAGCCTGACGAGACTCATGCCCTCAAAGAGAAAACGCCCGGTCAAACCGACGATGCATCGGCTTGACCGGGCGTTTTCTCTGCATTCGATAACAAATAATTGTTTATACAAAACTTGTCAAGTATCAAGTTGAAATTACCGTTCACCGAAGTTTTTCTACCGCTCTAGTAATACTTGTTCAAACAACTAGCCAAATAGCGTATTGTACAAGTCAGCAAAAGGGGCAAAGTCCCCGAGCCAATCTCCGAAGGCGGCGGCAAAGGGTGCCGCCACGGTGTGAAAGGGTGGATTGTAATGAAGAACGAAATGAGCAGAAGGCAGTTCCTGGGCTTTGCTGGTTCCGCGGCTGCGGTTCTTGGTCTGGGCCTCGTGGGCTGCGGTGGTTCTGCCGGCTCTGGCTCCTCTGCTTCTGGTGACGCTGCCGAGGTTTACTTCCTCCAGTTCAAGCCCGAGGTCGACAAGGAGTGGAAGGAGATCGCCAAGGCGTACAAGAAGGAGAAGGGCGTCGAGGTCAAGATCGTGACCGCCGCCTCCAACACCTACGAGGAGAAGCTCAAGTCCGAGATGTCCAAGAGCTCCGCTCCGACGCTGTTCCAGGTCAACGGCCCCACCGGCCTTAAGAACTGGAAGGACTACTGCGCCGATCTTTCCGACACCAAGCTCCGCGGCGAGCTCATCGACGACTCCCTGGCGCTGCAGTCCGACGGCAAGGATCTGGGTATCGACTGGGTTCAGGAGAGCTACGGCATCATCTACAACAAGGAGCTCCTCGAGAAGGCCGGCTACAAGGCCGAGGACATCAACTCCTTCGACAAGCTGAAGGCTTGCGCCGATGACATCCAGGCCCGCAAGGACGAGCTGGGCGTTGACGGTGCCTTCACTTCCGCCGGTATGGATGACTCCTCCAGCTGGCGCTACACCACGCACCTCGCCAACCTCCCGCTCTACTACGAGTTCGAGAAGGAGCACAATCAGGAGGACGACGAGATCAAGGGCGAGTATCTCGACAACTTTAAGCAGATCTTCGACCTGTATATCACCGACTCCACCTGCGATCCTTCGCAGCTCGCCTCCAAGACCGGTGACGACGCCACCAACGAGTTCGCAACCGGCAAGGCCGTCTTCTACCAGAACGGCTCTTGGGCCTACGCCGACCTCACCAAGGCCGGTATGACCGACGACCAGCTCGGCATGCTGCCGATCTACATCGGCGTCGACGGCGAGGAGAACCAGGGCCTGTGCTCCGGCGGCGAGAACTACTGGTGCGTCAGCTCCCAGGCTTCCGAGGATGCCCAGAAGGCCACCGAGGACTTCATGTATTGGTGCGTCACTTCTGACACCGCCACCAGCATCATCGCTGACAAGATGGGTCTGACCGCCCCGTTCAAGAGCGCTAAGGAGACCACCAACGTCTTCTCGCAGCAGGCCGTTGCTATGGCCAAGGACGGCAAGAAGACCGTTGCTTGGGACTTCGTTTACATCCCCTCTGAGGAGTGGAAGAAGAACCTCAAGCAGGCTCTCATCGCTTATGCTGCCGACAACACCAAGTGGGACGGCGTCAAGAACGCCTTCGTCGATGGCTGGAAGACCGAGAAGGCTGCTTCCGAGTAAGCAGTTGCTGCCCAAGCTATCTGATTAGCGACAGGGGGCGGGCAGACGTAGGTTTGCCCGCCCCCTGCATATTGAAAGGACCCTTCTATGGGCAAAGCACTCAAACGCTGGTGGCCGCTCTTTATGCTGCCCACGTGCCTGGCGTTTATGATCGGGTTCGTGATTCCCTTTATCCAGGGTTTCTATCTCTCGTTCTGCCAGTTTATTACCATCAATAACGCGCACTTTGTCGGTATCGAGAACTACGTGCGCGCACTGACCGACCCGCAGTTCTCCACGTCGTTCTTCTTTACCGTGGCGTTTGCCTTCCTGTCGACGGTGCTTATCAACGTGATCGCGCTGGCCATCGCGCAGGCGCTCACCCGCAAGGCGCTCAAGGGCACCAACATCTTCCGTACGATCTTCTTTATGCCTAACCTGATCGGCGGCATCGTGCTGGGCTACATTTGGCAGATTCTGATCAACTGCCTGCTCTCCAACGTGGGCGCCCAGCTCATCGCCCTCAACTCCGCCGCTGGCTTCTGGGGCCTTATCATCCTGACCCTGTGGCAGCAGGTCGGCTACATGATGATCATCTACATCGCCGGTCTGCAGTCCATCCCGTCTGACTACATCGAGGCCGCCAAGGTCGATGGCGCTACGGCATGGCAGACGTTTTGGAAGGTTAAGATCCCCAACCTGATGCCGACCATCACCATCTGCCTGTTCCTGTCCATCACCAACGGCTTTAAGCTGTTCGACCAGAACCTCGCCCTTACCGGTGGCGCCCCGGCGCACTCCACCGAGATGCTCGCCCTGAACATCTACAACACGTTCTATTCGCGTGCTGGCATCGCATGGCAGGGCATCGGTCAGGCCAAGGCAGTTATCTTCTGCATCCTGGTTGTCGCTATTTCTATGATCCAGCTTAAGGCCACGAGGTCCAAGGAGGTGCAGCAGTAATGAAACGCGATAAGGCTATCAACCGCGCGCTCTCGATCTTCTTTACGATTCTGTCGCTCGCATGGATCTACCCCGTGTTCATGATTGCGCTCAATTCCTTTAAGAAAGCGACTGCAATCAGCACCACCACGGCATTCGATCTGCTCACGCCCGAGACGTTCAACGGCCTCGCAAACTACATGCACGCCCTTAACGAGCAGGGCTTTGCCTCGGCATTTATGTACTCGCTCATCATCACGGTCACGTCGGTCGTGCTGATCTTGGTGTGCTGCTCCATGTGCGCTTGGTACGTGGTTCGTGTCAACAACAAGATCTCGAACTTCTTCTATTACCTGTTCGTGTTCTCGATGGTCGTGCCCTTCCAGATGCTCATGTTCACGCTGTCCAATTTGGCGGACCGCATCGGCTTCAACACGCCGTTCAACATCTGCTTTATCTACCTCGGCTTTGGCGCGGGCCTGGCAGTCTTTATGTTCGCCGGTTTTGTAAAGAACATCCCGCTCGAGATCGAGGAGGCGGCCATGATTGATGGCTGCAACCCGGTCCAGGTGTTCTTTAAGATCGTCCTTCCCATCATGAAGCCCACCTATCTTTCGGTCGGCATCCTCGAGACCATGTGGGTCTGGAACGACTATCTGCTGCCCTACCTTACGCTCGACTCCACCAAGTACAAGACCATTCCTATCTTGATCCAGTACTTCCGCGGCGGCTACGGCCACGTCGAGCTCGGCCCCATGATGGCCTGCATCATGATGGTCGTTATCCCCATCGTTATCATGTACATCCTCTGTCAGAAGTACATCATCGACGGCGTGGTGGCAGGTGCCGTCAAGGGCTGATGCCGTAACTGTTTTGCAAGTTTCTGCGGCGCCCCTCAGCGCGGCGCCGCATATCGAAAGGTAAAGACATGGCCGAGATCGTTCTCAAACATGTTCAGAAGGTGTATCCCAACAACGAGTCCAAAAAGAAGGGCTTCTTTGGCAAAAAGAAGAAGACCGAGGAGAAGAAGCACAACCTCAAGGTTACCGAGGACGGCGTGCTCGCGGTGGAGGACTTTAATCTCACCGTGCATGACCAGGAGTTTGTCGTTCTCGTTGGCCCGTCTGGCTGCGGCAAGTCCACGACGATGCGCATGGTCGCTGGCCTGGAGGACATCACTTCGGGCGACGTGCTCATCGACGGCAAGCGCGTCAACGACGTGGCGCCCAAGGACCGCGACATTGCCATGGTGTTCCAGAGCTATGCTCTGTACCCCAATATGACGGTGTACGAGAACATGGCGTTTACGCTCGAGCTCAAGAAGGTTCCCAAGGACGAGATCGACCGCAAGGTTCGTTCTGCTGCCGAGATTCTGGGCATTACCGAGTACCTCGACCGTAAGCCCAAGGCGCTCTCCGGCGGCCAGCGCCAGCGTGTCGCTATCGGCCGCGCCATCGTGCGTGACCCCAAGGTCTTCCTGATGGACGAGCCGCTGTCCAACCTGGACGCCAAGCTTCGTAACCAGATGCGTGCCGAGCTCATTAAGCTGCGCCACGAGATCAAGGGCACGTTCATTTATGTTACTCACGACCAGACCGAGGCTATGACCCTCGGTGACCGTATCGTGGTCATGAAGGACGGCGTCGTCCAGCAGATCGCCACCCCGCAGGAGGTCTTCAACCATCCCGCGAACATCTTCGTCGCCGGCTTCATCGGCGTGCCGCAGATGAACTTCTTCGATGCCCAGCTGGTGCGCTCGGGCAACGGCTTTACCGTCAAGACCGAGGATATGAACGTGGCGCTCGCCCCCGAGACCTGCGCTCAGCTTGCCCTCAACTGGGACGGCGGCGACGTGAAGGAGATCACGGCTGGCGTGCGCCCCGAGCAGATTCTGCTTGCCGACAAGGACGAGGAGGGCGCGCTCCAGGGTACCGTCGAGGTGACCGAGCTCATGGGTTCGACCGAGCATGTCCACGTGACTGCTCCCGATGGCCAGTTCGTCCTGATCATTCCCGTTGTCGACCTTGAGGCCAAGGGTGCGCTCAAGGCGGGCGACCCCATCTGGTTCAAGTTCGAGAAGAACGCGACCCACCTCTTCGATAAGGTCTCTGGCAAGAACCTTATCTAGGCCCGGTGCATCCGGGCCCTCCCTTTGGGCGACTGCGGTATTGCCATCCTTTTGCCGCGGTCACATATAAGGCTCCCCTCCCGTCCACTGGGCGAGAGGGGAGCCTTTCTTTGTGTTGGGGTTGTCTGGCCGGTCGTTTGTCTCGATCTGTAACGGGTGGGGCCGTTTTGATTGAGTAGTTGTTACAGATCGAGATTGTTTGGTCGAGTCGGGTCACAGGGTAGCGTGCGGGCACAAAAAGCGGAGCCGCGTTGCCACGACTCCGCTTTCAAGAGGATGGGTAAAGGAAACGAAATTAGCTCAGGTGCCAAATCTCGTCGTTGTACTGGGAGATCGTGCGGTCAGACGAGAAGGTGCCGGCGTTGGCGATATTGATGAGCGCCTTGCGCATCCAAGCGTCCTGGTCCTCGTAGTCGGCCAGCACGCGCTCCTTGGTCTGGATGTACTCCTCAATGTCGAGCAGGGCCATAAACCAGTCCTTGCCTTTAATGTCGTCGTGCAGGCGCTGCAGGCGCTCGGCGTTGCCGGTTGCCATAAAGGCCGGGTTGGTGATGAAGTCCACCAGCAGTTTAATTCCGGGCTTGCGGTAGAGCGCACCGGCGTTGTAGGTGCCGTCGGCGTAGAGCTGCTCGACCTGTTTGGACGAGGCACCAAAGGTATAGATGTTCTCGTCGCCCACGAGCTCGGCAATCTCCACGTTGGCACCGTCGAGCGTGCACAGGGTTAGGGCGCCGTTGAGCATGAACTTCATGTTGGAGGTGCCGCTCGCCTCCTTGGAGGCCAGGCTGATCTGCTCGGAGATGTCAGCGGCGGGGATCACGCGCTCGGCGGCAGTGACGTTGTAGTTCTCGATCATGACAACCTGCAGGTAGGGAGCCACGTCGGGGTCGTTTGCAATCCACTGCGACAGCGTCAGGATCAGATGGATGATGTCCTGCGCGATAGTGTAGGCAGGCGCCGCCTTGCCGCCAAAGATGATGGTGACGGGGTGCTTAGGTCTGTTGCCGTTCTTGATATCGAGGTACTTCCAGATGATGTAGAGTGCGAGCATCTGCTGGCGCTTGTACTCGTGGATACGCTTGACCTGAACATCGATGATGGCGTTGGACGGGATAGTCACGCCTTGCTCGAGCGCCATGAACTGGCGCATGATGGCCTTGGCCTCGGTCTTGGTGGCGGCCAGGCGCTCAAGAACATCCTTGTCGTCGGCGAACTTGGCGAGTTTGCTCAGATCGCCGGTGCTGCGCCAGTCGGTGCCGATCACATCGTCGAGCAGGCTGGCGAGCGCGGGGTTGGCCCCATGGATCCAGCGGCGGAAGGTGATGCCGTTGGTCTTGTTGGAGAACTTCTCGGGATAGATCTCGTAGAACGGATGAAGCTCGGTGTCCTCCAGGATCTTGGTGTGGAGGGCGGCTACGCCGTTGATGGAGAAGCCAAAGTGGATGTCCATGTGGGCCATGTGGACGGTGTCGTATTCGTCGATGATGGCGACGCGCGGGTCATCGTGCTCGGCCTTCGCGATCTCATCGAGCTTGACGATAATGTCGGCGATGGCAGGGGAGACCTTCTGCAGGCTGGCGAGCGGCCACTTCTCGAGCGCCTCGGCAAGAATCGTGTGGTTAGTGTAGGCGACCATGGAGCGTACGATGGTCACAGCCTCGTCAAACTCGATGCCATGCTCGGTGGTGAGCAAGCGAATGAGCTCGGGGATGACCATGGTGGGGTGCGTGTCGTTAATTTGGACCACGGCGTAGTCGGCCAGATCATGTAGGTTGCTGCCGCGCTCGATGGCCTCGTCGATCAGGAGCTGGGCGGCGTTGCTCACCATGAAGTACTCCTGATAGATGCGAAGTAGGCGGCCCTGCTCGTCGGAATCGTCGGGGTAGAGGAACAAGGTGAGGTTCTTGGCGATCTCGGTCTTGTCGAAGTCGATGGAACTGCCGGGGACCAGGCCGTCGTCGACGCTCGCCAGGTCGAAAAGGCGCAGGCGGTTCTTGGTGGGCTGGCCGTAACCGGGCACATCGATGTTGACGAGCTTGGAGGTAACGGCAAAATCGCCGAATTCGACGGTGTAGGAGCGGTCATCGTCGACTAGGATGTTCTGCTCACCGAGCCACTCGTCGGGGACGGCCTTTTGCTGGTTGTCGACAAAGCGCTGACGGAACAGACCGTAGTGATAGTTGAGGCCCACGCCATCGCCGGTCAAGCCCAGCGTGGCGATGGAATCCAGGAAGCACGCGGCCAGGCGGCCCAGGCCGCCGTTGCCGAGCGACGGCTCGACCTCGAACTCCTCGATCTTGTTGAGGTTGTGGCCTGCGGCGGTGAGCTGGTCCTTAACCTCGTCGTAGATGCCGAGGTCGATCATGTTGTTGACGAGCAGCTTGCCGATCAGAAATTCGGCGGAAATGTAATAGAGCTTTTTCTTGCCGTTGTTAAGCGGGCAAGCGGCAGAGCGCTCCTGCACGAGCTTGACCAGCAGTTTGTAAATGCGGCGGTCATCGAGTTGCTCGAGCGAAGTTCCAAAGGACTGCTCGGCAAGATCCGCAAGATTGATGCGGGGCATGTTTCCTCCTGTGGTGAGTTGACTACATGTCAGAAATTCAAAAGAATCCCGCGCGAGGGGATTGGGGTGGCCTCGCGCGGGAAAAGCAAGCGCGTCCGCACGGTGGGGAGGGGTCGGGCGCGGTAGCTCCTATTGAGGAAGCTCGATTTCGGCTTCCGACGGGATACGGAAGTAGGTCTCGGTCCAGTCGGTGAGCTTGTGCTCGAGCTCGCGGGTGATGGCGCCGTCGAGCATACGCCAGGTCCAGTTGCCGCCCAGCGTGGCAGGGGTGTTGATGCGCGCCTCGTTGCCCAAGTTGAGCAAATCCTGCATGGTGTAGATGCACGTGTCGCTCACGCTGGCGGCGATGGTGCGATTGAGTGCATCTGTCATGGGTTCGCCGGCCTGCTGATGGGTGTACAGGGCTGCCTGCTCGCGCTGACGCGGGGTAGCCGTTCCCTCAAACCAACCGCGCGCCGTCTCGTTGTCGTGGGTGCCCACATAGGCGACGGTGTTGGCGATGTAGTTATGCGGCAGGTAGTACGAGTTGGTGCCCTCAAAGGCAAACTGCAGGATCTTCATGCCGGGGAAGCCCGAGTTGTCGCGCATGTCGATGACGCCGGGGGTGAGGAAGCCCAGGTCCTCGGCGATGATGGGCAGCGTGCCGAGCTTTTCCTCGAGCGTCTTGAAGAACTTGAGGCCGGGACCCTGCGTCCACGAACCGTAGGACGAATCGGGCGAGGAGAACGGCACCTCCCAATAGGCCTCGAAGCCGCGGAAGTGATCCAGGCGGATGACGTCGTACATGTCGAGGGCGGCGCGAATGCGGCCCTCCCACCAGGAGAAGCCGTCGGACTCCATGGCGTCCCAGTCGTAGATGGGGTTGCCCCAGTACTGGCCGGTGGCCGAGAACTGGTCGGGCGGCGTGCCGGCGACGCTCACCGGATCGCCGGCGGCGTCGATCTTAAAGAGCTCAGGCGTCGCCCACATCTCGACGGAGTCACGCGAGACATAGATGGGCAGGTCGCCGATGATGAGAATGTCGCGCTCGTTGGCATAGGCCTTGAGGCGGCTCCACTGGCGATCGAAGAAGTACTGCGTCATCTGGTGGTAGAGCATACGCGCCGGATGGTCGGCGCAGACCTTGGCGGAAGCCTCGCCGCGGGTACGGAGCTCCGCGGGCCACTCCCAAAACGCCTTGAGACCGCACTCCTCTTTGACGGTCATGAACTCACAGTAGGGGATGAGCCAGTCCTCGTTGGCCTGGATAAAGTCATCGAAATCGGCCGGCTTGTCGGCAGCAAAGCGCTCGGCGGCGCGGTCGAGAATCTGACGGCGGCCGCCAAAGATAGCACCGTAGTCGACATTGCTGGGGTCGGATCCCAGATACACGCCATCGATATCGCGCTGCTCCAGATACCCTGACTCGATAAGCTCGGCAAAGTCGATAAAGTTGGGGTTGCCTGCGCGGGCCGAGAACGACTGATAGGGCGAATCGCCATAGCTGGTCGTCGTAAGGGGCAGAATCTGCCAGTAATGTTGTTTGCACGAGGCGAGAAAATCGACGAAGTCGTAGGCATTCCAGCCAAAGCCGCCGATTCCGTATGGTCCGGGCAGAGATGAGACGGGCATGAGGACGCCGCTTGCACGCTCCATGAATGCGCTCACCAACCTTCTTGTTGTGGGGTCGGCCTGCCGATGGGTATGCAGTCCGCCTCCGATGTTCTGATTCGATACGCCTATTGTAAAACATGTTGTTTAAACATGTACAGGCAAGATAAAAAAGTTGGTCGATTTTCGGCGAATGGCTACATGCCATGAAAAAGCCCCGACCTCACAACGTGAGATCGGGGCAAGAACGGTATGTAGGTTTTTGCTACTCGGCGTCGGCGAAGCCGTTGGGGTTGTGGCTCTGCCAGTTCCAGCTATCGCGGCACATGTCCGCGATGTCGTACTGGGCCTTCCAGCCCATCATGCGCTCGGCCTTGGAGGCATCGCACCAGTTGGCAGCGATGTCGCCGGCGCGGCGCTCGCGGATCACGTAGGGCAGCTCCTTGCCACAAGCCTTGGAGAAGGCGGCGACGACCTCGAGTACCGAGGTGCCGGTGCCGGTGCCCAGGTTGAAGATCTCGACGCCGGTCTTGCCGTTCATCCAGTTAAGGGCGGCAACGTGACCAGAGGCCAGATCGCACACGTGGATGTAGTCGCGCACGCCGGTGCCGTCGGGGGTGGGGTAGTCGTTGCCAAAGACCTGAACGGCCTCGAGCTTGCCCACGGCGACCTGGGCGACATAGGGCACCAGGTTGTTGGGGATGCCCTTGGGGTCCTCGCCGATCAGGCCCGACGGATGAGCGCCGATGGGGTTGAAGTAACGGAGCAGCACGACGTCCCACTCGGGGTCGGCGGTGTGGACGTCCATAAGGATCTGCTCGATCATCCACTTGGTCCAACCATAGGGGTTGGTCGCGGGCTTCTTAGGATCCTCCTCGGTGACGGGCGGGTTGTCCGGGTCGCCGTAGACGGTCGAGGAGCTCGAGAAGATGATGGACTTGCAGCCATGGTTGCGCATGACGTCGATGAGCACCAGGGTGTTCTCGATGTTGTTGTGGTAGTACTCGACGGGCTTGCTCACCGACTCGCCGACGGCCTTAAAGCCGGCAAAGTGGATGACGCGGTCGATCTGATGGGTATCGAAGATCTTGTTCATCGCATCGCGGTCGAGCACGTTGGCCTCGTAGAAGGTGAGGTTCTTGGCGGCCTCGTCGCCCACGATGGTCTTGACGCGGTCGACGGCGACGGCGCTGGAGTTGGAGAGATCATCGACGATGACGACCTGGTAGCCACCCTCGAGCAGCTGAACGACGGTGTGCGAGCCGATAAAGCCGGCGCCACCGGTAACGAGGACGCAGGTGTCTTTGGGGTCGAGTGCTTTGGACATGTAGTCTCCTATCGAATCAGGAACACTTCTAGAGGGGAGTATAGCGCAGGCGGGGACGCCCAAATGGTGCACTGTAGGAAAAGCAGAGGATTATGTTAACGTACTCATATAAGAGCTTGCTCAATTGTTACCTCAAATTTGACAATTGCTTACGAGCCGCCGACCTTGTAGTTTCCTGCCGTTCGTGGAAATCGTTGGGACGCGCCATATGTACGCTAATATGTATGAGTTGAGCGACATATAAATAAGCATGTAACGGAGTACATATGTCACCAAACAGCGATTCCATCCTTTCCCAGGAGCTCTCGCGCCGCACTGCCCTTAAGGCCCTGTTCGGCGCCGCTTCTGCGGCAGTTCTTTTTGGCCTGCCCACTCGCGCCCATGCGGCGGAGGCTTCCAAAGAAACCACTGATAAATTGAATGCCGCCCAGGCCCAGCTCGACGAGGTTCAGGCCCAGCTCGACAGCATCGCAAATGAGTATGCGGCGCTGGCCAACAAGAATGCCCAGACCCTCAACGACATCGAGAATGTCCAGGGCAAGATTGACGACACGCAGGCCCAGATCGATGAAAAGAAGGCCGAACTCAAGAAGAAGCGCAACGACCTTTCCGATCGCGTGGCCGCCAGCTACAAGTCCGGCGGCACGAACATCCTGTCGCTGCTGCTGGCCTCTGGCTCGTTTGAGGAACTCGTCGCCAACGCGCATTACGTTGAGAAGATCAACAAGAGCGACCGCGATGCCATCGAGGATATCCAGACGATTCAGGCTGAGCTCGACGCGCAGAAGACCGAGCTCGAAGCGCAAAAGGCCAACCTGGAGAAACTCAAGGACCAGCAGACGGCTCAGATGCAGGATATGCAGGCCAAGCAGCAAGAAGTCCAGACCGTGCTGAACGGTCTTTCCGACGACGTCAAGGAGCTCATGGCTCAGCGCGATTCCGAGATCCTCGCTGCCGCCCAGGCCGAGGAGGCTGCTAGGAAGGCGGCTGCGGCAGCCGCGGCCTCTGCGAACACGGGCTCTTCTTCGGGTGGTTCGAGCTCGGGCGGCGGCTCGTATGCCAGCGGCACCCCGCAACAGACGGGCGGTTCGGGCAAGCAGCAGGCCGTCGTCAATGCGTGCTACTCGACGCCTTCTCCCGGCCAGGGCTGGTGTGCTGCCTGGGTTACCAACGTCTTCCGCAATGCCGGCGTGGGTTATTTTGGCGGCAACGCGTGTGACATGTTCAACGCCTGGTGCTATAGCTCCGACCGCTCGGCGCTGCAGGTGGGCATGATCGTGGCCGATTCCTCGCACAGCGGCACGGGTGCTCCGGGCCTTATCTACGGTCATGTGGGTATCTACGTTGGCGGTGGCATCGTTATGAGCAACGAGGGTGCCATTACGTCTAAGTCGCTTGATTCGTTTATTAGCTTCTATGGTACTGGGTCGGGCGTGCGTTGGGGCTGGCTTGGCGGTATTGCGCTGTCGTAAAGCCGACTGGGCCGCGTGCCCGCCCGCAATATATTTGATTGCCTGCTCGGGCAGTCCTGCTCGCACGGAGAGCACATTAAGTGCTCTCCGGCTCGTGCGGAACTCGCGATCAACCTTATGCCTCTCGGACTGTCCCGGCCCTCTTGGGTTCGGGGCGCGACACACCGGACTGGTTGTCTGAATTAAAGAAAGTGAAGGCCCCTTTCGGGGCCTTCTTTTTTAGAGGAATTCGCCTACTCGGTGGACTTCGGGTTCTAGGTCTACGTCGAATTGGTCTTTGACGGTTGTTTGGATGTGGCGGATGAGTTCGTCGACATCGGCGGCGGTGGCGTGGTCGGCGTTGACGATGAAGCCGCAGTGCTTTTCGCTCACCTGTGCGCCGCCGATGGCGTGTCCTCGCAGGCCGGCGTCCATGATGAGCTTGCCGGCAAAGTAGCCCTCGGGGCGCTTGAAAGTGGAGCCGGCACTCGGCATGTCGAGCGGTTGCTTGTCTTCGCGACGCTGACGGTAGTCGTCCATGTCGGCCTTGATCATCGCGGCGTTGCCCGGAGCGAGGTTGAAGGTGGCAGAAAGAACGATAAAGCCGTCGTCGGCGATGCGGCTCTTGCGATAGCCCAGGTTGAGCTCGTCGACATCGAATTCGATGATGTTGCCGCTGCCGCGGGTGCCGTCGTCGAGCTGGCGAGCGGGTTTGTAGACGCGCACGGACTCCAGCACATCGGCCATGCAGGCACCGTAGGCACCGGCGTTCATGTAGCAGGCGCCGCCGACCGATCCGGGGATGCCCGAGATGGGCTCCATTCCGGTAAGGCCGGCCTCGGCTGCCGCGGCTGCGACATCGGAAAGCAGCGCACCGGCGGCAGCCGTGACATGCGTGCCGTCGACCGTAATGTCGGAGAGGCCCTTGCCCAGCGCCACGACAACGCCGCGGATGCCCTTGTCGCCGACGAGCAGGTCGGAGCCGTTGCCCACGATGGTGAGCGGCAGATCGCAGCGATAGCAGGTATCGAGCGTGGCGACGAGGCCCTGCTCGGTATCGGGCGTGACAAAGACGTCGGCCGGGCCGCCGATCTTAAACGTGGTGTGCTCGCGCATGGGCTCGCTCATCAACACGTTGTCCTCGCCGGCAACGCCAGCGAGCGCGCACAGCAGGTCTTCGTTAAAAAAGTCGTTCTCGTGCATACGAATATCCGCCTTTTGGTGGTCGTCGTCATCAATCGATTGCAATATACCCCACCCGGACGGATTTGGTGCGCTGACGGCGATAAAACAGCCGTCTACCGGATTGGTAAAGTGTTTATCACCGAGGTAGAGGGGTAGTCGCTATACTTTCAAGAGATTGCGCGTAAACCCGGAAGGAGCGAGATGGCCAACAAAGTCACCCTCAAGCAGATCGCCCAGGAGGTGGGGCTTTCCCCCTCGTCGGTCTCGCTTGTTCTCAATAATCGGCCCTGTCGCATCTCGGAAGAAAACCGCAAGCTCATCAAGGAGGTCGCGGCGCGCAACCACTATGTCCCCAACCAGATTGCGCGTAGTCTGGTCATGCGCGAGTCGCGCACGCTGGGCCTTATCGTCCCTAACATCGAGAGCCGCTTTTTTGCCTCGCTCGCCGGTAGCCTGGAAAAGCGCTGCCGCGAGGACGGCTATGCGCTCTTCATTACCAGCTCGGGCGGCAGCGCCGATGACGATCTGGAGCTGCTGCGCCAGCTGGTGACGCGCGGCGTTGATGGCGTCTTTCTGGTGGTGGGTGACGAGTTCTCCGACGACCGCGCCCTGCGCGAAGAAGTCAGCCACCTGCCCATCCCGGCGGTAATGGTCGACCGTGCCGTTGAGGGGCTCGAGTGCGACAAGGTGATGTTCGACCACGAGATGGGCGGCTATATGGCCACCCGCTATCTGATCGAGCAAGGTCACCGTCGCATCGCCTGCTTGGTTAATGCCCGCCGTTCCAATACGGGTCGCAAGCGACTTGCCGGCTATGAGCGCGCGCTGCGTGAGGTTGGCCTGCCGATCGACGCACGTTTGGAGTTTGAGAGCGAGTACTACATTCCGAGCGCATACGAGGCCTCGGAGGCGGTGCTCGCAACTGACGCCACTGCCGTGTTCGCAAGCTCGGATAACATTGCCCTCGGTTTGCTCAAGCGCTTGCACGAGATGGGGAAGAGCATCCCGGGCGATATCTCGGTGGTGAGCTATGACAACTCGGCGGCCGACGTTCTCTTTGAGCCGGCGCTGACCGCGATTGAGCAGGACCCTGGTGTCCTTGCGGAGCATGCTTTTGGCTGCATGTCCAAGCGTCTTGCCGGTAGGGGCGGCAGGCGTGCCGAAGAGGTCGTTCTGGAGCCGGAGCTTATCGTTAAGGGCAGCGTGCTCGAGCTTACTAAACACAACTAAACACGTTTATCAATTTGCAGAGATCGAATGTGGAGCACCTGTGACGGGCAATGCCGCAGGTGAATGTCGCGTTTTGTTGATCGATGCGATTGATAAGGGTGGTAAAACGTTTTTTCATCATGATAAAACGTTTTAGCAAATATACTAGTCCCAACGAAAGGTTGCCGTATCGGAGGGTGACCACACAGCGAAGGGACATAAACAATGGCTAAAACACTGGGGACGCCGTGGCAAAAGCTGGGCCACGAGGTGCCGGCTTCCGAGCTCGAGGGCGTCGACCTGTATTGGCGTGCCTCGAACTATCTGTCCGTCGGCCAGATTTACCTTCGCTCCAACCCGCTGATGCGTGCTGACTTTGTCGACGAGAAGACCGGCGAGACGCGTGACTTTGGTCGTCCGGACGTTAAGCACCGCCTGGTCGGTCACTGGGGAACCACGCCCGGCATCAACTTCCTGTTCGGCCACGTCAACCGCCTCATCGCCGACCACAACCAGAACGCCATCTTCCTGATGGGTCCTGGCCACGGCGGTCCCGCCGGTACTGCCCAGTCGCTGCTCGACGGCACCTACCGCGAGATTCGCCCCGACATCACCGATGACGAGGCTGGCCTGCAGAAGTTCTTCCGCCAGTTCTCCTATCCCGGCGGCATTCCGAGCCACTTTGCGCCCGAGACGCCCGGTTCCATCCACGAGGGCGGCGAGCTCGGCTACACGCTCAGCCACGCCTATGGCGCCGTCATGGACAACCCGAGCCTGCTGGCCGTGGCCGTGGTGGGCGACGGCGAGTCCGAGACCGGTCCGCTCGCGACTTCTTGGCAGTCCAACAAGCTCGTGAACCCGGCAACCGACGGTATCGTTTTGCCGATCCTGCATCTCAACGGCTATAAGATCGCCAACCCCACTATCCTTGCCCGCGTGTCCGACGAAGAACTCACCAAGTTTTTTGAGGGCATGGGCTATAATCCGCACTTCTTTGTCGCCGGTTTTGACGACGAGAGCCATGCGAGCATCCACGAGCGCTTCGCCGCCCTGTTTGAAAAGGTCTTTGACGAGATCTGCGACATCAAGGCCACCGCTCAGGCCCAGGCCGCCGCGGGCAAGACCGGGGTCCGTCCGGCCTACCCCATGATCGTGTTCCGCACGCCCAAGGGTTGGACCTGCCCCAAGCAGATCGACGGCAAGAAGACCGAAGACTCCTGGCGCGCGCATCAGGTGCCGCTGGCGAGCGCCAAGGACACCCACGAGCACTTCCGCGTGCTTCGCGAGTGGCTGCGCTCCTACAAGCCCGAGGAGCTCTTTACGCCCGAGGGCCAGGTGCGCCCCGAGGTGACGGCCTTTATGCCGACCGGTGAGCTGCGCATCGGCGCCAACCCCAACGCGAACGGCGGTAAGGTGCGTCGCGAGCTCGAGCTGCCCGATATTCATGCCCACGAGGTCCCCGTCGCAACTAAGGGTCATGGCTGGGGCTCCACCGAGGCAGCCCGCGTCTTTGGTGAGTACACTGCCGACGTTCTGGCCAAGAACATGGATGATTTCCGCATCTTTGGTCCCGACGAGACCGCGTCCAACCGCCTGCAGGCTGCCTACAAGGTGACCAAGAAGCAGTGGGACGCCGGCTTCTACGAGGACGAGGCCAACGACGAGCTGCTGGCAGGCTCCGGTAAGGTCGTCGAGCAGCTGTCCGAGCACCAATGCGAGGGCTTCCTCGAGGCCTACGTGCTCACTGGCCGTTCCGGCGTGTGGAGCTCCTACGAGAGCTTTGTCCATGTGGTCGACTCCATGGTCAACCAGCACTGCAAGTGGCTCGAGGCTACCAAGCGCGAGATTCCGTGGCGTGCCCCCATCAGCGGCCTTAACATTTTGCTGTCGAGCCACGTCTGGCGTCAGGACCACAACGGCTTCTCGCATCAGGACCCCGGCTTTATCGACCTGCTGCTCAACAAGGCCAACGACACGCACATCGTAAACGCCTACTATCCGGCCGACGCCAACATGGCTCTCGCCGTGGCCGAGCGCGTCTATCAGTCCACTGACTGCGTCAACGCCATCTTCTGCGGCAAGCAGCCTGCTCCGACCTTCCAGACGGTCGACGAGGCCAAGGCGGAGCTCGCCGAGGGCGTTGCGACCTGGGAGTGGGCATCGACCGCCGCCTCGCTCGCCGAGGCCGATGTCGTCGTTGCCACCTGCGGTGACGTGCCGACGCTCGAGGCCCTTGCCGCAACCGACATGCTGCGCGAGCTGGGCATCAAGGTATGGTTCGTCAACGTGGTCGACCTGCTCAAGATCCAGAACGTCTGCGAGAACGACCAGGCTCTCAGTGACGAGCGCTGGGCTGAGCTGTTCGGCTGCGGCGATAAGCCCGTCCTCTTCGCGTTCCACGCCTATGCCGGCACGATTCGCCGTCTGATTTGGAACCGCCCCGGCCACGATGCCTTCCGCGTCCACGGCTACGAGGAGAAAGGCTCCACGACAACGCCGTTCGACATGCTGCGCCTGAACAACATGGACCGCTGGGCACTGGCCGCCGACGTGCTGCGCATGGTCGACGCCGATAAGTTTGCCGAGCAGATTGATGAGTGGGAGGCATTCCGCACCGAGGCCTTTGAGTTCGCGTGCGATGAGGGCTACGATCACCCGGCCTTCACCGACTGGGTCTGGCCCGACGCAGCAGCTGCAACCGCTGCCGACGGCGCACTCTCCGCAACCCAAATGACCGCTGGCGACAACGAATAGCATCCGGGACGGTCTCGCGCTGGGGCCGCCTCCGGGCGGGTGCCTTCCTCTGAGAAGTGGGCTTCGCGAACTTCTCAGAGGAAG
>UQHV01000022.1 GCA_900540895.1 uncultured Collinsella sp. | reverse complement strand
CGGGTGCCCTACCGGGAGTAGCCCCGACGGTTGACAAAACTATAGGAACACCCAACGGCTAACAAAGGGACCGTCGCTTTGTCACATTCTAGAGCGTGTGGAGCAGGGCGATGAGGAAGCGCACGCCCTGGAGGTAGGCGCGGCGGGTGATGCGCTCGTTGGTGCCGTGGACGCCGCGGTCGCACTCGTCATCGTCGACCACAAACGCCGAAAAACGAATGCATTCGGAGCAAATGCGCTGGTAGTTGGCAGCGTCGGTCGCGCCGATCACGGTCGAGGGGACAATCGCCAACGGCTCGGATGATCCGTTTTCCTCCGTCCCCTTTGAATCGCGGAAATAGCGGGCGGCGATGGAGCGAACCGCCTCGAGGCCGGGACCACCGATGCGCGGGGACGGCGAGGGTTCGGAGCTGCCGGGGCCCAGCTCCACTTCGACACGACCGGCAAGGTCCGCCCCGGCAACCGCCTCACGGCAGCGCGCCACAACGTCGGCCACGCTCGTGCCCTCGAGCATGCGGAAGTTAATGTTGGCCCACATATCCTGCGGCATCACGTTAGCACCGGTGCTACCGCCCTCGATTTGGGTCGGTGCACAGGTGGTGGTCACGAGCGGATAGAGCTTCTTGCTGGCGAGGCAATCGCGGACAATGGCGCCCCCGTTGGCGGCAATCTCATCCACCGTGTAGAGCCCCAGCTCGACAAGCTGCGCGGCAAGCAGATCGGTCACGCGCGTCGGCCACTCGATATCGCAGATTGCGGCGATGGCACGGCTGAGTACCTCGAGCGACGTGCCGCCGTAGGGGTTGGACGAATGCCCGCCCGCGCTCTTCGTCTTGAGCACGATATCGGCATAGCCCTTTTCGGCCAGGTCGGCATGCATAAGCCAGCCCTCGCCCGCGCCGTACTCGGCAGCCGAAACGATACGGTAGTCACCCTCGTCGATCAGGTATTCAAGTTCAATACCGCGCTCCTCGAGCACGCGGCCGATGGCACCCGCACCGAACTGAGTGGTTTCCTCGTCCTGGCCAAAAGCGAGCAGCAGCGTCCGCTCGTGCTCCCAGCCGTGCGCCAGCGCATACTCAACAGCCTCGAGAATGCCTGCGACCTGGTCCTTCATGTCGATCGCGCCGCGGCCCCAAATGTAAGCGTCGTCCACGTGCCCGCTAAAGGGGGCGTGCGTCCAGTCGGCTTCGGTGCCGGGCACCACGGGGACCACGTCCATGTGGCCCATGAGCACAACGGGCTTGAGAGTAGGGTCGGAACCGCCAAGCGTCACCAGCAGCGAATGGTCGATAAGCTCGACCTCGCCCGCCGCAAATACATGCGGCCAGGCCTGCTGCATATAGGCGCGCAGGTCGTCGAAGGGCCGCCAGCCCACCGCCTCGGCATCCATGCTCGAGATAGTCGGAAACGACAGCACACGGCCCAAGCGCTCGCACGCGCCTGCCTCGTCTATATCGGCAAAATCGTCCTCATGCGCAAAGAAGCGCCAAACCTCGGCCATGACATCCTTTCGATTGTGATGACGAGGGCCGCCCCACCGGAGCGGCCCTGCCACATAAGCGTTTGCGGTCGGTTATTTGTCCTCGAGATAACGCGAGAGGAACTCGCGGGTGCGCTGGTGCTTGGGGTTGCCGAAGAGCTCGGCCGGCGCGGCGTCCTCGAGGACCACGCCCTTATCCATAAAGACCACGCGGTCGGACACCGTACGGGCAAAGGCCATCTCATGCGTGACGACGACCATGGTCATGCCGTCGGCCGCGAGCTTGCGCATGACCTCGAGCACCTCGCCCACGATCTCGGGGTCGAGGGCGGAGGTCGGCTCGTCGAACAGCATGATCTGCGGATTCATGCATAGGGCGCGCGCGATGGCCACGCGCTGCTTTTGGCCACCGGACAGGCGACCCACAGCGGCGTGCGCGAACTTTTCGAGCCCCACACTCGTCAGATGCTCCATCGCGACCTTTTCAGCCTCGGCCTTGCTCATCTTTTTGAGCGTGACGGGCGCGAGCGTGCAGTTGTCGAGCACATCCATGTTGTTGAACAGGTTAAAGCCCTGGAACACCATGCCGATGTCCTCACGCAGCTTGTTAATGTTGCAGCGCTCGGCCGTAAGGTCCTGGCCGTGGAACCAGATGTGGCCCGCGTCCGGGGTCTCGAGCAGGTTGAGGCAGCGCAGGAAGGTCGACTTGCCCGAGCCCGAGGCGCCGATAATGGTAACGACCTCGCCGGGGTTAACGGACAGGTCGATGCCCTTGAGCACCTCGAGCGAGCCGAAGCTCTTGCGCAGGCCCTCGACGCGGATGAGCGGCTCATTGGTCTGTGCGGCGGCCGCGGTGCCGGTAGTGGCGATATCTGCCATGATGATTCTCCTCGTCTTGAGCCTAGTTGGAGCTGGGCAGCGTTGCCGGGGCCTCGGCGCCGAGCTTTTTGCCAAAGGCCTCGAGCAGGCGGCTCGCCACGAGCGTCAGGATCAGGTAGACCACGAGCGCCACGCAGTAGACCTCCATCTGGCGGTAGTACACGCCGGCGACGGTGGTGGTGGCGTACATGAGGTCGAACACGCCGATGACCGAAAGCACCGACGAGTCCTTGATGTTGATGATGAGCTCGTTGGTGAGTGCGGGGATCGCGTTTTTAATGCCCTGGGGGAACACGACCTTGCGCATAGCCTGCCACTGCGAAAGACCCAGCGAGCGCGCTGCCTCGGCCTGGCCGGGATCGATGGACTCGATGCCGCCGCGCAGGACCTCCATCATGTAGGCGGTGGAGTTGAGCGAGATGGTGACGAGGCCGGCGGTGAAGGTACTCCAGATCTGGTTGGCCTGGGCGGTCTCGAAGCCCATGCCGCGCAAAACGGTGAAGCCCGCGTAATAGATGAGCAGGCCCTGAACCATCATGGGCGTGCCGCGCACGATGGTGGAGTAGATGGTCGCAAAGCCGCGGCCGATACTCTTAAAGAAGCGCACCAGGTCGTTGTCCACGCGATCGAAGGTCTGAATACGCAGGAACACAAAAAGCAGCGCCAGGAAGAATGCGATGACGGTGCCGAAGGTGGCAAGCGCGATGGTGATCTCGATACCGCGGATGAAGAAGTCCCCGCTCTTGTAGGTCATGTAGACCAGGCTCGACAAAAAGTCGCTGGGGTTGGAGTCCGAGACGATGCTCACCTGTACCAGGTCGATAAACGACATGACGCAGCGGTCCACGAAAAAGATCGCCGCGATGGCGGCCACGACATAGCTGCCCAGGCGCGCGACGCGGTGGAAACGCTCGGATGCGAACGGCGACGTTTCGCGATAGTCACTCCAGTGCATAAGCTTGGTGACAAGCGCCGCCGCCGACACGACAATCCAGGCCCAAAGAATCGCCCAAAGGCAATCCTGGAAGATACCGGTGGGGGCTAAGAAGCTCAGCGGTGTGGGATTGCGTTGGCTAAACGCCAGGCCGAGCGCCGCGACAACGCTCGTGCCCAGGTACACATAACGGTGGTCGGCCTTGATAAAGGAGGCCAGACGATTGATGGT
The DNA here is from genome assembly GCA_900540895.1 of uncultured Collinsella sp. GTDB lineage: Bacteria > Actinomycetota > Coriobacteriia > Coriobacteriales > Coriobacteriaceae > Collinsella. The sequence goes on along the minus strand of UQHV01000022.1, from coordinate 32,002 downwards.
TTTCATGCTGCCTCCCTATGCCGGCTGACGATCGAGGCACGCGTCCCACATTTGGTCGCGTTCCTCTTGGCTAATGCCCTTGAGTGTCTTGTCGATGAGTTTAAGCAGCTTGTCCGAGCCCTTGCGGCAGCCGACGTTTGCCGCGACCTCCTGCTTAAAGCCCTCGCCCTCGGCAAAATGGATGGGGACGATACCGGGATTTTGGGCCATATAGCCCTTCTCGTTCTCGGTGTTGTAGGTCACGGCATCGCACGTGCCCTGCAGCAGGTTCGAGAACACCGTGGGAACCGAATCGACCGGGTTCTTGTGCACAACGCCCGGGATCTCGTCGATGACGGTATCGAGCATGGTGTCCTTTTGGCCGAGTACCGTGGCACCGCTAAAGTCGCTGAGCTTGGTGGCGTTTTGGTAGGGGGAACCCTCTTTTACGAACAGGCCAAAGTAGCCAATGAAGTACGGGTCGGAAAAGCCGACCGACTCCTCGCGCTCGGGCGTGGCGCTCATACCGGCGATGATGAGGTCGATCTGGCCGTTGTTGAGCGAATCGATAAGGCCTGAAAAGCTCTGCTTGACGGCAACGGGCTCGCCGCCGAGGGCCTTGCAGACGATCTTGGCGATCTGCACGTCGTAGCCATCGGCATAGGCGCCCTGCACGTTGTCGATGGGGATGGTGTACTCACTGGCTTCGGAAACCTGCCAGTTGTACGGGGCGTAGGCCGCCTCCATACCAATGCGGATCTTGTCCTTGCCGATCACGGAATCGGACAGGTCGTCGCGACCGCCGCCCGTCGTGGGCTGAACCACCTTGAGCGTGGACGGGCGCTGACAGCCGGCGAGCGCGCCGGCGACGACGGAAGCGCTCGCAGCGAGAGCGCTACCCAAAAAGATGCGACGGCTGCATACCAGCTGCGGATGCGCGTCGCGCTGTTGTCGAGATTGCATCTAGTGCCTTCCCTATTTTGCTTTACTGACAATAAGACAGGATATACGCCCGCAACCAGCAGCGCGGCATGTGCGCGAAAAATTAATAGACACACGAGGACGATTGGCGCAAAGCAACCTGTCCCCCATGCACCAAACCCTTGACGGAAACGGCGACGTCGATGTTTTGACAATGCCAGCGAGCGCCACCCAGAGCGAACAAGTTGGCATGAAAAAGGCACGGCATAGACCTTCTGGTCATGCCGTGCCTTTTGAATGACAAATTGTCGCTCTGGGTGTCGCGCAGCGTCGACCGGCCCGCCGTTCGTCAGAACGGCGGAACCTCTAGAGCAAAGTGACGCTAAAGCTGCGGACGTCCGTCTCGCCCGGCGCCAGCGTGATGGTGTTGACCTTGTGCTCAAAGACGTCGTCCTCGGTGTCCATGGTGGTGTGACCGGTCCAGGGCTCGAGCGCCACAAACGGAGCGTCGTTGGCGGCAGACCACACGCCGATGTACTTAAAGCCCTCAAAGTCGATCTTGACGCCGTGGCCCGACTTGCGGCCGCGCAGCGTGAGCGTGGAACCCGGGGTATCGGTGAACATGATGGCATCGTTATCGAAGCTGCGGTGCGTGATGGGCAGCACGTCAGAGTTATCGGGCGCCTTGTAGCTGCCCTCGAACGTCATGAGACCATCGGGCGTGATGATGGGGGCCTCGTTGGTCCAAGCCTCGGTAAATGCCAGCTCGTAATCCTCGAACGTCTCGTCCTCGGCACCGGGAGCGGGCACGTTAAATGCAGGGTGACCTCCCACCGAGAACGGCAGTTCTACATCGCCGGTGTTGGTGACGGCAAAGGTCTGGGTAAGCGTGGCATCACCAGTCAGGGCATAGGTCATGTTGAGCTTAAAGTGGAAGGGGAAAGCCTTGAGCGACTCGGGCGTATCGGTGATCTCGTAAGTTACCGAGGAGCCGTCCTCCGAGACCTCGACCAGCTTGTGCTCGACGATGCGCGCGAGTCCGTGGCGCGGCATCTCGCAGGTGCCAGCCGCAGACGTCGCCGTGTTGTTGCGCAGTGAGCCCACGATGGGGAACAGAATGGGCGCATGCTTGCCCCAAAAGGCCGGGTCGCCCTGCCACAGATACTCGTTGCCGTCGAGGGCAAGGCTCGTGAGCTGGGCTCCCATGGAATCGATGGCCGCGGTGAGGCCGCCGCGCTTGATAGTGGTGACGGTGGACATGCTACTTCCTCCAAAAGTAAACAATAGTGTCGAGGGCTATTGTGCCACTCTTGGCGGCAAGGAGAAGCGGCAGGCGCAGTTATTGAGCGATTGCGTAAAGGTCGAATCCGCCCTGCGGCGTGCTGTCGACCGTATCGGGCGCCTGCGAGTTAAAGCTCACGGGAACCATGCGCTTTGAGGCGCGGAAGCGCGTGCCATCGGTGGCGACGGGCGGCTCGTCGACCGTGAGCTCGTAGTCGCCGGGCTTGAGTTCGATGCCGTCGCCAGCGGAGTTGACATATTGATACTCGTCAATCGCCTGCCCCCTGAGCGTGCGGCCCACGATGTGGATGAGCATCTGACTATCGCCGCGGGCGGTGTCCCACGTCGCGCCGTCCTTGACCTCGACCGACACATGCACCGAACGCGTGCGGCTGAGCGATTGCTCGACAGACATCTCGACCTTGGCGGCATCTTTGCGCTGTTGCTCCACATGGCTCCAGACATTTCCGATCGCCGAGCAAGCGATGACGCCGGCCATGAAGGCGATGAGGATGGGGCCGAGTGGTGAGCGGCGGCCCGCGTCTTCCTCGCGAGCCAGGTCGGGGCGATGCGTGGGCGCAGGCGCCTGGGCGCCTTGCGCGGGCACGTCGAGAATGCTGAAGGATGCCGTGCTGCCGGGGTCGATGTTATGGCGCGGCTGCGGGGTCTTGGCCGGCGAGATGGACATGTCGGCCGGCTCACCGAGTGTGGCCGTGGCATCGGCCTTAGCCTCGTCGGCCTCGGCCTGGGCCCAGGCCTGTTCAAAGGTTAGGGGCTCGGCGGCATCAGGCTCGACAGCGGCATCGTTGCCGGTCTCGTCCTCGTCGCTCGACACGTCACGCGACGCGGGCTCGTCCCACCCCTCGTCCGGAGCCTCGCCCTCGCTATACCACCATTCAAAGTTATCGATATCCATACGGGGCGCCCCTTAGGCCTCGCAAATAAACACTTGCTAGCCTTATACCCTCAGACGGCACGAGGGCTCGCACGGAATGCGAAAAAGGGCTGCTCCTTTGTCGCATCGAAACGAATCTGCTTGCGTTTAGCCGCGGGTAATCTTATTTCTCAACAAGAAGTCGACTGCCCCCACGATTCTGATGCCATCGATGTCCGTTGGATGGTCGCCATCCCTGACAATCAGGATCTTCTCATACGAATCAGGAATTTTTCCTAGCGTGCTTAGCTTGAGCGGTCGCAGCTCGCGTTCTCTCGTCGCCTCGGCATCGATCCGTTCGGTAACCTGGATATATTTGCGGTCCGATCCCTCGCCGATTGCGACAAAGTCGATTTCCCCCGCGCGCAGATGGCCGCAAAACACTTCGTATCCTTCAAATACAAGCTGGTTGTAGATAACGTTCTCGAGCATCCTTCCGCTATCGCTACCTCTATATCCGTCAAGATAGCTGCGAATTCCCGTATCAGCTATGTAATATTTACCGCCTGTCTTAAGAAGCTCCCGCCCCTTGATGTCATACCTTTTTACCTTGGTAAACAGGTACGTCTCTTCCAGAGCGTCAATATATGCCGACACCGTCGATGCGTTGGTCTTACCGCCCGCCGATTCGTTGAGCGTCCCTACGATTTTGTTGACCGAGGTTTGGTTTGAGATGTTGTCTGCCAGATACGCACAGAGCCGCTCGAGAACATCGCGCTTGGTGATAGCTCCGCGACCCCTACGCGTCGCACGCGACAGGATATCGCGCGCGACGATCGTCTGGTAGAGGCTACGGATATAGTCGCGGCACAGCTCACGTCTCGGCTCATTATGGGCCAGCAACGGCATGCCGCCATAAGTTATGTACTGCTCAAGCACGGTATTTGAATTAAGGCGATCGCCCGTCTTGGAAACAAGTTCGACCCTCTCACCAAGCCCTTCAGCGGCGACCGCATCAATCGAGCGAAAATCAAGATATTCGCTAAACGTGAGAGGCTGCATCTTGACCTCGACATATCGGCCCGAGATAAGCGTTGCGAGCTCGCTCGATAGCAAAAAGGCATTGGAGCCCGTGACATAGATATCGCACGGCAAATCCACTCGGAGCGAGTTGACTGCCTTTTCCCAACCTTCGACATTCTGGAGCTCGTCAAAGAACAGGTAGGGATGATCGATGCCGTCGATGCGCTCCCGAACCATACGATAAAACGTCAGATAATCCGTAATTCCCGCGTACTCTAGAGATTCCATCTTAAAGGTCAGCAAACGCTCGGCTGGCACCCCCTGTTGCGCCAGATAGTCCCTCATCATGTCCAATAACGTTGATTTGCCACAACGGCGTATGCCCGTCACGATTTTGATGAGGTCGGTATCCTGAAAAGCAATGAGTCGATCAAGATAACGGCTTCGGCGAACGATATCCATAGAGTCTCCCTAGCGCCCGACCAGACATGAAACCTTATAAACTTGCATTTTTTGCAAGTTTATAAGATGTTACCTTAGAAACTTGCAGAATTTGCAAGTTTCTAAGGAATGGAATGTGACAAAAGGACTGTCCCTTTGTCACATCGCGAGGGCAACGCGAATGGAGGGGGCCTCGAGGGCCTCCTCGAGCGCAAACTTGCCCTCGCCCACTGCAACCTTTGTCGTGTGCATGCCCACGGGATCTCCTGTCGCCCGCGATGTACCTGAGACCATCTTCGCCTGCATTGCGACTATACAGGCAAGCGCAGCCTGCGACAAAGGGGGCGGGCACCTGACACATTCTGGTAGAGTTGCAGGGACTGAATTCAGCTTATTCATGCGACATTGGAGTGACAACCTTGACCGCCGCAACCACGCCTAAAAGTAAGCCAACCGCCGCCGCGCTCTCCCCCGCGCGCACCAAGCTCTGCCTGGCGCTGCTCGTGCTGTTGGGATTCTCGCTCGGCTGCTCCGAGTTCGTGGTCATCGGCATCGAGAGCGACCTGGCGACGGAGCTCGGCATATCGCTTGCCACCGCAGGCCAGCTCATCAGCGTATTCGCGCTCGTCTACGCTATCGCCACGCCGGTACTTGCGCTCAGCACGGGGCGCTTCCGCCGCTACCAGCTGCTCGTGTGCTACAGCATCGTCTTTGTGCTCGGCAACCTAGTCATGGCGTTGGCGCCCAACTTTCAAGTGCTGTTCGCCTCGCGCATTGTCCTGGGCTCTGTCTCGGGTGCGCTGCTCGCCGTGGGCGTGACGTACATTCCTGAGCTTCTGTCCCCGCAGCAAACTTCGCTTGCCATCTCGGTGGTATATGGTGCGTTTTCCGTGGCAATGGTCTTTGTCACTTCGATCGGCAAGTTTGTAGCCGACACGCTCGATTGGCACGTAGCCATGTACGGCACGCTGACCTTTGCCGTTCTGATCTGCGGAGCGCTCGTGGCGTTTATGCCTCGCGCCGGGCAGACCGATGAGCCCGCCACCTTCCGCGAGCAGGCGGGGCCGCTACGCGAGCCGAGCATCATCACCGGCATGCTCATCTTCTTGTTTGGCGTGGGCTCGGTCTATGTGTTCTACGGCTACGTGACGCCTTATCTTGAGCAGGTGCTGGGCATGGGCACGGTCGAAGCCAGTACCACGCTTATGGCCTACGGCGTGTTCTGCCTGATCTCGAACATCCTGGGCGGATGGATCGACGCGCGCTTTGGCATGAAGGCACTGCTTGTGACGTTTGTGCTGCAGGCCGCGGCGTTACTCGGGCTGTTTGCTGTGGGCGGCACCATGCCGCTCGCGCTGGTCTTTGTCTTTAGCTTGGCGCTACTCATGTACCTGTTCTCGGTGTCGTGCATCACGCACTTTATGGACGTGGCACGCAGCCGCCATCCCAAGTCGATGGTACTCGCAAGTTCGGTTGAGCCCATGGCATTTAATATCGGCATTTCGTTTGGCACCGCAGTGGGCGGCGCCGTGGTAAGCAGCATTGGCATTGCGTACGTGGGCGCAGTGGGCGCCGCGTTCTCGCTTGTGGCCTGGGCCCTCACACTGGTGACGATTAAGTTGGCTCGCTGGGAGCGCAAGCGTCAATCAGCACAGCCCCGGATGCAGGCATAGGAGCGAACATAGCCCAAGGTGGCGAGCAACCGGTGAAAACCGTCCCATACGAGTAGTGTTTATCCGCCTGGAAGCTTCAGCAGTGCAATTTCGTGTATTTCAGATACACGTTTTTCTTCGATTTCATGTATCTGGAACACATGAAATCTTGAGCACCCCTGTCTTCGTGGAAAACGTTTTTGCCCGCTTTACATCAGACGGTGGGCGTGAGCTGCGTCATCCTCCACTCTGCGCAGTTGGCTTCATTGGAAAGGGCTGTGTTACAGTGCCACCGCAGGCCGTACGGCCCTGTCTAGAAAGGAAACCCTGTGCAACGCGTTCTTTTTATCTGCCATGGCAACATCTGTCGCTCGACGTTGGCTGAGTCGGTGTTTACCGAGTTGGTGCGCCGCGCCGGGCGCGAGGGCGAATTTGTCATCGATTCCGCTGCGACCTCGACCGAGGAGATTGGCAACCCGCCGCATCATGGCACGGTCGCCAAGCTGCGCGAAGTCGGGATTCCCGTCGTCGCGCACCGTGCCCGCCAGGTGCGTCGCGCGGAGTATGGCGACTGGGACCACATTGTATATATGGATGCTGAGAACGCGCGCGGCCTGCGTCGCATTTTTGGCGACGACCCCGACGTCAAGATTACGCGCTTGCTCGATTGGACCGATCGCCCCGGCGACGTGGCCGATCCCTGGTACACCGGCAATTTCGATGCCACCTACCGCGATGTGCTCGCCGGTTGCACCGCCATGCTCGAGCAGCTGTAGGTTCGTGGGCGCACGAACCATGCTAACCGCGCCCTCGGCATAAATTGAGCGTGGACAATCTCCCACTTTGAGCGCGAAACGGCGCTCTAAACGGGAGATTGCCCACGCTCATGAATGTGACAAAGGGACTGGCCCTAGACCGGCTTGACCTCCAACTTTATCCCCTCGGCACAGGAGTCGCCCAAAACATCCGAAAGGGCCCAGGTCGCATATAGCGGCAAATAGAGAACCGCTCCGTTGCGCTCAACGTTGCCTCTCGAGAAAACAATCCCGAGCCTTACGCCATATTCAGCCGTATCAAGCACATGACCGAGTGCAGCGTGCGCGTGGTAATAGGAGCCCGATTTAACCTCGATCGGAACAGCTGTCCCATCCGGTCCATCGACCACAAAGTCCACTTCACCGCGCTTTTTTGTCTGATAGTAGTAAAGCTGGCGATTTTGGGCAGCCAGCTGCTGGGCCACCACGTTTTCGTAAATGCCGCCCAGATTGGGCTCCTTGCTATCAAGATACGCCGCTTGGGCGACTCCAACGGGGTAGCGCGCCATCAACATGCCCGTATCCGATTGATATAGCTTGAACTGCGATGGCCGTGCCGTCTTGAGCAGGGGCGATTTTGGCTCGGTTACGATATCGGCTTTGAGAGCAACGCCGGCATCGACAAGCCATACAAAATCTCGCTGATACTTCTCGTAGTGCGCCTTAGGGTCAATGGAATTGAGCACGAAGCGCTTGTTTTCGCCCTCGAGCATAATAGGGAGCTGATCGTAGATGCTCTGCACCTGAAGGGCTCGCCCGCTTGCATACTTGGAGATATCCCGCCGGTACTGTTCGTTGAGCTCTGACTGTAGCTGACGAACAGAGGCAAGGTCGCCCTGCGTGTCAAGGAAACGCTGCACGACCTCAGGCATTCCCCCGACAACGGTATAGGTCCTGAAGTTTGCCATCATCGCGTCATGAATGTAATCAGGAACGGGCCTCTCGCTGATACACGCGTCACGTATCGTTTGGCGAGCCCCCTCGCTCACCCCGATTGCCCAGCAAAACTCCTCAAAATCGAGCGGGAACATCCTAAGCTCGTGAACATACCCCACGGGATAGGACCTGACGCCCTTGAACTGAGTCCCGAGCATTGACCCCGAAAACGCCCAGCGGCACCTCCCGTCCTCAACAAGGAACTTTGCCATCGTCATGATGTCGGGGGCCTCCTGGACCTCATCGATAAACACAAGCGTTTTGCCTGGTGCAATCGACTTTCCCGAAAGAAGCGTCACCCTGCTGATGAAATCATCGGCATCCCGCGCCTCGAGAAGAGCATCTTTTGCCTGGCGGTTTTCCATGAGGTTAAGCTCGATGTAGGTTGCATGGTTGGCTTTGCCAAATGCGCGAATCGAATAGCTTTTGCCAATCTGGCGAGAACCCGTAATGAACAAGGCCTTTTGCTCGGAAGACTTCAGCCAACGCTCCAGCTCTGCCGCTATTTTCCTGCGCAGCATAGGCTCTCCCCTCGGTGTCATCGAATGAAATGCAAAGTTTTATATGCTTGATTATCGATGAAACGCAGAATTTTTATAACCTAAAATCAGATGAAATGCAGAGATTTAGGATTATAAGCAAAAAAGAAGGAGCATCACCGGCGGATGCGACAAAAGAACTGTCCCTTTGTCACATTGCGCTCAACTATTCGTCTACGATCTCGGCAAGCCAAACGTTCAGCGTATCGACCTCGGGGCAGCAGAACTTTGCCGTACCGGGCTCGTTGCCAGGCACGGTTCCGCCATAGCGCAGGATATCGATATAGGGAAAGCCCACATGGCAGGCCATGGCGCACATCTTGCCGCGGTCTCGGTCGAAGTCAAAAACGCCGCCCGGCTTGTGACCATGGTGGCAGCGGCACGCACCCAGCTGGTCCACGCAGCTCACGCGGATACGCGGACGCTTGCCGCGCGGCGCGCCGATTGGCTTGTTCTCGTCCGCAGGATTGATGCCGCCCTCGCCAACGTTACTCATGGTCAATCACATCCAGGCAGGCCTCGATGGGCAGGCCGGCCGACTTGTCCTCTTGGTCGGCATTGCGCTCGATAAGCTCTGCCACCACGCGCATGGCATCGGACGTCGCGCGCTGCAGACTCCAACCTGCCATAACGCGGCCGACGAGCACCGCCGAGAACGTGTCGCCCGTGCCCGGGAAATAAACCGGAATGAGCTCAAAGGGAATCGTAAAGTACTCCCCCGCCACATGGTCGTAACCGATAACCGCGTTCATGCCATTGACTACGGCGCTCGTAATGACCACCGACTTGGCACCCAGGACACGCACGGCATCCACAAGAGCGCGGCCCTCATCGGGCGTAATTTGCTCGGCAATAGGCCTATCGGCAAGCAGGCACGCCTCGGTATAGTTGGGCACCGCGTAGTCTGCACACTCCAGCAGATGCCGCATAAGGCCAATCGTGGACTCGGGCACGCCCGCATAGAGCTTGCCGTTGTCGCCCATGATGGGGTCGACGAACACCTTGGTGCCCTTTTGCGCACGGCGGTGGCAAAAGTCCGAGATGATGCGCGTCTCTTCCTCGGTCACGATAAAGCCGGTCGAGATGGCATCGAACTCAAAGCCGAGCTCCTCCCAGATGGCGAGGCTCTGGCGGACATACTCCGTGGTGTCGTGGATGTAGAACTTGGGGTAGTTGAGCGTATCGGAAACGAGGGCCGTCGGCAGGTTGTGAATGCGATAGCCCATGTGCGACAGCACCGGCAGCATGGCGGAAAGCGCGACCTTGCCGTAACCGCACATATCGTTGATCAGCAGCAGCTGAGTATTCTTCATGAGTGTCCCCCTTGGTTCGGGCGCGGCGCGGCAGCGCCACAGTGCTACTAAGTGTAGCGCAGGGGACGTTGCGAGCGGAGTCGAGCGGCACGAAGGGCAAATTGTTGCGGAAAGGTTTCGGAAACGAGGGGCTAGCTTGCTTCATTGCGGCTCATTTGCCGCCACTTATTCAGTGCCATTTCAAAACTATGCCGGATTACGGGGCTGAACCTGAATGAGCCAACCACACCCCCTATTTTTCAAATCATAGCGAGCCTTCTACCTGCGGTTTTCTTTTTACCAATTTCGGCATGGTCGGCAATCCGTCGTTCAGCCCCGTAATCCGGCATAGTTTTTAAGTTAGTCGTTGGGGACGTTCTTAAATGACTAGGCAAACAAGAACGTCCCCAACGACTATCAGCACAAGGAGTGTCCCCAAGTGCCGGCACATAAGGAACGTCCCTAAGTGCCGCTTGAACATAATAAGTTTGGTACCTTGACAATCAATCTATGCGCTCCTAAATTGGTTAGGCACAAAACAATTCCACTACCTAACTAAAGAGAGGAGCGAAGCTTAGATATGTGTGTTGAACCACTCGTCTATCCGCACGAGCCCGGCGGCGACCCGTCACAGCCGGCGGATGTACACGAAGCGGTTAGCTCGGAAGACAAGCTTGCCAAGCGCATCCTGAGCGGCCTGGGTTTTTGCGGCCATTACATGCATTTTCATGGCGGAGGCGTGTCCGGCAAGGCGCCCATCATCTGCCTGCTGGCCAAGCAGCCCGGCGGCGAGATGTCGCAGCAGGAACTCGGCATGCACTTCGACCTCAAGCCGGGGTCGCTTTCCGAGATCCTGTCCAAGCTCGAGCTCAACGGCCTCATCGAGCGCAGCCGTAACCCCAAGGACCGACGGCAGCTCACCATTCGCCTGACCGAAACCGGCCGGGAAAACGCCCGCATCGACCAGGCGGCCCGCATCCGCTTTAGAGAACGAGCCTTTAGCGCGCTCACCCACGACGAGCGCGAGGACCTCGCCGAAATGCTCGATAAAATCCGCGTAACCTGGGAGGAACTGGATGATTAAAACCCTCATGGGCAGCATCCGCGACTATATGAAAGTCACTGTTGCCACGCCGTTGCTCGTGCTTGGCGAGGTGCTCTGCGAGATGCTGATTCCATTTATCACCGCCAACCTGATCGACGCCATCAAAGACGGCGCCACCGTAGCCGAGATGCTTCCCACCGCGGGCTTTTTGGTGCTCATCGCGCTAACATCGCTTGCTTTTGGCGCCGCGGCCGGCGTCACCTGCAGCCATGCGAGCTGCGGGTTCGCCAAGAACCTGCGTCACGACCTGTTCTACAAGATCCAGACGTTCAGCTTTGCCAACATCGATGAGTTCTCGAGCTCCTCGCTCGTCACGCGCCTGACCACCGATATCAACAACGTGCAGCAGGCCTTTATGATGATCATCCGTATCGCCGTGCGCGCGCCGCTGGTATTGATCTTCGCCTTTACCATGGCGTTTATCATGGGCGGCAGCGTCGCCATGGTCTACCTGGTCATCATCCCGCTGCTGGGCTTTGGGCTGTTCTTTATCATCTTTAAGGTGCGCCCCATCTTCTCGCGCGTGTTCCACAAGTACGACGCCCTTAACGAGTCCGTCGAGGAAAACGTCACCGGCATGCGCGTGGTTAAGAGCTACGTGCGCGAAGACTTTGAGAAGGAGAAGTTCGCGACCGCCGCACGCGACGTCCAGATGGACTTCACCCGCGCCGAGAAGCTGCTCGCCTTTAACAACCCCATGATGAACATCTGCGTCAACGGCGCATTTGTCGTCATCATCTACCTGGGCTCCAAGCTCGTCATCACAAGCCAGGGCACGCTGTTCGACGTGGGCCAGCTCTCCTCGATCTTTACCTATGGCTTCCAAATCCTCATGAGTCTGATGCAGCTGTCGATGATCTTTGTCATGGTAACCATGGCCGACGAATCGGCGCACCGCATCACCGAGGTGCTGGCCGCCGAGCCCACGATCGCCGATCCCGCCGAGCCCGTGCTCGAGGTTGCCGACGGCTCCATCGACTTTGACCACGTGAGCTTTAAGTATTCCGCGCATGCGAAGCGCCAGGCGCTCGACGATATCGACCTGCACATTACGAGCGGCGAGACCATCGGCATCATCGGCGGCACCGGCTCGGCCAAGTCCACGCTTGTAAACCTCATCGCCCGCCTGTACGACGCCACCGAAGGCACCGTGCGCGTGGGCGGCGTAGATGTGCGCGACTACGACTTGGACGCTCTGCGCCACCAAGTGGCCATGGTATTGCAGAAAAACGTGCTGTTTAGCGGCACGATTGCCGAGAACCTGCGTTGGGGCGACCCGAACGCCACCGACGAAGAGGTCCGCGAGGCGGCACATCTGGCCTGCGCCGACGAGTTTGTCGATGGCTTCCCCAAGGGCTATGACACCTGGATCGAGCAGGGCGGCTCCAATGTTTCCGGCGGTCAGAAGCAGCGCCTGTGCATTGCGCGTGCCCTGCTGCGTCGCCCCAAGATCTTGATCCTGGACGACTCCACTAGCGCCGTCGACACCAAGACCGACGCCAAGATTCGCGCAGGGTTGGCAAGCTATCTGCCCAACACGACCAAGCTCATCATCGCCCAGCGCATTAGCTCCGTACAGGATGCAGACCGCATCATCGTCATGGAGGGCGGCCGCATCGCGCAGATCGGCAACCATGACGAGCTGCTTAAGACGAGCGAGATCTACCGCGAGACCTTTACCTCGCAAAACAAGATGTCTGCCGAGGGCGAAGGGGCCGTCGAGGCCGACACCGAGGCATCCGCAACGCAGGCTCAGACCCAGGAAGGAGGCGAGGCACATGAGTAAGGCAACGACCGCCGAGCGCGCGCTCAACCGCAAGGGCGGCACCATGTCGCGCCTCATCAAGACGCTCTTTGGCTTCTACCCCGTGCTTTTGCCCCTCGTCGTCGTCGGCGTGGTGCTCTGCGCCATCATCAACTCCATCGGCGCGACCTTCCTTCAGAGCGCCCTGCAGATTATTAGCGAATCGTGGCAGTCGGGCGATTGGGAAGCCGCACAGCCCAAGATCGCACAGCTCGTGACTACCCTCGCCTGCATCTACGGCGTCGGCATCCTGTCTTCGCTCTTCTGGAACCGCGCCATGGCCATCGTCACGCAGGGCTCGCTCGAGAAGCTGCGCGAGAAGATGTTCAACCGCATGCAGGACCTGCCGATTCGCTACTTCGACACGCACCAGCGCGGCGACATCATGAGCCACTACACCAACGACATCGACACGCTGCGCCAGATGATCAGCCAGTCGCTGCCCAACCTGCTCATGACGACCATCGTCATCGTCACGGTATTCTTTATCATGCTGTACTACAGCGTGTGGATGTGCCTGGTCATTGTGGCCGGCGTCGTCTTTATGACCTTTATGACCAAGCTGCTCGGCTCCAACTCTGCGCGTTTCTTTATTGCGCAGCAGTCCGAGCTCGGCGTGGTCGAGGGCCATATCGAGGAAGTCATGAACGGCCAGAAGGTCGTCAAGGCATTCTGCCACGAGTCTGCCGCCGAGGCCGATTTTGACGAGCGCAACGAAAAGCTCTTCGAGGTCTCGCAGAAGGCCAACATGTACGCCAACATCCTCATGCCTATCCTTATGAACCTGGGCAACCTGCTCTACGTGTTGGTGGCCCTTGCCGGCGGCATTTTCCTGGCGCTGGGCGTGCCCAACCTGAGCATCTCGGGCATGACGCTGTCCATCGCCGTCGTGGTGCCGTTCCTCAACATGACCAAGCAGTTCTGCGGACAGATCGGTCAGATCTCGCAGCAGATCAACGCCGTGGTCATGGGCCTCGCCGGCGCCGACCGCATCTTTGAGCTCATCGACGAGAAGCCCGAGACCGACGAAGGCTACGTGACGCTCGTCAACGCGCAGGTGAACCCCGAGACTTGGGAGTTCGAGGAGGCCGACCACCACACCGGCATGTGGGCATGGAAACACCCGCACCGCGCAACCGGCGAGATCGAGTACGTACCGCTGCGCGGCGACCTGGTCATGGACAACGTCGACTTTGGCTACACGCCCGACCACGAGGTGCTGCACGGCGTGTCCGTGTTTGCCAAGCCGGGCCAGAAGGTCGCGTTTGTCGGCGCCACCGGTGCGGGCAAGACGACCATCACCAACCTCATCAACCGCTTCTACGACATCGCCGACGGCAAGATCCGCTACGACGGCATCAACGTCAACAAGATCCGCAAGGCCGATCTGCGCCGCTCGCTGGGCGTCGTACTGCAGGACGTGAACCTGTTCACCGGCACCGTGATGGACAACATCCGCTACGGCAACCTGGACGCCACCGACGAGGAGTGCATCGCGGCAGCCAAGCTCGCGGGCGCCGACGACTTTATCACCCGCCTGCCCGACGGCTACGACACGATGCTCACCGGCAACGGCGCGCAGCTGTCGCAGGGCCAGCGCCAGCTGATTTCGATCGCACGTGCTGCCGTCGCCGATCCGCCGGCAATGATTCTGGACGAGGCCACATCGAGCATTGACACCCGCACCGAGGCTATCGTACAAGCGGGCATGGACAAGCTCATGGAGGGCCGCACGACGTTTGTCATCGCGCACCGCCTGTCCACCGTGCGCAACTCCGACGCGATTATCTGCCTGGACCACGGCCGCATCATCGAGCGTGGCAACCACGACGAGCTGATCGCCAAGCGCGGGTATTACTACCAGCTGTACACGGGTGCATTTGAGCTCGAGTAGCTCAAAATAGCCCTACGCTCCCGACGGAGCTCCTGCGCGCGCGGTCTTTTCTCGCAAGCTGAAGAGAAATGGTGAGGCCCTGGCCGTTTGGCCAGGGCCTTGTTTTGTGTGGGGCGTTTTGACTGGCAGGTGCTGCATATTAATCGTATAATTTATCGTAAGTTCCCGCACATCGATTGGAGCCTTATATGCCTGCCATTAAGCCTGTTTCCGATTTACGCAATTACAACGAGGTGCTCTCCGATGTCCACGAGGGCTCCCCGGTGTTTCTGACTAAAAACGGGCACGGTTGCTACGCGGTACTCGACATGAAAGATTACGACCGGTTTTGCGCCATTAGCACGCTGATGTCCGAGCTTGAGCGTGGGCGCAACTCAGGCGAGGAGAGCGGATGGGTCTCATCAGATAACGTCGCCGCACACTTCCGCCGCAAGGCTGCAAGCCATGCATAGCTGCAAGGTCGTCTACTCTCCGCTGGCTCTGCAAGATCTCGACGACATCTGGGACTACATTGCCATCGAACAGGACAATCCCGCAGCAGCGGAGAGAATCGTAGAGGGTATCCTCGCTCGGATAGACCTGCTCTCCAGCTTCCCGGAGTCGGGCACGCCACTATCCTCGATCTATCCCCTACGCTCCGATTACCGGTTCGTGATCTGTGACAATTATCTCGCGTTTTACCGCTTTCACCAGAAGGTCTATATTGACCGTGTTCTCCACGGAAAACGCGATTACCTGCAGATATTGTTTGCCGAATAGTCAGGTCCCGATATTAGACGACCCCAAAGGCCGTAAAGCGAGGACAGTTTCGTGAAGAATGTGTCGCATGCTTCTGGTTGTGCTATAAACGTAACATGCTACAGAAAGGATGGTGGCTGGAATGGTTCCCGAAGATGCTGTTGGACCCCTGTTTAAGGTAATCAACGAGCGCATGCAGGCGTCTGCCGATGCGGACCTCAAGGAGCAAGGGCTCACCTTTGCGCAAAGCCAGGTGATCGTCTACCTCATTGAGCATGCGGGCCGAGCGCTCCAAAAAGAGATCGAAACTAGCCTCAAGGTCTCTCACCCAACGGTCTCCGGCCTCGTCAGCCGGCTCGAGAAAAACGGCTTCGTGCGCACCTGGGTAGCCGAGGATGACCGACGTAATAAGGTCGTTGAGCTTACGGACAAGGCACACGATGCCGGTGATCGCATGCGTGCCACCATGCGCGAACGCGATCGAGAGCTGCTCGCCGGCCTTGATGAACGCGAGCAGACGGAGCTCATCCGCATGCTCAGGCGAATCTACGCCAACGTCTGCAAACAATAAACAATAGCCTCATCAGCACCCGTCGCCCACCGGATTCGATCCGCCTGCGACGGGCTTCTTTACACCCTATTCCGTAGCTTGCTACGTAATTTCAGCCCGATTCGTACCGAAAGGAACATGCATGATACGAACGCTTGCACGGAGCCTGCGGCAATACCGCAAGAGCTCCGTCACCGCCATCCTACTTTCCATCCTGGAGGTGATACTCGAGATCGCCATCCCGCTCGTCATGAGCGACCTTATCGACCGCGGCATCCAGGCCGGCAACATGGGCGAGGTCTGGCGCCTTGGCATCGCCCTGCTTCTCCTTGCCGTTCTCGAGTTTGGAGTGGGCGCCGGCGGCGCTTGGATGAGAGCACGCGCCTCGGTGGGCTTCGCCGCCAACCTGCGCGACGATATGTACGACAACGTGCAGACCTTCTCTTTTGGCAACATCGACAAGTTCTCTACCGGTTCGATCGTCACGCGCCTCACCACCGACGTCACCAACGTGCAAAACGCCTACATGATGATCATCCGCATGGGCGTGCGCGGCCCCGTGATGCTCGCGTTCTGCTGGATCGTGTCGTTTACCATCAACCGGCAGATCTCGTTTGTATTCCTAGCCGTGATCCCCATCCTTGCCATCGCGCTCGGACTCATCATGTGGCGCGTAAGCAGCATCTTCAACCGCGTCTTCGCTACCTACGACACGCTTAACAACGTAGTGCAGGAGAACATTGCGGGTATCCGCGTGGTCAAGTCATTCAACCGTGAGGAGCACGAGATCGGCAAGTTCGGCGCCATCAGCCAACGCATCTACGAGGACTTCGCCCGCGGCGAGCGCCTCATCGCACTCAATACGCCGCTCATGCAGGCCTGCATGTACGCATGTATGATACTCATCTCGTGGCTCGGCGCTAGGGCCATCGTGGCCTCGGGCAACAACGCCGCGCTCGGCCTCACCACAGGACAGCTCACCGCACTCTTTACCTACGCCACGCAAATCCTTATGGCGCTCATGATGCTCTCCATGGTCTTTACGCTCATCGTGATTGCCCAGAGCTCGGTCAAGCGCATCGCCGAGCTACTCAACGAACAGAGCGACATCGCGAGCCCCGAGCCCGGTCGCGCCGTCACGCAGGTTGCGGACGGTTCCGTGGAGTTTGACCACGTGAGCTTTGCCTACGCGAGCAAGGCCGAGAAAAACGTACTCGAGGACGTAAACCTCACCATCAAGAGCGGCGAGGTCGTGGGCATCATCGGCGGCACGGGTTCGTCCAAGTCGAGCCTTGTGAACCTGATCGCCCGTCTCTATGACGTCACCGCGGGCACCGTGCGCGTGGGCGGCATCGATGTGCGCGACTACGACCTCGATGCGCTGCGCGGCCAGGTGGCCATGGTACTGCAGAAAAACGAGCTCTTTAGCGGCACCATCGCCGAGAACCTGCGCTGGGGTGACGCCGAGGCCAACGATGCAGAGCTGGTGCGCGCCTGCGAGCTCGCCTGCGCGGACGAGTTTATCGACCAGCTGCCGGACGGTTACCAGACCATGATCGAGCAGGGCGGCACCAACGTCTCGGGCGGGCAAAAGCAGCGCCTGTGCATCGCCCGCGCGCTCGTGGCCAAGCCGCGCGTGCTCGTACTCGATGACTCCACGAGCGCCGTCGACACCAAGACCGACGCCAAGATCCAACGCGGCCTTGCCGAGTACCTGCCCGCCACGACCAAGATCGTGATCGCGCAGCGCGTGAGTTCGGTCATGCACGCCGACAAGATCGTGGTCATGGACGACGGGCGCATCAGCGCGGTGGGCACGCACGAGGAGCTCTTGTGCACGAGCGATATCTATCGCGAGGTCTTTGAGTCGCAGCAGAAGGGAACGGCAGAGGATGAGTAAGCAGAATAAACGCCCCGCAAACGGAGCGGCACCGGGCGCCGACATGCCCGCGATGCAACTCGACATGGCAACCGTCAAGCGCCTGCTCTCGTATATGTCCTGCTACCGAGGGCAGCTTGTACTCGTCGTCGCGTGCATCCTGATCTCTGCTATCGCAAGCGCCGCGTCGTCGATGTTTTTGCAGGCACTCATCGACGACTACATCGTCCCGCTTTTGGCGACCGACGCTCCCATATGGACGGGCCTTGCGCACGCGCTCATCACCATCGGCGCTGTCTATGTGGTGGGCGTTGCAGCCACGCTCGTCTACAACCGCGCGATGGTTACTGTGGCGCAAGGCACGCTCAAACGCATCCGCGACGATATGTTCTCGCACATGCAGACGCTCCCCTTGCGTTACTTCGACACACGCGCGCACGGCGACATCATGAGCCTCTACACCAACGACACCGACACCCTGCGCCAGATGATCGCGCAGTCGCTCTCGCAGCTCGTAAGCTCGGCATTCACGCTGGTCGCGGTCTTCGTGTGCATGCTTTGGATGAGCGTGGGGCTCACCGTGGTAGTCTGCGTGCTCATGGCGGCGGTGCTCGTGTTCGTGGGCCGCATCACGGGGGTCATCGGGGCGTTTTCTATCGAGCAGCAAGATACACTCGGCGCGCTCAACGGCTACATCGAGGAGATGGTCGGCGGGCAGAAGGTCATCAAGGTCTTTTGTCACGAGGACGCCGCACGTACCGGAATGGGTAAGCTCAACCGTGCCTGGGCAAAGGCTGCGACGAACGCGCAGGGCGTGGGCAATTCGATCATGCCCATGATGAACGCGCTTGGCTACCTGATCTATGTGGTGGTGGCTGTGCTCGGCGGCTACATGGCCATCGCAGGGACACCCAACCTGGGACTTACCGGTTTCGACACGTTCACGCTCGGCGCCATCGCATCGTTTTTGACGCTCACGCGCAACTTTATGAACCCCGTAGCGCAAGTGTCCAACCAGCTCAACTCGATCATCATCGCGCTTGCGGGCGCCGGGCGCATCTTTACGCTCATGGATGAGAAGCCCGAGTCCGACGACGGTTACGTGACGCTGGTCAACGTGCGCGAGGACGCGGACGGCGCGCTTGTCGAAACGAGCGAGCGAACCGAGCGCTGGGCCTGGAAGAACCCACATCACGATGGCGGCTGCGGGCTCGTGCCGCTCAAGGGGCATATTATGTTCGACCATGTGAGCTTTGGCTATGTGCCCCAAAAGCTCGTGCTGCACGATATCGAGCTCGAAGCTGAGCCCGGGCAGAAGATCGCGCTCGTTGGTGCGACGGGCGCCGGCAAGACCACGATCACCAATCTTATCAACCGCTTCTACGACATTGACGACGGCAAGGTCCGCTACGACGGGATCAACATCAACAAGATCCGCAAGGCCGACCTGCGCCGGAGCCTGGGCGTGGTGCTGCAAGACGTGAATCTCTTTACGGGCACCGTCATGGACAACATCCGCTACGGCTGCCCCGGCGCCACGGACGAGCAGTGCATCGAGGCGGCGCGCCTGGCCAACGCCGACGGGTTTATCCGCATGCTGCCGAACGGTTACGACACCGTACTCGAGGGCGACGGCAGCGGTCTTTCACAGGGACAGCGCCAGCTGATCAGCATCGCGCGCGTCGCGGTGGCCGACCCGCCCGCGATGATTTTGGATGAGGCCACGTCGAGCATCGATACCCGCACCGAGGCATTGGTGCAGCGCGGCATGGATGCGCTGATGGAGGGCAGAACCACGTTTGTGATCGCGCACCGACTGAGCACGGTGCGCAACTCCGACCTGATCAGCGTGCTGGATCACGGGCAGATTATCGAGCGCGGCAGCCATGATGAGCTGATTGCCAAGCGCGGGTATTACTACCAGCTGTATACGGGTGCGTTTGAGCTCGAGTAGGTAAACCCACGGGCTCCGTCTCGGGAGGGCGGCATATTACCTCCGTGCTCAAACATTCTCGCTGCGCTGCGAAACTGCGCGCGGAGGTAATATGCCGCCCTCCCGAGACGGAGCCCTGCGCGCAGTCAACTCCTCATTTGAACGGAATAAAAGTTAGTGAGGTCCTGGCCAAATGGCCAGGACCTCTTTTCATGGCAGTCTTTTTGGGACGGGGCTTTTTAGCTGCCTTCAAATTAGCCGCCCTCTGTTACAGGCTTACCGTTCCTCGCGTTGCGGCCCGGCTGGCTCGGCCATCTTTATGCGGTTCTTGTCGATGTACATGTTTTTGTCGGCCTGGGAAAAGAGCTCGCGCATCGTGGGCGGTTCATCATAATCACTAGAAAGCGCATAGCCCACCGCGTAGCTGATAGGCATGTCGGGGTGAGCCTCGGAATACTCGCTCACGTTCGCACGAATCCGAGCGAGACAGGATTCCACGGCAGCTCGATCGGCATCCCACAGCACCGCGATAAACTCATCGCCGCCGTCGCGGCCCACAAAGCAGGTCTCGGACGCCACGCACCCCAGCTGCTGGGCAAAAGAACGGATGTACTCGTCACCCTTCTCGTGGGCAAAGCTGTTATTGACCGTATGCAGATTGTTAAGATCGAAAACACACAGCGCAACAGGCGCTTCGGCGGAAACGGGATGCCCCTGCCCCAAGATTTCCTCGCACTTGTTCTTGTTGGGCAGTCCCGTGGCTTCATCGAGATAGACTTTGTTCTGCAGCTCGCGATTGAGCGCGGCAGTGCGCACCGCGCGAGCAAGTTCGACCGCAAAGGTCGCCACCAGGCCCACGATGTCGATAATCACCAAACCCTCAAGGCGATTGAGCGCCGTGGCCTTCTCCTGGGAGTAGTCCTCCGCAAGCCTCGTGGCATCGTCACAAATGCCAAAGAACTCCTCGCTCATGGCGATGATGTCGGTGTTCTCGTAGCCGACTTCGCGCACACGGGCAATCTCGGTGCGAAGCTTGTCAAAATAGCTCGCGAGCTCGGTCATCTTTGCCTGATACTCATCGTCATCGAGACGGACGAGATTGAGGTCGTCGCTTCCGTAGCGCAAACCACTAATGTATGAATCAACGGCCTTGAGCAGGTCGTCTTGTGGCTGGCCTGCATCCTCGAGCTTAACGATTCGCTGCGTGGTGCCGCGCACCAGACCGGCGTAGTTGACCACGCGCGCCGTGCCCTGGATGTCGGAGACGAGCAACATGACATTGATGAAGAAAAAGATAAGAACTGCCGTGAGCGCCATCATCAGAAGGCGCACCGCCTGGCTGGCCTTCT
This sequence comes from uncultured Collinsella sp., assembly GCA_900540895.1. Taxonomy (GTDB): domain Bacteria; phylum Actinomycetota; class Coriobacteriia; order Coriobacteriales; family Coriobacteriaceae; genus Collinsella. Next base: position 10,997 of record UQHV01000022.1, on the reverse strand, counting down.
TGGCGACAGAAGCATTCACAAGCTCACTCCTCCAAACGGTAAAAGCGCAGATAGCGCGCAGTGTGCCGAAATTCACGCGCGGACAACTCTACCATGATGGACCGAGAGCCTCAAACTTGATGCAGCCTATGGGGCGCAGCTTAATCGGAATATTCAATGAGCTACAAGACCTCTGCTATAAGTGCTCGGCGCCCGTTTGTTTTATCACTGCAGGTAGAAAGAGCGATGATGCGCGAATCAGGGCCAACGTCATCCATGTCCGCATGCACCGCCGTCTGCGAGATATGCGTGAGCAGCGTCTGCATCGAGGCCTGGTCCAGGTTTCCCGGCCCAAAGATAATGTCATCACTCGCAGCAAACGAACACACGGCAACGATGCGCAGCCGGAACGCCCCATCCTTTGTGTAGAGCGTGCCCGTGCGGTGCAGGTCAAAGAAGCCCCTGTCTAGAAACCGATCGACATCGCCAAACATCGCACCGTTATCCATGTGGTGCGCATAGAGCAGATTGTAGGGATCGGTCATCGCGCGGCTGTTGCGCGTATCCAAAAACACCGCTCCCGAAACCGCGGACTCCCCCAACACGTTTTTGTTGAGGTATTCCTGGTTATCTTTTCCCTGAACGAAGGGATAATCGATGTTGGTGCCATCGATGGTGACCCATCCGACAACGTCGGGATTTTTGGCCATCAGATCCTGCAGGCGTGCGCAATCGTTGGTCCCGGTGGGTTTGTAGTGCAGCAGCTCATCGCTGATGAACCCGCCGTTCATAACGTTGTTTGTATCCCACAGCGAATAGCCCCCGTACAGCAGCATGAGCAGCACGAGAAAGCCGGCAAACCACGTAAGCACGCGGTCGCCGGCTCTCGCCAGCCGAGCTATGCGTTTAAGCTCCATCGGCTGTAATCCTCGCTGTTTTAACGACGATTACGACGAGGACGGAAGAAGACCACGCCCATCACGGCAGCAAACGCGACGATTGCCGCATAGGGAACGACCGTCCGAATAACATCGGTCGGAACGGTAACATCCTTGGTGTTGGTAAAGATCACCGTGGTGTCGTAAGCACCGATAGCTTCCTCGACAATAGAGCTACCTTCTGTCGAATTGGTGCCATCACCAATCTTGTACGACGTCTTATAACCGTCGCCATGATAATCCGCCTCAGTTACGGCGAATTTATCCTCCGATGAGAGACCGTAAACGATGACGGATTCCCCATGCTTAAGGCTTACGGTAACCGCAGTTCCCGACGTAGCTGGAGTTTGGCTCATGGTGGTGGCACCGTTTTTCACAGTGGCGTACTCATAGCTCTCCCCGTCAGCGCCTTTAATCGTGAAGGTAAAATTAAAGTCCTTATTCTTGTCACCTTGGTTGCCCTTGACGACCTTTGTGATGGTCAGCTTATGGGTGACATATTTGTTCAAAAAACCTGCGGTCTTCTCGCCCGAGCCTGCTTCTGTTCTAAGAATACAGCCCTTAACAACATAGCCCGAACCGCCATTCTCTTCGTTTTCTACGTAAACATCCAGGAAGAGCTCCTTGTATGTAACGTTGAGACCGTCCAGCCCTGACGGCGTCTGCGTAATTTTATATCGATAGATACCCGGAGCCTTGAACAGAGAGGTTTTAATTTCGGCACTCAGTTTGGCGGTTATTGTCTTAGTTTTCTCACCGGTATTCTCTGTGCTTGTAAGGCCTTTGTTGGAAAAATTAACGGAAGTCGGCGAAAGCGTGACGGCGTCTGTCACTCCAGCATAAACGGGCATACCGCTCGTGCTCGTAAGCTCACTCTCCTCATCCGCCGGCGCAATCGAATAGTTAAACGTCGCATTAGGCACCACGGCATTCTCATTCATGGTAAGCGTCGAGGTGATCGTGACCTTGTTGTCTTTTACCGGCAGATGCGGTTGAGCGGCACTGTCCTCCGCCCACGCGGGCGCGACAACTCCCACCAAAGCCAGCAGCATCGTGGCAGCCACAACTGCAAATGCTGTCAGTCGTCTCTTTCCAGTTTTCATGTTGTATCCTTCCTCTCGGGCATATGCCCTTAATAAAACCAATCTCCGTGCCTACAGGTTCGACCTGCGCAGCACGCTGATTACGTTGCCCTTGATCTGCGAGCGGGCAATCGGCCCGTACAGGCGGCTGTCGTGGCCGCCCTCACGCAAATCTGCCAGTACAAAGAACTCATCCGTTCCCAGGCGCACGGGATAGTCCACAGCAGACTCATAGCGCGGCGTCGGCGTGGTGATGTCGCTTTCCACAACAACAGCCCCGTTAACCATGAGCTCGCCTTCCTCGGTAATCGTGACCTCATCACCGGGACGGGCAACCACGCGGCCTAGGCGCTCTGCGCCATCCGCGGTGTATACCACCACGTCACCCTCGTTGAAGCTCTGGCTGAACCTCCAGTAGAGCATGACGTCACCCGAACAGATACGCGGGGCCATCTCGCCAGTCGTGACTGCACCCACGCCCAAGACCACGCCAAAGAGCAGCCAGAGCGTCACGACAAAAAATGCCAAGCGCGCCAGAAAACCCACGATATCGCGCCGGTCGTCCGCTTCTCCCAGATCTGGCGCCGCATGGGCGCCCAACCTCACGTTCGACGCGGCCGAATACCGCGAGCCCCGGGGTCTTCCCTGCGGGGCCGCTCGTGCGGCTGGCCCATCACCAGCATTGCTGGCGCCATGTCTTCTCATAGGCGCCCGCCCCTCTTGGAGCCGCGGCGTAAACGCAGCGCAACCATGCCCGTAGCCAACAGCACGCCGGCGGCCAAAATCGCCAGGGCATAGATGGGGTTGCGCGTAATACCCGTAGGCACCGCGACCTGTCGGGAATTGGTGGCCTTAGCTTCAACGGCAACGGTCACACGCGGACCGTTGAGCGTGCCGCTCGCACCCGTAAGCTCGGCGTGGTACCCCAACGACGAATAATCGTCTTCGCTCACGGTATAGACCGCGTTGTAATCCAGCGCCTTAATCGAAACGGTCAGGCCGTCCTTAACGGCAAACGGCACGGTCGCCTTGCCCTGGCCATCGGCCGTAAAGGCCGTCTTGTTTTCCACGGTCTCGGCCCGATCATTCGGTCGCGCCACGAGCGCATGGCTGCCTTGGGCAGACGCATCCGAATACTCGATGGCGTAGGTCTGACCAGCCTTGAGGCCCGTAAAGGTCGCCGTCATCTTAAAGTAGGCACGCTTGTCGCCCATATTGCCCGTAACGCTCTTGGAAACCTTGAGTGTGTAGGTGCGCGGGGTGAATCGTGCGTATACGCATCCCGTATGGCGATCTTTTACGTTGTACGTATAGGTGGGTGAAGACGACAGCAGCTCCGGGGCGTCCGGATTCGATAGGTCGTACCAACCCTCAAAGTGATAGCCCTCCTTGGGAGCGGCCACCGCCTCCACAAACGTGCCGTCATCCACAAAGTAGGCAACGCCCGATTTTTTGTACTCGTCCTCGTCCTTGCCCGAGCCATCCCCGGCATCGATGGAGCCCTTTGCCCCCTTAAGCTTGGAGCTGACCGTGCCGCCCGTCGTTACGTTGCTCCACGTGCCATCGGCATTTTTAAGCTGGGCAACAAAGGCCTGACGATACTTCCATTGCGCCACGAACGTCGCGCCCTGGCTCTCGGGAATGTTTTCGACGGTTACCGCATCGCCCACAGCACCGGTATCCGGATTGACCTTCTTGCCCTTAATGGTAAGAGTGCCGGAATCCGTGGTGCCCTCGGGAGCTGTATGGGTCACCGTGTGTTTGGCATCGAAGCGAACGGCTTTTCCCGAGCCCGCGTACTCCCAGCCCATAAACTTCCAGTCGTCGTTTTGTCCAACGGCAGCATGGGAGGTATAGCTCGCTCCAGCGCCAGAAAGCTGTACGAAATCGCCCGTGGACTCATTGTACGGATCGTAGTGATACGCTTTGCCGCCGTTCACATCGTATTGAACGCCTGCCTTGGAAAACACGAGGTGCACTTTGTAGTGCTTTGTGACCTTGTCGACCTCAAAGCGATAGGTACCATCTTCCAATCTGGTCCAATGTGCGTCGTCGTCTGCGGAATAGAACTCGCCGTTGACAAAAGCACCGATAAAGACTGCCCCGTCATCGCGTTTGGCATCGACCATAAAGTAGGAGTTCTTCTCCTGTTTACCTACGTAGTTTTTGGCATAGGTAAAGTCCGCCGTCTTGGTATTGGCGTTATAAAAATACGTTCCGCTTCCGTTGGGCGTCGTGTATGTCTCGATGCGATAGAACTCCCTAAACGAGATATTGTCGAGGAAGTTGCCGGTCGAATTGCTCCCGTTGGCCGTGTTGTAGGCCACAAAAGCAAAGACGCTCTGGTTTTGGCCATCCGGAATGGTGTAGGTATAGTCGTAGTCAACCTTTTTGCTCTGCTCGAGCGCGTTGGAACCGCAGGAAGCCCACGCGTCGTTTTCGGACGCCATGATCCATACGCACCATTTTTCGGTATGCTCCGCATCGGCCGTCCATGAGAACGCGCTTCCGCTGGACGCATTGGCAAATCCGCCCACTTTGTCAAACTTGGTTGAATACAGGATGATCTTTTTGCTGCAGCCCGATTGGGAAAAATTGACCACATCCAAGCCGACATAGTTGTCGACGCTCATTTGAATCCATTGAACAATTTGCTGGTACTGATCGAGTGCCTTTTGATTGTCCTTGTACGGCTCGTTTTCTTGTCGCGGACCGATGATAAGGGCCATGGCGTCTCGACCCGAGCGGCCGCGGTGGTCGAGCCCCCACTCGTACTGTTTTCCCGGCTCGGTCGTCACATATTGGTAGAGCGAACTCGCCTCGTGTGCGTTGAGCTCGGCTGCATAGTCACCATCGGAGGGCGTAAACGTAACAGAATGCCCAACTGGGTCGATATAGTAGTCGTTCTTGGCAACGATCTCGATACGATGGTCCGTCTCGGTCGTACGCCAATGGGGCGAGCACAACGTAAACTTGCTGGGCCTCTGGTTCCCTAGATGTATATCCTCTTCAAAGCTGCCGTTAGCAATGTTCGTATTCTCGTTCTTAAGATTCGAGGTCAAGAACGCATAGTTTGTGAGCGTTGTCATGGTCTCGGACGAATTTTCCCAATACACCTTGGCAAAGTCGCTATAGATGTCGCGTGTGCCCTGCTTTTCCACGTGAACGTCGTTGACCAGATTACCAAACCACTCCCGGTATTGTTCGTTCTCCCCCGTAAGATTTGAATCGTAGCAAGTCAGCGCAAGCATCGTTTTGTCGGACGCTGCGGTATAGTCAGCCTGATAGGCAAACTCATCGTCTTCCTCGGGAAGATCTCGATAATAATGCGTGCTGTTGGTGCCAAAGGAGAACCAACCCTGTCCGTTAGAGCTTACGAGCCACACAGAAAGCGCGATGCGACCGTCGCTCTGTTCAAACGAAAAGTGGGATCCATCAGCACTGTTACCAGCAAATCCGCCGTTTGCAGCAAAGGGATCGCTGTAAACGGTGTACTGCTCAACGGTATTTCCCTGGGGCATCTTGACCTGCGCCTTAAGCCAAGCCCGCAGCTGCATAAGCTGGTCTTGGCCTGCGCTGTTAATCGACAGATTCTCCTGTTGAGGACCCATCGTGAGCATCAGCACGTCGTGGTCGGTTGCGGCGCGATGGTTTAGGCCCCACTCGTACGTGGCGCCGCTCTGGGTGGAAAAGGTGGTGTAGGTTGATCCAGGTTCAAAATAAAGATTGGTGCCCTGTGGCCTAAAATTCCACGCAAGCGCAAAGTGATTGCCGTTAGCTTGTTTGGTGTTCGTTTGGGGCTTGAGGAGCTGCGTGGAAAGCTCGAGCTTCATCGTCTCGGCGATTCTCTCATTCGGAGAGGTCGTCGACCAGCCAGTAGCTTGGTTAAGAAAGTTTGGGTTTGTTATAAGGTTGCCATCGTCACCGTACGCGCGCGAGGGCAACCCCCCCCCGGCCATAACGAACACGCATAAGGCCGCTGCCAACATCATAAAGGTGCGGCGCATCGACGCAATATGACCGAAAGGACCCTGCACGGGCGCATCCCCCCCCCAGCCGCAGCCCGAGCTTTCGCGCAAGCTGCACAAGTAGTTCGTTTAAGCTTTTTGATTCTACAACCAGCCCAGGGCAAAAGCAAAATCATGCGTGACCGATTTGCAGTCATTTTTCGCATCATTTTTCGCATTGTGCTGGTAGTGCGGCGAAAGTAGCTAAAAAGCCCCGTCCTAAATTAGCTACTTGAGAAGCTGGGCCATGGCGTTGACGAATTTTTGTACTTGGAGGGTTGGCTCGAGCGGATAGTGCAGAAAGACCGGTACCTCACGGCCGCACAGGAACGGCACGCCCACAAAGGCCGGGTGCACCCCCGACCATGCGCCGCAGGTGAGCACCGCGTCGCCCTTTTCCTCCGCCTCGTTAAAGAGCGCGAAGTCAAAGCTATCCGCATCGATCACGTCCACACCGCCGTCGGCCAACAGGTCGATGCGCAGGCTGTCCATGGCATCGTTGCCGTGGCGCAGTACGCGCAGGCGCATGCCCTCCAAGTCGGCGACCGTAATGCGTGTCTTGCGCGCCAGCGGGCTCGTGCGCGGCAGGTCGATATAAAACGGCACGTTGACGATGCGGAGCTTTTGGCAAGTGTCGCCCCAGCGTGGGGTCGAAAAACTCGACTGCACTACATCAACCTCTCGACCGAGGCTGCGCATGACGGATTCGCGCTCGTCATAGAGGTCGCTTACCGGCACGATCTCAAATCGCAACGATGGCTCCAGCTCGTGCACACCCGTCCACATCGACAGCGTCTGGCGCCCCGGGCACATCATCGACACGCCCAGGCGCACGGCACCGCCATCGCCCGCCGCGCGTCGGGCACGGCGCAGCGCGTCCTCGGACTGCCGCATGATCGAGCGCGCGTCGTCCACCAGCAGAGCGCCCGCCGGCGTCACCTTGACGCCCGAGTGCGAGCGTTCGAACAGCGTAATACCGAACTCCGCCTCAAAACCCGATACCTGCTTGACGAGTGCCGGCGTCGACACACGCAATTTTGCCGCCGCACGCGAGAAGCTTCCCAGCTCCGCGGCGGCCGATATGGCCTCAAGTCGTCGATCGTACACGTCAATCTCCCGTTTTCGCGCCTGTGACCGCATGGTGCCACAGGGGGTTGTTTTCGCAGGTCACGCGCTCAATTGAGAATAATCTGCATCGCACAGTGTAAACCTACGGTTAACGCTATTCTAACAAATATGCAATTCACCTGCGCAAATGCAAAGCATACGATAACCAGCGAAAACCACGTGGGTCGATTAATGGGAGCGGCCCACCGGGAGGCACAAGAAGGGAAGTTCCTATGAGCAATTGGCTTAAGCTCGAGGGCGATGTCTGCGCCGTGACTGGCGCGCTCGGCGGTATGGGCGCCGAGATCTGCCGCGAGTTCGCCCGCAATGGCGCCAACGTCGTCATGCTCGACCTGGACGAGGAGAAGGTCAAGGCCGCTGCCGCCGACCTCGCTGCCGAATTTGGCATCCACGCCGAGGGCTACAAGATGAACGCCACCGACGAGGCCGAGGTTCAGGCTGCCGTCGACGCCACCATCGCCAACTTCGGCCGCGTCGACGTCCTCGTCAACACCGCCGGTATCCTGCGCTTCGCCGCCATGGAGGACCTGCCGCTGAGCGACTGGGAGCAGGTGCTCAACGTCAACCTCACCGGTTACTTCATCACCTCGCAGCGCTTTGGTCGCGAGATGATCAAGGCCGGCCAGGGTCGCCTGGTGCACATCTCGACCGTCGCCAGCCACTCCCCCGAGACGTTCTCGGGCGTGTACAGCTCCACCAAGGCCGGCGTCAACATGATGTCCAAGATGCTCGCCGCCGAGTGGGGCCCCTACGGCGTCCGCTCCAACTGCGTCGAGCCTTGCTTCGTTAAGACCCCGATGTCGGCCAATTTCTACGCCGACCCCGAGGTCGAAAAGAGCCGCAGCCGTCTGATCGCCACGCGCCGCATCGGCGAGGTCAGCGATATCGCCAACGCCGTCATGTTCCTGGCGTCCAAGCGCTCGGACTTTACCACCGGCGATGCCATCAAGGTCGACGGCGGTTTCTCCAACATGATGGGCGACCTCACCGCCAAGCCCGGCGGCCGTCGCGCCTATGCCGACAACTACCTTAAGAACAAGGGTGTCGAGCTCTGGTCCGATGAGTCCGGCGTCGCCAAGCCGACTGACCAGTAAACCAACCTGACAGGGAGGCCCCGCGGACACGCCCGCTCCTCCCCCGTATCGATTAGAAAGAGTCCAATGGCTTCCACCAACTCCAACAAGGGTCGCGCCGTCGTGCTTTCCGCCGCGTGCGTCACCATGTTCTTCATCAGCTCCATCGCGCTGTATTCCGTCGTGAGCAAGAACCTGCTCGCCGTCTACCCCGAGTGGTCGAGCGCCCTTACCTGGGCTTTCCCGGTCTTTCAGACCATCATGGCCGTGACGGGCATCTTCGCCGGCCGTATCTCCGATAAGATCGGCCCGCGCAACGTCGTGATCGCCGCCGCCGTGTGCTACGGCGTGGGCTGGTTCATGTCCGGCACCGTCACCGAGCCGTGGCAGTTCTACCTGTGGTTCTCGCTCGTCGCCGCCGTCGGCAACGGCCTGGGCTACAACCCGGCGCTCACCACCGGCCAAAAGTGGTTCATCGACAAGAAGGGTCTCGCCTCCGGCATCACCCTGGCCGCTTCGACCGCCGGCCCCGCCGTGCTGTCCCCGGTGCTCGCTTCGCTGCTCATCCCGAGCCTGGGCATCTTTGACGCCCTCAAGGCACTCGGCGTCATCTTCTTTGTGACGATCGCCGCCTCCGCCCTGTTCCTGAAGGCCCCCGAGGCCGGTTGGCTGCCCGAGGGCTTCGAGGCCCCCAAGGGCGGCGCGCATGCCGGCACCTTCGGCGACCTCACCCCGGGCGAGATGGTCAAGACCCCGCGCTTCTGGGTCCTCATCGTCACCTTCGCCTTTGCCGCCACCGCGGGCACCCTGCTCGTGGGCAAGGTTGCCTCCATCGCCGCCGTCCAGCTCTTCGCCGACCCCACGAGCGCCGCGGCCGTCGCCCTCGGCGGTGTGGTGGTCTCCGTCAACACCTGCGCCAACCTGGTCGGTCGCCTGTCCTTTGGTCAGATTATCGACAAGCTCGGCGCCTACAAGTCACTGCTCATCAGCCTTGTCGTCACCATCGTCGCGCTCGTCATCATGTCGATGAGCTTTACGCAGGCCATGTTCTTTGTGGCGCTCGCCCTGCTCGGCTTTAGCTTTGGCGCCCTACTCGTCATCTACCCGCCGCTCACCGGTGGCGCCTTTGGCACCAGCAACATCGGCGTCAACTACGGCATCATGTTTTTGGGCTATGCCGCTTCCACCTGGATCAGCCAGCCCATCACCGCCGTGCTGTATCACGCCGAGGCCGGCAGCGCCGCCTACCAGCAGTCCTTCTACGGCGCCATCGTGATCGCCGCCATCGCCGTCGTGCTCACCGTCTACATGATGGTCTCCGACAGCAAGAAGAAGTCCGCCTAGTTTTACCGATGCGACAAAGGGGCCGTCCCTTTGTCACATTCCATCGCCAACAGTATTAAGGAGTCGAAATGTCTGAGCTCAACCCCGTCCGCATTGCCGTTATCGGCGCCGGCGCCATGGGTCGCAACCACATCCGCTTTGTCACCGAGGAGCCCGAGGCCGAGCTCGTCGCCATCGCCGACGCCTTTGAGGGCGCCCGCGCCACGGCCGAGGCCGCCGGCGTGCCGTTCTTCACCGATCCCGCCCAGATGATGGACGAGGTCAAGCCCGAGGCCGTCATCATCGCCACGCCCAACGACCTGCACCTGGGCGTCGCCCGCGAGGCCGTCAAGCGCAACATCGTGCCGCTGGTCGAAAAGCCGATCTCCAACGATCTTGAGGATGCCCAGGCCTTCGCCGCCGAGGCCGAGACCGCCGGCGTGCCCGTGCTCGTGGGTCAGCACCGTCGCCACAACCCCTTCGTCAACAAGGCCAAGGAGATCATCGAGTCCGGCGAGCTGGGCAAGCTCACCGTGTCGAGCTTCCACTACATGATCTATAAGAATGACGAGTACTTCGATGTCGAGTGGCGCCGCAAGAAGGGTGCCGGCCCGATCCTGGTCAACCTGGTGCACGACGTCGACCTGCTCCGTTACCTGCTGGGCGAGCCCGTTGCCGTCCAGGGTATGCAGTCCAGCGCCGCCCGCGGTTTTGAGACCGAGGACTCCGCCGTGGTCAACGTCCGTTTTGCCGATGGCGCGCTCGCAAGCATGACCATCTCTGACGCCACCGCCAGCCCCTGGAACTGGGAGGCCACCGCTCGCGAGGATCCGCAGTACCGCCCCTTCGACGCCGACGCCTACTTTATCGGTGGCACCAAGGGCGCCCTTTCGCTGCCCCGCCTGCACCAGTTCTCCTATGACGGTGCCTCCAACTGGCACAAGCCGCTGCAGATGGAGATCCCGGCCGTCGACCCGGCGCTGCCGCACAAGATGCAGCTCAAGCACTTTGTGAAGGTCGTTCGCCGCGAGGTCGAGCCCGTCGTGACCCCCGCCGACAACGTTAAGACGCTCACGCTTCTCAACGCCATCAAGGAGGCCGCCGAGACCGGCCAGCTCGTCGAGCTGTAATGCCTTAAGAGCAGCCGCGACAGAAACCCCATGCCGAACCCTTCGGTCCGCCACAAATATGCCCCTCTTCTTTGCCCCGCGAGCAGCCTCCTGCCCGCGGGGCTTTTTGCTACCTTGCCGACGATTTTTCTGAGACGGGGGCCTTTTTGCATCTCGGCTTGATTCGTTCGCCACGAAATGGGCCTATCTACTACGTTTAACCGATTACCCTCAACCATGCCAAATTTCGCGAAGAAAAACCGACGCTCCTATAAGTTGTCAAGAGGCAGTTTGCGGGAGCGCTCTCTCCAATTCGCACAGGAGCTCGTAATACCTCCTCTCCAGTTTCGTCGACCGC
>UQHV01000021.1 GCA_900540895.1 uncultured Collinsella sp. | reverse complement strand
GCGTGTGCTGCGTCGGCGACTACGGCAGTGCCGACTACACCTCCGCGACGAACGTCTGGGTTCGCCCCCGCCCCGGCTTCCTCGTCGGCTAGCCAGCCGAGTGCTCTATACTCTGCTTTTAGGCGACCGCCTTGCGCGGTCGCCTCTCGCCCGCGAAGCGGGCCGGTTTTTTCGCCAGTTTCCCCAGGAGGTGCACGTGAGCGGCGTCTACCAGCGAAACCGCGAGGTTTCAGAGTACAAGTTCTTCACGCAGGCCATCGCCATCCGCGTGGAGGTCAACAAGCTGATGGCCTCCTCCTCGGTGGTGCCCAAGGCGTACCGCCTGCTCAACGCGGTGCCGACCGTCGAGACGGCGCGCAGCATCGTGTACAACGTCAACCGCGCCGACTGCTTCTACCCAAACAGCTCGTTCAACGCGCTGGAGCGCAAGCGGTACCTGACGCTGGCCATAGCCGACTGCGAGCAGCTGATGCTCGACATGCAGTGTCTCATGGACATTGGGCTGCCCGTGAACGCGAACCGCTTCGAGCAGCTGGCGAACATGGTCGAGGAGGAGATAAGGCTGCTCAAGGGCGCGCGCAAGAACGTGCGCGTGACCGGGAAGAAATCGACCGAGGAGCGCATAGCGGAGGCCGAGGCCGAGCTTGAGCGCCTTCGTTCGCTATAATGGGCGGCGGTCGCGCCTTGTATATCGGTACAATTGGTGGCTGCGTTCCGTCATGGGTGGCTCGTCGTCCAACGTGTGCTACGTCAACAACAACGGCAATGCCAACTACAACTCCGCGACGAACGTCTGGGTTCGCCCCCGCCCCGGATTCCCTTATTGCCAGACCGAGTAGGCCCCAGAGCCGAAAGCAGAGCGCGGAGAGGAAGGAAGGCGCGACCGTCGGGCATGCGCCCGTAAATACGCACCCCGCGAGGGTGGCCGGACGCTGCTTGCATGGCGCGGCGCTCCGTGGCTTCGCCGCGTTTCATGGCCATACCTCAAGCGGCTGCCAGAGCCACACTGAGAGCCGTGCGGGGTGCCTTCTGTGAATTCCGAACAAAGGCGGGCGGCGCGCCGAAAGCGCCGCGAGGAGAAGCGCGCGAGGGCCAAGGCCGAGCGCGTGAAGGCGTGCACGCTTGAGTCCGTGGCCGACCTCAACAGCCTGTGCAGGGCGTCGAAGCAGGCTGCGCGCGGCGTGATGTGGAAGTCGTCGACGCAGCGGTACATGAAGGACTACCTGCGAAACGCCGTCAAGTCACGCCGCGACCTACTGGAGGGCCGCGACATATGCCGAGGCTTCATCCGCTTCGACCTGTGGGAGCGCGGCAAGCTGCGCCACATCAGCGCCGTGCACTTCCCAGAGCGAGTGATTCAGAAGTCGCTTTCTCAGAACGCCCTCGTACCCGCGATAGTCCCGACACTCATAACGGCCAACTCCGCCAACATCAAGGGGCGCGGCACCGACTACGCCCTGAAGCTGCTCAAGCGCCACCTGGCCGACCACTGGCGGCGGCACAGGCGCGAGGGATACATCCTTTTGGGCGACTTCTCAGATTACTTCGCCCGCATAGCCCACGCGCCCGTCAAGCGGCAAGTGGCCGACGCGCTGCTGGACCCGCGAGTGGTCGCCCTCGAGCACCGCCTGATAGACGTCCAGGGCGAGGTGGGCCTGGGTCTGGGCAGCGAGCCGAACCAGATATGCGCGGTGGCGCACCCCAACCGCATCGACCACTACGTGGTCGAGATGCTGCGCCCCGAGGCCTACGGGCGCTATATGGACGACTTCTACCTGATCCACGAGAGCAAGGAGTACCTGCAGGTGTGCCTGCTGCTGATAGGGCGCAAGTGCGCCGAGCTGGGCATAGAGCTGAACCCGCGCAAGACGCGCGTGGTGAAGCTGTCGCGCGGGTTCACGTGGCTGAAGAAGCGCATCTTCTACACGGAGACGGGCCGCATAGTCGTGAAGCCGTGCCGAGACTCCATAACGCGGGAGCGCCGCAAGCTCAAGAAGATGGCCCGCATGGTCGCCGATGGCATCATGACCCCCGAGCAGGTTGAGCGGAGCTACCAGAACTGGCGCGGCGGCATGAAGCGGCTGGACGCGCACCGCAGCGTGCGGGCCATGGACGCGCTGTACCGCAGCCTGTTCGAAAATCTCGCGCGGGAGGGGGGGGGTGCTCAATGCAGGCCAACCCGAGGGACGATTCAAGCGGAGGCAAGCCCTCGCAATAGCGGAGAACCGGCAACTCAAAGCAGCGGCCTAAGCGAAGCGGCCGCGAAATAACAGAAGCATCGAAGGCGTGCCGCGGCGCGCCTTCTTTCTTTGCGCCCATCGAAGCGGCCCGGCAATCTCACGGCGCCAATACGATGGCGACACATTCCCCGACAAGAGAGGAGTCCGCATGGACACTGAGGAAGACATGCCGCGCCCCAACGAGCTTCAAGACGGCACCATGGCCAAGGTCAACGCCCTGCGCGATCTGCTGTCGCAGATCGGCGACCCCGACGCGGCGCACGACGCGGGCGTTATCGACGATGACGAGTACGTTGAGCGGAAGGCGCGAAAGCTCGCCTACACCGCGGCCGTCGCCGCCTACGGAAAGGGTGAGGCCCCGGACGTGGACAAGCTGCTTGAGCAGATGCGCGAGAAGGTCGCCGAGCCCAGCCAAACCGAGACCAACACGGCAAACATCGACTACCTGATGATGACGGTCGGGGGTGAACAGTAATGGCGGTACGCGTCAAGGCTGCAACCACGGTGGCGCACTCGAAGAACTATGACAAGGTGAGGCGCTACTACGAGCGCGGCCTCTGGACCAAGGCCATGGTGCATCGAGCCGTGGACTGCAAGTGGATCACATGCGACGAATATGAGGAGATCGTCGGAGAAGAGTACGCGGAGGAGGTTTAGGGTGCCGGCGCTGAGCATCGGGGAGGCAACGTCGGTCCTCTCGGCCGCCGTTGTGATTGTCACGTTCTTCATCGGGCGCGTCTCCGTATCCAAAACATCGTCTGCCAAGGAGCAGCGGACCGAAGACAAGCTCGACAGCCTTTGCGGCGACACGAGCGAGATCAAGGACGGCGTCAAGGAGATCAACCGCAAGCTCGACGACCACGGCGAGCGCCTCACGAAAGTCGAGCAACAGGTCATCACCTTGTTCAACCGGCTCGACCGCGTCGAGAAGAATTACGACCTGCATCACGGTATCGGCGGGTCAGATTAGGAGCTGAAAAATGAAAATCAACTGGGCCCTTCGCTTCAAGAATAAGCAGACGCTCGCGGCATTGGCCGCCACCGTAATCAGCGCAGCCTATCAGGTGCTCGGAATCCTCGGAGTCGTGGCGCCTATCTCTCAGGGGTCGCTCATCCAGCTCGTCGGAATCATCCTGACCGTTCTCGCCGGCTTCGGCGTGATCGTCGATCCGACCACCAAGGGCGCGTCGGACTCGAAGCGTGCCATGTCGTACAGCGAGCCCCATGCCGCATATGACGCCAAGGCGGTTGAGTAGGCCATGGCCATCACACAGCGCGAGGCCTTCGCGCAGGTCATGGAACACCTCGTCTCCCATGATGGGGGCGGCGGTCACGGATACTCGCAGGCCAACCGCATGGGGGACGGAACGACCGAGACGATTTGTCTGTCCGACGGCACCACCGTCACTATTGCCGGTGGCGATCGCGACTGTTCCTCGGCCGTAGTGACCGCCCTCCGCGCGGTCGGCGTCAATACCTTCGGAGCCTCGTATACCGGAAACATGCGGGAGCAGCTGCTCAAGACGGGTCTTTTCGGCTGGCGTAAGATGGGCGTCAAGTCCGCCCAGCGTGGAGACATCTACCTCAACGAGAAGTGCCACACCGCCGTGTGCGTCTCTCCCTATGGATCAGCTCGCGGCGACCTCTTGGCCCAATTCTCCATTTCTGAAAAGGGGACCGTCACCGGCACCAAGGGCGACCAGACCGGGCGCGAGTCCAACATCAAGGCGTACTACAGCTACCCATGGGACGGCACGCTCTACTGGCTTGGCGACGGCAAGACACTGAATGGGTCAAATACGGAAGTCGCGGACAATACGGTCCCGAGCCTCGGAGACACGCGATATTTCGGCCCGAAGATGGCCAAGGAGCTGCAACGCCAGCTCGGCACGACTGCCGATGGCGTGATCTCCGGTCAATGGCCGGCGAATGAGCGATACCTTTGGGCATGCGACCGCGGCGTAATCGAGTACGTCAAGGGCGGGGTTGGCTCGAATGCCGTCCGCGCCCTGCAGGACAAGGTCGGATGCAAAGTCTATCCCGTGGTCGGCGGTGTTCAGGCGCGACAGATGGGTTCGGGAACGGTCTTCAAACACCAGCAGTGGCTTATCGCTCAAGGTATCTCGTGCGGATCATCGGGTGCGGACGGATACCAGGGCCGCGACACCAACGTCGCCATCGGCCAAGCGCTCGTCAAGCAACTCTATCGATAGGTGTGCATATGAATCCGTTTGATATCTGTTTTATTGTCGGCGCTGCTGCAGGACTGCTGACCGGTCTTCTCGGATGGGCAATCGTGCGCGTCGGCAGCCAAAAAGACTTTAGAAATTGATAGATGCAGCCCCTCCCCGGCATGAACTGACGGGGAGGGGCTTTATGCATTGCCGGGTATCCGTCAATATCCGTTCTGCAATGCAGTTTCAGTGCGGTGAGAGAGTGTGGAAACATAACTACCTGCGATTTTGCTGCTACAAGGCACTCCATAACATCACGTTCAAGACTCTTAATCCCAAGGTCCAGGGTTCGACCCCCTGACGGCCCACCCAAAGATTGTTAAAGCGACTGGCTCAGGCTGGTCGCTTTTTTGTTGACCTCGCATGGGGTCGAACCCGTCGGGGCGCGAAGCTGAGGAAATGCGTGAGCATTTACCAGCGTAGCGCGCAAGGCGCCTTGGCGCCGCAGCGGTCGCCTGCAAAGCAGGCTGACCCCCTGACGGCCCACCAAAGCAAGTTAAGACGGTCAACGAAAGTTGGCCGTCTTTTTTTGACCTCGCATGGGGTCGAACCCGTCAGGGCGCGGAGCTGAGGAAACTGCACCGCGATTCCCTTAGGGAAAACACGGCTCAAGCCCCGTAAGCGTGTTTTCCTTGGGGGAATCATACTTACGGGGCTCGATGCATGTTGAGAAATTGTGATCAAACTCTAAGTGAGAATCGAATTAGTCGGCTCGATAGTGCGAACCTAGGCTTTCAGTCCGCTTGCGCATGGCTTTGACCATCTCCGTTGCCAGCTGAATCTGCGATTGCAGGCGGGCGAGGGCTGCGACTTCGCTGTCCTGGGCTTTCTGCGTGCTCAAGGTCGTTGCCTCCGTCTTCAAGCCCTCAAGCTCGTGTAGTGCCTTGGATAGGCCCGTCTCGGTCCTGTTGATCATGCAGTAGGTGCTCATTGTGTGTCTGAGGCTGCGGGTCAGGCGCTCAGCGTCTGCTGTAGCAATTCCATGCTGGGGGAGGGCGGTATCCACCGGTGTGCCAGCCTCGGGAGCGCCCAGTGCTGCTCGAGCCGCTGATACGCCCGCAATGCGTCCGAATACGATGCCATTGGCGCTTGACAAGCCTCCGATGCGGTCGGCGCCGTGCATGCCGCCTGTTGCCTCGCCACAGGCGTAGAGGCCCTCAACGCCCGTGTGGGCGGTCTTATCGATCTTGATGCCGCCATTAGCGGCGTGGGCATACATCGCCACGCGCATCTCGTCGCTCGGCGCGATACCGTGCTCGTCTTTCAGCCAGGTGGCAAAGGTCTGCACAAACTCGGGAACATCCTCGCGGGGGAAGTCGTAGTGCAGCGCCAGGCCCTCGGTGTCCGCCTGGTCGATGGCAAGATCGATGGCGCGAGAAGCCAGGCATGATGTGAAGGGGCCATATCCGGAGCGTTGCTCAAGCAGATCGTCCAGCTTGTCGTCGACGATATCGACCGGCTGGTCGAACTTGACGTAGCGCCAGGTCTTCTCGTTAAAGACAAGATTGCGCTTGGGCTCGATGAAGCCCGGCATCATTTGCATGAACTCTATATTAGTGAGCGTTGCGCCGTGCGCCTGTGCGATGGCCTGCGAGGAGCTGAGCACGTCTGCCGAAGTGAGGCTGCGCTCGAACAGGCCACCCGTGCCGCCCGCAGCGATGATAGTGGCCTTTGCTGCAAAGGTCACAATGCGCTCGTCCGTTTGGTTGAAGAGCATGGCGCCGACAATCTTCCCGGATGTGTCTTCAACAAGGTCGATGAGCTCGTGGCGGGGGAGTAGGCGAATGCCGAGCAACTCTATCTGGGCCGTACACGCGTCTTCGAGGGGCTTGCGGGTGAGGCCGCGCCAATTGCGTGTCTTATGGTCAAAGCAGGGGATAAACTGCTTTTGCTGGGCGCTCTCGGCGCTTTGCGGGCGCTGGAGTTCTACGCCCAGATCCTGTTCGAGCCAGTCAATCGCCTGGGGAATGCCGTGGACGAACGTCTGGACGAGTTCGGGGTCGGCAACGCCGCCGCCGACGGTCTGGATGGTGTCGATGAGTTCCTGTTCGTCGTCTTCGTCGACGGGGCCAATAAGGCCGAGGCCCCAGGTGCCCGGGAAAAAGCTCGATCCGCTCATGGTCTTGCCGGCGCTTGCGATGGCAACGGTCGCGCCCGCGCGTGCTGCTTCTATAGCGGCGCAAAGGCCCGCAATGCCAGATCCAATTACCAGTACATCAGTTGATTCCATGGGATTCCTTTCTCGTTCGCGCATTGTCGCATGGGTGATCGGCAAAGGCGTCGCAAAGATTGGATAAATCGGTAAAGGGCAAATATGGCAGGTGTGCGTCATGGACGCTCTGGCGTTCCATCTCGTCACATCTCGTATTTCGCCCCAACTGTTATATCGGCATTAGTCACCCTGCGACAGCGCAAACAAAAAGAGCCGCTACCTCGAAAGGTAGCGGCTCTAAAGCTCAACTGTATGAGCATCGCGCGGGCGCGATTAGGCCTTGAGGGCCTCCTCGACGGCGACAGCGCAAGCGACGGTGGCACCGACCATGGGGTTGTTGCCCATGCCGATGAGACCCATCATGTCGACGTGCGCAGGCACGGAGGAGGAACCGGCGAACTGGGCGTCGGAGTGCATACGGCCCATGGTGTCGGTCATGCCGTAAGAGGCAGGGCCGGCGCCCATGTTGTCCGGGTGCAGGGTACGGCCAGTGCCGCCACCAGAAGCGACGGAGAAGTACTTCTTGCCAGCCTCGATGCGCTCCTTCTTGTAGGTGCCAGCGACGGGGTGCTGGAAGCGCGTGGGGTTGGTGGAGTTACCGGTGATCGAGATGTCGACGTTCTCGTGCCACATGATGGCAACGCCCTCGCGGACGTCGTCGGAGCCGTAGCAGTTAACGGCAGCGCGGGGACCATCGGAGTAGGGGATGGTCTCGACGACCTTGAGCTCGCCCGTGTAGTAGTCGAACTGGGTCTTCACGTAGGTGAAGCCGTTGATGCGGGCGATGATCTGAGCAGCGTCCTTGCCCAGACCGTTGAGGATAACGCGCAGCGGCTTCTTACGAGCCTTGTTGGCGTTCAGAGCCAGGCCGATAGCGCCCTCAGCGGCAGCGAAGGACTCGTGGCCGGCCAGGAAGGCGAAGCACTCGGTGTCGTCGGAGAGCAGCATAGCGCCCAGGTTGCCGTGGCCCAGACCGACCTTGCGGTCCTCGGCGACGGAGCCGGGAACGGTGAAGGCCTGGATGCCCTCGCCGATGATGGCAGCAGCCTCAGAAGCGGACTTGGCGCCACGCTTGACAGCGAGAGCGCAGCCGAGGGTGTAGGCCCACTCAGCGTTCTGGAAGGCGATGGACTGGGTGTTGTTGACGATCTCACGCGGGTTGAAGCCCTTGTCGGTGCAGATCTGCAGAGCTTCCTCGAGGGAGGCGATGCCGTTGTCGGCGAGGCACTTGTTGATCTTGTCAGCGCGGCGCTCGTAACCTTCGAACGTAACAGTCATAGTTATTTCCCTCCCTTTCTACTCGTGAACCGGGAACACGCTGGCGACGGAGTGAGTCTCCTCGTCGGTGCGCGGGTCGATGTACTTGGCAGCGTTCTCCCACTGACCATAGTGGCCCATAGCGCCAGCGATGGCCTCCTCGGGGGTCTTGCCGGCCTTGACGGCGTCGGTGAACTTGCCGAGGTTCAGGAACTCGAACGCGATGATCTCGTTCTTGTCGTTGAGAGCCATGCGGGTGACGTAGCCCTGAGCGAGCTCGAGGTAACGAGCGCCCTTGGCCTTGGTGCCGAACATGGTGCCGACCTGAGAGCGAAGGCCCTTGCCGAGGTCGTCGAGGGAGGCGCCCACGGGCAGGCCGCCCTCGGAGAACGCGGTCTGGCTGCGGCCGTAAACGATCTGCAGGAAGATCTCGCGCATAGCAACGTTGATGGCGTCGCAGACGAGGTCGGTGTTGAGGGCCTCGAGGATGGTCTTGCCGGGAAGGATCTCGGAAGCCATGGCGGCAGAGTGGGTCATGCCCGAGCAGCCGATGGTCTCAACGAGGGCCTCCTCGATGATGCCGTCCTTGACGTTCAGCGTGAGCTTGCAGGCGCCCTGCTGAGGTGCGCACCAACCCACACCGTGCGTAAGACCGGAGATGTCGGAAATCTCCTTAGCCTGGACCCACTTGCCCTCCTCGGGGATGGGTGCGGGGCCGTGGTATGCACCCTTGGCAACGGGGCACATGTTCTCCACTTCCTGTGAGTACTGCATGCCTCTCCTCTCTATCGTGTTGGCGTCCCGTCTGGGGGTCGTGGCTGGCGATTGCCGGGCGACCCTTCGAAAGGGACATGACATGCAGCCCCTATAATACCGCGAAATGCACGGAATATTCGGCGAACGGCTCAGTTTTCGTAGCGAGAAGCGCGGAACTTTCAATTGAAACGATTTAATCAAGTTGTTTGCGGTTGCGCGGTCCGCTGAAGGGGATCGGTTCTGGTCAAGCTTTTGGCAAGGCAACGTTGCCTGACCTGTGGCTATATTGCCGTTCGCCGTCGGTTTGCCGCCTTTTACCGTCGACGGGTGCCATTTTGCGTGAATGTTTTGATGGCACGTTTCAATCGTGATGTATTGGATGGTAAGCAGATCCCGGCGAAGGGAGCGCCATGCAGCGCGTTTGGAAAACGATCACCGGTTTTTACCATGTTTGCGCCCGCGGTATGGCCGGGCGGCAGATCTTTGAGAGCGACGAGGACCGGTGGGAGTTTTTGGAGCTGATGTGCGAGTGCTGCCGCGATGCCCAGGTGACGATTGTGGCGTGGTGTCTCATGAGCGACTACGTGGATCTGGTGCTTTTGGATTACGAGGACAAAATGAGCACAGCCATGCAGCGGCTTCTGCTGACGTATGCTCGTCGGTTCAATAAACGTACCGGGCGCGCGGGCTGCCTATTTCGTGAGCGTTTTGAGCGCCGCTCGCTCGATACCGACTGGCAGGTGATGGAGGCTATTCGCTCTGTACACGCCGATCCGCAGGAGGCGGGCGTTAGCCTAATCGAGCGTTATCCCTGGAGCAGCTTTGCGGAGCATCTACGCGCTTACGACAGTGATGCGGCCGATGCCACGAGGGGATTTTCCGATCCTTCTTGCGTGCTTGAACTTTTTGATTCTGCCGAGGGCTTTATTGCCTATTCGCTAGCGATGCCCGACGGCGGCAAACCGGCGCTGCGCGATATGAAAGAGACGGAGTGGGAACGCCACGCCTTTGCCGACAGGTTGGCGAAGAGCCTCGGGGTTCCGCTTCGCGATGTTAAAGCCGCACCGCCGGCGCGGCGCGATACCGTTATTGTTGGATTGCACGATGCCGGTTTCACGGTGCGCCAGATTGAGCGGTATACCGGGGTTGGCAAAAGTACTGCCTCTCGTATTGTGCGTGCTTATGCGCAGGTGGACGCGCAGGTCGAGGGCTCGAGATAAAGGCAGTAAAGAAAAGGCTCTGTTAGACCATGATTGACATCTTGCCCAATCATCTTTTTGTAATTGCAAAATATTCGCCCCTTTGCTGGATTTAAAACCGGCAAAGGGGCGATACTCTCAAGCTCGAATAAGTCAATCGTTAGGACTCTGTCGTTTCATCCCACTCGTCATCCGCATGTAAGATGGCATCAAGTTCGTTTTCTACGTCGGAAACGCCAATATAGGCCTTCGCGATATTCTCCCGTGCATTTCGCACCTTTAAGGCGATCTCCTTCTGCTTCTCTATGGGAGGGTAATAGACGAGAACCTTCCCGAAGTCAGAAGACTGCGTTCTCCTTCGATTGCTGTGGCCGGTGTTGATGGCGCGGAATGCCTTTTGGAAGCGGCGGCTTCTCAAGAGTATCGACAGGAACTCCGGATCGATGACATTTGGGTCTTTGACCCGTAAGATCGGATATTCTTGCGTTACGAGGGCATGGTCGAATTCCTCGGTGACGAAGCATACGACCCCCTTCCAAAGATCGATTCCGGAGTAGACGATGTCGGAGGTTCTTACCTCAAACCAGTCGCTGCTTGAGTCGTAGAAATACATCCCCCGCCATTCGGGAGGGTTGTTTCCGACGCCTGGTTCCCTAAGCCTTGCAACACCAGTTTGGGAAAGAGTCAAGACCTTCTATTCCTTCATCGGCTCTTTCCCGAAGTCCACGTTCCTTCTCATCCGTTTCACTAGATCCATCATGGGTGCAGATGACCAGCCATGCGGCACGTAATCGCCCTTATGAGCCATGTAGACATGGTATTTCGGGTCCACTCTATGACTCGGATGGCTTCTCCATACTGACGAAGCCCTCTCGGCGACGCATCTCGGGTCGGAAACCGCCCCGTTTTCCTCCCAGACGTTCCACTCTCCCAATATCGAGCCAGTCTGGTCGTCTGAAAGATAGCCGTTCTCGTCGGCGATATAGAGGTCGTTTCTAGGATCAGGTCGACCGGATGGCGTATATCCGATATGAGATGCCTCCCCGAAAAAGATGTTGTAGTCTAGTCCGCTATCCTTGAGAGCAACCGCAATGTCTCCCTCACAGGCTTCCAGTTGATTGCCCAATCTAGCCGATTCCAGGTCGGAGAACTTTTCAAAGATCAATATCGAAGTCTTGTTCGTGGCGCCAGACCTGCGAAAAGCGAAGTCTGGAAGGGAGATCACGGACAGTATTCTTCCCGATTTAAAGAGCCATTCACGAAGGGCCGGACAATTTGATTGAGACCCGCTGTTGTTGAGAACCCCGTCGGGCAGGACCATGCCGAGCCTGCCGCCCGGCTTGAGCCAGGAGACGCTTTTCTCCAGGATAATTTGTTCCGACTGTATCGATTGCTTTCCGCAGCCTAGGACGAAGTCATCTAGGAATGCGCCGTCAAGCTGGTCCTCATCTCCATTTGCGACTTTGGTTCCGAAAGGCGGATTTCCCACAATCAGGTCAAACTGGCGATCCTTCTGGAGTCTCGGCTTGCTCAGGTTTGGGCTGAGGCAGCTCTTGTCGGCCTCGATGTTCGTGTGACCATCGTGGTGCAGGAGCAAGCTGATTTTGCAGATTCTAGCCAGGGTCGGGTGAATTTCGATTCCGTAAACGTTCTGCGCGGCAAAATCGGATTTGATTCTCGCGAGGTTCCCCTGCCCGGCAAAGCCCGCATCGGTATCGTTCCATACTTGAAGGAGGGTTTCGAGCAAAAAGCCTCCCGAGCCGCACGTCGGATCTAGAACGTAATCTTCACTCGTGGGATTGAGCATCCCTACCGTGAATCTCGCTATCTGCCTCATGGTGAAATACTGACCGAGGCTTCCGCGGAAGACCGATCCGAAGAAATCCTCGAAGGCCGTTCCGATGACGTCGGAATCTGTATCGATGAACGAAATCTCCTGAATGACGCGAACGACCTGGGCGACCTTGCTATCCGGAAGCTCGATTTTCTCATCACGCGGGAAAATGGCCTGATCTTGCTCCTTAGCGTCGCTAAACAGCTTGTGGACCCTCGTGGCGATAGCCGAGTCGGACTCGTTGACACCAGCTTGGAACGAGCGGGGGTGGCCGTTTCGCGTGTAGCGCTCGTCGCGGACCTTGGCGAACATCAGCTTGCTCCACTCATCGAAAGCCGATAGCGGATCGCGTTTTCCTCCAGCCCAAATGATGGAGTGCGCGCGCCTGATGGCGATGCTGATATCGAAGGCGCTCGCCGGCTTAATATCCATTTCCGTGCCCGCGTGAAGCGGATACACCATATCCTGAGAGTAGTTCCTCGGAAGAAGTTCTCTGTCGCCCAGCTTATTTCTCCTGCGCTCCCTAGCGCCGAAGCCCTCGAGCTGCCAGACGCATGACTCGTCTCCGTAGTCCTTCATGGTGTATTTTGCGCCCAGCGCGATGCCGTTGGCGAAGGCCTGCGCTTCCCCTTCCGCCCTTTCAGCC
The DNA here is from genome assembly GCA_900540895.1 of uncultured Collinsella sp. Taxonomy (GTDB): domain Bacteria; phylum Actinomycetota; class Coriobacteriia; order Coriobacteriales; family Coriobacteriaceae; genus Collinsella. The sequence goes on along the minus strand of UQHV01000021.1, from coordinate 28,545 downwards.
GGAGTCGCGCCCTCTTTCTTGTTCTCGACGACTAGCCAGGGCTTCGTGCATCTGTCGTCTTCGTAGAGTACGATATCCGCGAAATCGTTGTGCGAGCCTTCCACCTCGGTATCGATCTTTCGCGAATCATAGCCTTTCGACAGGACCAGAAACGCTACGGCGTCGGCCCTGACCTTTTCCTCGGGATCGCTGATCTGATAGCTTTTCGTCCTGCGGAAGGAATACTTTATCTGAGTGCCGTCCAGCGAGAAAAGCCCGCGCATGATCGCGGTTTTCGACAGCTCCGACAATCCGAGCGAAGAGGCCAGTGCCAGCTGCGTTTCAAGTTGATTTGCCAACTATCTCACCGTTTTTCCGTCAGATGCCGACGTCTTAACCTTCATCTCGAATGGCATCCCGCCCTCCCGGACGAGAGCCTTGAGGAACGCATTGACGGCAGTGGACATAGACAGGCCGAGCTCGTCGAGGATGACGGTAGCCTCTTTCTTGACCTCCGGTTCGATGCGAATCGTCGTGGCGGGTATGTTCGACGGCATGGTTGTACCTTTCCTCGTATATCACGGTGCAACCATTTTATCGTCTCTATGCGGCGGATGCGACCCAGTAGTCCATATAGGGCGGCAGGATGTTGAACATGTCACGGATGCGGCTCCTGCATACGCCGTTCGCGAGCTGTCGCGCGACCGTGCGCTCGGCGGTGCCGGAATCGGTCGCCATGAAGGTCCGGCACCACTTGAACCAGGCGAGGTAGGCATCGAGGTGCTTCGTCGACACGCCTCTGAACGGCTCCATGAAGGTGCTGAGGAGCGAATGGACGGTGTTGATCCGGTTAATGGTCCCCTCGGAGCGGTCCTTGGAATCGTAGGCAGTATGCGCGGCGACCTCGAGCTCGGCGAGGACGTCGACGTAGGCGGACGCCTTGTCCGTCGCCACGACGGAACCGGACATGATGCGGCCCCTCAGCACATCCATGGCGCGTTTCCTCGACAGGACGCCCCGCCCCGAGACCTCGAAGAACGTTTCGTTCGAGTCGTTCACGCCGGTCATAACGCAGATCTGCTCGCGCGACAGCCCGCGCTTGTGCACCTGCTTGCCGCGATGTCGGGAGGGACGCGGCATCGTGAACGACCCCTTCGTGTGGTTGCCCTTGAAAGACTCGGGAAAATAGGTCTCGTCGAGCTCGCAGCCGCAGCCCCGTTCGACCTTGAACGAGGGGGAGTAGGCCGAAAGGCACTCAATCAGCCTGTGGCGCATGGTGTAGGCGGTCTTGAGGCAGACGTGGCAGCGCTTCGCGCATTCCCGCAGGGGCAGCATGAGCACGAAGCACTCGGCGTAGGCCATCCAGGTCTCCTTCGGGAGCTTGCTCGTTCCCAGGATACGCTCACTGCCCATGCCGAAGGTCCTACCGCAGTCTCGGCAGAGGTAGCGCTGCTCTCCGTTCTTGGCCTTCCCCTTCTTAACAATCGCGACTGACCCGCAGCGCGGGCAGCATTCGACTTCATAGGAGGAGCCGGCCGCGTCATCGAACGCCGCCGCGCGGATCACGTCCCTGACGGATTCGATCGCGCGGCGGCGCTCGGTTTTGCTGAGATTCGCCATGTTCTTTTTGAAGGTGATGACCAGGTCTTCGGCGTTCATGATGCTCCAATGCCGTAGTGCTTACGGCTATTATACCACGGTGGCATCACCTATATGTCAATGTTGGTCTAACAGAGCCAAAGAAAATGGCCGAATCGCAAAAGTTAAGCGATTCGGCCAACAGAATTCTTCAGATTTGAGACAAATGTTACTGATTATTTTGTCCCGTGAGCATGCCGTCGAGGGTGCGCCAGGCTAACTCGGCGCATTTAACGCGGGCGGGCATGTGCGAGATGTCCTGGAGCTGAGCGGCCTCGTCCAGATCTTCCAGGTCCTCCTCGGAGAGCTGCTCGCCGCGGATCATGGCGAGGAAGAGCCCTGCCAAGCGACGTGCTTCCTCGACCGTCTCGCCGGTGATGAGGTCGGCCATGATGTCGGCGCTGGCCTGGCTGATGGCGCAGCCGTGGCCGGTAAACGAGGCCTCCTCGATCACGTTGTTCTCGACACGTAGCTGCAAGGTGAGCTCGTCGCCGCAGCTGGGGTTGATGCCGTCGTGCTCGTGCGTGGGGGCATCCATCTCGTACTTGTAGTCGGGGTGTGAGTTGTGCTCCATAAACGTGGTGGAGGTGTACAGATTACCCATTGAACGTGCTCCAAACGTGATGCAGACCGGCGATGAACTTGTCGATATCGGCCTTGTCGTTGTAGAAGGCCACGCTGGCGCGGCAGCAGGCGAGGTTCTCGACGCCCAGCCAGGTGAGCAGCGGCTGCGCGCAGTGGTGACCCGCGCGGATGCAGACGCCGTCCATGTCCATGATGCTCGCGATATCGTGCGGGTGGATGCCGTGGACGTTAAAGCTCACGACGCCGTGATGGTTGTCCCAATAGATAGAGCCGATGATCTGGACAAAGTCGAGCTGCATGAGCTCGCCCATCAGGTAGTGGACGAGCGCTTGCTCGCGGGCCTGGATGTTTTCGTAGCCCACGGTGTTAACCAGGTAATCAAGCGCCGCGCCTGTGGCGAAGATGCCGGCGGCGTCCTGCGTGCCGGCCTCGAACTTCTCGGGGACGGGCGCCCAGACGGCGTCCTGCTCGGTGACCGAGTCGATCATCTCGCCGCCGGTAAGCATGGGCGGCATGGCGTTGAGCAGGTCCATCTTGCCCCACAGCACGCCGATGCCCATGGGACCCATGGCCTTGTGCGCGCTAAAGGCAAAGAAATCGGCGCCCAGATCTGCCACGTTGACCGGCATGTGCGGCAGCGACTGCGCGCCGTCGACGACCAGATAGCCGCCATACTTGTGCACGAGCTTGCCGAGATTCTTGACCGGGTTCTCGACGCCCAGGACGTTAGAGACCTGACCCACGGCCAAGATCTTGGTCTTGGGGCCCACCTTGGCAAGCACTTCCTCGGTCGTGAGCTGGCCGGTCTTGGTGGGGTAGAGGTAGACGAGCTTGGCGCCGGTCTCGCGGCAGACCTGCTGCCACGGGATCAGGTTGGAGTGGTGCTCCATGATGGTGATGACGACCTCGTCGCCCGGCTCGAGGACCGTGGGCGCAAAGCTCTTGGCGACCAGGTTGAGCGACTCACTCGTGTTGCGGGTGAAGACGACCTCGTTGGCCTGGGGCGCGCCGATGACGTCGGCGATCTGCTGGCGCACCTTCGCGATGGCCTCGGTGGCCTCGACGGACAGCGAGTACAGGCCGCGCAGGGGGTTGGCGTTCATGCGCTGGTAGAAGTCACGCTCGGCGTCGAGCACGCAGGCGGGGCGCTGCGCGGTGGCGGCGCTATCGAGGAAGGCGATCTCGGGGTGCTGCTGGAACAGCGGGAACTGCGCCTTGTAGGGATTGGTTTCGATGTCGACGGTAGGCCAGCCGCGCGAGGCCTCGTCGCTGGCGTCGAGCTCCATAGGCTCCGGTGCGGTACAGGTGTCGCATTTAACGTGCTCGGTGTCGATCATGCGAGCTCCTCTTCAAAGTTGTCGATCAGGTTGTTGCCCAAGCGGACGACGGCGGCGCGGGTGCGCTCGTCAGTGGCGGAAAGCGCAGCATCCTCCAACTTGGCGCGGATGAACAGGTCCTCGGCGGCGTTTTGGTCAAGGCCGCGGCAGGCGAGGTAGAACAACTGCTCGTCGCGGACGTGGCCGATGGTGGCGCCGTGGTTGCCGGCAACGTCATCCTCGTCGCAGAGGATGACGGGGACGGTCTTGTTGTCGACGCCCTTGTTGGCCAAAAGCACCGTCTCGCGCTCGGTGCCGGTTGCACCCTTGCAGCCGTGCACGAGGTCGATGGTGCCGCGGTAGACCTTCTTGGACGTGCCGGTCAGCACGCCGTTGGCGTCGATCTCGCACTCGGTCTTGCGACCGCGGTGGCGCAGCTCGTAGTTAAAGTCGCGCACCTGCTCGCGGGCGCCCAGGTAGTCAGTATCGATGGTGACCTTGGCGGTATCGCCTAGAAGGTCGCCGGCAAGGCCGGTGGCGCTGGCGCCGGCGCCCAGGACGGTGTGCTGCACGTTGACGCGCGCACCCTCGTCCAGGAACAGGCCGGTGTCGTCGAGCGCGATCCAGCTATCGTCGAGCGTCTGCGTGCAGGTTACGTTGACGGTGGCGTACTCGTGGGCGCACACGCGTAGCACGGAGCCCACGACGCCTTGGCCGGCAACGGGGGAGTCCAGGGCTATGCACAGGTCGAGCGTTGCCTGCGGACGGGCGACGACATCGATAGCGGCGATGGCCGCGGCGGCGTCGACACCGCTCACGCGCACGGTAACCGTGGCGTGCTGGTATGCGGGCACATCGATGACGACGCGCTTGGTGGCGTGATCGGCCAGATAGGTGTAGGCGGCCTCGCCCATGCCGGTCTCGAAGGCCTCGGCGGGGGAGAGCTCCTCTTCGAGCTTGATGGCTCCGGCCTGGTAGACGGAGGTAGCGGGCACGTCGAGCTCGGTCTCGGGCGTGATGCGGGCACGATCGGCGGCGTCGCCGGGGGCGGAGGCGCGGCGCTCGGGGAAGCGCTCGGCCATGGCCTCCATGGCGGCATCGAAGGCGTCGGCCGAGCCGGCAAACTGCTCGTCCAGGCCCTCAACCTCAACGGCCTCGGCGGGAGCGGCGGAAAGCTCGTCCGAAAGCTCGAGCTTGGTCTGGTTCATTTTGAGCCAGCCCCAAGTTGCTGCCGGCATCGCATTAACCTGCTCGAGCGTGGTAGCAGCGGTGTTGGTTTCCTGTTTCATTATCCGATCGCTCCTTCCATCTCGAGCTTGATCAGGTTGTTCATCTCGACGGCGTACTCAAGCGGCAGCTCCTTGGAGACCGGGTTGGCAAAGCCGTTGACGATCATGGTGCGGGCCTCTTCCTCCGAGATGCCGCGGCTCATCAGGTAGAACACCTTGTCGTCGCCGATGCGGCCGATGGTGGCCTCGTGGCCGATGTCGACGTTCTTGGCGCGGATGTCCATGGCCGGAATAGTGTCGGAGCGGCTCTGGTCATCGAGCATCAGCGACTGGCAGCTCACGGTTGCCTTGGAGCCTTCGGCCTTGGGCGTGGCCACGATGGAGCTGCGGAAGGTCTGGATGCCGCCGCTCTTGGAGATGCCCTTGGTCTCGACGGTTGCCGAGGTCTCGGGTGCGTTGAGCACGACCTTGCAGCCGGTATCGAGGTTCTGGCCGGCGCCGGCAAAGGTAATGCCGGTAAAGCTCGAGCGGGCGCGGCGGCCGTTGAGCACGCTCATGGGGTAGAGGTAGCCCACGTGGCTGCCGAAGGAGCCGCTGATCCACTCGATGTCGCCATCCTCGTCCACGCGCGCACGCTTGGTGTTGAGGTTGTACATGTTCTTGGACCAGTTCTCGATAGTCGAGTAGCGCAGGTGCGCACGCTTGCCCACAAAGAGCTCGACAGCGCCGGCGTGGAGGTTGGCTACGTTGTACTTGGGCGCGGAGCAACCCTCAATGAAGTGCAGGTCGGCATCGTCCTCGACGATGATGAGCGTGTGCTCAAACTGGCCGGCGCCCTTGGCGTTAAGGCGGAAGTAGCTCTGCAGCGGGAAGTCGAGCTTGGTGCCCTTGGGCACGTAGACAAACGAGCCGCCCGACCACACGGCACCATGCAGGGCCGCAAACTTGTGGTCGGTGGGCGGGATGAGCGTCATAAACTTCTCGTGAATGAGCGGCTCCCACTGCGGGTCGTGCAGGGCCTCCTCGATGCCGGAGTAGACGATGCCCATCTTGGACGCGGTGTCCTGCATGTTGTGGTAGACGAGCTCGGAGTCGTACTGCGCGCCGACGCCCGCCAGGTAGCTGCGCTCGGCCTCGGGGATGCCCAAGCGCTCAAAGGTGCTCTTGATGTCGTCGGGCACCGACTCCCAGTCGTGCTTTTGGTCGGTGTTGGGCTTGACGTAGGTGACGATGTTGTCCATGTCCAGGCCCTCGATGGAGGGCCCCCACGTCGGGTCGGGGAAGCGGTTGAAAATCTCGAGGGACTTTAAGCGCAGGTCGAGCATCCACTGCGGCTCGTCCTTCTTTGCGCTGATCTCGCGCACGATGTCGGGCGTGATGCCGGCGTCGAGGCGCTCGAATCCCTCCTCGCCATAGGTGAAGTCGTAGAGGCTGCGGTCGATGTCCGCGACCTCGGTGCGGTTCTTGGTCATTGCGTCGCCCCTTTACGCCTGCTGCTCGGCAGCGGCGGCCTCGGCCTGGGCGCGCTGCTCGGCGGCCTCGCGCTCGAAGGTCTCAAAGCCGTTCTTGTCGATCCAGGGGATCAGCGAGGCGTCGTCCTCGCGCACGATGTGGCCCTTGACCATAACGTGGACGCGGTCGACATCCAGGTGCTCCAGGATGCGCGTGTTGTGCGTGATGATGAGCATGGAGCCGTCGCAGCTCTTGCGGTAGGCGTCCATGCCGTGGCTGACGGTGGACAGGGCATCGACGTCCAGGCCTGAGTCAGTCTCGTCCAGGATGGCGAGTTTGGGCTGCAGCAGCAGAAGCTGGAGCATCTCGACCTTCTTTTTCTCGCCGCCCGAGAAACCTACGCCCAGCTCGCGGTTGAGGTAGGCGGTGTCCATGTTGAGCTCGGCCGCGAGCTCCTTGACGCGACGGCGGAACTCCTTGCCCTTCATCTCCAGACCGGGGCGGCCGGCGATGCTGGCGCGCAAAAAGCTTGACAGCGGCACGCCCGGGATCTCGACCGGGGCCTGGAAGCTCAGGAACAGGCCGGCGCGGGAGCGCTTGTCGGTAGTGAGCTCGGTGATGTCCTGGCCGTCAAAGACGATGCGGCCGTCCTGCACGGTGTAGACGGGGTCGCCCATGACCAGGTGGCCGAGGGTGGACTTGCCGGCGCCGTTGGGTCCCATCAGCACGTGGGTCTCGCCGGCGGCGACGTTGAGGTTGACGTTGTGGAGGATGGTCTTTTCGTCCACGGAGGCGGTCAGACCTTCGATGGAAAGCAGCGGATTTGCGCTCATGCTGTCCCTCTCTGTATATGGTGTACTCATAGGTGTACTAAACCCTAGGAATCTTCTCGGAATAAAGTTACTATGGGTTCGGCGTTAGTCAAGGGAAAACCCGACTAATCCACTCGACTTTTTAGATGTGGGACATAATTATCAGGTTTGTTTGCCCCGCGTGCATAAGATTTGGGACAAACGCCCCAGGTGATTTTGTCCCAGGAACAATGGGAGGGTAGGTATGCTCATTTCTTCTAAGGGCCGCTATGCCCTCCGTTTGATGATCTATATCGCAGCGCTTGGTGACACCGAGGGCAAGATTGCCCTGCGCGAGGTCGCCGACCGCGAGCATATCTCGCAAAAGTATTTGGAGCAGTTGGTTCGTCCGCTTATGAAGGCGGGCCTGCTTAAGAGCGTGCGCGGCAAGGGCGGCGGCTACATGATGGCCAAGGACCCGGCCGAGGTGCGTGCCGGCGACATCCTGCGCGCCGTCGAGGGCAGCACGGCTCCAGTGGCGTGCGATGGCATCGACAACAGCTGCACTCGCAGCGATCTTTGCTCGACCGTCAAGTTCTGGCGCGGCCTGGACGACGTGATCGAAAAGTACGTCGACGGCGTGACGTTGGCCGACCTGGCCGCCGTCCCCGAAATCAACTTTGACATTAAGCTGTAGGGCTGCAAATGGCATCTCTCAACAAGGTGTATAAGCAAATTGAAGTTTTTGCTCGGGAGTGTGACGCCGAGAAGGTTGTGCTGTTTGGCTCCCGCGCTCGAGGTGACAACTTGCCTAAGAGCGATATTGACATCGCAGTAGCAGGTTGCCGGGATTTCGGCCGGTTGTCATATTTGATCGAGGAGCGTCTTGATACTCTTTTAGATGTAGATGTCGTCAATCTCGATGAGCCCTTATCGCAGCAATTGCTCGATGAAATTGCCAGGGATGGTGTGATTCTGTATGAAAAAATATGAGAACTTTGCCAGCGCCTTGGCGAATCTTGAGGATGCGCCCAATCAGGATCTCAACAATGATTTTGTTCAGAGTGGATTGATTAATAAGTTCAATCTTCAATTTGAACTGAGCTGGAAGCTCCTTAAGCGTCTGCTCGAGTATGAAGGCGCCACGCTTGCCGCGTCGGGGTCTCCTCGTGCCATCTTGAAGGAGTCGTACCGATTCTACGACTTTATTGATGAGGCGGCCTGGCTAGATATGCTCAGAGACCGCAATACGAACGTCCATATCTACGACAACAAGCTCGCTCAAGACTTGATTCAGCGCATCTTGAACGTCTATATCCCCGCTTTCTGTCAGTTGAGGGACGGGCTGATGGAGCGATACGGCGAGCTTCTGATGGCGCCCGACGACCAGTTTGTTTAATTCCTTAAGATTTCGCGGAGGGTTGTTGCCGTTTACCGAGGGGTTGTTGTGCAACAACGGGCGAGCTGCAATTCTTATTTCTATCTTTGCAAACTGCACTTTAACTATACCAATGCAGGGAGGATCTTATGCAGCCCAAGCATTCCGCGATTGTCGCGGGCCTGACGCTGGCGCTTTCGTTTGGCGCCATTTCCGCGCCGGCACCCGCTGCTGCCGAGGAGCCCACGCCGGGCGTTGCCTCGGATGCCACCGATATCGATAAGGGTCTCTACACCCAGCAGTCCTTCTCGGGCGTACTGAGGTCGGTCCAGGGCGTTTCGTTTGTCAACGTGACTCCCGAGATGAAGTACTTTACCAAGTACGAGAGCCATGGCAACTACAACCAGGGCTTTTCGTACGGTGACGGCTATAACGCGCTGGGTTATTACCAGTTCGACCGTCGTTGGTCGCTCATTCCGTTTATGAAGCAGGCCTACAACTACAACCCCGAAAAATACAGCATGCTCAAGGATGCGATTGATCGCGGCAGCGAGATTTCCAACACGAGTAATGTCATGTACGAGAACGGCCAGCTCACCGAGCTGGGCCATATCGCGCAGGATGCCTTCCAAGGTGCGTACAACACCGATCCTGTTGAGTTCTCAGCACTTCAAGATGCGTATGCGTACAACTCGTACTATGCGGTGACCGAGGCGTGGCTCAAGAGCGGCCTGGGTATTGATATTTCGGGCCGCGCCGATTGCGTCAAGGGCATGGTGTGGAGCATTACCAACATGTGCGGCACCGGTGGCTGCAGGGACTTTTTCCGCTGGGCGAATCTTTCCAATGATATGTCCGACCGCGAGTTTGTGACGGCGCTCTCCAACAGCGTGGTCAATAACGTGGCGACCAAGTATTCGAGCCAGCCCCAGTATCATGAGGGCTGGAAGAATCGTTATAAGAATGAGCTGAAGGACTGCTTGGCTTATATCGCCGAGGACGAGGCAGCCGCTGCGACGCCCGTGCAGCCCGAGCCCACACCGGCGCCCTCGCCGACACCTGATTCGAATGACGACTCGAGTGACGATCCCAACGATGACAGGATGGATACGCCCTCGACCGATGCTGACGGTAATGGCTCGGCTGGTGGCACTACCAACGACGGCTCTACCTCGAACGGCTCCAATTCGAACGGCTCTGCTGCGGGCGATTCGTCTTCAAGCTCTGCCGGCAATACGGACAGCGACGCTTCTGGTTCGACCGGCGCTGACACCTCTAACTCATCTACCGGCTCGAGCGATTCGTCCGTTGATACCGGCTCTAACAACGGCTCCGGCTCTGACGCAACCCCTGATTCCGATGCTTCCAAGGACGACTCGAATAAGGCGCCGGACGCTCCCGTTGCTTCGCCGGACAAGAAGCCTTCTTTCTCCGAGCAGCTTGGTTCTACGCTGGGCTCTTCGCTGATGGCTGGCGTCAATAATGGTTCGACTCAGAACAAGGACAACTCTGATCAGGCTTCCACGGAAAAGACCGAAGCCGTAAAGGGCGACTCCAAGGATAAGGCTTCCGAGAAGGTTGAATCCGATAAGGGTTCTAGCTCTGATGAGAAGGACGACAAGTCCGCTCAGAAGAAGGACGAGGACAAGAAGTCTGAATCTGAGGAGAAGGACAAGAACAAGGACAAGACCGAGGACGGAAAGCAGCAGGGCGAGGACAGCAGTAAGGGCAACACCGACAACCAGAACCAAGAGCAAAATGACTCCAAGACGGTGACCACTACAACCACCACTACAACGACTAAGACTTCGGGCGGTAACATGCCCAAGACGGGCGACCTTATCGTTATGGCGAGCCTTGCCAGCGCGAGCTTGGCCACGCTGGGCGCTACGTCTATCGTAAGTGGTAAGTATAAGCTCGATCAGCAGAAGAAGGCTTCTGGGGAGGACGACTCGGGGGAGTAGGCTCTTAGTTGCCAGATAACTAAATAGTCGGGACGGGGTCCGGTGCGAATGTATCGGGCCCCGTTTTGTTGTGCAACGATTAATTGTGCCCCCTCACACCTCTTGTTACTACCGTTGCCCGATATGTTTGCGCGGCGACATCGGTACATGCGATGCGGTCATTACAATTGGCATCGTGCTGCGATTTAGGGGGAACGTTTTGGTGTCTGAACAGGCAAATGTTGATTGTGCTGCTGGCTTTGGCGTGCGTTTGATCGGCTGTGCCGACGATGCGGCTTTGCCCATTGGCATGCACGACTATGCGGAGGCTCTTGGTTGCTGCACGCTGGTCGACAAGACCATGTTTATTGCCGATGCGTTGGACTGCGACGCGTCCGTTGTGGTGTGCTGTCGACCCGAGGGTTTTGGCAAAAGCATGAACTTGTCGATGCTCAGGGCTTTTCTGGAGCGTCCAGCGGTTGGTCGCGCTGATCAGCGTTTGTTTGCCAATGCTCAGATTTGGGATGCAGACGGTGGGCGTTATCGGGACGAGTACGCTTGCTATCCGGTGATATCGCTGGATTTTTCTGGCGCTGCGAGGCGTGGCGCCGCTATTGCCGACGTCGTGCGCGATGCTCTTTCGGGCGAGTGCGTCCGCCTGCTGGCGCTTTTGGAGGCTCCGGATTTAGCTCGAGACAAGGTGCGTCACATCGAACGTGTTGCGCGTGGCGCGGCGAGCGAGGACGAGGTCGCCTCGGTGCTTGGCGTGCTCATTGAGCTGCTGGAGATGGCCTGCGATGAGCAGGTTGTATTGCTCGTTGATGGGTACGATGCGGCATGGTTGGGCCGTGCAAGCGCGAGGGGCGCTTCCGGTGCTGATCCGGCAGGGCTATTCGATCGCGTGCTGTTCGACGCCATTGCCGCTGCGCGCGATTCGTTGCGGCTGACGTGTCTGATGGGGGAGTGTCCCGGCCCTGCCGAAGCGGCGCTTTCTTCGCGCGGCTGCTCGTATTGTCTGACGACGCCGCTGTCAGCGTGGTGTGACCGATGTTTCGGTTTTTCGGATGCCGAGGTCGAGGCTCTTTTGAATCATGCTGGGCGCGAGGAATACCTGGATGATGCGCGTGAATGGCTCGAGGGATATCGGTTTGGCAGGGCCTATTGCTCGAGTCCAGAGCGTGTGATCGGTTTTCTGGGCCGAGGCTGCACGGCGCCTGTGCGTGCTGATCTGTATGGATATGCCGATTGCCTGAGTAGGGTAGTTGCCGGGTGGAATCTCGACCGCCTTTCGGTCTTGTTTGATTTGCTCGAGGCCCATGGGTGCGCTGAGGCTCCGCTTTGTTTGGGCACAGCAGAGCCAGATGTCTCGCCTGACGATGGCATGTGGACAGCGCTGTATCTGTCCGGTTTTCTCACGACGGATATGACTGAGGAGCCAGAGCATGGCGATTGCCTCCGTGCTTTGCGATTGCCCAATAACGAGCTTCGCCAGGCCTTGCGTCTAGTGATTATTGAGTGGTTTGAGTGCGCTGCAGAAGACATTCGAGACGTCGATGCGTTTCGCGACGGGCTGTGCCATGGGAACGAGGATACCGTGAGGCGGGCGCTAAGCCGCATCTTGGGGGATGCGGGAATCGGTGGGACCGACCCAGATACACCGCTGCCATATCACCTACTCTTGCAAGGACTCTGCTTTGGATTGCCGGGCTATGCCAATCCTGCTTCGAGGCGAAAGTGTGGCGCGGATCGCTGGGACATCCAGGTTTTTCCTACGGGCGCCGTGTTCGACATAGCCGATACGATCGGTATGCTCGATGAACGTCCGCTGATAACGATCAACATGATGTATGACCCCGGTGTGGATGCGCTGGGCCTGGAATTGCTGGCCGTGCAGGCGCTGCTCGACATAGAGCGCGACGGCATCGACGAAATCCGTGTGCCGCGACCCGGCATTGGCCGCATGCGCTGGGGGTTCGGTTTTGATGGGCAGCATGTGGCTACGGTGTGCCAGCGGCTTTAAGCGCCGAGGTGTTTCCGGCTTCCGTTACTCGGTGTCCTTCATGGGCGGCATGGGCTTCCAGTTGGGGTCCTTGATGATCTTGCGGGCGTCCTTCATGCCGCGGCGTAGCGCCGGAATTCCGGTCTTAAAGCACTTGTCAACGGCGGCCAGGCGAATGAACTCCTTGCAGAAGGTCGCGGCGTTGCCTAGGCGGAACAGCACGGGGTGATAGTCGCCGTAAATCTGCATGTAGCGGGCCAGATAACCGCGGTTGCGCATGATGTAGTAACGGTTGGTGTCGCTCGTGGAGTTGAGCTGGCGCTTGCCGGCGATATCCCAGTTAGAGACGGCGCGGGCGCGCTTGAGCACCACGTCGGCGACCACGGCGGCGGGGAAGTGTTGGCTGGCTACGTAGCCGTAGCAGGCGTCGTCACCGTAGATAAAGAAGCGCGCGTCAGGCAGGCCAATCTTGTCGACCACGCGGCGCGAGAACATGCCGCCCTCAAAGCACAGCTGGTTCATGGCGCGGTAGCCCTCGGGTCCTAGGTCCCACTTGGCGACAGGGTTGGGAATGCCGAGTGAAAGGATGAGTTGGTATTGCCAAAAGAAGGCACCGCCGTCAAAGTCCAGGCGCGAACCCTGGATGACATCGTAGCGGTCGGTCCACTTGGCAAGACGCTCGATGCCTTCGGGGATGACGAGCACGTCGTCGTCCATCACCCAGAACCACTGGGCGCCCAGGTCGTAGGCGCACTTGGTGCCGGCGGAGAAGCCGCCCGCGCCGCCACCGTTTTCAAGCTGCGGGGCGTAGATGACGCGGTCGGTGCCGCCCTGCGCGTCAGGCTGCTCGGTGTCGATGCCCCACAGGTTGGTCAGGCGCTCGTTGAATGCGGTGCACATGGCCTCGGTCTCGCGTGAATTCTCGTTATCGACAATCACGATGCGCCAGGGCGCGGCCGTGAGCTCGGTCATGGAGTCGAACAAATTGGCCAGGAGTTCCTGGCGTTTGTACGTAACGACGACGATGGCGAGCTTATCGATGGGGGCGGGGAGGGTTGAAGGCATGGGGCAATATATCCTTTCACGTGCGGCGCGCATGCGCTGCACGGAAGCTATCGAATACGTCCTTGGGACTGTCCTATTGTAAAGGCTCGGCGCACCTTGACGGCAAGCTTTGAATAAAACGCAGGAACCTGCCACGGGCCCGCCGCATGACGTGGGGCTGCTTTGCCCGCAAGAGGCTCCATAGATTATATAAACGCCCGCTGGCGCGCTGGCCCTTTGATACCATGAAACGACAGGTATTTCCTAAGGAGCACATTTGTCTACTAACGCCTCTGGCAGCCCTGTTCTGTCGCTGCTTATTCCCATTTACAATGTTCAGCGCTACCTGCGCGAGTGCCTCGATTCCGCCCTGGCGCAGACGCTCAAGGACATCGAGATCATCTGCATTAACGACGGGTCGACCGACAACTCGCCGGCGATTATCCGCGAGTATATGGAGCGCGATGGGCGCGTCAAGATGATCGACAAGGCCAACAGCGGCTACGGCGACTCGATGAACCACGGTCTGGAGATGGCGCGTGGCAAGTACGTTGGCATCTTGGAGTCCGATGACTTTATGGCGTCCGACGCACTCGAAAAACTTGTCTCGGCCGCCGATAGCAATAATGCCGACTTTGCGAAGGCGAACTTTGATTTCTACTGGTCTAAGCCCGAGGAGCGCCGTTCGCTGCACGAGATGTTTAGACCTCAGGATTGCGGCAAGCCGGTGCATCCGAGCGATACGACGCAGTTCTTTAAGCAAAAGCCGTCGATTTGGTCGGCCGTGTACCGTCGCGATTTTCTTGAGCGCAACGGCATTACGTTCCTGCCGACTCCGGGGGCATCCTTTCAGGACACGTCGTTCGCCTTTAAGGTGATCGCGTGCGCCGATAAGGCTGTTTACCTACATGATGCCGTGTTGTCGTATCGCCAGGACAACGAGAATTCCTCGGTCAATTCTTCGGCTAAGGTCTTTTGCGTCAATACCGAGTATGCCGAGATTGAGCGTTGGATTCGAGAGGATTATGCCCGCGGCCACGCAAGCGGCGATGTCGCGCGCATGCTCAAGTTCAATCAGCTCATTAAGTACGATTCGTACATGTGGAACTACGTGCGCCTGGCGCCTAAGTTCTATAAGGAGTTCCTGGTTCAGATGGCCAAGGAGTTCCAAGCGGCCTTGGACGCGGGGGAGTTTTCGCTTGACGACCTCAAGCCGTGGAAGCGCGCAAATCTCGCTGCCATCCTCAAAGATCCTGAGGGCTGGGTTGACGAGCATCCGAGTTTTGCGACGGATGGTGCCTTGGGGCGTGCTAAGTATTACGCCTCGGTTGGAGGCCCAGGCGTGGTTGCTGCCTTCCTCATCGAATCGCTGAGGGGGTAGGTCGGCATGGGAGAGGCCTCGTGTCCTAAAGCTACCATTGTCGTCCCCGTTTACAACTCTGCGCGCTCCATTCAGCGATGCCTCGATTCGCTGTTGGCCCAGTCTGAGCGTTCGATTCAGGTTGTCTGCGTCAACGACGGTTCGACTGATGATTCGTTGAACGTGTTGCGCCAGATCGCGCAGGCCGACGATCGCGTACTGGTGATTGACCAGGAAAACGCGGGCGTCTCGTGTGCTCGAAATGCCGGTATCGATGTCGCCGAGGGCGAGACCGTCTTTTTTGTGGACGCCGACGATTACATCGATGCCCAGACGGTCGAGCGCGTGCTGCATGCCATGGAGTCCGCAGATGCCGAGGCCGCCGTTTTTGGCGGCGTCTGTGAACCTGCCGATGCTGCCCCCAAACGCGTCCAGCAACTCATGAGCACCAAAGCTGGTGCTTTCGGCGCCCGTGATCCCCAACTGCTGTTCCATTCGAATGCGCAGCCCTATGCCTGCCGTGCGGCTTTTTCGCGCGAGCTGCTCAATCGCGAAGGCATTCGCTTCGCCCCCGGTTTGGCTTTGGGCGAGGACGTCGTCTTCCAATTTGCGGCTTATGCGCTTGCCCGCAGGACCGTCGTCATGCCGGACAAGTTCTACCACTACGTGATGGAGAGCGAATCGGCGACGCACGAGTTCAACAGTGCCGAGGCTCGTGCCAAAAAGCTTGACGCCCACATGAGGATGCTCGAGGAGGTCTTGGAGGACTGGGCAGCCTACGGTCTTTTGGACCTGTGCCCCGGCGAGCTGATAACTTGGTTTTTGGACCTCATTGTGTTCGACTTGGCGCGTCTGGATGCGGACGGCTTCCACCGTGTTGCCGGCCGCGTCAACAGGGCTTTCACGACGTTTTTGGGAACAGAGTGGGCGGATATGCCTGCTAAGGGCGCCGTTCGCCGTGTTGCCCACAAGCTCGTTGCGGCGACCTCGGGCGTTTCGATGGCAGACGCCACGCTGTTCTATCTTTCGACTCGCGGTCTCAAAGCCTGCCTGGAGCGCTTTCTCTAATTCCAAGCGCTGCCGCCCGCCGCAACTCGGCTGTTAAAATAACCCTGTTACACGCTATTCAACAGGAGGTTCTCTTGCAGAACTCTGATACCCCTAAAGTTTCGCTGCTTGTTCCCATCTGCAATGTCGAACGCTACCTGCGCGAGTGTCTCGATTCCGCCGTGGCGCAGACGCTTAAGGACATCGAGATCATCTGTATCAACGACGGCTCCACCGATAGCTCGCCAGATATCATCCGCGAGTACATGGAGCGCGATCCCCGTGTAAAGATGATCGACAAGGCCAACAGCGGCTACGGCGACTCGATGAACCGCGGCCTGGAGATAGCGCGCGGCGAGTACGTGGGCATCCTTGAGTCCGACGACTTCATGTTTGAGGATTCGCTCCAAAAGCTGGTCGCCAAGGCCGATGCTGAGCATGCCGATGTGGTAAAGGGCGACTTTTACCTGTATTGGTCCACGCCCAGCGAACGCCGTGAACTGTTTGGGATTATCGACGAGCATATGACGGGCGCCGCGTATTGCCCCGTCGATCGCCCGGGCATCTTCTACCGCAAACCTTCCATTTGGTCGGCTATCTATCGGCGCGAGTTCCTCAACGACAATCAGATTCGGTTCCTCCCCACGCCGGGTGCCTCGTATCAGGACGCAGGCTTTAACTTTAAGGTTTGGGCTTGCGCCGAGCGTGCCGCGTTTATTACGGACCCCATTTTGTGCTATCGCCAGGATAACGAGAAGAGCTCTGTTAATTCGCCCAACAAGGTGTTTTGCGTGTGCGATGAATATGCCGAGATGCAACGTTTTTTGGACGAGCGCCCCGAGCTTAAGGCTCAGCTTCAGGGCATTTTAATGCGCATGAAGGTCGATACGTACCGTTGGAATGATGAGCGTCTGGTCGATGAGCTACGCGAGCAGTTTTGGGAGAAGGCTTCACCCGAGCTCAAGGCCGATTGGGATGCCGGTCGCTTTGACCTGTCGCTGTTCGACCCGCGCGGCGAGACCGACTTGCGCCTGATGGTCAAGTCGCCCCGCGCCTATATCGATTCGCGTTTTGACTTTAAGAAGCCGGGCAAGCTCAATACGTTTAAGCATTACTTTAAGATTGGCGGCCTACCGCTGGTCTGGCGCGTGCTGACGTATCAGCGCACCTACGGCGACAACCCGCACCCTGACGACGTTCCGGCAGCACAGTAGGAGCGAGTGACTATGGCTACCCCCAAGATTTCCGTTGTCGTTCCCATCTATAACGTGGAGGAGTGCCTGGCCTGGTGCCTGGACTCCCTGCTTGCACAGGACATGCCCGATTGGGAAGGCGTGCTGGTCAACGATGGCTCGCCGGACGGTTCGCGCGATATTGCGGCTACCTATTGCGAAAAGGACGCGCGCTTTACGCTGGTCGATAAGGAGAACGGCGGCCTGTCGAGCGCGCGCAATGCGGGTATCGCTGCGTCCACGGCGCCTATCGTCGCGTTCTTGGATTCCGACGACCGATTTACGCCCGATGCGTGCCGTGTGATCGTAGATGCCTTTGAGCGCGAGGACTGCGACGTTTTGACCTTTGGCGCGAATCCGTATCCGCTGGAGGCGGGGTATCCGTGGCTTAACTATGTGCTGAGCCCGCGCGATGTGTCGTTTGAAGGCTATAGCTCTGACCTGCTGTTTAAGGAAGCATCTCGCCCCTTTGCATGGCGCACCGCCTGCAAACGTGAGTTTTTGCTGGGCAACGGGATCGTGTTTGACGAAACCGTTAAGTATGGCGAGGACCAGGTCTTCGATTTTGCTGTGTACGGTCGTTCGCACAAGACCGCGCTTATCTCGAACAAGCTGTATGACTACCGCGTGGCGCGCAAAGGCTCGCTCATGGACACCATGCGCTATGACGACGAGACGCGCCTGCTGGAGCACGTGAAGATTTACTCCGCGGTGCTGGCTGACTGGCAGCGCGACGGTCTCGATGTCCAGCATGCCGATGACCTGGCGTACTTCCTATGCGATCTGGTGCTGTACGATGCGCTCAGGTTGCTGGGTTCGGACTGCGGCAAGGTGTTTGCTGCCGTTGCCACGGCGCTTGCCGGTTCTGCCGTGGGCAGCGATGCTGCGCTCGCACAATGCGCTCCTTCTGTTGCTGCTATGGTGCGTGCGGCGCTTATCAGCAAGGCCCCCAATGCCCGTGAGTGCAAAAAGCTCATGTTCGATTACGACGTCTTGAGGTTTGGGCGCCTGGGTGCCTGCAAACGCATGGCAGCGAACGCCCTGGGAAAGCGAGAAGTGTAGATGAGTATCAAGCGTTTGGCGCTTTGCCGCAGTCAGGGCCGTCTGTTTGTGCTGCTTCGTTTTGCCGGTCAGGATGTCGCCGCGCTTATTGAGCGGGAGGGCTCTCAGGCGTTTGCCCATGCGACGACGAGCGGTTCTTGTGTGCCGTCGCTGGTGCTCCCGGTCGATCATGGCCGTGTGCTGGCGCTTTGTCCTTCCGTTTCCGATTACGAGCGCGAGCTCGCCGTCTTGGTGCTTCCGTTTTTGGATGGCTCGTCGATGGATGTCGTTTTTGCATCCGGTGGCCAAAGGTTGGGCTCCATTCGCCTCGATAGCCGCGTGGCCAAGCTGGAATCCAAGGTTAACTACAAAGCAAAGCCTGCGCTGTGCGCGCTTATCCGCGATGCTCAGCGTGGCGAACACTGCGGTTTCTACGAGATCGATGCCACTCGCTATTTGCCGGCAGACGCCGGCGCGGTGTGGCGCTATGAGGTTACTTGGGCGGGAGACCTCCAGTGCGCGCCTGAGCTCCAGATCTTCGATGCGCATATGAATGCCATCGATGTCACCGTGCATGTGTTTGAATCGCAGGTCGATGTGCCGCAGCAGAACGGATGCCGCGTCAATAAAACGTATCTGAGTGTTGAGATGCCTCAGGATATACGAGATTTTGTCGCGATTGTGAGCGACCCCACAGAGCAGATCCAGAGCGGGTTTTGCACCATGGATGGTCGCCTGTACAACGGCATGGTCGATGACAGTTGGAACCGCATGAAGGACGCGCGTGCAGACGACGCAGCTTATCGACGTTGGTTTGAGCGACATCGCGCAAAGCCGGGCGATTTAGCGTGCCAGCGTGTCGCTTCGGCGGCCTTTGCCTATAGACCGCTCGTGAGCATTGTGGTGCCGTGCTACAAGACCGATCGGGTCTACCTGCGCGAGCTGCTGGACTCGGTGCTCGCCCAAAGCTATGACAACTGGGAATTGCTGCTTATGGACGCCTCGCCCGAATGGGATGCGGTTGCCAATCTTGCGGCGGGCGTCAACGAGGAGCGCGTCCGTCGTGTTGAGCTGCCTGGTAACGGCGGCATTGTGGTCAACACCAACGCGGGTATTCAGCAAGCGACTGGAGACTACATCGCGTTCTTGGACCACGATGACATCCTGGAACCGGACGCGTTATTCCAGTATGTTTCCGCGCTGAATAAGGCGGCCGAGGGCGAGCGCCCCCAGGTCCTGTTCTGCGACGAGGACATGTTCCAGAAAACGGGGGAGTGGGGCCAGCCGGTCTTTAAGACGCAGCTCAACGTCGACCTGCTCTATAGCCATAACTGCGTTACTCATTTTCTAATGGTGGAGAAGGCGCTCATCGATCGCATTGGCGTGTCGCCAGAAGACGTTGCGGGTGCCCAGGATTACGGCCTGACGCTCCGCTGCCTCGCGGCGGGCGCGCGCTTTGAGCACGTTGCGCACGTGCTGTATCACTGGCGCGTGCTCCCTGGCTCTACCGCCGACTGTTCTGCCGATAGCAAGCCATATGCTATCGAGGCCGGACGCCTGGCTCTGCAGCGTCACTTTGACTCGCTGGGCATTCGCGGAACGGTCGAGGAGTCCGAGACGCCGTTTGTCTACCGCATGCGCTATGCGCTGCCGGAGTCTGCGCCGCTGGTGAGCATTGTGATTCCCACCAAGGACCACGTCGAGACGCTCGATGCCTGCGTGATGTCGATCGCCCAGAAGGCCACGTACGCCAACTACGAGATCGTCTTGGTGGAAAACAACAGCGAAGACCAGGAGACCTTTGCGTATTACGAAACCCTGCCGGAGCGCGTAGCCGCTGCGTCTGGTGGCAAGGGTGCAGCACGCGTTGAGTGGTGGCCGGGCGAGTTTAATTACTCCCAGATCATTAACTTTGGCGTTGAGCATGCCAAGGGCGATTACCTGCTGCTTCTCAATAATGACACTGAAGTCATCTCATCCGACTTTATCGAGGAGATGATGGGCTATCTTCAGCGTCCCGACGCGGGCGTTGTGGGCGCCAAGCTCTATTTTGCCGATCATCTGGTGCAGCATGCCGGCATTTTGGTTGGCGTGCGCGGCGCGCTTGCCCATGCCAACCAGGATTTCTCGGCAAAACGTGAGGGCTACCTTGCCCGTGCTGTGCGTCCGGGCAACTTTAGCGCCGTAACGGGCGCCTGCCAGATGGTCCGTCGCGACGTGTTTGAGCAAGTCGGAGGCTACAACGAGGAATTCGCCGTCGGCTTTAACGATGCAGATTTTTGTTTGCGCGTGTGGGAGGCGGGCTATCGCACCATCTTTACGCCCTATGCCGAGCTGTATCACTACGAGTTCACCTCGCGCGGCAGGGAAGAGGCCAACGAGGAAAAGATGCGCCGCTGGAAACGCGAGCAAGCACTGTTCATGCAGCGCTGGCCTGAGTTCTTCTTGACGGGCGATCCATGGTTGGGGTCGAACTTATCCGCTGAGAGCGAGTATTTCTCGCTTTAGAAAATGGGTTTTAGGAAGTCCTCAACTTACTTTCGATATGAGCTGAGAAGAAAGCAGCGTCTAGGCGATTTGCTGCAATGCATCACGATAGCTCGATACTTCCGCGATACGTTTATACAGACTTATACAACTGGATATAATTCGATATAGTCTACGATAAACTTTTAAAGCTAAGATTGACCAATAATCGATTGTCTTGAGAGGCAAACAAGTGAGCGCCACTGTATTCCATAACCCGTTTCGTCCTACTGCCGGCGCTGAGCCTCCGCGCATAATTGGTCGTGATGATATTGCCCTTGAGTTTACCGAGAGTTTGAATGCGGGAATTGGCGCACCTGCGAGGCTCATGCGCATCGCTGGACCGAGGGGCTCCGGAAAAACTGTTTTGCTCTGCGATCTTAGGGATCGTGCGCGAGAGCTTGGATGGAAGACCGCTATTGTTTCTGCTGGCCCTAACCTATTGCTGGACCTGAGGGATCAGGTTGCTGATTCTTCCCTTGCGACTAATGCTTCGGTCGGCGTAAACGCCGGCTTTGTTTCCGCGAAAGTCGATGTTGCACCCAAAGAGTCGAGTCTTAGAAAGTTGCTAAGCTCGGCAGCGAGGTCAGCCAAGGGTCTTTTTATTGCCATCGATGAAGTTCAGGACGCTCCGATTGACGATATGCGTGCCATTGCGTCTACGGTTCAGCTTTTGATAGGGGAAAGAGTAGATATCGCACTTGCCTTTGCCGGTTTACCCGCCGGTGTTATGGATCTTATTAACGGCAAGGCGCTTACGTTCTTGCGTCGTGCCCTCCCCGAAGATCTGGCGCCTATCAACCAGGTGGAGGTAGCGCTCTCTATGGGCGATAGCTTTGTCGCGACTGGCTTGACCATAGAGGACAATCTCCTGTCGAGAGCCGCTAAGGCCACTAAGGGCTATGCCTATCTGGTGCAACTGGTCGGTTATTCCATTTGGCAGCGCGCCAACTTGCATCGTGCCAAAAGTGCCATTGTGAGCGAGCGCGACGTCACTGAAGGCATTGCGCTGGCAGAGGCTCGTTTTCACGATGTTGTTCACGAGCCCGCGATTTCTGGACTGGGGCTCAACGATATCAAATACCTTTTGGCCATGTGCGAGGATAAACAACAGTCCAAATCAGCCGAGATTGCTAGGCGCATGGGTAAAAAGACCAATGAGATCAGCTCTATTAGGGCCAAATTGCTACAAAGAGAGGTTATTCAGGCACCACAGAGGGGCTACGTGCAGTTTGCCGTGCCGGATCTAGATATTTATCTGCGAGATAATGCCGAGGAAATTCTCGAACGGTTCTAGGTCGAGGTATTATTAGTTTTTTCTACAATATCTTTTTCTATCCAATTGGAAGAACTACGGTCGGCTGCTTTGCTGCCATAACAATCTGGTTTGTTGCGGGGAAAGTCGAATACTCCATAAACAAGGCTGTTTAACAGATAGCTTCAATCGAAGGCTTGTATTTTTGCTGCCCTTTATACTTCCGGCTTTGCATGCGTTGGACCAGAAGCTACATCTGTATCTAATAGTTTTTCTTGTCTCTGTCTTTGGATTCCTGCGTTATGTGCCGCTCTTTTGGATTCCCATCGACGGGCTGCTAGTGGATTTTATTATAATTTGCGTTCTTATTTGCTATATTAGCTGGTATGTAGACTTGTCAACAGTGAATTTCGCATTCTCCCATGTGGCTTATTGGTTCGTATTGAGGATCGGAACGGTCATATCTGTTGTCTTGTTAAACCATCGTCGTCGTTATATTTTGCTTGTTGCTATGGCCTATCTATACGTTTTGCAGGGCGGGCCTTCTTATGTCGCTCGCGCGGAAAGCCTGTTTATGGACATCGCTACCGTCATGGCCGGTCGTCTCGGGTGCTGGCCGGGCTTTGCTCGATGCTGATCATTTGGAGCTGAT
This sequence comes from uncultured Collinsella sp., assembly GCA_900540895.1. Lineage (GTDB taxonomy): Bacteria > Actinomycetota > Coriobacteriia > Coriobacteriales > Coriobacteriaceae > Collinsella. The sequence continues at coordinate 6,078 of UQHV01000021.1, read as the reverse complement.
CGGCTATGTGGGCGAGACTATTGGCGCCGAAGGAACCCCGGTGGTAGCGCTTGTGGGGCAAAACGCTGCGGTCGAGACGCGTATGCCCGATACGGACACGTCCATGACCAGTATGGTGGTTTGGATCGATTCAACGGATACTGAGGCGCCAGTGGGGAAGGCTAATCCGACCGGGTGTCGAGCGCAAGCTCGTCCGCAAGTACGGCGCGTTCGGCCTGCTCGTGGTCGACGAGTGGCTTCTGGACAAGCCGGACACTGAGTTCAGGTCGATGCTGCTGGAGCTGATTGAGCTGAGGTGCGGCACGGCCTCGACCGTCTTCTGCACCCAGTTCAAGAAGAAGGACTGGCACCCGAGGCTCGGCGGCGGGGTACACGCGGACGCGATTGTGGACAGGATCGTGCACAGCGCGGTCTGGTTCGACATGGGCGAGGCCAACATGCGGCAGCGCCGCGGATAGACCGGTAGCGATAAAAAGGCACCGGGGCCAGTGTCGGCCCCGGTGCCCAGGCGCGATATCGGCGGTGCTGTTTCGCGATATTCAGCAGTGCTCAAGCGAGCAAATACTCAACTTGAGTTCCGTTGATACCGGTATTTCGCCTTGTCCAGCCAAGTATTTGGGCATAGCTCCGACTCTAGGAGTATATTGCTTTCGATAGTCGATCATTTACTTCATCTGCTTAGGTATCGATGCAATATTTAGTTTGAGAATATCGGTGACTCCTATGCGTGCCCCCAAATTGTGATACGGCTTAGTTGCCTGTCGACTGTGAATCGTCCCAATTATTATGTTTTCTCCTTGAGAGGAAGTAGGGGCCACGCTCCTAAGAGCGCCTGTTTACTTATTTTCGCGGCAAACGAAACCCATCACGCCTTTGGTGGAAATGCTGTCGACTCCACGCGATGGTACATTAGTTTGGAAATGAATATCTCCAAATTGACCACCTCCTCCCTCAAACAAAAAAGAAGGATTCATGGCATTAAAAATTGTTGACAGATATAGTATTGAGAACAAGTGTCATATAAGTGTTAAGAGGTATCTTATGGATATTGTCGATTACGTTTCTTTCAAAGAAGTATTTTGCTCCATCATGGGAATCAAGAGCTCTCCAAATAACGCCAGTGATGATTTGACATGTCATTTAAATCTCAGTTATCGAATTGAAGAAGAGTTTGACCCCGAGATTTCGGATTTTGAGAAGACAATTATTATAAATGACGACGACTTGAAACACGAATATGATAAAGCGGTTGAGGCCATTGGTGATTTTCATGGTATGGAATGGTTTTCAAATGGTAAGAACTATGAGTGCATGGTCGATATATCCGGATTATATGCAACTCATTTTACAGATCAAATTTCATGTAAATCGGTAAATGCAGATGCTGAATTTAGAATGGGTCCGGCGAGCGTTACATATATTTTTTGTATTATATTAATGTTATTAAATGAAGGTTGTTTTGACGGCAATACTTTCAGAGGCAGAAATCCTTTTTTGCGACGCCTGAGATCGCATTCAACCACCGGTGGAAGAACCGTATCTCATAATGTTGATGATTGGACATCTGCTTTTGTTGAAATCACAGGTATTCTCTCCTTACGAATAACTACCAAAGGGTTTAGAAAAGCGAAACAACTTCGTGAACGAGCAACTTCCTTCCAATTTAAGTACATCTCTTGTTTAGATAGGCCACTGAGGCTAATTTCATCGCTTGATGAGTTTTTAGAAAAAGGAAGTTACGGGAGGCTATCTGTTGCGAAGTTAGAAATTGATTGTGTTCCGGATGTAAAATTTGACGACAGCGCTGTTAATCATTTTTGTCTTGGCGTGTCTTCGAGAAGCCCATATTTGCAGTTTTTGTCCTTCTATCATTCGATTGAATTTTACTTTAATTCCGCCTATCGAAAAATGACGACCGAATTGTTGAGAAACGAGCTCCAGTCGGTTGAATTTGCATACAACGATCAGCATCTGTATTCGATTGTTAGTAAGTTAGAAAAAGAAATATCCCATAAGAGCGAACTTGGTTTTGGAAATGAAAAACGTGAGCTTGAATACTTGGTTGAGTCGTGTGTCCATGTGCCTCGGCTAATGAAATCCCTACGTCGCTATCGTTTCGATTGGTCTGTGTGGTATTCGAGCAATGGGGTTGAATTTGAATCTGATGCTCCAGTTATAGATTGGGAATCCGATAATGTAGCTGGATTAATAGCTTCCCGAATTTATAAAGTAAGAAATGCGATTGTTCACAGTAAAAAACAAACTTTCGGTGCGTTTATTCCTTTTAAGCACGATCGCGCACTTTCCTATGAGATTCCTTTAGTTAAATGTGTTGCCGAAGAGGTCATTGATAACAATTCTTCGCGCGTATAGCTTTCGCTTTAAACTTCCGTTTGGTTCATAGTCTTTGTGGTCAAACTTAGCATTGAGATATGAATTTCGTTTCGATTGGATGGCGATTATTTCGATACGGCCATGACGCCGGTTGCGGATGGATGAGTCAGTATTCACTGTCTCTTCTAGATCAGGATTGATGCGAGCGATCCCTCGCTTCTTCCAATATTCTTAATGCTGATCGGGTGCTGCCGTTGATTGGCCCGGGTATTCTCGTAGCTGACGCCGGGAATCTGGCGTGTTTCGTCAAGAGGATTTGAGTAAAAAGAGCATCGGGATTTGAGCTGGGCGCGCTCCGGTCGTGCGCGCCCTTTTTGAGGCATTTACCCCTCCTGCATGAGGGCGTGACGCACGTTGCAGGACTCCCTGCGGAACTGGACGAGCCTTCCGTGGTGGACGATGTAGTCTATGACGGCGGACATCTGGTCGTCGCCGAATGCCGATCCCCACCTGCTGAACTCCAGGTTCGTGGTGATCACCGCCGACTGCCTCTCGTAGGCGTCGGCGAAGACCTGGAAGAGGGGCCTCGCGCCGTCCCGCGTCGAGCGGCGGGACACGACGTGGGCCCATTCGAGGTCGTGAATCAGTAGCGATCCCGGCGCTATCCTGCCGCCCATGGCATCCCTCACGCGCGCCGAACTGGGCTTCCCGTGGCCGCAGACGACCGCGACGGGGTTCTTGTGGATATCGATGGTGACGCAGGTGCAGAGCTCCTGGCGGGAGAGGCCGCGCTTGAGGGCTTGCCCGTAGCCCTTGGAGAGGTCGGTGTCGCTGATGCAGATCTCGTCAACCCAGACGGTGTCGCGCATCATGATTCGGTCCCGGCAGCCGGACGCCGTGGTGAGCGCACGGTGCCGCCACTCGAAGGCGGTCTTGTGGTTGACGCCGCACAGATCGGCCGCGCACTCGACGGGGACGTTGTGGCGCATGAGCCTGATGAAGGAGACTCAGGCGAGGAGCGGCTTTCTGCAGTGCTCGAGGACGGTCCCGGTGAGGGAGTTGAATCTCCTGCCGCAGCAGCGGCAGCGCCACCTCGGTACTCCTGCTGCGGTGGACCTGTCCCTTCAGGCGCCCTCGGCGCCGCACTCCGGGCACCCCGGGTCCGGCCAGTATGCCGCGGCGGCCACGGCGAGCGTGCCGACCCCGACCTCGTTGCGGCAGTGCCTCTCGCCGACGGCTTCTCTGAGCAGCAGGAACTCGTCGGCGGTGAGGCCCGCCACGAGCGCCCTGAAGGGGTTCGCTCTTTCCATATGGATCTTTCCCATCCGCCCGAGCGCCCACCCGGAGGGATTGTCGCCAAACAAAGATCCGGGTGGGCGCTCGGGCGGATTCTTTGTTTGGCTGGGAAGAGCATAACATTCGGGAACCTTCCGGTCCCCGAATCATCACCTGTTATCTAAACTGTTAGAGACGAAAAAAGCTTGCTGAGTACGCCTGCTACTTTTTATAAGGGCAGGTGTCCATCTGCTTTTAGAACAATTCCCATGCTTTGAATAACTGGACTTCCGATGCGGGGGAGATTGTAAGATAATCTACCCTTAGTATCATTATTTGTGATGGGGGATACGATATGAAAAAGGCATTGCGTGCCTCAACAGCGTTTTCTTTAGCTGCTCTTTTAACGATTTCACCCTTGATGAGTCCTGTAGCCGCTGCTTATGCTGCGAATAGCGTGCAAGCTGAGGATATTTCATCAGATGCTGTGTCCGCAGACGATGGTGTAGCTTCACGCGACGAGGGCGTTGCCGACGGAGACATGGATGTCGAGCAGTCGTTGCCGACGGACGTTGACGAGCCAGCTGATGAGGATTTCGGTGTAGATGCTTCTTCGACTGAGCCGCAAACCGAATCGGCTGATTCTCCTTTTCAATATATATATCTTGCCTACCCGAACCTTATCAGTGGGACTGACCAAGTCGTCGCGTTTGCGACTCCTAATGACAGCGATACTATCGCTTCCGCGACACTTAACTATGTGAGCGCCAATGGAGTTCAGGGGGCTGTTGACGCTTCCGCACAGGATGCTAATTCTGCTGCATTTACATTTGGCTCGGAGCTAGAACTCAATACATACTTTCTTACTTCAATAACCTATGTTCTGCAGGGCGATGGTACTGAACATGAGATTAATCTCTCTGACAGAGATTATTCTTTTACGGTTGTTGACGGCACTGCTAATTGCGAAGGCACTTCCGTTTACTATGCAGACGGCGATGGCAATGCCGTTGAGGCCCAATCGATCAAGCAGGCGTTGGAGTGTGCCGATTCACCGGACGGCATTTCTACCTATGCTGCGCGCTCGGCGCGAAAAAACGTTCGGATAATTGCCCTCGATGCTGGCCATGGCGGCACCGACCCTGGTGCGCAGGGAAATGGAAAGAGTGAGGCGGATCTAACTTGGAAGATCGTTGCTGCTTGTAAGAATAAGCTTGAGGCGTATGGCTTTAAAGTCGTTCTTGCTCGCGAGCAAAGCGGTGGCTACTCAGGAAATGATTACCTTTATCGTGTCCAACGATGCGTGAGTCAAGGCGCGCAGGCCTTTGTTAGCTTCCATATCAATTCCGGTTCGCCTGTTGCTCACGGCGCCGAGGTATATGCGCCCACTGCCAATGAATATGATTACACGCAAGTTTCTGTGGAGCTTGCGAATAAAGTGATGAACAACCTCGCTTCTATGGGACTCAGCTATCGCGGTGTATTCCAAATGGAAGTTGGAGATGAGTTTGCGGTCATCCGTTGCGCCCGCGAACAAGGTATTCCCGGCATTCTAATTGAGCATGGCTTTATTTCTGATGCGGGGGACGTATTGAATTATTTTAGCGATGAGGGTTGCAGGCGTCTTGGCGAGGCCGATGCCGATGCGATCATTGCGCAATTTCCTAAGTCAACTTGGCTCGATTACTCTTCCGTATTCGATGCTAATTACTATTTGTCGAATAATCCCGATGTTGCCAAAGCTACGGCTGGAAATAGTGAATTAGCTCTAGACCATTTTATTAACTATGGTATGAGTGAAGGTAGGCGCGGCTCTGCTTCTTTTGACGTACAGAGCTACTTTAATGAGTATCCAGATTTAAGGGCTGCCTTTGGCTTTGATTTAGTGAAGTACTACGAGCATTACGTCACAGCTGGAAAAGCAGAAGGAAGGCATGGGACCGGATGCTCAAAGATTGAGGGATACGCTACGACTATCAATGGCGTTGACTATTCTTCCGTCTACGACCCCTCGTTTTATCTATCGAATAACGAAGACATTCGCAACGCTTTTTCTAAACGAAGCCCCGCTGGCGTTGTAATGATTGACGATGCTGCCGTGCTGCGCCATTTCGTCAGCTGCGGCATGGCGGAGGGCCGTCGCGGGAGCGAGTCCTTCGACGTGCTGAGCTATTACAACAGATACCCCGACCTTCGTCGCGCATTCGGTGCCAACCTCACCGCTCTATATAGTCATTACCTCAGCAGCGGTCGCGCTGAGGGCAGGATCGCGACCGGTTGCGCTTCCCTCGCGGGCGCCGTCGCTTCGCAGGGCGGTACGGATTATTCCCCCGTTTACGATTTCGACTTCTATACCTCCAACAACGGAGACGTCCTGAGCGCCTTTACAACCGTCAAGGGTGGTCTGAGGTTCGTTGACGATGCTGCCGTGCTGCGCCATTTCGTCAGCTGCGGCATGGCGGAGGGCCG
>UQHV01000020.1 GCA_900540895.1 uncultured Collinsella sp. | reverse complement strand
ACGAGCGGGGGCTCCTATCTTTTTAGTGCCCTCGGATTGGGTCATAGTGTCTGTCTAAGCTCGGTATCGATCGCGGTATTTGCAAGAGTATGATCTCGTGTGGTCTGCCACTCGGTTTTCAATCGGCTGCCTATTCGATCTCGAACGTGCTGATCCAGGTGTCGGTTAATTCGTTTGGCGCCGATGTCACGACTGCTTGGGGTCTATCTGGGCGCCTGGATGGCATTATCTGGATGGTGACCGAGGCGCTCGGCGTATCGATCACTACGTTCTCGGCGCAGAACTTTGGCGCGCGCAACTACGAGCGCATGCGCAAGGGCTACCATACGTCGCTCGTGCTGTCGTTTATGCTCATTGGTGGCCTGTCTGCCGTGCTGCTGGGGTTTTCGGGCCCGCTGTCGCGTTTGTTTGTCGACGATGCTTCGATTTCGGCGTACACCACGACTATCCTCCATTTCATTGCGCCGTTCTATGCGATCTTCTCGATTATCGAAAACGCGTCGGGTTCCATTCGCGGTGCCGGCGTGAGTTTGCAGCCTATGATGCTCACCATCTTTGGCACCGTTGTCTTGAGGGTGATCTGGGTGTTTGCGATCATGCCCTTCGATCCGTCGCTCGAGCATCTACTGCTGGTTTACCCCGTAACCTGGCTCATCACCGCAACCATGTTCACCATCTACCATCACAGCGGCAACTGGCTAGGTCGCGCCACCGCCTAGCTCATCCGTCAGATACCCCTGATAAGTTGCGGTGAAATAGTTCCTGAAAAGCCCTTGCGGACCGTCAAACAAGTACTATTCCACCGCAACTTCCTTATGAGCTGTAGGTGTTGGCGGAAAACGAATCAATTAGTATTCGATGCCTTGGCGGGCTAGGAGGCCTTCGTCGAAGTAGTGTTTGATGGGACGTATTTCGGTGACTAAGTCCGCGAGGTCGGCCAACGGCAGCAGCCCGCGGCCGGTGAGCACGAGTTCCGTGGTGGCGGGCTTTATCGCGATCAGCGCTTCGACATCCTCGCGTGTCACGAAGCCGCGGCGCATGGCCTCGCCGAGTTCGTCCAAAATCAGAACGTCGACCTGTGATATCTGCTCGCATGCGAGCTCCATGATCTGTGCGGCGCAAGCCTCGGGCGTGTCGCGGTCAGCTTGTACGATGCGCAGCCCCAGGCGCGGCGCGGCATCGTGTTCGGCGCAGTGCAGTTTCTTGGCAAACTGCAGCCTAAGAACGTCGAGCCCGTAGCCCGTCGCGCGCAGCGCGAGCCCCAGCGCAGCCGTCGTCTTGCCCTTGCCGTCGCCTGTATAGATTTGAACCTTGCCGACTTACAGTGATGCCATCTCTGTCCTTTCGTGCCCGGCGTCGGTTTATCGCCGTCCGGGTTGGGTATTCTAGAAAGCATTATCAACCCCAGTAGATGGAGTTCAAGCAGATGGAGATGGATGACAACAAACGTAGACGGAATATGATTCTCTACGTGCTCATCGCCTTCGTCGTCTACCTCGTGCTCTCGACCGTTCTGTTCCCCAACATCGGTCACACGCAGCAGATTACGAAGACCGATTACTCGACGTTTGTCAAAGCGCTCGATAAGAAGAGCGTCGACAAGGTCGAGTACAACACGGACGATTACTCGATTTATTACACCAAGAAGGGCGAGGACGAGAACATCGCCTACAAGACGACCGGTGTGCCGAATGACGCGGGCTTTACCGATCGCGTGCTTGAGTCTGGCGCTTCGCTGGAGTCGGTCGTTCCCGATAAAAACTCGGGTTTGATGACCTACTACCTGCTCACACTCATTCTTCCCATGGCGATTTTCTTCCTCATCGGTTGGTGGCTCAACCGCCGCATGAAGAAGGCTATGGGCGATGACGGCCCGTCGATGAACTTTGGCGGCGGCGGTTTTGGCGGCGGCGGACTGGGTAAGTCCGGCGCGCGCGTGATCGCCTCCAAGGACGTGGGCGTGACCTTTAAGGACGTCGCCGGTCAGGAAGAGGCCAAGGAGTCTCTCAAGGAGGTCGTCGACTTTCTGGAGAAGCCGCAGCGCTACGAGGAGATCGGCGCCAAGCTGCCGCGTGGTGCTCTCCTTGTTGGCCCTCCGGGTACCGGTAAGACCCTGCTTGCCAAGGCTGTTGCCGGCGAGGCCGGTGTTCCGTTCTTTAGCATTTCGGGCTCTGAGTTCGTTGAGATGTTTGTCGGTCGCGGCGCTGCTAAGGTTCGTGACCTGTTTAAGCAGGCCAAGGAAAAGGCACCGTGTATCGTCTTTATCGATGAGATCGATACCATCGGTAAGAAGCGCGATGGCGGCGGCTTTAGCGGCAACGACGAGCGCGAGCAGACGCTCAATCAGTTGCTGACCGAGATGGATGGCTTCGATAACCATAAGGGTATCGTTGTCCTTGCCGCAACCAACCGCCCCGACAGTCTCGATCCCGCTCTACTGCGCCCCGGTCGTTTTGACCGCCGCATCCCCGTCGAGCTGCCCGATCTGACCGGCCGCAAGAACATCCTCGAGCTGCATGCCAAGAGCGTGAAGACCGAGCCGCCGATCGACCTGACCGCGATTGCCCGCGCCACGCCCGGTGCCTCGGGCGCCGACCTGGCCAATATCATCAACGAGGGCGCCCTGCGCGCCGTTCGCGAGGGTCGCAAGCGTGCAACCCAGGACGACTTCGAGGAGTCGGTGGAGGTCGTCATTGCCGGCCAACAGCGTAAGTCCACGGTGCTGTCCGACCACGAGAAGCAGGTCGTTTCTTATCACGAGATCGGCCATGCCATCGTTGCCGCTCGCCAGAAGGGCTCTGCGCCGGTCACGAAGATCACCATCGTGCCGCGCACGAGCGGTGCTCTTGGTTATACCATGCAGGTCGAGGAGGACGAGCGCTTCCTGACGACGCGCCAGGAGGTCTTGGACAAGCTCGCTGTCTATTGCGGTGGCCGCGCAGCCGAGGAGCTCATCTTTGGAGAGATGACGACCGGCGCCGCCAACGACATCGAGCAGGCCACCAAGCTCGCCCGTAATATGGTGACGCGCTTTGGTATGTCCGACGAGTTTGGCATGATGGCGCTCGGTACCGTGCAGAACGCGTATCTCAATCAGGACACGTCGCTCACCTGCGCCCCCGGTACGGCCGAGCGCGTGGACGCGATTGTCGCCAAGCTGATCGAGGATGCGCACGACCGCGCTTTGCAGATTCTGAAGGAGAACAAGTTTAAGCTCCACGAGCTGGCTCGTTATCTGTATAAGAAGGAGACCATCACGGGCGAGGAGTTCATGAACCTCCTCACGCGCGAGAATCCGCTGATGCCCAAGCAGCAGTAAAGCCGCGGCCGAGCCAGTAAACGCCGACGCCCCATTTGAGCAGCTTTCTCAAATGGGGCGTTTTGCTTGAGAGGGATGGAAATGAAGATCGTGGTGAGCGCCTGCTTGATGGGCGAGAGCTGCAAGTATAACGGGCTCGACAACTACCATCGCGAGTTGGTCGAGGCCTGCGAGCGTACAGGGACCGAGGTCCTCTTGGTGTGCCCTGAGGTCTTTGGGGGCCTGCCCACGCCGCGCAAGCCGTCCGAGATTGTGAACGGAGAGGTTCGTACCTGCGAGGGCATATCGGTCGATCGCGAATTTCGCCTGGGTGCCCAACGAGCGCTCGATATGTGCGAGCAGGCGGGCGGGCCGGAAGAGATCGCCGCGTGCATCCTGCAGGACCGTAGTCCCTCGTGCGGCGCGGGTCGCATCTACGACGGAACATTCAGCGGCACCCTTACGGCGGGCAACGGCGTCTTCGTTGATTTACTGCTCCGCCACGGTTATCGCGTGATCCCGGCTAGCGAGTTCGACCCCAGCATGCTGGAGCAATAAAAAACCACCACAAAGGTGCTGCTCCCTTGTGGTGGTTTTGGCCTGGGTCTAGAGCGTGTGGCCGTAGGCGTTGGCGGCCTTGATGGCGGCGGCGAATTTTTCGTCGGTGAAGGGCTCCGGGTTGCCTTGCTTCCACTCGTTGGTGGCGTGCGCGTGCTCGCACAGGGCAGGGATATCGGTCTCGGAAAGCCCGACCTGCTCAAGCGTTACGGGCAGCCCCATCTGCTTGTTGAAGTCAGCATAGCGCTTAAGGTTCTCGGTGTCGCCCGTGTAGGCGAACAACACCAGCACGCCCAGGCTTACGACTTCGCCGTGCAGGTAGGTGCCCTCACGCGGAATGCTGCAGGCGGCGTTGTAGAACGCGTGCGCCACGCTCGAGTTGTAGTAGTAATCGTTCTGGTTGGTCAGGTTCGAGACATAGCCCGTGTTGACCACGATGTCGAGCGCGATCTGCTTGACGGCCTCGCTCGACAGATTCTGACGAACGTCCTCAAGACCCTGAACACCGTAGGTAAACAGCGGCTCGGAACAGGTGTGGGCAAGAGCCAGGCCAAGGCCGGCGGTGTGCTCCAGGTCGCCGGCGCTCGTGGCGTACTCGACTTCGGGCTGCTTGGACAGGGCGTCGCCCACGCCGGCCCAGAAGTACTCCGCCGGAGCCTCGGCGATGATCTTGGGATTGATGAAGATGTGCGCCGGTCGGTTGGGGTACGAATAGCCCTCGAGCGATCCATCGTCGTTGTAGACGACGGCAATGGCGGTCGCGGCGGAACAGTTAGAGCAAATCGTCGGCACCGTAAAGACAATCTTCTTGAGCTCGATTGCCGCTGTCTTGACGGTGTCGAGTGCCTTGCCGCCGCCACAGGCGATAAGCACGTCTGCCTGCTGGCAAGCGGGGGAGTTCACGACCTTGGCGATATTGGCGCGCGTACTGTTGGTGCCGTAGACGCGCGTCTCCAGAATCTCGACGTCGGTACCTTCAAGCGCCGCCTCGATGCCCGGCAGCGCCGCAGCTAGGGCTCGCTTGCCACCAATGATGGCGACTTTCTTCGCGCCGTACTCCGCCAGTGCGGCGGGCAGCTCGGTAAAGCAATCCTCGCCGACGGTGTAGTCGCTCATTCCGATTGTGCGCATGGCAGCCTTCTTTCGTTAGTTAAAGTGCTTTCAGGTATTTTGCTCCTAGAGAAGGCTAACGACCACGAGAAATTTCTTACGTATGAAACCAGTGTTGAGGGTTTTTCGCCGGCGCGGAACGTGCTAGCATACTCCGCATAAGCGTTGATGGGGACGAGTAGTCGGCCGTCCGCATGCCACAGAGAGCGGGGAGCGCTGAGAACCCGTGCATGCGACCGATGAAAATCACCCCGGAGCTGCGGTCCCAACGGACGTGCCGCGCAGGCACGTCTTAGTAGATATCGCCGAGATGGTCGTCGATACAGGCCAGCCGAGTAACGGATGCGAGCGCGCGAATACGCGGGCGAGGGCATCTAAGCTGGGTGGTTAAACGAAGAGCTTTTGCGGGCATACAGCCCGTTTTTGTGGCGCTTCGTCCCAGCTTGTAGGGACGGGCGCTTTTTTGGTGCCCAACGGGCGTGCGCGCCCACGACATGAAAGGGGTACCGTGGCAAACGAGTACAAGCAGACGATGAATCTGCCCAAAACCGGTTTTCCCATGCGTGCCGGTCTTTCCAAGTTCGAGCCCAAGCGACTCAAGGACTGGCAGGACAACAAGGTCTACGAGCAGGTTCTGAAGAAGAACGAGGGTCACAAGAAGTTCGTGCTGCACGACGGCCCTCCGTACGCCAACGGCCCGATCCACATCGGCCACGCCATGAACAAGATCTCCAAGGACATGATCAACCGCTACTGGATGATGCAGGGCTATGAGGTTCCCTATGTCCCCGGTTGGGACTGCCATGGCCAGCCGATCGAGCATAAAGTCGAGGAGAAGCTCGGCACCGAGAAGTTCAACCAGACCTCCACGGCTAAGATCCGCGAGCTTTGCAACAAGTTCGCTGTCGAGAACATCGAGCTGCAGAAGGCCGGCTTCCGTCGCCTGGGCGTGCTCGGCGATTGGGACAACCCCTATCTGACGCTCTATCACCAGCATGACGCCGCCGACATCGAGGTTTTCAAGGCCATGTTCGACAAGGGCATGATCTATCGCGGCCACAAGCCGGTTCACTGGTGCAAGCACTGCCACACCGCACTTGCTGAGGCCGAGATTGAGTACTCCGACGAGACGAGCCCGTCCATCTTCGTGCGCTTTGAGATGACCTCCAAGCCCGCCGGCCTCGAGAACTTCGACGGCCCGGTTGACTTTATCATCTGGACGACCACGCCGTGGACCATCCCCTCCGACCAGGCAGTTTCCCTCAAGCCCGGCGCCGCCTATGTCGCCGTTGAGCACGAGGGTCGTGCCGAGGTCATGCTCGAGGACCTGGCTCCCAAGTGCTGCGAGGAGTTTGGTTGGGAGTACACCCCGGTTATGGTCGACGGTAAGCCCTATGTGGTTCCCGCCGAGACCTTCCACCACATCCACTACAAGCAGCCGATCTTTGACGGTGTTGAGGGCGTGGCGCTGCTGGCCGATTACGTCGGTGTCGATGACGGTACCGGTATCGTCCACAACTCGCCCGGCCACGGCGTCGACGACTACTTTGCCTGCCTCAAGGAGGGCATTACCGACATCTGCATGCCGGTCGATGATGACGGCAAGTTCTACACCGGCGAGGAGTTTGGCACCGGTGGTCCCTTCAGCGGCATGGATACCGATGAGGCCAACCCGCATATCATCGAGTTCCTGCGCGAGCGCGGCACCCTGGTCCTCGAGAAGAAGATCACGCACAGCTATCCGCACTGCTGGCGCTGCAAACACCCGGTGCTCTTCCGTGCTACTGACCAGTGGTTTGTCTCGATGGACAAGACCGGCTTGCGTGAGCAGGCTGGCAAGGAGGTTCGCGAGAACGTCAAGTGGTATCCGGCTCACGCCGCCAACCGCATCGGCGCCATGGTCGAGCAGCGTCCCGACTGGTGCATTAGCCGTCAGCGCAACTGGGGTGTGCCTATCCCCAGCTACACCTGCGCCGACTGCGGCGAGAAGGTCATGAACGACGCTACGCTCGACGCCGTCATCAAGCTCTTCCACGAGAAGGGCTCTGACGCCTGGTTCACCGACGCTCCCGAGAGCTACCTGGGCGAGGCCTGCGTCTGCCCCAAGTGCGGCGGTCATCACCTCAAGGCCGATAAGGACATCCTCGACGTGTGGTGGGATTCCGGCGTGTCTTGGAAGGCCGTCTGCGAGTATCGCCCTGAGCTTGAGTACCCGGCGGACGTGTATCTTGAGGGCTCCGACCAGCACCGCGGTTGGTTCCAGAGCTCGCTGCTCACCTCGGTGGGTGCCAACGGCCATGCTCCGTACAAGGCGGTCGTCTCGCAGGGCTTCACACTCGATGGTCAGGGCCGCAAGATGTCCAAGTCGCTCGGCAATGTTATCGACCCCAATAAGGTCTGCGACGAGATGGGCGCTGATATCATCCGTCTGTGGGTTGCCTCCGTCGACACCAGCTCTGACGTCTCCATCGACCACGAGATTCTCGCTCGTACGTCCGATGCCTACCGTCGTTTCCGCAACACGCTGCGCTTCCTGCTCTCCGAGCTCGAGGGTCAGTTTGAGCCCGAGACCGACGGCGTCGCCTTTGCCGACCTGCTGCCGCTCGACAAGCTCATGGTTGCCCGCCTGACTCAGGTTCAGGCCGAGGTCGACGACGCTTACTCTTGCTACGAGTTCCCGCGCGCTTACCGTGCGCTCTACGACTTCGTGGTTACCGAGCTCTCCAACGTGTATCTCGACGCCCTGAAGGACCGTCTGTACTGTGAGAAGCCCGGCTCGCTCGAGCGCCGCAGCGCCCAGACCGTGCTGGCCGAGCTCTTCTCGATGCTCATGCGCGACCTGCAGCCGATCCTGTCCTACACGGTTGACGAGGCCATGGCATATGCGCCCGCTGGCTGCGTCGATCACCAGAAGTACGCCGCGCTGCTCGATTGGTACAAGTCGCCCATCACGGTCGACGAGGCCAATGAGTTCGAGGGCGTGCTCGAGGCTTCGCTCGAGCTCCGTAGCGCCGTGACCAAGGCCCTTGAGGATGCCCGTTCTGCCGGCACCTTCACCAAGAGCCAGCAGGTCCGCGTCAAGGCGGTCGTTCCCGCCGAGATGTACGCGCTGCTGACCGGTGATAAGGCCGTCGACCTGGCCGAGTTCTACATCGTCTCCGATGTTGAGCTGACCCAGGGCGAGGAACTCTCCGTTGCCATTGAAGCTGCCGAGGGCGAGTGCTGCGACCGTTGCTGGAACTACCGCACCACCGTCGGCGAGTACAACGGCCACGCACATATCTGCGAGAGGTGTGCGAATGCCCTTTAAGCCACGGTAACTCGGCATTTTAGTTATAGGTAGAATTTGGGCGCCTTCGGCCCATTTGCTCCGCTGAATAAAAGCGGCATTCTGTTTTTCGGAATGCCGCTTTCTTTTTATGCTGGTTATTTCGCTTGTGTTGGTGGATATGTCGTGCGCTCTGCATGTGGCAATATAAGATGGATAATTGCGTTAAACGGAATTCGATTGTTCTGAGGGCAGGGGATTGATTTGGGTCGTACTGGGGATATGACGCCGCCTTTGCGTTGGCGGTTGGGTGTTGCTGGTGGGGTGGCGCTGGTTGTGCTGCTTGTTGACCAGCTGACCAAGCTTGCGGTTCGTGCCGTGGGCGACGCTTTGCATGTGACTGTTATCCCCGGTGTGATCGACTTTCTATTTGTCCGCAATATCGGAGCCGCCTTTAGCATGGGCGAGGGTCATGGCGTCGCGTTCGCTGTGTTGGCGCTTGCGGTCATTGTCGCCATTGCCGTGTACTTGCTCCGTGCGCCTCAGCTCGCTCGTCTTGAGGTGGTAGGCATGGCTATGGTTGCGGGTGGCGCCATCGGCAACGCGATCGACCGTCTGGCTTTTGGCTTTGTGACCGATTTTATTGCCACCACTTTCATCGACTTCCCTGTCTTTAACGTGGCCGATATCGGCATTACCGCGGGCGTCGTGCTCGCACTCATCGGGTACATGTTCTTGAGTCCCGCTGCTCGCGAGGTCGATGCGACCGCTGAGCTCAACGCCCGTGACGAAGCCCGCGCCAAACGCAAAGCCAAACAGCGTGGGGAGCGTGCCCGCAAGATTCGCGAAAGGAATGAGCGTTAATGGCCGACATCCATATTCTTGTTGCCGACGATTGCTCTGGCCAGCGTCTTGACGCCTATTTGGGCGCCAACGATGGCTGTCCCACGCGCTCTGCCTGCGCGCATCTGATCGAGGGAGGCGCCGTTGCCGTCAACGGTGAGACTTGTCTCTCTAAAAAGTACGCCGTACGCGCCGGCGATCGCATCTCGGTCGACTTGCCCGAGCCGCACGACCCGACCGACATGATTCCCGAGGCCATTCCCCTCGATATCCGCTACGAGGACGACTACCTTATCGTGCTCTCCAAGCAGCGGGGCCTGGTGTGCCATCCCGCCCATGGCCACGAGAGCGGCACCCTTGCGAACGCTCTGGTCTACCACTGCGGCATCGACCATCTGGGTACCGTACAGGGTGAGGACCGCCCCGGGATCGTGCATCGTTTGGATCGCGATACCTCGGGTCTCATGCTTGCGGCAAAGGACGACGACACGCAGCGCGCGCTTCAAAATCTCATTCGCACGCGCACGCTCGATCGTCGCTATATCACGCTTGTCCACGGGCACATCGCCATGGACGAGGGCACCATCAATACCGGTATTGCCCGTTCCACGCGCGACCGCGTCAAGATGGCGGTTTCGGACGATCCTTTCGCGCGTCAGGCCATTACGACCTTTAAGGTCCTTGAGCGCTTTGATTCCACGCGTTTTGACGACGGTTATACGCTCGTCGAGTGCCACCTGTTTACGGGCCGCACACATCAGATTCGCGTGCATATGCGCCATATCAACCACGCCTGTGTGGGTGATCCACTCTACGGCAAGTGCGATGCACGCGCCGATCAGGGGCTGACCAGGCAATTCCTTCATTCCTGGCGCGTCGCGTTTGACCATCCCGTGACGGGGGAGCGCATTGAGTGCCGCGACGAGTTGCCGTGGGACCTTGCGGCGGTTCTGGATGATTTGGCCCCGCATTCGCTCGGCCGCACCGCTGCCGGCGACGAAATCGTCCCGCAGCTCGGTCTTCTCGAATCCTAACCAGTATTAGGTGGTTTCTTGAACTCGGTAAGCCTGCGGTAAGATATACGGTTGTTTACGTAACGCGTTCTCGGGAGCCTGCATGCTCGCCTTTTTACAAACCAACACACCCATCGTGGTCTTCAACCAGATTGTCGTCACGCTGCTCACGGTCTGCTTTCTGTACCAGGTGGTCTTCTTTGTCATTGGCGCTCTTCGTGGCGAGGTCGCGCCTCCCAAGGCCAAAAAACTCCATCGTTATGCTTTCTTTATCGCGGCGCATAACGAGGAGGCCGTGATCGCCAACCTTGTTCGCTCCATCAAGGACCAGGATTATCCGTCCGAGCTTATCGAGGTCTTCGTGGTTGCCGACGCCTGCACCGACAACACCGCACAGCTCGCGCGCGAGGCAGGTGCCATTGTTTACGAGCGCAATGATCTTGCCCGTAAGGGTAAGAGCTGGGTCATGGACTTTGGCTTCGACCGCATCCTTAACGAGTATCCCGACACGTTTGAAGGCTACTTTATCTTCGATGCCGATAACGTTATCTCCCGCGATTACGTGTCCAAGATGAACGATGCCTTTGACCAGGGATTCCATGTGGTCACGAGCTATCGCAACTCCAAGAATTTTGGCAGCTCGTGGATCTCGGCAGCTAATGCTACTTGGTACCTGCGCGAGGCGCGCTTTCTCAACAACGCGCGTAATATCTGTAAGACGTCTTGCGCCGTCTCGGGTTCGGGCTACCTCATCTCCGCCAGTGTTATTGAGGGCATGCACGGCTGGCAGTTCCACACGCTGACCGAGGACATTCAGTTCACTACGTTCTGCGCTATTCACGGTATTCGCATTGGCTATGCGCCGGCGGAGTTCTTTGACGAGCAACCCGTGACGTTCAAGGCATCCTGGAAGCAGCGTATGCGCTGGACCAAGGGCTTTTACCAGGTGTTCTTTACCTACGGCAAGCATCTGGTCAAGTCGACGTTCCGCTATCATCGCTTTGCCGCCTACGACATGTTCATGACGATCGCCCCGGGTATGCTGCTATCGCTGATCTCGATGCTCGCTAATGCGACGTTCTTGATTGTGGGTGGCCTTTCGCATGGTTTCTTGGCTACCGAAGTCGAGATGCAGGCGTGCGCCGCTTCGCTCATTATGACCTTCGCCATGATGTATCAGACCTTCTTTATCCTGGCGCTGCTCACGACTATCTTTGAGTACAAGCACATTCACTGCGCGCAAAAGTGGCGTCTGGTGACTAACCTGTTTACCTTCCCGATCTTTATGTTCAGCTATATCCCCATCACGGTGGCCGCGCTGTTCCTGAAGGTCGACTGGGTTCCTACCCAGCATGCCGTAAACGTCACCCTCGACGAGGTCATGCAAGGCGCCAAATAACCACCACCAAAACCACCGCAAAGGGGACAGGCACCTTTGTGGTGGTTTTTGCTTTTGCGATGCAGCTCGAGGAGGTACTCGATGTTTTATATCCCGTTTTGGATTTGCATCTTTGCCGGCGCGGCGATTGATGCCCGTCAGCGACGTTTTCCCAATGAACTTGCCGGTGCGTGTGCGGTGACGGCGTTAGTGGGCGTTTGGCTCGACAAAGGCGTTAACACAGCGCTTGACCACGCGGGTCTTGCCGTCATTGTGTATCTTGCTCTCGTGCTGACTGAGTCCCTCTGGCGTCGTCTTCGCCAAATCCCGGGCATCGGCATGGGGGACGCCAAGGCGCTCTTCGCGCTTTGCACGCTCGACCCTATGGGTGGCATCGTGGCATTTGCCGTCGCACTCCTGGCTCTGGCCCTTTCCTGCCTCTTCACAAAATCGCGCTCCCTGCCATTGCTCCCGTTTTTAGTGCCGATTTTTGCCATAATCGAGGTCGTGGGCTGCACTTTGTAACCGATTGCGCATCCTTCTTAAGGAGCATGCCATGGCAATTAATCAAGAAACGGCCGTCATTAAGGCGCGCATGGACCGTATTCCCTCGGCGTTGTCGCCCGAACTTGTCGAGCGCATTTCCGCCGATCGTGCTTCGGGGCATGTCAACCCGTATCGTTGCAACGACGATCAGGTCATTCGTCGTATTGATCGCGCCGCCGACAAAGGCACGCTTATGCGTCCGGCGTTTATGCGCGATACCGAAAAGATACTTCATCTTCCGGCTTACACCCGTTATGCAGGCAAAACGCAGGTCTTTAGCTTCCGTAGCAATGATGATCTTTCACGCCGCGGTTTGCACGTACAGCTTGTCTCCCGCATTGCGCGCGATATCGGTCGCGCCCTGGGGCTCAATTGCGATCTGATCGAGGCGATTGGCCTGGGTCACGACTTGGGACACACGCCTTTCGGCCATGCCGGCGAGCGCTTCCTCAACGATATCTTTCATGAGCGTACGGGGCGTTATTTTTTCCATAACGTGCAGTCGGTCCGCGTGCTCGACGCGTTGTATGGCCGCAACGTGTCGCTCCAGACGCTCGACGGCGTGCTATGCCATAACGGCGAGTACGAGCAGCGTGTGTTTGAGCTCTCGGTCATGGGCTCCTTTGACCAGTTTGACCAGACGGTTGAGGATTGCATTGCCACGGGCTATAGCGCAATTGAGCATCTGCGTCCCATGACGCTCGAAGGCTGCGTGGTCCGCATCTCTGATATCCTTGCCTACGTTGGGCGCGATCGCCAAGACGCCATTGCGGCGGGCCTGCTTTCGCCCGACGCTTTTGATGATGGCCGGGGCGGTGCCTACAACAGTTGGATCCTCACGCATGCCTCCATCGATATCGTTGAGCACAGTTATGGTAAGCCGCGCATCGAGATGAGCGAGGACCTGTTTGAGGAAATTCGCCGAGCCAAGCACGAGAACTACGAGAAGATCTATAGCAAGGGCGGTATCGAAGGCGATTCCGAGGCGGAGCTGCGCGAGGCATTCGAAAAACTCTACGACCGTTGCCTGCAGGATATAAACGAAGGCGATGAGTCTTCGTATATCTTTAAGCACCATATTTCGCGCATTGAGCAGCAGCTTTCCTACTACGATCGCACCTACGCTTGGCAGGACGACAAGGATCAAGCCGTGGTGGATTATATCGCGAGTATGACGGACGGTTATTTCTGCGAGCTGACGAGCAAGCTGTTCCCGGGTCTAAAGTTTCCGCATCGTACCTATATTAACGAACGGTAGTTCGTATCATTTCGGTATACTGTTGGTCAACAACGATTTTGATTGATGCACGGGATGGCTATGGACGACCTTTTTTCTGCTTCGACGCGCGAGCGTTCCTTTCAGAATGCGCCGCTTGCGGTGCGCATGCGCCCCAACACGCTTGATGAGTATGTGGGCCAGCAAAAGGCCGTCGGTAAGGGCTCATGGCTGCGTGCCGCGATTGAGCATGACGTGCTGTCGAGCGTGATTTTGTACGGGCCGGCCGGTACGGGCAAGACGACGCTGGCCCACATTATCGCCAACCATACCAAGAGCGAGTTTGTCGAGGTCAGCGCCGTGACGGGCACCGTGAAGGACTTGCGCCGCGTGATTGATGAGGCCAAGACGCGCCTGAATACCTACGACCGTCGCACCATTCTATTCATCGATGAGATTCACCGCTTCTCTAAGTCGCAGCAGGATGCCCTGCTGCATGCGGTTGAGAACCGTACCGTCATTATGATCGGCGCCACGACCGAGAACCCGTACTTCGAGGTCAACTCGGCGTTGCTCTCGCGCGGTCGCGTGGTGGAGCTTGAGCACCTCAAGGACGAGGATATCGCCATGCTGATCGAGCGTGCGCTCGAGGCGCCGCAGGGCTTGAACGGAAAGTTCTCTGCCGATGATGATACGGTCAAGACCATTTGCACGCTGGCCGCGGGTGATGCTCGCTCGGCGCTCACGACGCTCGAGCTGGCGAGCGAGATTGCCGTCACGCGTCCCGATACCGAGGGGACGTCGGCGCCGGCGGCAGGGGAGCGTTATCCCATCACCGTCGATGACGTGAAGATTGCCAACCCACGCCGCGGTTTTTCGTATGACAAAAACGGTGATATGCATTACGACATCATCAGTGCGTTCATTAAGTCCATGCGCGGTAGCGACCCCGATGCCACGGTCTACTGGCTTGCGCGCATGATTGACGCGGGAGAGGATCCCAAGTTTATTGCACGCCGTATTATGATTCATGCTTCTGAGGACGTTGGCAACGCCGACCCGCAGGCGCTTTTGGTGGCACATGCCGCGTTTAAGTCTGCCGAGGTCATTGGCTATCCCGAGTGCCGCATTAACCTGGCTCAGGCTGCACTCTATGTGTGCCTGGCGCCTAAGTCCAACGCGTGCGAGGCTTCGATCGATGCGGCGCTTGCCGATATCCATAACAGCGGATTGCGCGAGGTGCCCAGCTATCTTCGCGATCGTCACCGCCCCGGCAGCGACGAGTACGGTGTATACAAGTACCCGCACGATTATCCCGAAGGTTGGGTCGACCAGCGCTATTTGCCTGAGGGGTTGGAGCGCGGCGCGTTCTGGCAGCCTACGGGCCGCGGCTGGGAAGAGTGGCGTGTGGAGCAAAGCGAACGCGACCGCAGCGGTAACGCGCCCAAGTAGGTCATTGGCACCACGCACATTCCCTTTGGGTATCTTTCCCCTTCTTTGGGGTACCATGAAAAACGTTTGTATTTCGATTTTTCCGGGAGGCTTGTATGAGTCCCATTCAAATCGCCCTGCTGGTGCTTGAGATTGCCGGCGTGTGGGCCATCGTTGAACTCGCGCTTACCCTGCGCAAGACCCGCAACGTTGTCGACTCGCTCGATAAGACCGTGAACGACCTCAACAACACCATCGCCGAGGCGCAGCCGGTGGTGGCAAAACTCGACGGCGCTGTCGACGAGCTTACGCCGGCACTTGCCCAGATGGAGCCGCTGCTTAAGTCGAGCAAGACGACCGTCGATGCCCTTACCTCCAACCTCGTCGAGGTTGAGGCGGTTGTCCGCGATATTTCCGAGGTTACGGGCAGCATGGCCGAGGCCAGCAATGCTGTGTCGAGCGTGACCGACTCCGCCGCCGGCGCCGTGCAGAAACTCTTTAACAAGGTGAAGGCTCCCGCGGCCGACGCCGAGCGTAAACTTTCCGCTGCGGCCGAAGCCGAGCAGCCGACCGAGCGCGTCCTGATTGGCGAAGCCGGGGACGAGGCCGCTGCTGGTGACAATGATGCACAGAAGCCTGCTGCTAAAGCAGCCCAGTATTACACCTACACGCCCGCCGAGACCACCGAGGAGTCCTGCGATGAGTAGCGAAGCAACCTGCCCTATCACGCTGACCGTTGCCGGCGACCCGCGTCTCGCTCGCCTTGTGCGCATGACGGCAGCCAACGTTGGTGCCCTGTGCTCTATGTCTGTCGATCGCATTGAGGACATCCGCATGGCTGCCGAGGAGGCTTTCATTTTTGGTTGCACCGCGGTCGACTGCGACGACATCACCATCAAATTCGATGTCGATGAGACCCACGTTGGCATGACTATTACCTTTGGAGACCAGGCTACGGTTGATGAAAACGACCAGGCTGCGGTGTATGCCGAGCTCATCCTCGCGAGTGTGTGCGACTCCTACGAAAAGACTTCGGCGCCCCTGACGCTTTCCCTCGACCTCAAGGCGGATATCTAATATGACCGAACGTTCCCGGAGCGGTAAGACCGCTTGGGACAAGGAGAAAACCCGCGAGCTGTTTCGTCGCTATAAAGAGACCGGTGACCCGGACGCACGCGAGCAGCTCGTCATGTCCCACATGAACCTGGTAAGGTTTCTTGCCAACAAATTTAAGAACCGCGGCGAGCCGCTCGATGACCTTATGCAGGTTGGCTATTTGGGCCTGCTCAAGGCTATCGACCGCTTTGACCCTGAGCGCGGACTCGAGTTCACCACGTTTGCCACGCCTACCATCTTGGGCGAGATCAAGCGTCACTTCCGCGACAAGGGCTGGAGCGTGCGCGTGCCCCGTCGCTTGCAGGAGCTCTCGGCCAAGGTCAACCAGGCTACCGATAAGCTCACCAACGAGCTACAGCGCTCGCCCAAGGTTGAGGAGATCGCTGAGTATCTAGATGTGACTGTCGATGAGGTCCTCGAGGCTATGGAATCGTCTTCGGCTTATACCTCGGTGCCCATCGAGGCTCCTGGTGCGTCCGATTCCGACGATGCCCCCTCGATTCTCGACCGTTACGCCGACGACGACAACGAGCTCGACTTTACCGATGACCGCCTAGTGATTGAGGAAGCCATCCGTGATTTCTCGCCGCGCGAGCGCGAGGTGATCGAGCTGCGCTTTGTGAAGGGCATGACCCAGATCGAGATCGCCAAGAAGCTGGGTATATCGCAGGTCCAGGTTTCGCGCCTGCTGCGCCGCACGCTTAAGAAGATTCAGGACAAGATCGACCCCGACGGAGTGATGATTCGTTCATGAGTGAGCACCCCCAACAAACCGATCGCGTGCTGCGCGACACCCGCATTCTGACGCTTCGCATTTGGGCTGTTGTCGGCTGCATTGTCATCGCCGCTGTCATCTTTAACCTTATGGGCATCCTGGCGCCGGTTATTGAGTTTCTTGCCGTCGGCTCCATCATTGCTTTTGTGATGTCCCCGATCACCAACTGGCTCGAGCACCATGGCGTGAATCGCGGCATCGGTTCGCTTATCGCGCTTATTGTTGTTGTTGCCGTGCTCGTCGGTGTCGTTTGCATCTTGTCGCCGATTCTCTTTGGTCAGATCATGGAAGTCCTGAGCCGCCTGCCCGAGCAGCTTCGTGTTGCGGGTGGCGATCTCAATGAGATGATCTCGCATGCCAAGACGCTCAACAACACGCCGCTCAAGGAGTATTTGGACGACAACCTGTCGTCGCTGGTTGCCGTGGCATCGAAGTATGTGTCTCAGATTGCTGCCGAGCTTGGCCGCGGTGTGTTCCCGCTCATCACCAATACGGCCTCGCAGTTGTTCGTGATCTTCCTTGGTCTGGTGCTTGCCTACTGGATGGCCTGCGACTACCCTCGCATGCATCACGAGATTTGCACCATCATCGGTCAGGAGAAGGAGACCTCGTACCGCTTTATGGTCGCCATCCTTTCTCGCTCTGTCGGCGGCTACATGCGCGGTATGGTCGTGACGTCCATCTGCGGTGGTTTCCTCGCCTTTATCGGTTTTTTGATCATCGGTCATCCGTATGCGGCGCTCATGGCTATCTTTACCGGCATCATGCATTTGGTTCCGGTCGTCGGTCCCTGGGTGAGCGCAGCAATCGCCACGGTACTCGGCTTCATGTTCAGTCCCATGTTGGCGTTATGGACGCTCATCGTGACGATGGTCGCGCAAAACGTCACCGATAACGTGATTTCGCCTAAGGTTATGCAGAGCTCGGTGCAGGTGCATCCCATCATGAGCCTCACGGCGCTCGTTATTGGCTCGGCACTCATGGGCCCCATCGGCATGATTATTGCCATCCCGCTATGTGCGGCCCTCAAGGGTATCTTCGTGTACTACTTCGAGAATGAGACCGGCCGCCAGCTTGTGGCCTATGACGGCGCCGTGTTTAAGGGCACACCGTACCGCGATGCCGATGGCAACCCGGTCGCCGCCTACGACGCGCTCGGCGACGACACCTTCATCTACGAGTCCGAGCTCATCGGCAACGAGACCGCGCCCGAGGCCCAGGCCATGCCCAAACCCGAGCTCGATAATCCCTGGATGAAGCTCTCGGGCCTTCAGCCCGATGCTACGGGCTTTTTCAAGAATCCCTTCGCCAAAGACGACGATTTCAATATGAACGACGAAACCAAAACCGGCATCGACGGCTCCATGGACGATTCGGATTCTAAATAGGTTCTATTAACGTTTCTTGAAGTTGTAAATGACAAGAAACGCGACCAAAGCGATTGATAAGGGGCCGGCTACATAGAAAAAGAGAACGTCAATTGCGCGTAGAGTGTAATAAGCCTTATCGCCGGACATTACTGTATACAATACGTATCCAAATGATGGTTGGTTTGCGTACCAGCATGAGAAGGCTAAGAGCGCTAAAAGTGCTACAACCAGAAGTGCATTCAGGACAAATCGTTTGCTTTTCATCGATCGCTCCTTCCGGGTGAATCTTATATGCAATTATACAGCAGTCCTTTTTCAAAGGATCGCGCAGTACTAAATAACGTGCACTTTCGCTGGAGGGTCGCTGTTTGGCGACCCTCTTTTTTGCACAGGCGCGGCGGGATGGTAATATCGTTACGTTTGAACTGTTTCGATGTGAAACCGAGGAGATTCCCTCTATGAGTGCTGACTACCCGTCAATGACTACGGCCGAGATTCGCTCCAAGTTCCTCAACTTCTTTGAGGAGCGCGGTCTTAAGCTCTATCCTTCTTCGTCCCTCGTCCCTGACGATCCTTCGCTGCTGCTTGCCAACGCCGGCATGAACCAGTTTAAGGAGTACTACCAGGGCAAGAAGACCATGAAGGAGATCGGCGCTATCTCCTGCCAGAAGTGCGTCCGCACCAACGACATCGATTGCATCGGCGAGGACGGCCGTCACCTGTCCTTCTTTGAGATGCTCGGCGACTTCTCCTTTGGCGGCGTCTCCAAGCAGCAGGCTTGCGCCTGGGCCTTTGAGCTCATCACCAAGGAGTTCAAGCTGCCGCTCGACCGCCTGTACTTCACCGTCTTTACCGAGGACGACGAGACCCACGACGTGTGGCGTTCTTTGGGTGTTGCTGAGGACCACATCTCCCGCCTGGGCGAGGACGACAACTTCTGGGCCGCTGGCCCCACTGGCCCCTGCGGCCCGTGCTCCGAGATTTACTTTGACATGGGCGAGGAGGTCGGCTGCGGCAGCCCCGACTGCAAGCCTGGCTGCGACTGCGACCGCTTCCTGGAGTTCTGGAACCTCGTCTTTACCCAGTACGACCGCCAGGAGGACGGCTCCATGCCGGAGCTGCCGCACCGTAACCTCGATACGGGCATGGGCCTTGAGCGCATGGCCGCCATCATGCAGCACAAGACCGCTAACTACGACGGCGATCTGATGCAGCACCTCATCAAGCTCGGTGAGGAGATCAGCGGCAAGACCTATGACGCCGACGATTACTCCGGCGCCAGCCGCTCCCTGCGCATCATCGCCGACCACTCCCGTGCTGTCGACTTTATGATCTCGGACGGCATCCTTCCCGGCAACGAGGGTCGCGAGTACGTCCTTCGCCGTCTGCTCCGCCGTGCCGTGTTCCACGGTCGCCTGCTGGGCATCGAGGGCGCCTTCCTGACCAAGTTCATCGACGAGGTCAACGCTCAAATGGGCGAGGCCTATCCCGAGTTGCTCAAGAACGTCGCGCTCGTCAAGGGTATCGTTGCCTCCGAGGAGGAGCGCTTCTCCACGACGCTCGACAACGGCCGCGTGTACCTGGACGAGGCCCTGGCAGCGCTTGCCGAGGGCGCTGTGCTTCCGGGCGATGTCGCCTTTAAGCTGCACGACACCTTTGGTTTCCCCATCGATCTGACCGTCGAGATCGCCGGCACCGCTGGCCACGACGTCGACATGGACGGCTTCACTGCCTGCATGGAGGACCAGAAGGCCCGCGCCCGCGCTAACGCCAAGGGCGACGCCTGGGGTAGCTTCAACGACGTGTGGGTCGAGCTTTCCGACAAGGTCGCAGCGACCGAGTTCGACGGCTATGACAACGATGTGATCGAGGGCGCCAAGGTTGTCGCCATCGTGCGCAACGGCGAGTCCGTCGAGTCCGCAGTCGCGGGCGAGGATGTCGAGGTCGTGCTCGACCGCACCCCGTTCTATGCCGAGATGGGTGGTCAGCAGGGCGATGCCGGCAAGCTTTCCGCCGAGGGCGTTGTTCTGACCGTTGCCGACACCAAGAACCACAACGGCCTGTATGCCCACGTCGCGCACGTTGCCGATGGCACGCTGACTGTCGGTGCCGCTGTGACCGCCGCTCTCGACGCCGAGCGCCGTGGCTTCCTGCGCCGCAACCACACCGCCACGCACCTGCTCGACGCTGCCCTTAAGCAGGTCCTGGGCGAGCACGTCTCCCAGGCCGGCTCGCTGGTGACGCCCGAGCACCTGCGCTTTGACTTTACGCACTTCGAGGCCCTTTCCTCCGAGCAGCTCAAGGCTGTCGAGGACTTGGTCAACCAGCAGATCTTCGCCTCCAAGCCGGTCGTGACCCGTGCTATGGGCATCGACGAGGCTAAGGCTGCCGGCGCTGTTGCTCTGTTTGGAGAGAAGTACGGCGATGTCGTCCGCGTCGTCTCCGTGGGCGCCGAGGACCAGCCGTTCTCTCGCGAGCTCTGCGGTGGCACGCACGCTGCCAACACCGCCGAGATCGGCCTGTTCAAGATTATTTCCGAGTCCTCTACGGGCTCGAACGTCCGCCGTATCGAGGCCGTGACCTCTAAGGGTGCTCTCGACTATATGGCCGACCGCCTTGCACTCGTTGACGCCGCCGCTGCTGCGCTCAAGTGCCGCGTCGACGAGGTTCCCGCCCGTGTGGAGAACCTGCAGGTCGAGCTGCGCGAGACGTCCAACAAGCTCAAAAAGGCTCTGACCGGTGGTTCCTCCGACGCCATTTCCAGCGCCATCGAGGGTGCTGTCGAGCTCGGTGGCTACAAGCTCGTCGTTGCTGAGCTCCAGGGCCTTGAGGCTGCCGACCTGCGCAACGTATGGGATACCGTGCACCAGAAGGTCGCCGGCCCTGTCGCTTGTGTCGTCGCCAGCGTGACTGAGAAGGGCACTCCGGCCCTGCTCGCTGCCGGCTCCGATGACGCCGTGAAGGCCGGGTTCCACGCCGGTAATGTGATCAAGCAGATCGCGGGTCTGGTCGACGGTCGCGGTGGTGGCCGTCCCAACATGGCCCAGGCCGGTGGCAAGAATGCTGCCGGCATCGCCGATGCCCTCGCGGCCGCCAAGACCGCGCTCGGCGCCTAAGAATCTAAGAAGTCACTGTGGTCGCGCTTGCGCTGGACATAGGGGAGACCAGGATTGGCATCGCCGTCTCGAGCCGTGATGGCAAGATGGCGATGCCCGTCAAGGTGCTCCCGGCCGCCGAGGTCACCGGTATGGCCAAGACGTTCCGCTACCTGGTCGAAGACTATGAGCCCGACATCCTGGTAAGCGGACGTCCCCTGACCATGGCCGGTGAGCCCGGCCCCCAAGCCGAGCGCGTTGCCGCCGTGGCGCAAAAGATTGCCGACGAGCTCGATCTTCCGCTGGAGTTTGAGGACGAGCGTCTGTCCTCGCAAGAGGCCAAGCGTATCCTGCGCGAGCAGGGCCTCAACGAAAAGCAGATGAGGGGCAAGATCGACATGATTGCCGCCAGCCTTTTTTTGCAGACGTGGCTCGATCGTAAAAACGAGGAGGTTTCGCATGCCTAGTGCTTCCGATCCGCGCCAGCCGAATCGTACACGTCAGCCGGCGTCGCGCCCTGCCCAGCCTGGCCAGCGTCCGGCACAGCCGACGCAGCGCGCAGCTCAGCCTGCCGCGCGCCCGGTGCAGTCCTTCTCTCGTTCGGCCCAACCTGTTCAACGGACGGGTCAGCAGCCTTCTGCTCGTTCGGTTCAGCATCCGGCTTCTCACGCGGCTCAGCAGCCCACTGCTCGTACGGCCCAGCCTGCAGGCGGTACCCGCTTTAAGCAGCAGGCACCTACCCAGCGAACGCAGGCCCCCCAATCGCATTCTCATCACGCCCGCGGTTCGCATGGCGTTGCTCCGGCGACCCGCTCGAGCTACAACACGCATACTCGTCGCGGTGCTCAAAAGAAGAGCTCTCCGGTTCCCATGATCATCGGCGTTGTGGTGGCGGTGCTTGCGCTTGTCGCGATCGTTTTCTTTGTCGTGCCGGCCGTCAAGGGCTTCTTTGCCGGTGAGGATACGAAGGTCACGGCTGGTCAGCAGGTTACGGTAACCATTCCCGACGGTGCTTCGGGCGATACGATCGCCTCGATTCTCTCCGAGAACCATATCGTCGAAAATCCCAAGGATTATTATGCGGCGGTGAAAAAGCTCAACGCCGATATGTCGCTCAAGCCTGGTACTTATTCGTTCACCACACTCATGGATGCGACCAAGGTTGTTCAGCAGCTCATGGAAGGCCCCAACGCGGGCTCCAATGCGCTTACTATTCCCGAGGGCCTGACGGTCGATCAAGTCGCCGACCGTGTGGCCCAGGCCTACGACAGTATCTCCAAGGAAGACTTCCTCAACCAGGCCAAGGCCTCCAACTACGTGGACGACTATAGCTTCCTTAAGGGCGCCGTCAACGACTCGCTCGAGGGTTTCTTGTTCCCCAAGACCTATTCGTTGGGTGATTCGCCGACGGCCGATGGCGTGATTCGCGCTATGCTCGATCAGTTTAAGACCGAGTACAAGTCGCTTGACTTTGCGAGCTGCGAAGCCAAGATCAAGGAACGCTACGGTGTGGAGATGTCCGACTACGACATCGTCAACTTGGCCTCTATCGTTGAGCGCGAGGGCCTCAACGCCGATCAACGTGCGCATGTGGCCTCGGTTTTCTACAACCGCCTTGCCGGCAAGCTCGATGGCCTGCGCTATCTCAATAGCGATGCGACTATGATGTATGTCACCGGTGGCGAGGTTACCGCCGACGACCTGCAGAGCGATAGTCCGTATAACACCTATAAGCATGAGGGCCTGCCGCCCACGCCCATCTGCTCTCCGTCGCTCGAGGCACTCAAGGCCACGCTTGAGCCGACCGACTCCGATGACCTGTATTTCTACATTACGCAGGACGAGGAGTACTTCTCGCAAACCTACGAAGAGCATCAACAGTCTTGGAATTAGCATGAGGATTTTTAGCCCCAAACGATACGTTGCCTCGGTCGATCGCATCGACCTTGATGCCCTGTGGGCCGACGGCAAACGCGCCATTCTGCTCGATCGCGATAACACCCTGGTGCCGCGCGACACCGAGCAGGTTCCCGCCGCGGTTTCCGCTTGGCTCGATGCCGCCCGCGCCAAAGGCTTTAAGCTGTGCATGGTGTCCAACAACTGGCATCGCGACCAGGTCATGAGCTCTGCACGCGAGCTGGGACTCGAGGCCATCAGCCACGCCATGAAGCCGGCGCCGTTTGCCCTCAAGGCGGGTCTTAAGCGCCTCGGCGCCACGGCCGACGAGGCGGTGCTGATCGGTGATCAGCTCTACACGGACGTGTGGAGCGGCAATTTTGCCGGCGTCGATACTATCCTGGTTAAGCCGCAGGCAACCCAGGACCTGTGGTACACGCAGATCTTCCGTATCTTTGAGCGCCGGGCCCTGCGCGACCTTCCCTGCGAGGAATAGGTTTCGCCATGTCTCAGCACATCAAACACGGCTGCGACCATATCTTCTTTATCGGCTTTTTGGGCGCGGGCAAATCGACGCTTGCGCGCAACGTCGGCACTATGTTCAAGCGGCGTTTTATCGATACCGACCGCCTGGTCGTGCGCCGTTGCGGCAAGTCGGTAACCGAGATTTTTGAGACCGAGGGCGAGGATCGTTTTCGCGAGCTCGAGACCTCGGCGCTCCGTTCGCTCCAAAGCGAGCGCAGCCTGTTGGTTTCGTGCGGGGGCGGTATCGTCGAGACGCCGGTGAATATTGAGCTGATGCACGAAATGGGTACGTGCGTGTACCTCGAGGGCGACTTCGAGGATTCGATTCGCCAGATTCGTCGGTCCGACACGCGCCCCGATTTCCGTTCGCCCGAGCATGCCGCGCGCCTGTTTGAGCATCGTCGTCCGCTGTATCGCCAGGCCGCCGATATTACCCTTGATATTCGCAACAAGTCCTTCGAGGACGTTTCCTACCTTTGTGCCGAGATGCTTTTGGAGCGTGGACTGCTATGATTCGCCGTCAACTGATCAATTTCCAAAACCGCAGTGTCGATGTCCGCGTCGGATTGGGCGCGTTCGATGAGCTGCCGCGCATGTTTGCCTCGGCCGTGGGCAAGCCTAAGCGCGCGATGGTGGTTTGGAACGACGCCACATCCGAGCGTTTTGGTGAGGTCGTCGAGCATGCGCTGGTCGACGCCGGTTTTGCCGTGTCGCTGCTCGTCCTCGAGGTTTCGCCTGCTGGTGCCACGCTGGCCGACGCCGATGCTATCTTTGGCGCCCTGTCTGCCAACCGCATCACCTGCGACGATCTGGTTGTCGCTGTTGGCGATGCCGCAACCTGTTCGGTTGTTGGCTGGTGCGCCAACCAGTGGTGTGGCCGAACCGAGTGCGCGCTGCTGCCGACGACCTTCGACGCCATGCTCACGGTCGCGACGACCATGAAGCCGCTCGTCGCCTCGTTGGCCAATGCGCTTCCCGCTATCGCGTTCCGTCCCGAACCGGGCTTGGTTGTGTGTGATCTCGACCTTGTTCGCGAGGCGGAACCCGAGGACCTCAAGTTCGGCTATGCGGTACTTGTTGGCACCATGCTTTCGAGCAGCAAGTCCCGCTGGAATCAGTTTACTGAGACCGTCCCCGAGATTCTCGCGGGCGAGGAGGTCGCACTCGTCAATGCCGTTCAATGGTCTCAGACTGCCCGCAAGGACGTGCTGACGGCCACGAACCCGAGCGCTCGCCATGCGCTCGATTTTGGCAAGACGGGGGAGCGCACCCTGCGCGCTTGCTTGGGCGATGCCGCTTCGCAGGTCCCTGCCTACCAGCTGTTGTCCGAGGGCATGCGCTTTGAGGCGCGCCTAGCACACGATGCCTGCGACTTCGATATCGACTATGTGTTTGATCTCGATGACTGCCTGGAGGACTTTGGCATCGAGGAGCTTGCCTTCGACTTGGAGCCTGCCGCATATATCGAGGAGTTCCGCAGACAGCAGTTTGTCCGCTCGAACCGCAGCATGCTGCCGCTGCCCGCGGCGCTCGGCGCCATTCGCCTAACGAGCGTCGAGGACGAGGTTCTTGAGCGCCATGCTCACGCCTACTTGGCTTCTCGTAAAGAACTTCTCTAAGATTTATTGACATCCATCGTCTTTCGTATCATGTTGAGGGACGGGTTTC
Organism: uncultured Collinsella sp.; assembly: GCA_900540895.1. Taxonomy (GTDB): domain Bacteria; phylum Actinomycetota; class Coriobacteriia; order Coriobacteriales; family Coriobacteriaceae; genus Collinsella. The sequence continues at coordinate 16,350 of UQHV01000020.1, read as the reverse complement.
CAATCGGTTGCGGTTCGCATGCGATTCCGACGTTCGGTTGAGACCCGTCCCGTCTTTATAGAGACAATAAGAAAGGAATCTGCATGTCTGAGTTTGCTGCCGGTCCTGCCGGTCGTATCGAACGTGTCCGTGCCCTGATGGTCGAGCGCGGCTACGACGCTATCGTGGTACGCGACGAGGCCAATCTTCGTTGGCTCACGGGCGTGAAGGGCGTCTTCGACTACACCTTCGAGTTCCCGCACGCGGCGTTTATTACGGCTGACCAGTGCCTGTTCCATACCGACTCGCGCTACCTCAACAGCTTTGAGGAGAACACGCCCGCCGGCAGCCCTTGGGTCTATGACATGGACGAGGGCACCATCCCCGGTTGGGTCGCCGGCAAGATCGCAGCCAACAAGTGCCGCGTCTGCGCTGTCGAGGACGATATGCAGATCAACTTCTACCAGGGCATTCAGCGTGGTCTGGAGGATCGTTCCGTCGCCTGCATGTTGCCGCTGATGCATGACGACATCCGCAAGATGCGCGCCATCAAGGATGCCGAGGAGATCGAGCTCATGCGCCATGCACAGTCGATCACTGACGCCGCCTTCCAGCACATGCTCGGCTTTATTAAGCCCGGTATGACCGAGAAGCAGGTTCGCAACGAGCTCGAGAACTTTATGTTCGCCAACGGCGCCGACAGCCTGGCCTTCGGCTCCATTGTGGCGAGCGGCCCCAACACCGCCAACCCGCATGCCGTACCGAGTGACCGTGTCATCGAGAAGGGCGACTTCGTCCTCATGGATTACGGCGCGGGCTACTGCGATTATCGTTCCGACATGACGCGCACCGTCGTGATGGGCGAGCCTACCCAGGAGCAGCTTGACCTGTACGCGCTCGTGCGCCGTACGCACGAGGAGTGCGTCGCTGCCATCCATCCGGGCGTCGAGGGCAACGACATTTTTAAGCTTTCCAAGAAGATCATCGGCGATGCCGGTTATGGCGATTACTACAACCATGGTCTGGGCCACGGCGTGGGCATCGACATCCACGAGCTGCCCAACTTCAACCGCAGCAAGAACACCATCGAGGTCGGCTCGGTTATCACCATGGAGCCCGGCGTGTATCTGCCCGGTGTGGGCGGCGTGCGCCTGGAGGACTACGGCGTGGTCACCGAGAACGGCTACGAGCCCTTCACCAAGACCCCGCACGACCTGCAGATCATCGATTGCTAGCCCATTTCGATAGATTTTTGGGGCGGGGCGTCCGGAGCACTTCGGGCGCCCCGCGTTCTCTTTTTATGCGCTCGCTGCAGGCGCCGTCTGCAAGTGTATAATTTCGGTCGTATGTAATTTGGACGCTTGTGCGTCCTGCCCATAACAAGAAAGGTCGCTATGCCTACCATTTCTACCGCCGACTTCAAGAACGGCCTCGGTCTCCGCATTAAGGACAAGGTCTACACCATCGTCGAGTTCCAGCATGTCAAGCCGGGCAAGGGCGGCGCGTTCGTGCGCTACAAGACCCGCGACATCAAGAGCGGCCGCGTCGTCGAGAACACCTGCAACGCCGGCACCAAGTTCGAGAGCGTCATGCTCACCACCCGTGAGTTCCAGTACCTCTACAACGATGGCACCGACTACATCTTCATGGACAACGAGTCCTACGAGCAGGTTCCCGTTCCCGAGGACATGGTGGGCGAGAACTCCAAGTGGCTGCGCGAGAATGACGTCTGCCAGCTGCTCTTCGCCGACGACGAGCTCATGGGCGTGACCCCGCCGATGTTCATCGAGACCACCATCGTCCAGACCGACCCGGGCTTTAAGGGCGACACCGTCCAGGGTTCCACCAAGCCGGCCACGATCGACACCGGCGCTGTCATCCAGGTCCCCATGTACCTCAACGAGGGCGAGGTCATCAAGGTTGACACCCGCGACGGCAAGTTCGTCTCCCGCGTCTAGCAACCAATTCTTCTAGGAGGACTCATGCCCCAGGAAATCAAGATTGACGGCATCGGCATTTCGCCCGATGTTCTGACCGCCATCGTCTCGCGCGCCGTCACGGATGTCGAGGGCATCGCCTCCGTTGGCGTCAAGGACCTTGCCACCAACCTTGTCTCTATGATGCTTTCGTCCAAGGCCCCGGCTTCCGAGCCGGCGGTCGAGGCTGAGGTCATCGGTGACAAGCTCGCACTCACCGTGCGCGTCGTGGTGTTCTTTGGCTATCCGTTCAAGAAACTCGCCGAGGCCGTTCGCGCCGCCGTGGTCGCCGCCATCGATGCCCAGGTGGGCGTCGAGGTCGAGCGCGTTGACGTTTGCATCGACGGCCTCGTTTTCCCCAAGGAGTAACCTTTGAGCCTTAAGGTTTATCGCGGGCGTACGCTTGCCCGCAGTCAGGCGCTGCAGCTGTTGTTCCAGGCCGAGGCCACGGACAGCCCGCTCGACCGCGTCCTCGAGGGCGATTTCCTGATCTCGAAGGGTCCCCTCGACCCGTATGCGCTGGAGCTTTGCCGCGGTGCCTACGAGCACATCGATCGCATTGACTGCGCCCTGCGCGCCGTCGCTAAGAACTGGGATCTTATGCGCATGCCCGGCGCCGACCGCAACCTGCTGCGTATCGCCGTCTACGAGATGCGTTTCCTCACCGACGAGGAGGTCTCTGACGCTATCGTGATCAACGAGGCTGTCGAGCTTGCCAAGGCCTATGGCACCGATCAGTCTGCGTCGTTCGTTAACGGCGTGCTCGGCAAGATCGCTCGCAGCGAGGAGCTGCCGGGTGAGGAGCTGTATCAGGAGCTGCTGGCCGAGGATCGCGCTCGCGAGGAGGCTCAGGCTGCCGAGGCTGCCGCCAAGGTCGCTGCTGCTCAGGCCGCTGCCGGCGTGCTTGGCGAGGATACTGACGCTGCTGAGACGTCCGAGGCCGACACCGACTCCGTCGAGGAGTAGCCATGCCAGAGGGTTCTGTCCGCAACTTCGACGAGATCTCGGACCGTCTGGACCAGATCATCGCTACCGTTCGCTCCAAGGATACGTCCCTGGAGCGATCGCTCGATCTGTTTGACGAGGCGATTGAGCTGGGCTCCCGTGCGGTCGATATGGTCGACAAGTTTGAGCTGACGCCGCGTGAGGCCGATAAGCTTGAGCAGGAATACGATGAGGATGCGGCAAACGAATCCCAGGGTACGCAGGCTGCATCTCCGGATACGAATGGTTGATGGCATTCATGAAACGTGTGCGTCTTGATGACGAACTGATTTCACAGGGCATCTGCGCCGATCGCGCGGATGCCCTTCGCACTCTTATGGCCGGCTTGGTTTCGAGCGGCGGCGAGCGCTTGTCTTCTCCGGGGCTCAAGGTGACGCCGGGCCTGCCGCTGCATGTGAAGGGACGCATTCCCTACGTTGGCCGCGGCGGTCTTAAGCTCGAGGGCGCGCTCGATGCGCTTGGCATTGATCCGTCGGGTCTTGCCTGCTTGGACGTGGGGTGCTCTACCGGCGGCTTTACCGATTGCCTGCTCAAGCGTGGCGCCGCGACCGTTGTTTCGGTCGATGTGGGCCGCGCCCAGTTTGATTGGTCGCTGCGCCAGGACGATCGCGTGACGCTTCATGAGCGCACGAATGTGACGCACCTGCCCGAGCTTGGGTACGGCAATGCCATTGACCTGGCTGTATGCGATGTTTCGTTTACGAGCATTGCAAACATTATCGATGCCGTGTTGGCGTGCCTGACACCTGTCGGCTCGTTCTGCACGCTGGTGAAGCCGCAGTTTGAGGCTCCGGCTGCGTTGGTGGGCGAGGGCGGCATCGTGACGGACCCCGTCGTGCGCGTCGACACGCTCGCGGCGGCGATTGAACTCTTTGCCGCCAAAGGCCTGTTTCCGGTCGACGTGTGCGTATCACCTATTCATGGGGCCAAGGGCAACGTGGAGTTTTTCCTGTACGGCACGAGGTTTGCTGCCGGTGAACGCTCCGATGACGAGTTGCAATCCCAGGTATCGGTTTTGAGCGAGAAAGCTGCAACGCTATGAAGGTCTTTCTGGTTCCCAATTATTACAAGCAAGAGGCGGTCGAGAGCGGTCTGATGCTCGAGCTTTGGCTGACGCGCCAAGGCTACGAGGTCGCATGGGCGGCCGATCAACGCTCCAAGATTCAGAGCACGCCCGATATTGATGGCGCCGGCCTGGTCATCACACTCGGTGGCGATGGCACGCTGCTGCGCGCCGCTCGTATCCTCAACTACCGCGAGATTCCCATCCTGGGTCTTTCCTATGGTCACCTGGGCTTTTTGACGGCGGCCAGTCCCGAGGAGCGCGACATTTTGCAGGTCGTGAGCGATGCCCTGTCCGGCGAGCTGCACGTGAGCCGTCGCGCCACCATCGCCGCGGATATCGTATCCGTGCGCGAAGACGGTACGAAGGATGTCGTGCGTGCTTTTGCCCTCAACGACATGGCGCTTACGCGCGGGCCGCTGTCCGATATGGTCGAGTTTGACATCACCGTGTCGGGCCACCATATCGACCGCCTGCGTGGCGACGGTGTGGTCGTGTCCACGGCGACCGGCTCTACGGGCTATGCGCTCAGCGCCGGCGGCCCTATCGTGAGCCCTGATTACGCAGGCATGGTTTGCGTGCCCATTGCGCCGCACACCATTCAAGCTCGTGCCTTCTTGACCTCGCCGAGCGATGTCGTTGAGATTTTTATGTCCGACGACCGCCCGAGTGTGCCAGCTATCGCTATCGACGGACAGTTCATTACTTGCGACGGCACGGTCGAGAGCGTGGCCGTTCGCCGCGGTCCCGGGGATGTGCTGCTCCTTGATTACGGCCCCGAGAGCTTCTATAACTCGGTGAGCCGCGTGTTCTATGGAGTGCGTCATGATCGATGAGCTGCAGGTTTCCAACATTGCACTCATTCGCGAGGCGACGCTGGTTCCGAGCGCAGGTCTGACCGTCCTAACTGGTGAGACCGGCGCAGGCAAGACTGCACTGCTCTCGGCCCTCAAGCTTATTTTGGGCGAGCGTGCGGATTCGTCGACGGTCCGCGAGGGCGAGTCGCTGGCGAGCGTCGAGGCGCGCCTGTTCGATGGCCCGCACGACGCCGAGGGCTTCACCGTTTTGCGCAGCCTTTCTGCCGAGGGCCGCAGCCGCGTGAAGATCGATGGTCGCATCGCCAGCGTGCGTGAGCTTTCGGAGCGCGTCGGCGTGATGATGGACCTGTGCGGTCAGCACGAACACCAGCGCTTGCTCGATCCGATGCATCACGTTGCGATGGTCGATGCATGGGCGGGGCGCTCTGCGCTCGAGGCGCTCGATAAGTACCGCGCCTGCTTTAAGGCGTCGCGTGCTGCCGCCAAGGAGGTTCGGCGTGTCGAAGAGGCCTCGCGTGCGCAGGGGAGCCGCGTCGAGGAGGCGCGCTTTGCCCTCGAGCGCATCGGCGAGGTCGACCCCAAGCCGGGTGAGTATGAGGAACTCGAGGAGCTGCTGCCGCGCTCCGAACATGCCGAGGTACTGGTTGCCACGGCTAACGATGCCCATGCATCGCTTGCCTCTGAAGGGGGAGCGCTCGATGCCGTGAACAGCGCCGTGGCAGAGCTGTCGCGCATGGCAACTGTTGATCGCAAGCTGGGCGACATCGCCGATGCCCTTTCGGATGCCTGCATTTCGCTTGAGGATTGCGCCAACGAGTTGCGTGCTTATCGCGATGGCGTTGCGTTTGACCCTCGCGAGCTGGCTCGTATGCGCGAACGGTATTCCGACCTCAAGGGTCTGCTGCGTCAGTGGGGTCCCACCATGGACGATGTATTTGCCATGCGCGATCGCTCGCAAGAGCTGTTGTCGCTGGTAGACGATGGTGATGAGCAGATCAAGAAGGCTCGCGAAGCGCTTGGCGCGGCGGAGCGTGAACTGTTCGCCGCCGCCAAGGCGCTTAAGCGTGCACGCAATACGGCGGCCCCGCGTTTTTGTCACGAGGTGGGTCGTCAGATGGCACGCCTGGAGATGGGCGGCGCTGAGCTGGTCTGGGAGTCCCGCGATCTCCCTCGCGCTGAGTGGACACTCGCGGGCCCTTCGAGTTATGAGCTGCTATATCGCAGCGGCGCCGGCTTGACACCTCGTCCCTTGCGCCGCATTGCCTCGGGCGGCGAGCTGAGCCGCGTGATGCTGGCGAGCAAGGTTGTCCTCGGTAATGCGGACGGCGTGGATACACTGGTGTTCGACGAGGTCGATGCTGGTGTCGGCGGCTCTACGGCTCGTGCTCTTGCTGGTGTGCTGGCCGATCTTGCCGCCACGCATCAGGTCATCGTCGTAACACACCTGGCGCAGGTTGCGGTCATGGCCGACAAGCATTACGTGGTCAGTAAAGAGCCCGGCGACGTTCCTCAAACGCACCTGGACGAGGTGACCGGCGATGCCCGTACCGCCGAGATCGCCCGCATGCTGAGCGGCGATCAATCGGAGGCAAGCCTAGCGCATGCCAAGCAGATGCTCCAAGAAGCGCGTGCTTAGACCGAGCCGCCACATATATGTCCGATCCGGTCGCCACAAAACCGGCCCAATTACTACGTTTAATAAGTTATCGGCAACCACGCCAAGAATTGCAAAAAGAAAACCGCAGGTAGAACGCCTGCGGTTTTCTTTTTTTGAGTGTATGGTTAGCGCTTGCGGTTAAAACGTAGTAGATGGGCGGGTTTCGTGGCGAGAGGCGTTTGTCGGTTCCCCAATTTATCTACTCCACAACCTTATCCGGCTGGATGAGTTCCTCGTAGTAGCTGATGTGCTCACGGGCGTCTTCGATCTCTGGCAGCAAGAAGTTGTAGATGACCTCTATGATCATCGTTGCGCTGATCTTGGAGAATGCGAAGTCGCCCGTTGTGAGTAGCGCCTCGTGATTGACGGTATTAAAGGTGTAGTCGGCTAGGCGCGCAAGTGGAGACTTGCTGTCGCTGCTGATGACGACCACGGTGGCACCGCAGTCGCGAGCCGCTTTTGCCATGCGATTCAAACGGCGCGACTTGCCGGAGTTCGAGATCAGCACGATAACGTCGCCGGGGCGCAACGTGAGCGCAAAGCCGATTGATGTCTCGCTGATGGTGCTTGCCATGCAGCGAAGGCCCAACTGCGAAAACTTAAACGTCGCATCGAGCGCGACCGCGTTCGTATTGCCCACGGCGGCGAACTCAATAACGCCGGCATTCTTAAGCGCGTGCACAACAGCGGCCAACGTGTCGTGATCAATGCCGTCGATGGTCGCATTAAGCTCACTCACCTTGGCGGCGAGGATATTTTTAAGGCTCTGCTCCATGTTGTCGAGCGAGACCTCGTCGGTCAGGCCCTCGTTGCGCTGACTCTCCAAGTCGCGCGCCAACGAAAACTGAAAGCTGCGGAAGCTGCCAAAGCCCAGCTTGCGGCAAAAGCGTGAAACCGTCGCCTCGGACGTGGCAGCGGCTCGTGAGAGCTGGGCGGCCGTCAGGCGCGGCGCCTCGGACTGGTGCTCCAATATATAGTCGACAATGCGCTGCTCGGAATCGCTGTACCCTTTGTGCGTGCTAATAAGGGAGAGCGCGCTCTTGCTACTATCGGTCATGGATGGCTCCTGGTTGGCATGAAAATCTAACTTGATTTGCAATGCCATAGTATACGGGCATTTTCAATTACAAGATACACCTTGCCGTTTCAAGTGTTGATGGTAAACTTTCACTTGCCGTTTACGGTTATGAAAGAACCTTTCACCGGAGAATTGCGCCTTGTCTCTTCTCACGCGGACGGTAGGTTGGTATCTTTCAGTTGTGGAAAAACGCGCATCGAAGCGCGTGTAGGGGAGCGCCCGAGGGCGCTGTACTCAAGAAGGAGGGACACATGGCTAAGTTTGACATCATCGCCGCGACCGGTTGCCCGACCGGCATTGCGCACACCTTCATGGCGAAGGAGGCGCTGGAGAAGGCAGCTGCCGAGCGCGGTCTGACCATTAAGGTCGAGACTCATGGCCAGGTCGGTGTCGAGAACGAGCTCACCAAGAGCGAGATCGCCGGTGCCAAGGCCGTCGTCGTCGCAGCCGATAAGGATGTCCAGGCTGAGCGTTTCGCCGGTAAGCCCATGGTTTCCGTTGGTGTTTCCAAGGCCCTGTCTGTCGAGGCTGCTGGTAAGCTGATCGACCGCGCGCTCGCCGCCAAGGGCGACGACACGGTTGCCGCTGCCGCCGATGTCGAGGACGAGGTCGAGGAGAAGGAGTCCATCGGCCACGTCATCTACAAGCACCTCATGAACGGCGTCAGCCACATGCTGGTCTTCGTCGTTGCCGGTGGTGTTCTGACCGCCATTTCGTTCCTGTGGGGCATCACGTCCTTTGATTCGACGGCTGCCGACTACAACAGCTTTGCTGCGATGCTCAAGATCATCGGCGGCATCGCCATGAACCTTATGGTTCCGGTGCTTTCCGCCTACATCGCCGAATCCATCGGCAAGCGCCCGGCGCTCGTCCCCGGTTTCGTTGCCGGTATGATTGCCATCCAGGGCCTGCCTGTTAACGCCGAGACCGGCATGATCGACGCCGGTGGCGCCGGCGTGGGCTTCGGCTTCCTGGGCGGCATCGTCGGCGGCTTCCTCGCCGGCTATGTCATCCTGCTGCTCGAGAAGGTTTTCTCTAAAATTCCCGCGAGCCTTAATGGCCTGAAGGCAATCTTCCTGTATCCGCTGTGCTCTACCGCCATCGTCGGCCTGGTCATGCTCGGTATTTCCGGCCCCATGGCTGCCATTAACCAGGGTATGATGGATTTCCTGCAGAGCCTCGGTAACTCCGGTCCGGTGATTCTTGGCCTGGCCATCGGCTGCATGTGCGCCTTTGATATGGGCGGCCCGGTCAACAAGGCTGCTTACGCTACTGGCACCTTCCTGCTCGGTACCGCTCTCGAAGCTGGCGTCGGCACCGAGACCTACAACTTCGGCACCAACTTCATGGCTGCCGTCTCCGCCGCTTGCATCGTTCCGCCGCTGATCACCACCTTCGCCGTCGTTGTCGGCAAGAAGTACTTCAGCCAGGAGGATCATGACGCCGGTATCGTCAACCTCATCCTTGGTTGCACCCACATCACCGAGGGCGCCATTCCGTTCATGACCAAGAACATCTGGCCCGTCATGCCCATCATGATGCTCGGTTCTTCCATCGCTTCCATCTTGACCATCTTCTTCAACGTTCACGATCCGGCGCCTCACGGCGGCTTCCTGGTCCTGCCTGTTGTCGAGAACGGTCCGCTGTGGGTCCTCGCGATCCTCATCGGCGCTGTGGTCGGTGGCATCCTGTTCGTGGCCTTCAAGAAGTACGACTTCGAGAAGAATCAGAAGGCCGCTCCTGTAGCCAAGCCCGTTGAGGCCCCCAAGGCCGCTGCCGTCGAGGCCCCCAAGGCCGAGGCTGCCGACTTCGTGAAGGTCGAGAATGTCTTTGTCGCCGAGGACTTCGCTTCTCGTGACGAGGCTCTGAGCTTCGTTTCCAACCAGGCCGTCAAGGCAGGTATCGCCAGCGACGCCGACGCCGTGATGAACGCCTTCCTGGCTCGCGAGGCCGAGGGCACCACGGGCATGATGGAGGGCTTCGCCATCCCGCATGCCAAGTCCGACGCCATTACCGAGGCTGCCGTCATCGTCGTTAAGGACGAGTCCGGCGTGACCGGTTGGGACACCATGGACGGCGCTCCCGTTAACGTGGCTATCGCCCTGCTCATCCCGGGTGCCCAGGCTGGCACCACGCACCTCAAGATCCTGTCCAAGGTCGCCGAGGCGCTCATGGACGAGGACTTCCGTGCCACCGTCAAGGGTTCCACCGACGCCGCCGAGATCGCCAAGACGATCAACGCCCGCCTGGTCTAATCCCCCAGCCCGCGAATAACATCGCCCCCTGTATATAAGGCGGAGTCCCTCCCCAGGGCCTCCGCCTTTTTTCTATCCCTCCCATAAGTTGCGGTGAAATAGGGACTGTTTAAACGATTCAACTCCAAATGCAGTCCCTATTTCACCGCAACTTACAAAAGGGCATAGAGGGGGCTACCTATCGAGTCTTTGTCGCGAACAGATCATTAGCCAGAATTCCGTTCGCACGATATTGCTCTGGACCGACCGAGTTTCTGCAGCTTGCTCGCCCACAGGGGGCCGGGCGCGGCCAGTGAGATTTATCGCGAGTTCCGCACGAGCCGAAGAGCACTTAATGTGCTCTTCGTGCGAGCAGGACTGTAGAGCAGGAAATCTCACTGGCCGCACCCGGCCCCCTGTGGGCGAGCAAGCGGACGACAAACACATCTGTCCAACAATTCGTCCGAAACATAATGAAAAACCGTTTGATGTGAGTTAATATAAACAACGTCGTGAATCTGACTCCTGCCACATACATGACAGGGGTTAAACACAAAAAAGGAGTCAACTATGGTTTCTGAGAAGGCTACCCTCGTTAATCCTCAGGGTCTGCACATGCGTCCGGCTGGTCTGTTCGCCTCCACCATGGGCAAGTACGCCTGTGACGTGACGGTCGTCACCCCCGAGAAGGAGGTCAACGGCAAGTCCCCGATGGCCCTCATGGCTGCTGGTATCCCCTGCGGCACCGAGGTCGAGGTCAAGTGTGACGGCGCTGACGAGGCCGAGGCTCTGGCTGCTGCCATCGAGCTCATCAAGAGCGGTCTTGGCGAGTAGAACTCAAACGGGTCGCATGTTGAACAACTAAGTTCATATTTGGGGGCGCAGTGACCTGTTGTAAGGTAACTGCGCTCTTTTGTCATGGATATGGCAAAACGCTTTATCACATGACACGGAGAGAGGAATGGGAATGTATCAGGGAGTCAACGCTTCCGAGGGCATCGGTATCGGCACCGTCATGGTCGCCGTCGATCCCGACTTGACGTTTGAGCCGCATGAGGTTGCTGATTCGGCAGCAGAGAAGGAGCGCTATCAGTCCGCTCTTTCGGTCTTCTGCGAGAAGACCCAGGCTCAGGCCGACCACATGAAGGAGACGGTGGGCGAGGCCGAGGCCGAGATCATGAGCGGACATATTGTCCTGGCTCAGGATCCGGGTATGACCGACGCCATCAACGCCGCCATTGACGGCGGTACCTGCGCCGAGCAGGCGCTCATGGACACCTCGACCATGTTCGAGAACATGTTCCTGTCCATGGACGACGAGATGTTCCGTCTGCGCGCGGCCGACATCGCCGACATCCGCACCGGTATTCTGGCCGAGCTGCTGGGCAAGGAGGTCGTCGACCTCTCCGTCCTGCCCGAGAACACCGTCGTTGTCGTGCATGACCTCACGCCGTCCATGACCGCCACGATCGATAAGGCCCACGTTGCCGGTATCGTCACCGAGACCGGTGGCCGCACGTCGCACTCCGCGATCATCGCGCGTGCCCTCGAGATCCCGGCTGTCCTTTCGGTTTCCAACAGCTGCACCGCGCTGCGCAACGGTATGACCGTTGTCGTCGACGGTGGCAAGGGTATCGTTGAGGCCGATCCCGACGAGGAGACGCTCGCTGCCTACACCGCCAAGGCCGAGGCCTTCGCTGCCGAGAAGGCAGCCCTCGAGGCCTTCCGTGGCAAGCCGTCCGTGACTGCCGATGGCATCAAGAAGATCATCGCCTGCAACATCGGTAACCCTGATGACGTGCCCAACGCGCTCGATCACGATGCCGAGGCCATCGGTCTGTTCCGCTCCGAGTTCCTGTTCATGGACTCTGCCGAGCTTCCTTCCGAGGAGGAGCAGTTCAACGCCTACCGTAAGGTCGCCAGCGCGCTCAAGGGTGCTCCGGTCATCATCCGTACGCTCGATGTGGGTGGCGACAAGGAGATTCCGTATCTGCATATGGTCAAGGAAGACAACCCCTTCATGGGCTTCCGCGCCGTGCGTTACTGCCTGGCCAATCCCGACCAGTACAAGGTCCAGCTCCGCGCTCTGCTGCGCGCTAGCGCCTTCGGTGACGTCAAGATCATGATCCCGCTCGTCACCTGCGTCGAGGAGGTCTTGGCTGTCAAGGAGCTCGTCGAGCAGTGCAAGGCCGAGCTGACCGAAGAGGGTCGCAAGTTCAACGAGAACATCGAGGTCGGCATCATGGTCGAGACACCCGCCGCTTCGCTGCTCGCAGACCGTCTTGCCGAGGTTGCCGACTTCTTCTCCATCGGCACCAACGACCTGATCGGCTACACCATGTGCGCCGACCGTGGTAACGACACCATCTCCAACCTGTACCAGGTTTACTATCCCGCCGTGCTCCGCTCGCTCAAGAACATCATCGAGAGCGGCGTGAAGGCCGGCATCATGGTCGGTATGTGCGGCGAGGCCGCTGCCGATCCGCTGCTCGAGCCGCTGCTGATCAGCTGGGGCCTGGAGGAGTTCTCGATGAGCGCTCCGTCGATCCTGCGCGCCCGCAAGACCATCAGCCAGTGGACCAAGGCCGAGTGCGACGAGCTCGCCGAGAAGGCACTCGCCTGCAACACCGCCGCCGAGGTCAAGGCACTGCTCGAGTCCGCAGCTCGCTAATTTGGTATCAGAGGTAACCGCGTGGTTGGAATGGGCCGGCCACGCGGCCCTCACATATACAGGGGGTACTGTAAATGTTCTACACGCTAACCGCTAACCCGGCTGTCGACATGACGGTTTCGAGCTCTCCGCTTGAGCCCGACGAGAACGTCCGCACCGGCTCGGCCAGCTACACGGCTAACGGCAAGGGCCTCGACGTGTCCTTCGCCTTTAAGAAGATGGGCGTCGACACCGTCGCGCTTGGCTTCTTCGCCGGCTTCACGGGCAAGTTCATCGTCGAGGAGGTCATGAACCTGGGTTGCCTCTGCCGCCCGGTCTGGACCGACGGTATCACGCGCATTAACACCTATGTCAACGATGGCCAGCACGAGTACGGCATCCTGAACCCGGGTGCTCCGATCACGCCGCAGCACCAGGAGGAGCTCTACAACATCCTGGACACCGCGGGCGATCTCGAGTGCCTGATCGTTTCCGGCTCCGTGCCTCCCAAAGCTACGCCTGACTTCCTGGCTAAGGTCATGGAGCACGCTCAGGCTCGTGGCGCCGATGTCGTCTTGGACCTGTCCTCCGACAAGCTCAAGGAGCTCGCTCACAAGAAGCCGCTGCTCATCAAGCCGAACCATCACGAGATGAAGGCCATCTTCGGCGTGCCGGTCGACACCGACGACGAGGTCCGCGTTGCCATGAAGATGGCTCACGACGCCGGCGTTCAGAACGTGCTGCTCACCCGTGGTAGCCGCGGCGACGCTTACTTCTCCAACGGCGAGGACATCTGGTACGCCAAGCGTGAGTTCAACATTAAGCTGGTCTCTTCCGTCTGCGCCGGCGACTGCACCCTCGCTGCGTTCCTGCACAAGTGGTACAGGGATCGCGACAACGTCGAGGAGGCCATGAAGCTCGCTATGGCCACCGGCGCCAACGTTGCCGAGTCCGTCGGCATTGGCGACTTTGGTCACGTCGATGAGTACAGCAAGCGCGTTGCCGTCCGCAAGCTCGATCGTCAGTAATCGAATCGCGACATATTCGTGCGCATGCGGCGCCCCGGTTTCGGTCGGGGCGCCTTTTTTGTTCCGCCATGGGGGAGAGGTGTCCTGCCGTACTTCATCGCTTCCACACCGTTCACCGAGTTGTCCTAGCCTTTTACCGATGCGTGGAATATACTTTCATTAACACGTTGTTTCGTGAAAGGAACATCCATGATTTACACGCTCACTGCAAATCCCGCCATTGACTACAACATCGCCTGCGACGGCCTTACTGCCAATACCGTCACGCGTACCCGCAATGCCGTCTACACGCCCAACGGCAAGGGCCTCAACGTCTCGTTTACGCTTGACCACTATGGTGTCGACACCACGATCCTGGGTTTCTTCGCCGGCTTCTCGGGTGAGTTCATCGTCAAGGGCGCCGAGGCCCTGGGCGTGCCCGTCAAGCCCGTGTGGACCGACGGTATTACGCGCGTCAATGTGTTCCTCAACGCCGGTCCCGACACCGAGTACAACATGGTCAATGCCGGTGCCGCCATCAATGAGGCCAACGAGCAGGAGATGTTTGAACTTATCGATTCGCTCGATGACATGACCTGCCTGGTCATCAGCGGCTCGCTGCCTCCCAACACTTCCGAGGGCTTCTTGGCCGAGGTCCTGCGCCGTGTCAAGGCCAAGGGGGCCGAGTTCGTCCTCGACATCTCGAGCCATCAGCTGGCAGACCTCATTGCTCTGGAGCCACTGCTGATCAAGCCCAATGACGACGAGCTGCTTGACATCTTTGGCATCAAGGTGAGCGGTGGCGACGACGAGTCCGTCAAGGGCGCTATGGCCGAGCTGCACGCCAAGGGCGCCAAGAACGTGCTGCTGACCCTTGGTGGCGCCGGTGCGTACTTCTCCAACGGCGAGCATATCTGGTTTGCCAACCGCACCTTCGACGTCAAGCTGCTGTCGACGGTGTGCGCCGGCGATTCCTCGCTCGCTGCCTTCCTGTCCGTGTGGCACGACGCCCCCGAGCGCGTCGGGGACGCCCTGCGCCTTTCGATGGCCACTGGCGCCAACGTGGTCGAGTGCCCCGGTCTGGGTGATTTTGCCAAGGTGGACGAATATAAGAAGCACATCGAGGTTCGCCAGGTCTGCTAGTTCCGGCACCTTGTCTGAATAGTTTGATTATTTCGCATCCGTCTTAGACTAGGACGGATGCGTTTTTGTTTATCGGACTTGCGTGTGCAGTGGAGGCTGTTTCTTGCTAGACTTCTTGCAGACGCAATCGATAGCCAATTTGATAGTCGCAGGAGGCCATAGGCATGTGCAATGTTTCGCTCAACGGTACTCAACCGTCCGATGCGTCCCTGTGCGTCCTGCGCGCGCTTGAGGCGGCTGGTCTTGAGGCTTGGTACGTGGGCGGTTGGGTGCGCGACGCCCTGATGGGGTACCCCAGCCACGATGTTGATATGTGCTGTAGCGGCCTGTGGCAGGAGTCCAAAGCGGCGCTCGAGGCCGCCGGCATCGCGGTTGTGGAGTCGGGCATTAAATTTGGCGGAATCACGGCTATTTCCGATGGCGAGCGTATCGAGGTCACCACGTACCGTCTGGATGGCTTTTACACCGATGGTCGCCATCCCCAGAGTGTGGAGCGTGCCGCCTCGCTCGAGGACGATCTGGCGCGCCGCGACTTTACCGTCAATGCCATGGCCTGGCATCCCGAGCGCGGGCTTGTCGACCGCTACGACGGCCAGGGTGACTTGGAGCGCAAGCTGATTCGCGCTGTCGGCGATCCCAAGCGTCGCTTTAACGAGGACGCCCTGCGCATGCTGCGTGCGGTGCGCTTTGCCTGCCGTCTGGACTTTATGATTGAGCCCGAGACCAAGCGTGCGCTTGCCGAGTGCGCGCCGCTGCTCGATGCCGTGGCGCGTGAGCGTGTGGGTATTGAGCTCGAGGGCATTCTTTCGACCGGTCACGGGGGAGACGCCATGTTGCGCTACCCTGAGCTCATCTGCGCCGCTGTGCCCGAGTTGGCAGCGGGTCGCGGGTTTGATCAGCGAAGTGTCTATCATGCGTTTAACGTCTACGAGCATATCGCCCGTGTGCTGACGGTGGCAGGGGAGCTGGCGCTGTGCGACGGCGTCGCGCCATCGTCGAGCCTTATGTGGGCGGCGTTTTTGCACGATGTCTCCAAGCCCGAGTGCTTTACGGTCGATCACGCCGGCAGCGGACACTTCTACGGTCATCCCGAGCTCGGCGCCAAGAAAGCGCGCGTCATTATGGATCGCCTGGCACTCTCGCACGACCTGGTGCGCGACGTTTGCCTGCTCATCAAATATCACGATAAGCCGCTGCGCCCCGAGCGCTCCTGCCTGCTCAATATGATGCGCGCGCTTTCGGGTGAGGGCGTCGACACGGCCCGCCTGATTGACGAGCTCATGGACCTCAAGCGTGCTGACACGCTTGGCAAGGCCCCATCGTGCTTCTATTACGTTGAGACGATTGAGGAGATGCGCGCGATGGCGCACGAGCTGCTGAGGGCGGGGGAGCCCTATACGCTCAAGATGCTCGCCATCAACGGCGGCGACCTGATCCGTGCTGGAGTCAAGCCCGGGCCGGAACTGGGGCAGCTTCTCAACTCCGCCCTCGACGCCGTGATCGAAGACAACATTCCCAACGATCGCGAAGCTCTTTTGGTCCATCTCAACTTGAATTAGCTACCTAGTTTACCTGCGTGTTCCATAACCTGCCGACAATTTTTCGGCAATTTGGAATTTCTTCTTGCGCTGACGTTTTTTGTCCCGTAATATATTACCCCGCAGCACGGCAGTGCAGATGTCATGTGGCCCGTTCGTCTAGCGGTTTAGGACGCCGCCCTCTCAAGGCGGAGATCACCAG
>UQHV01000019.1 GCA_900540895.1 uncultured Collinsella sp. | reverse complement strand
ATTGACCTTCTGGTCATGCCGCCGAAGTTGAAAGGCAGATTGCCGCTCTGGCGGGCTTGCAGCGTCGAGCAGTTGCGGCGTTTGGTAAAACGCCGCAACGAACTAGCTCAGCATTGCATCCATCATCTCGGAGTTGACGGAGTCGTCGGCAGACCACTCACCATCGTCGTTGCAGGTGTACTTGAAGATAACCGTGGTCTTCCTGGGCTCGGTGGCCTTGGTCACATCGACCATAACCTGACCGGCCATCTTGTACAGCTCGTCATCGGAAGGAACCGTGTCAAGCGCAGCGACCTTCTCCTGATACTGGGTGGAGAAGTCCTCGACGATCTTGTTCATAGATTTGCATGTAATAGAGACCTCGGCGGTCGCGACACCCTTGTCCTCGTCGACCGTCACGTCGCCGATCTTGTAGTCAAAGCCCTCAAGATAGGTCTTGGCGTACTCCTTGGGATCGATACCCAGCTGCTCGAACTCGTCGCCCGAAGCCTCCTCCAGACCAGAGAGGAAGTCGTCGCCACCGTTCTTGACCTCGTCAAACTGCGTCGTAAGATCCTCGGTGATGAGCTCCTCAACCGAAGGACCTCCACAGCCGGAAAGCACGACCACGCATGCAACCAAGACGGCCATGAGGGGCGCAAGCAGCAGCTTCTTTTTCATGTTGTTCCTCCCAATGAGCGGCACCGCGCTTCCCGGACGCGGCACACGTTGTAATAAGTAAGCCCATACTATCCACTTATGAACACCCTCGGCAACGCGAAGGCGTGGTCGGTTCGTTTTAGCGTCCGAACGGTTTGCAAGCCCGCCCAACGTGCAATAAAACGCTTCCCCACGGTGCAATAAAAAAGGTGGCCGGAAAACCCGACCACCCTTGCACATCCTTTGGACGCCGCAGTTTACTTGCGGACGACCTTAACGATGGCGTCACCGGCGGCGACGGCGGACTCTGCCTCAACGGTGAGCTCGACATCGGCAAACTCGGCGGTGTTGGACACGGCCACGACGACGCAGTCCTTGTAACCGGCAGCGGCGATCTTGGCGCGGTCGATCTTGAGTATGGGCTGGCCAGCCTTCACAACGTCGTCGGCCTTGACGAAGCCCTCGAAGCCATCGCCGTTCATGTTGACGGTATCGACGCCAACGTGCACCAGAACCTCGATGCCGCTATCGGACTGCAGACCCACGGCGTGACCCATGGTGACGGTCACCTTACCGTCGCAGGGAGCGTAGACCAGATCGTCCTCGGGCCACACGGCACAGCCCTTGCCCAGAACCTCGCCACCAAAGACGGGATCGGGCACGTCGGCCATCTTGATGACCTTGCCCTTGACGGGCGAGCACAGCACGTCGGCGCCAGCAGAAGCAGAGATGGAGGCCGGAGCAGCGGCAGCCGCGGGCTCAGCCTTCTTCTTGAACATGTCAAACAGACCCATACGTTTTCTCCTCTTGATTAAGCGCAACGTTGTGCGCATGCCTACGGTAATTATAGTGTCATTTGATCTAAAAGCTATGGTGAGGACTCGAATCGCGAACCCCTCCAAAGCCTATGCTCCAGCGGCACTCATTTTGACAATTATCCCTCGATAAGACCCAGGTACACAAAGGCGTTCCAGATGCCGTCGTCGACGACGTCGGTGGTCACGTAATCGGCCGCCGCCTTGCACTCGTCGCCGCCCGACCCCATGGCCACGCTCGTGGCACACGCCTCGAACATAGGAATGTCGATCTTGGCGTCGCCGAAGGCGATCGTGTCGGCACGGTCGGCGCCCAGGTGCTCGAGCAGCGTGTTGACGGCGTGCGCCTTGGTAATACCGCGCACACCCATGTCGCCAAAGAGCGCCGTCTCGCCCGCGCCACCCCAGGTGTGGCACTCAAGGTCGGGGAACTCCTCGATGCTATCCAGGTGGTCTTGATAGCTCGACAGGATAAAGCTCACCTTGTTGAGGTCGTCGCGGTAGAGTGGCGCGCCGTAGACCATGCCGTGCATGACGTCGTCGGTCTCGAGCTCGTCGGCGCCCTCCACGCCCTTACGACCCATATAGGTCTGCAGCACCGGGCGCGCAGCTTCGCGGAAGTTTTCACTCGCGAACAGGCCGTTGTTGCTCTCGAGGTAGAACTCGAGGCCGCGACCGTGTAGCCAGTCGACAATGTGACGGCACTGGTCGGCGGTGATGAGCTGGTGCATGACCACCTCGCCCGCCGACTCGACATAGGAGCCGTTGCCGCCGAGCATGCCGTCAAAGCCGATAGCCTCGAGCTCGGGCGGTACCTCGGCCTTGCTGCGACCCGTACACATATAGGCCAGGTGCCCATTGGCGCGGGCGGCCTGGATGGCAGCCACGCAGGACGCGGGGATATTGTTCTCGTAGTCGGTGATCGTGCCGTCGACATCAAGGAACAAAATCTTACGAGCGGACATGATGGATTCCCTTACTCCAGACCTTCCGTGCCGTTGGACTTGATGATCCTCTGATATGCGTAGAAGCTGTCCTTGCGGCGGCGCTCGTAGGTGCCGGTGCCGTCGTCGTATTTGTCGACGTGAATGAAGCCGTAGCGTTTGCGCATCTCACCGGTGCCGGCAGACACCAGGTCGATGGGACCCCACCAGATGTAGGCAATCAGGTCGACGCCGTCGGCGACGGCCTCGCCCATGGCCTTGATGTGGCTGCGCAGGTAGGCGATGCGGTACGGATCGTGAATGGAGCCGTCCTCCTCGACCTCGTCGTAGGCGCCCATGCCGTTCTCGACCACCATCAGCGGAATCTCGTAGCGGGCATAGATCTCGTTGAGGGCGATGCGCAGGCCCAGCGGGTCGATCTGCCAACCCCAGTCGGTAGACTCCAGGTAGGGGTTCTTGCCGCCAAAGGTCATGTTGCCCTCGGTCATCTCGTGGTCCTTGTGGGTGCTCACGGTGCCGGACATGTAGTAGCTAAAGGTGTAGAAATCGACCTTGCCGTCGGCGATATCCTGCAGGTCGCCGTCCTCCATCACGAGCTCAACATCGTTCTCGGCCCAGAAGCGCTTGGCGTAGAACGGGTACTTGCCGCGCACCTGCACGTCGGAGCAGTACCAGTTCATGGAATTCATCTCCTGCTGCGTGGCTAACACGTCGGCCGGATCGCACGTAGCGGCGTAGGAGAGGGCGAAGCAATCCATGTTGCCCATCTTAAACTGCGGGTAGTGCTCGTGGGCGTAGCGCACGACGCGACCGCTCGCCACAAACTGGTGATGCAGGGCCTGGTAGCGCTGCTGAGCGGTGGTCTTGATGGCGCTTGCCGGACCCTCGAAGCCCTGGATCAGGCCGGTTTCCATCATGGCACCTATGTCCATGGTGCCGGAGTTGATCTCGTTGAAGGTGAGCCAGAACTTGACCTTGTCCTGATAGCGGTCAAAGACGGTCTGGCAGTACTTCTCAAAGAAGCCGATGAGCTCGCGGCTCGCCCAGCCGTTGTACTTCTCGACCAAGTGATAGGGCATCTCGTAGTGCGAGAGGGTCACGAGCGGCTCGATGTTGTGAGCGCGCAGGCAGTCGAAGACGCGGTCGTAGAAGGCGAGGCCGGCCTCGTTGGGCTCGGCGTCGTCGCCATTGGGGAAGATGCGGCTCCAAGAGATGGACATGCGGAACATGTTGAAGCCCATCTCGGCGAACAGCGCGATGTCCTCCTCGTAGTGATGGTAGAAGTCGATGCCGTCATGGTTGGGATAGAAGCGATCGGGGTCGATGTCGATCGTAATCTGACGCGGCTCCTTGTAGCTGCCGCCCAGGAAGTGGTCGTCGACGGAAGCGCCGCGGCCGTCCACGTTCCAAGCGCCCTCAAACTGGTTGGCGGCGGTGGCGCCACCCCAATAGAAACCCTCGGGGAACTTGATGTTTGCCATGAGCATCTCCTTTGCATTGTGGGTCGATAAGCTGAGTATCGCCCACACGCAAGGCGAGCGGCGGCGCGCGCACCAAACCCGACACTTCTTTTCGCGACAGCGCCCTGCCGCCATCCCGCCCCTGACACTTCCTGATACCTGCCAAAAAGTGTCAAAATAAACCTGTCCCTTTTTGGTCGGTTTAGCGAACACGGGAGTTCGAATGGATATCAAACGCAAGATTTCCGAGGCACAGGGCCTTACCCCTACCGAGCAGCAGCTCGGCATCTCGGCCCTTGCCATGGGCGAGGACATCCGCGGGCTATCTATTAAGGAATTCGCCGCGCGCGCCAACGTTTCGGTCGCGAGCGTGCACCGCTTCTGCAAAAAGCTCGGCCTCGAGGGCTTTAAGGACCTCAAGGTCGAGCTCATCCGCCTGGCAACCGAGGCGGGCAACCGGCGCGACGTGGACATCAACTTTCCCTTCGACGCCACCTCCACACCCGCGCAGGTCATGGAGCGCATGGAAGGGCTCTACCAGACCACGCTGGCCGAGACGCAGGAGCTGCTCGATCCCGCGCAGCTCGACCACGCCGCCAAGCTCATCATGCGCGCCGATACCGTGGACATCTACACGGGTTCGCACAACCTCTATCCAGCGGGAATGTTCCGCGACCGCCTGCTCTCAGCCGGCAAAAGCGCGACGTGCTACAGCAACATCGAGGCCCAGATGCGGACGGCACTCGCCTCGAGCCCCAGTCATGCAGCGATCGTCATCTCCTACAGCGGCCTTGCGCTCAACCTTAAGGAAATTCTGCCGGTTCTCAGCGGTCGGCATGTTCCGGTCACCGTCATTGGCACGCCATACTGCGCACGCTTGCATCCCGGCTTTGCCGCCTACCTTACGGTGAGTGATCACGAGAGCATGACGCACCGCATCACGCAGTTTGCCAGCCATATCGCCGTGCAATATGTGCTCGATTCGCTCTACAGCAGCTACTTCGCCAAAGACTACGCCCGCTGCTCCGAGTTCCTAGAGCGCTCGTTCCCCTACACCCGCCTGCCAGGGCTTAAGTAGCAACGAGCGAGGATTTTCGGACGTCTATCTAACGAGGGTGGAAATCTCCCACTTTGAGCCCGCGCACAGGCCAAAAACGGGAGATTATCCACGCTTGTTCTTGGTGCGATGACTAGTCGTTTAAGAACGTCCCCAACGACTACTTGACATGAATGATCCGTTTTCCGCCGCCCCCGAGGGGCCACCTGACCACCTTGCACCAACGTAATCACGACTTCTCGTCATTAGATTGTTCAAATCGATTCTAATAACTATTTTCGCCATAAACTCGTTATTAGAATCGATGTTGGTCGATGGTCTGCGTTTGCCCAGATAAAACCTACCAAAATAAACCTGTCCCTTTTTGGCAGGTTTTAGAAAGAGGACGGCATGGACCTTCTGGTCATGCCGCCCTCTTCAAATATCAGGTTGTTGCCCTGATACCCGCGCAACTATTCCTGGGCACCATATTGATTGTAGTAGGCATCGATGGCGGTCTTGAGCTCGTCATCGATGACAACCTTGCCGTCGATCTCGTGGTTGTAGAGGGTCTCGACGACCTCGGCCATGGAGACGATGCTCGCGACGGGGAAACCGTACTTGGCCTCGATCTCCTTCTGAGCGGTGGTCACGCCACCCTTACCGACCTCCATGCGGTTGAGAGACACGATGAGGCCCTTGATCTCGACATCGGCAGCAGCCTTGACCTTGGGATAGGTCTCGTCGATGGACTTGCCGCTGGTGGTGACGTCCTCGACCATGACCACGCGGTCGCCGTCCTTGGGCTCATAACCCAACAGGTTGCCCTTATCGGCACCGTGGTCCTTGGCCTCCTTGCGGTCGCAGCAGTACTTGACCTCCTTGCCGTACAGCTCGTGGTAGGCAATTGCGGTCACGACGGCCAGCGGAATACCCTTGTAGGCCGGCCCAAACAGCACGTCAAAGTCGTCACCAAAGTTATCGTGGATGGCCTGGGCGTAATACTCGCCCAGCTTCTTGAGCTGGTAGCCCGTCACGTAAGCGCCGGCGTTCATAAAGAACGGGGACTGACGGCCGCTCTTGAGCGTAAAGCTGCCGAACTTAAGGACGTCGGACTCGACCATGAACTTGATGAACTCTTGCTTGTAAGCCTCCATGCGGGCTCCTCTCGTAATCGCGTACGTGCCTTCCAGTTTAGCGCAGGCGAAGCGTAGATGCGGGCGCGCTTTGGGGCCACGGCATTCTGTAAAGGCTTTGTCAGGGGCAACGGTTTTCCGAACAATGGGGGTTGACATGTCAAACCCCCTCATCAAGAATACGGGCGGATTGAAACGGGTACGAGATACCCAAAGCGCGCCGCGCCCGTCCATAAGGAGGTGTGCCATGGAAGGCAGTCATAGTCGAAAAACCTGCATGTCGCCCTCGGCACGCCGCGAGGACTCCGTATTCGCATAAGCGCCACCAACCGATTGTCAAAACCACCACAAAGGTGCCTGTCCCCTTTGTGGTGGTTCGTGAGCATGACGTGAGCGACATCTAGGTTTTTTGCAACTCAATACGACACGTACGCTAACTCCCTTCAACAAGGAGGACCTTATGCTGATGCTCAAAACCGCCACGGTACTCGAAGCCATCTCCAAGCGCCGCCGCACGGCGCGCCCTGCCGCTCATACCGGCCTGTCCAAGAACACCATATTCGCCACCACCCATAGTGCCGATGACGCTCTCGTACTGCTTGACGCCACGGCAAACGGCCTCACCGCCGAGCAGGCAGCCGAGCGCCTGGACGCCTCCGGCCCCAACACCATCGAGGCAACGACCAAAACGCTCGCCCGCCGCATCGCCGACGCGTTCATCGATCCCTTCGCCGGCATCCTCGCCGCGCTCGCACTGGTCTCGCTCTACATCGACGTGCTCGCCGTGCCCGAGCCGCAGCGCGACCCCTCCACGGTCATCGTCATCGGCACCATGCTGCTGGTATCGGGCGGCATGAAGTTTATCCAGGAAGCCCGCAGCGGCAATGCGGCCGAGGCCCTCAAGGACCTGGTCTCCAACACTTGCACCGCCCTGCGCGACGGCGAGCGCATCGAGATCCCCTTCGACGAGCTCGTCCCCGGCGATGTAATCCGTCTCTCTGCCGGCGATATGGTGCCGGCAGATGCCCGCATCATCACCGCGCGCGACCTGTTTGTGATCGAGTCCGCACTCACCGGCGAGAGTGAGGCCGTCGAGAAGACCACCGCCGTCACCGTCGTCGAGGGCGCCGACGGCTCCGCACTGCCACTCTCTGCCTGCAAGAACATCGTCTTTACCGGCACCTCCGTGCAAAACGGCGCCGCCATGGCGCTTGTCGTTGCCACCGGCTCGGACACCTACCTGGGCGGCATCGCCAAGATGCTCAACGGGCGCGGCGAAAAGAGCGCGTTTGACCGCGGCGTCTCGAGCGTCTCCATGCTGCTGGTGCGCCTGATGCTCGTTATGGCGCCGGCCGTCTTTGCCATCAACGCCGCCACCAAGGGCAACGTCATCGACGCGCTGCTGTTCGCCACGAGCGTGGCCGTGGGCATCACGCCGCAGATGCTTCCCGTCATCGTGACCACGAGCCTGTCGCAGGGCGCCAAGGACCTCGCCCGTCGCCAGGTTATCGTCAAGGAGCTGCCGGCGATTCAAAACCTCGGAGCGATGGACGTCCTGTGCTGCGACAAGACCGGCACCCTCACCGAAGACCGCATCGTGCTCGAGCGCTATCTCAGCACCGACGGCAACGAGGACGCGCGCGTGCTGCGCCATGCGTTTTTGAACAGCTTCTTCCAGACCGGCCTCAAAAATCTTATCGACCTGGCCGTAATCGACCGTGCCGATGTGACGCCCTCGACCGTCGCACCCGATTCCATGCTGGGCCAGAGCCTGCGCGACCGCTACACCAAGGTCGACGAGGTTCCCTTCGATTTCTCGCGCCGTCGCCTGAGCGTAGTTGTCGCCGACGCCCAAGGCAAAACCCAGATGGTCACCAAGGGCGCTGCCGAGGAAATGCTCGAGATCTGCTCCTTTGTCGAGATCGATGGCATCGCTCAGCCGCTCACCGACGAGAAGCTCGCCCAGATTCGCAAGCAGATCGCCGGACTTAACGCCGAGGGCCTACGCGTAATTGCCGTGGCGCAGAAGACCAATCCGCGCTGCGTGGGCGAGTTTGGCATCGCCGACGAGTGCGACATGGTGCTGATGGGCTTTTTGGCCTTCCTCGATCCGCCCAAAGCAAGTGCCGCGGGCGCCGTCGCCACCCTCGAGGCCAAGGGCGTGGCGGTCAAGGTCCTAACCGGCGACAACGACCGCGTCGCCGCCACCGTCTGCGAGCAGATCGGTATCGATGCGAGCAACGTCTTGCTCGGCTCCGAGATCGATGCGCTCGATGACGCCGAACTTGCCGAGCGCGCCGAGAAAACCCACCTCTTCGCCAAGCTCTCGCCGCTGCAGAAGGCGCGCCTGGTACGTGTCATGCGCGAGATGCTCGGCCACACCGTGGGCTTTATGGGCGACGGCATTAACGACGCCGCCGCCATGCGTGCGAGCGATTGCGGCATCTCGGTCGATTCGGCCGTCGATATTGCCAAGGAATCCGCCGATATCATCTTGCTTCAGAAGGACCTGGGTGTGCTCGAGCGCGGCATCATCGAAGGCCGCCGCACTTACGGCAACCTGCTCAAGTACCTCAAGACCACGGTGAGCTCCAACTTTGGCAATGTGCTGTCCGTGACCGTCGCGAGCCTGTTCTTGCCGTTTTTGCCCATGAGCGCCCTGCAGCTGGTTCTGCTGTCGCTGGTCTACGAGATCGTGTGCATCGCACTGCCGTGGGACACCGTCGATGACGCCTGGACTGCCCGCCCGCGTGCCTGGGACGCCGCGTCCATCAAGGGCTTTATGCTCGAGCTGGGCCCCGTGAGCTCGCTGTTTGACATCGTGACCTTCGCCGCGCTCTTCTTTGTCGTGTGCCCCGCCGCCGTGGACGCAAGCTGGTCCGAGCTTGCCGCCGCGGGCGACGTCGCGGGTATGACGACCTTTGCTGCGCTCTTCCAGAGCGGCTGGTTTGTCGAGTCCATGTGGTCGCAGACACTCGTGGTCCACATGTTGCGCTCCCCGCATCTGCCGAGCCCGCGCGACCACGCCGCGCCCGCATTGTGCGTTCTTACCGTGCTGGGCCTGGCGCTCGTCACCTGGCTGCCGGCAAGCCCCATCGCCGATGCGCTCGGCCTCATGCCGCTGCCCACGAGCTTTTTTGGGCTGCTCATTGGCATCGTTACCGCCTATATCGCGCTCACCCAGCTGGCAAAGCGCCGCTACATTGCCCGCCACGGCGAGCTGCTGTAGCAAGTAGACGGAAAACACCCTGCCAGCTGCCGTTGCCACTACCACAGCTGCCAACGCCGCTGCCGCTGCCTCTGCCGCTGCCGCAATCTATCCCCTCAGCAATTGCGGTGAAATAGTTCCTGTTTAAAGCCGCGTGACTTTAATTTAGGGACTATTCCACCGCAACTTATTGGGAAATTAGCTAGTCCTTGGGCGTCCAGGACCAGAAGAAGTTGATAAGGGCCACACGCGAGGCGGTATCGGTCTTCTTGTTGATTGAGGAAATGTGGCGATAGAGCGTGGAGCGCGAAAGGAAGAGCGTTGTGGCGATGTCCTGAACGCTCTGGTCCGAAACGACCAACACCTCAAGAATATCGCGCTCGCGCTCTGTAAGCCCAAAGGTGGCGACGAAAGCATCGAGGCGTTCATCGGACGTGAGCTCCGCTGCCTCCACGGGCTCGGGGTCGGAGCATGTGGGCGCAAGATCCCCACCAAGATCGTCGGTGGCAAGCGGCAGGCCATCCTGCATCACGGCATCATCGGCTCGTTGCCCCAACTGCCCCAGCAGCGTAATCGCAATGCCCACAAACATCACGAGCGCCGCACCGACCGCAGCCAGCACGTTTTGACTCGAGATGATCGCCACCGCCGGCGCCGTCACGAGCATCGAGCACACGTTGTTGACGACGCGACCCATGCACGGCCAAAAATATGACCAGCGCGCATAGAGCGAGACGGCGGCATATTTTGTGGTAAAGAACACCACGAAAAAGCCCGAGCCCAGATAAAAGATGATCGTGGCAGCAAGCTCGTTGCCGCCATTACCATCGACGATGAGCACAAAGAACGAAAGCGTGGACAGTATGGCGGCACATGTCATGCCGATATTCATATACGAGCGGCCGTGCAGGTCAAATAGTGCGCCAGCGACCAACGAGCTCACGACAAGCAGCAGGCGCGGCCAATCGCCCAAATCGACGGCTCCGACAGCATGCAGAGTCGTGAAGCCCGCGTTGAGAGCGGCGAATACGCTGGAAAGATACGCCGTCGCCACGGTCAGGCGAACTACGGCGCGACGGAATGCCGCCTTTGCCTCGGGATCGTCATGCCACTTGCGCCATATTCCAGAGCATCTACCGAAAGCCCGGCAGCACTGGGTTCAAAGTTGGGATTGGACTCGTCGCGCAGCTTGGCGCGTCGGGCACCGTGGAGCAACGCCACCTGCGCGATCGCGCAGACGACCAGAACAGCCTGCTGAGGAATGCCGGCAGGCATCACCATGTGGTTGAGCACCTGCACCAGAACGCCCATGGCGTAGGAAAGTGCAGCCGCACGCGCCAAGCAGGGCGTCCGTGCAAAGCGCCGCGCAAAGTTTGCATGGGCAGTCGATCCGCAGTAGCCCAGCGCGCAGCACGCCACCAAACCGCCGGCAATTACCACCTCAACCTGAACCGCCATAATCAACAGCAGCAATGCCGCCGGCAGCAAAACGCCCGTAACGTCACTCGTTGCTTCAATGGCATGGGGACGGCGATAGTACAGAATGGGACGCACAAAGAAGCCAATCACGCTCGCGCCGATGACAAGGCTCTCATAAATAACGACCTCGTTCGGAGACACGAACTCGGCCATGCGCACATCAAAAAGATACTCGCACGCCAAAAACGTGAAGAAGAACAGCGCCAGGCATATAATCTCCCGAATGCCTCGACGCAAATATGTGGTTGTGTCTCCCATGTCCCTCATGGTTAACCCCCAGCCGCTCAATTGTCTGGAAATCTATTTTAATAAAGAACCAGTCTCAATATCGAAGCCAGGCTCGAAATGCTGCCAATTCGACCCCAGCCGTCCACATCACGCCGCGATTTTGAGCCGCATGGACCAGAAGGGACGCGCGCGATCTCTAGCTCGGCCAGGAGTGTCCCAGCTGCCACTCATTTAAGTACGTCCCCAATGAGTGGCCGAAGAACGTCCCCGGCGAATAGTCAAAAATGGGCCATGTGTCCCAGTTGTGGAGACTCCTTGAGCCGTCTGGGTATCGCGAAGAATCGCACACTCCCCCATCATCAAAAGTGACACACGCTACCTGTTGATGGGAGGCAGCCATGGGCTTCTTTGACAAGATGTTCGAGAAGAAAGAGTGCGCGATTTGCGGTACCGAGCTGGGACTTCTAGGTAAGACAAAAATCAATGAAGGCTACCTGTGCAAAGAGTGCACCGGCAAGCTCTCCCCCTACTTTCACGGCTATCGCTCCAGCACCGCGGACGATATCCGTGAGCAACTCGCCTACCGCGAGGCCAACGCCGAACGCCTGTCTTCGTTCAACCCCACGCGCACGCTTTCTGCCGGGCGCACCAATATTATGCTTGATGAGGACGCGGGCCTGCTGATCATCACTTCGCAGAGCCGCTGGCGCGACGCCAATCCCGACATCATCGAGTTCTCGCAGGTACTCGGCTGCGATATGGATATCGACGAGCAACGCACCGAGATCTATCGCGAGACCAAGGACGGCGAGCGCGAGAGCTACAACCCGCCGCGCTACGACCTGGATTACGACTTTAATCTGACCATCCATGTCAACACGCCGTACTTTACCGAGATCAACCTGCGCGTGAACGACTCCACCATCGATCAGCGCGGCTCCATCGAATACCGCGAGGCCAAGCGCCAGGCAACCGAGGTCCGCGATGCGCTGGTGCAGCTGCGCCAGGAGACGCGCGACAGCGTCGTGGCCGCCAAGGCCCCCAAGACCGCGGTGACCTGCCCCTTCTGCGGAGCCACCACCATTCCCGATGCCAGCGGGCGCTGCGAATACTGCGGCGGCGCCATCGGCGCATAGCCCCCGGCACGGAAAGGACCGATCATGGCCTTCGAGAGCGTTAACTATCAGTGCCCTGCCTGCGGTGGCCCCTTGCATTTTGCAAGCGCCGAGCAAAAGCTCGTCTGCGACTACTGCGACTCGCGCTTTGAAGTCGAAGAAGTCGAGGCCCTCTATCGCGAGCGCCAGGACAAGGCCGACGCCAAAGCCGATGCGGCAGCCGCAACGCCCAAGCCCGTCGCCGACGACGCGGTGCAGGAGCTTGCCCAAAACGCCGGCTACATCTGCTCGTCGTGCGGCGCCGAGCTCGTGTCCGACGGCACCGTCGCCGTCACCACCTGCCCGTACTGCGGCAACTCCGCCGTGGCGCCCGGTCAGCTCTCGGGCGACTTCTCGCCCGACCTGGTGATTCCGTTTAAGCTCGGGCGCGACGACGTCACGGCCGCACTCAAGGAGCACTACAAGGGCAAGATCTTGCTGCCCAAGAGCTTTGTCACCGGCAACCACATCGACGAGGTCCAAGGTGTCTACGTGCCGTTTTGGCTCTACGGCGCCCGCGTGGATGGCGAAGTGTACTTTGACGCGACCAACGAGACCGTGACCGAGGAATCCGACCGCACCGTCACGACCACCGACCACTACGATGCCTATCGCAAGGGCAATATCTCGTTTAAGCGCGTACCCGTCGACGGATCATCCAAGATGCCCGACGGCCACATGGACGCCATCGAGCCGTTTGACTACGACGCACTGCGTCCGTTCTCGGTCGCATATATGCCCGGCTACATCGCCAACCGTTACGACGAGGACTGCGAGACCTGCAAGGCGCGCGCCGAGCGCCGTATGGAAGAAAGCACAATCTCGGCCCTGCGCGAGACCGTCGTCGACGAATACGACGATGCCACGGTCGAAAGCAAGCAGCTCGACTACACCTGGGAAGACAGCGACTACGCCCTGTTCCCCGTCTGGATGCTCTCCACCTCGTGGAACGGCAAGAGCTACCTGTTTGCCATGAACGGCCAGACCGGCCGCTTGGTCGGCGAGCTCCCCTGCTCCAAGCCCAAGCTCGCCATCGCCTCGGAGCTGTTCTTTATGATCGGATTTATCCTCTCCCAGATTCTCTTTATGGGGGAATACGCCTTCGATCCGGATTACCTCACCTTTGATATCGAGGGCATCCTCATCAACATCATCGCGCCGCTGATCATCGTGATTATCGGAGACGTGCTACTGGTAGGCCAGCTCAAGACGGCCAACGAAGCAACCTGTGCCGATGAGTATTGTGGCGAGCTCGACCTGACCGAGAAGCACGACACCTTCAGCCACACCGAGACCACCGTTGTCATGAAAGACGACAAGGACGACTAAGCAATCCAACCAATACCACCCGGCCTTTGACGAGAAAGGAAGATCACCATGGGACTCTTGAAAGCTGGATTGGGAGCTGCCGGCGGCGTCATGGCCGACCAGTGGAAGGAATTTATCTATTGCGAATCGATGCCCGCTGACGTCTTGGCCTGCAAGGGCAGCAAACGCACCGGTGGCCGCAGTTCCAACACGCGCGGCGAGGACAACGTCATCTCAAACGGCTCGGTCATCGCCGTCAACGACGGACAGGGCATGCTCGTGGTGCAAAACGGCAAGATCATCGAAGTCGCGTTGGAGCCCGGTGAGTTCGTCTTCGATACCGGCAGCGAGCCGAGCGTCTTTAGCGGCAACCTGGGCGATTCCATCAAGGAGACCTTCGCCAATATCGGCAGCCGCTTTACCTTTGGCGGCGACGCGGGCAAGGACCAGCGCGTCTATTTCATCAACACCAAGGAGATCATCGGCAACAAGTACGGCACCGCCTCGCCCGTGCCCTTCCGCGTGGTCGATAACAACATTGGCCTGGACGTCGACATCTCCGTGCGCTGCAACGGCGAGTATTCGTACCGCATCACCAACCCGCTGCTGTTCTACACCAACGTATGCGGCAACGTGACCGATAGCTACACGCGCGACAAGATCGACAGCCAGCTTAAGTCCGAGCTGCTCACCGCTCTGCAACCCGCCTTTGCCAAGATCTCGGAGATGGGCATCCGCTACAGCGCCATCCCCGGCCACACCACCGAGCTCGCCCGCGCGCTCAACGAGGTCCTCTCGGCCGACTGGCGTGACCTGCGCGGTGTCGAGATCGTGAGCTTTGGCGTCAACTCCATCGCCGCCTCGCAAGAAGACGAGCAGATGATCAAGGACCTGCAGAAGGCCGCGGTCATGCGCGATCCCACCATGGCAGCCGCCAACATTGCCAGCGCCCAGAGCGATGCGATGCGCGCAGCAGCCGCCAACCCCAACGGCGCGATGGCCGGCTTTATGGGCATGGGCATGGCAGGTGGCATGGGCGGCATGAATGCCAGCCAGCTGTTCGCCGCCGGCCAGGCACAGCAGCAGGCCGCCCCGCAGCCGGCTCCGGCACCGGCCCCCGCACCGGCTCCCGCCGCTGCCCCCGCGGCCGGCACGTGGACCTGCAGCTGCGGTGCCACCAACACCGGCAAGTTCTGCCCCGAGTGTGGCAGCCCCGCACCCGCCCCGGCACCGGCCAAGTGGTTCTGCCCCAACTGCGGCAGCGAAAACGGCGGCAAGTTCTGCAGCAACTGCGGAACGCCTAGGCCCTAGCCCCTCTATCTGGTAATTGGCGGGGGTCCGCCACCCCCGCATTTGCTTCTATGGGTTTCGTTCGATAAAGGAGGGCACCATGAAGACAACGTTCAAAAAGTCCGCACTCGCATTCCTGACATGCGTCCTGGCGCTCGCCTTTGCCCTGACAGGCTGCAGCGGCGGCGGCAAGGACCCCAAGGCCGACTTCGTCGGCAGCTGGAAGTTCTCGGGTGGAACCGTAGAGGGCGAAGAGCTGACCGACGAGTACATGGATATGCTCGAGGAGGGGGGCGTCCACTGTATCCTAGTCCTCGATGAGGACGGCACGGGCGCCCTCGACCTGTTCCTTGAGGTCATCGACCTTAAGTGGGAGGCCAAGGATGCCACAACCGCAACCATCACTGCCGAAGGCGAATCGCAGGATATGACGCTCGAGGATGGCAAGCTCGTCCTTAAAATGGAAGACGACAAGCTTATCTTCACCAAGTCCGACAAGGATCTGTCCGGTACGGTGAAGAAGGATCGCGAGAACGCCGAGAAGGAAGAGGAGATCGATGAGGCCGTCGAAGACGACGATGTCCAGAACGTCGAAATCTCCCCCGCTGTCACCGTCGCCGATGACGATCTGTGCACCATCACCATCACCGAGAAATTCAAGGATGACTGGGGCGACATCGGCTTTGTCGTCAACATCACCAACAAGAGCGACAAGGACCTGACCTTCTACGCTCCCTCCGGCAAGACCAACGTCAACGGCACCATGAAGGAACCCTGGTTCTCGGCTAACTTGATGCCTGGCACCAACGCCACCGAGGAGTTCACGTTCTCGAGCGGCGAACTTGACAGCCTTGACGACCTGGTCAATACGACCATCGGCATCGACGCCTACCTGACCGATTCCTACGAGGACGTCGCCTCCTACAGCGCAACCATCGCGTAACGGCAGACACCGATAGCCGCGGATTGGCGGACACATCCGCGCACATGCCAGACGGGGCCGCAGGAGTTGATCCTGCGGCCCCGCCGCTTTATGCCGATGCGTAACGAGCGCTAGCGCTCCATGTTGGGAACGATGCTGCCCTCCGTTACTGCGCGCACGGCCAAGCGCATGATGTTGTCGTAGCCGGTCTTATTGAGAATCTCCGAGATGCGGCGTTTGATGGTGCCCTCGCTCATAAACAACTCGGCCGCGATCTCGCGGCGGCTTTTACCCTCGCAGGCAAGGCGCAAGATCGACAGCTCGACATCGTCGAGGGCCGCCGTGCCCGAGAAGATGCTCTCGGGCGGCTTGGGAAACGTGCAGTAACCCGCCAACGTGGAGCGCATCACGGCGAAAAGCTCGTCGATACCGACGTTCTTGTACACAAAGCTGTCGACGCCCGCCTCGCGCGCCTGGTCCACAAAGGTGATTTCGGGCATACCCGTCATGATAATGACGCGGCACTCGGGCAGTTGTTCTTTGATGCGCGCCGCCGCCACGATGCCGTTGGAATCATGCTCGGTGCATACGTCCATCAGTATCATGTCCGGGCGCTCCTTAAGCACAACGTCCAAGGCATCCGAGGCGTCGGCGATCGCGGCAACAACCGTCATGTCGGGCTGGTCACCGACGGAGCGCGCGAGGCTCTCGCGCAAGATAGCCTGGTCTTCGACGATTAACACGCGAATCATGAACTTCTCCTTTGGACCGTGGCGCTGGAGGCGAGCGGGATGGACACCGTAAGCGTGAAGGGCGGGGCGGCGTGGACTTCCAGGCTGCCGCCCAGATTCTGTGCGACATGCCTCATACCTGGGATACCCGTTCCCTCGCGATACGATACGGGTGCAGGCGCGCCGTCGTTAGAAACGACCATCCGCGCGACAGCGCCGTCTTCTGTCCCCTCCTGCCACAGGCGCACATGGACCTGATGGGCCTGTGCATGCTTGGTGGCATTGGTCGAGGCTTCGCGGATAATCTGCAAAAATGCTGCGGCGACACGCGCGTCGTTTGGCAGCTCGCCCTCCACATCGATCTGCACGCTCACCAGGCCAAAGGCATGGACGATATCGCCCAATTGCTCTGCCGGTTCGGTGTCGCCCCCGCTGCGCAGATCGGCAGCGATTGAGCGCAGCAGCGGGTCGATCTGCTCGAGTGACTCGTCATCCAGGCGCCCTTCCTCCAGATAACGATGGAGAATGGACAGGCGCTGCCCGATCACGTCGTGCACGCGAGCGCGCATACGCAGATAGGCCGCATTGTCAGCAACTTTTTTGACTTCTTCGATCTGGGCTTGGAGCTCTTGGCCCGCAAGCTCAAGCAGGTGGTTGGCTTGCGCTAGGCGATCATGGGCATGCGCATACTCTGTTACATCCAGGCCGATAATGCGCTCGAAGAGGCGGCCCGAAACCATAACGTCATCGTGCACGAACAAGCGAATCTCGGCGGGAGAAACCTCGACCACAACGCGCGCCTCACCAAAGCGGTCCAGATTAATCCGCACACGGTTCCTGCTGCTTTCGGGCATTTGCATGCTGAGTTTGCGCAGGTCGTTCCATGTACCGCTCATATCGCCTAGGTCGGTGGGCATATGAAGCTCCACCAGGTTTTTGCGCATGCAGCGGTTCATGAGCAGCGGACGGCCCCTCGGGTCCAGATACAGGATGCCCACGGGAATCACGTTGATGGTCTCGATCGTCGAGAACATGGTGATATCCTCCTGGCGGTTGCGGACATCCATCAAGAGCGCCGCGATGGAACGGAACAGGAAGAACGCTCCCTCTGCGATAAGGACAACGGTCCACGCCGAGCCCATGGCAAAAACCACCGGCGGTGTAACGGTGACAACAAGCAGCAGCTCGACCAGCATGACGGGGCGACGATAGCGCACCATAAGCACCACGCCGTAGGCAAAGATCACGGCATTGAGCCACAACGCTCCGCCCATTGCCCTGGCGCAAACGTCAAGCGGCGCCACCAGATATGAGCCAGACGACGCGAACAAGATGAGCGCCGAAATAACTAGGTGAAGCACAAGGCTCGCCTCGTAGGCACAAATCACCTTACGGTTATAGGACGAGCGGCGCGATGCGATGAGCGGGACGTGGATCGTCTGCAGACACGCAGCCAGGGCAAAGACAACATCGAGCGCAACGATTTGGGGAAGGATGAGCGAAATCTGCATCGTCACTCACCCGCCCGCGGCATCAAGACGATCATGCGCAGCTGACCGGGCTCGCCCTCAAGGCGGTATGCCACGTTGCGCCCTTGCAGAGCGCTTTCGAGCTCTTGCGCAGCAGGCGTCTGCGAAAGATCTGCATCATCGTTGGAAAAAAGCGTGGCGCGCAGCTCGACACTGCATCGGTCATGGTCGCCCAAGTGATACATAAGCGCCGGATGGTCGGTGGTGTAGGCAAAAAACGCAAAGTCATACACGCAGTCGTACAGGGCGCTTACCGTACTGGCGTGCATCGGGCGCCGTATGGCGATAATCGAGGCGCAATCGATATCGATGGTGCGCAGGTCGCTTGCGAGCTCGTTGGCAATGAGCTGAATGCGGTCGCGATCAAAACCGCTCTCCCCGTGCTGTGCCAACGTGAGCGACCCCTTGCGCTTGCAATAGGCGACGAGCATCTTGGCGCGCTGCAGCATGCGGTAACGCTCGTGCGAAGACGATTCATCGGTCAACGGCGGTAGCGAGCTCAGCAGGTCGTACATCCCTTCGAGCGCGCGGGCAAGCGCCTGGTCCACGTCTTGGACCAGCAAGGTCTCGGCCTCTTGGTCTGCCAGGTGCGTCTTAAGGTCGTAGTCGGCGGCGAGCAGCTCATTTTGACGCTGCAGCTCCATACGACGATGTGCCAGTTCGCGATTGAGCTCGTTGAGATCCGACACGTCTTGGGCAAGCAGGGCCGATCCGCCCAGCAGTGGAAAGGCTCGGTA
Organism: uncultured Collinsella sp.; assembly: GCA_900540895.1. Classification (GTDB taxonomy): domain Bacteria; phylum Actinomycetota; class Coriobacteriia; order Coriobacteriales; family Coriobacteriaceae; genus Collinsella. The sequence goes on along the minus strand of UQHV01000019.1, from coordinate 28,612 downwards.
CATTACATCGGGATTGGACTCCACGGCAAAGGCATGGGCATGCCCGTGTTCCTGGGCTCGCAGCTCTTCGCACACGCCCGCCGGCATTGGCTTCGACACCGGCGTGGCATAGACTTCCTGCAGGTCGCGCGTTAGAACTTTGAGGTCGAGCGGCAGGGTATCGAAAATGCCGGCGATGTCGTGATATGACGGAATGACACCGCAATCGAGACAGATTTCCATCGCCACCACGCACAGGACGCAATAGATGAGCGAGAAGTTGAGCCTCCATGCCCAGGGCACGCGCAACGCATATGAGATGGCAAAGAACGCGCCGCCCAGCAGAACGAGCGCCGCCGTGCCCGAGAAACGTTGAATGCGAAAGGACGAGGACCGGCCCACCAGGATAAAAAAGGCCACAAAGTTAAAGGCCGTCCACACGAGGACGGCGAAATAACCCCAGCCGTACGTGTAATCGTTGCTCCAGGTGTCGCTTGTACGGTCAAAGTGGAAGACCTGCTGGTGAAAATCGTTGGTGAGCACAAATCCGATAAGCAGGATGGCCACAATCCACAGCGCAGCGCAGTAGCGGCGACCCAGGCGGTGTTGCTCCAGACCCGCAAGGCGCAAACCACACAACTGGTAGAGCAGCGGAATGAGCGTCATGGGCACGTAGTACAGGTACCACAGCACGGTAGCATAGAACGGCGTGAACGACTTGTACTTGAGAATGACTTCGATCATCCACAGGGCGCAGATGGTGGCGGTGGCAACAAGGCGGCGGCGCAACACATAGTCCAAACAGCGCAGATAGACCGATACGCCCCAAATTGAAAATACAATTGCGGCGACAAGCAGCGGGAGAGAGCTCGAATGGACGAGCGCATCCACGACCTCTTCGGACACCTCGCTATAGGCGGGCGCGGCGTTAGAAAGTTTGGGGTCGAAGGCGAACAGTGCCGGCAAGACTGCCAAAAGCATGAGGAACAGCGCAGTGATGACACCGGCGATAGCAAAGACGCGGTGGCGGTACACCTGATGTGTTATGCCAACAAGGAATCGCGGCATGGCGAAGAGCCTGCCGCCCCTGGGATCCGCCACGGGTGCGGATCGGGCGGCCGCGTTGCCAATATGTCGTGCGCGGGTACCCATAGCGCTTTTAGTGTACCGACAGGCAGGCTCAAAAAGCGGGCCACATGTCCCAAAATCCGCAGACGGCAAGGCGCCCGGCAGCCTCCCCCGTCTGGCACTTCCCGATATCCGCCCGCCCCAAACCACCGCAAAGGAGACAGGCACCTTTGTGGTGGTTTGGGGCGATGCGCTAGTCCACGGTGATGTCGAGATTTTTGCCGATGAGGCCTACGTAGCCGCCTTCGGCTGCCTTGGGGGCTGTCAGCATGGCAGAGGACCCACTTGTCGGCCTTCCAGTAGCAGTAGCTGTCGCCGGCCGCAGGCATGTCGGCCGCGACCTCGGGGCGCGGGCCGTTGGTGCCGGCGGGCAGCGCCACCATCACCTGGAAGCCACCGTCGTCGACCATGCACGGCGTGTAGTGGAGCGTGGTGTTGTAGACTTCGACGACCGTACCCGCCGGCACGCGAAACGCCTTAACGCACGCGGTGTCGAGCTTGCCGTCCTCGATCTCCCAGCGATGCGCCACGAGCAGGATAAAGTCGCGCGCGCCCAGGTTGAACTCGCTCGTGCGGTGGTACTCCAGGCAGTTGAGCTGCGTGTTGTGGCCGTTGCACCAGCCCAGTTGGAAGGGACGGCCGCCAAACATGAGAAAGCCCAGTTTATCGGCATCCTTGACGTCCTCGAGCTCCGGCGCGCTTGCTACGTACTTGCTGCCCTCGGGAATGGACGTGGCAGAGAGCGCCTCGAGCACGGGCGACGTGAGCTCGGACGAAACGTTATCCCAAACGTTGCCATAGGATTTGAACTCGGGATCGTTGACAGAGTAGATATGCATGTTCACTCCTGTTCGTAAATGTGACTATACGAACATTCTAGAACAAACATGAGCGATTTTGAACGCTCGCCCCGACCAATCAACAAAAAGGCGCCCCCGCATAAGCGAAGGCGCCCAATGCGCGCGTTTTGGACGATAAAGCCCTTATGCCTGCTGATAGTGCAGGTGCTTCTCGTCGATATCGGCCAGGTCGCGGTCGAGGTAGCGGCGCGCGAGCCAGTTAGCCATGGGAAGGTTCTGGTCCAGGTAGTTGCCGCACTCCTCGGGAGCGGCACCGGGGACATCGCCCTCAAAGTCGGCGACAAACTCGAACAGCTCACGCACGAGCGGTAGGATCTCCTCGCTCGTCACCTCGCCAAACACAACCAGGTAAAAGCCCGTGCGGCAGCCCATGGGGCCAAAGTAGACAATGCGGCCCGACCACTCGGCATGATTGCGCAAGAACGTTGCACCCAGGTGCTCGATGGTGTGGCACTCGGCGGTGTTCATGACCGGCTCCTTGTTGGGCGTGGTCAGGCGCAGGTCAAACGTGGTGACGGCAGCACCGGTCGCCGGATCGCGGTCGATGCGGCTCACATACACGCCGGGCTCAAGCAGCAGATGATCAACGGAAAAGCTGGCGATGCGCTCCATGGCAGATCCTCTCGATAGTCAAATTGGGACGGGGCTCTTTTAGCTGGTTCGAATGGTCGCACCAATCATACCAGTCAAAAAAGCCCCGTCCCAAAAAGACAACTTAGCCAAGGACACGGGCCATACGCGTCTTGAACTCGGACAGGAAGCGCGGAGCATCCACGGTCAGTGCCACAAGCGCGCTCTTGTCCGGATCGGACAGGCGGCGCTCATCGCAGATGGTGCGACCGCGGTACTCGCCCAGCAGATCAACACGCAGGTTGCAGCCGAGCGCACCTACGAGCGTGGGGTCGATCGCCACGGCAACGGCCAGCGGATCGTGCAGCGCACAACCACCCAGGTAGGGTGCGTTCATCTCGTACGAGCCAATGTAGTGCTCGACCATGCTCGCAAATGCGCAGCCCGCCATGGTGCCCGAGCCCGTCCAGCCGGCAATGTCGCGGCGTGTGAGCACCACGCGATGCGTCACGTCCAGACCCACCATGGTGAGCTTACGGCCCGAGCGCAGCACCGCGTCGGCTGCCTCGGGGTCGCTCGCCATATTGGCCTCGGCGCCCGCGCTCACGTTGCCGGGCACGGTAAGGGCGCCGCCCATCACGACCACGCGGCCGATGGACATCATCGCTGCCGCATCGCGCTCCAAGGCGAGCGCCAGGTTGGAGAGCGGGCCAGTCGCCACGTAGACCAGATCGGGACCATAGGTGCGCGCGGCATCGATCAGATAATCGACCGCGGCGTTGCCGTCGGCCGAGGTCGCCCCCACCGGCTCGTAGGGCGACGCGGGCACGCTCGCGCCGCCGATGCCGTTCTTGCCGTGAATGAGCGCGGTGGACGCCGGCGGCGTATAGGGCTCAGTCGCCTGCAGAGGACGGTCGGCGCCCAGGTACACCGGCACCTCGGGACGACCCAGCAGATCGAGCACCGCCAGGCAATTGTGCGCCGATTGCTCGACGCGCACGTTACCAAAGCACGTGGTGATGCCCACGAGCTCCACCTCGGGGCTCGCGATGGCATAGGCCAGCGCCATCGCATCGTCCACACCCATATCCAGATCAAGGATCAGCTTCTTGATTGCCATTGTTCTACTCCGCTTCTCCGTCTTTATCGTTTAACCAAACCAATGTTCAACTTCGGTGCGCATGGGAATCGATTGCTGAGCGCCCAGGCGCGACACCGTCACTGCCGAGGCGCGAGCACCCGCGGCCATGCACTCAAAGAGCGGCAAGCCCTCTAGGCGAGCCGCCGCCAACGCGCCGATAAACGTATCGCCGGCGGCCGTGGTATCGACTACCGTACTCGAAAGTGCCGGCATGCGCAGCAGCTCACCGCCATCGCCGAGCGAAACCGAGCCGGCACCGCCCAACGTGATGACCGCAGCCCCGGCACCCTTGTCGAGCAGCGCATTGAGCGCGGTGACGCAACTCGCGTCATCCGTGGGCAGAATGCCCATCAGCACCTGGCACTCGGTCTCGTTGGGACAGACCAGGTCGACCGCAGGCCAGACCTCCGCAGGCAGCTCGCAGGCGGGCGCTGGATTAAAGACCGTATAGAACCCCAGCTCGTGAGCGCAAACAAGCGCCTCGGCCGTCGCCGCAAGGTCGCATTCGCCCTGGGCGATAAAGACGCTTCCGGCAGCCGGGGCAATCTCGCTGGCGCCGCCGTCGAGCTCATGGGCCACCAGACGCCTCAGCGCGCAGGCAACGTCCGCGCCCGCAAGCGCATGGTTGGCGCCCGGTGACAGTATGATGCGGTTGTCGCCCTCGCAGCGAATGATGGTCGCCGTTCCCGTCTCCACGTCATCGCGATGCACTACAAAGTCACAGTCCACGCCGGCGCCTTGGAGCCCCGCCACGAGCGACGCGCCGAACGCATCGCGACCGACCGCGCCGATCATGTGCGTGCACGCGCCCATACGCGCGGCAGCTACGGCCTGATTGGCGCCCTTGCCGCCGGCGTTGGTGATAAACCCGCTGCCGCCGACGGTCTCGCCCGCACGCGGTATGCGCTCGCACGCCACCGAAAGGTCCATGTTCATGCTGCCGAACACCGCAACGATGCCGCGATCTGCCATGGAAACCTCCTCATCTGCGGGCCTTATGCCCACCGCCAGCCGTCGATCGTGCACTCTCGCACCCCCTATAACTTTAGTTCACTTTGATGTGGACGCGCGCTTGAGCTTGCGCCAGCAGCAAGCATTCACAGGAGCAGGCAGCTACAATGAAGGCGTGCTGATTATTCTCGTCATTGGATGATGTTTTATGGAACAACTCTCGCAATCGGGCTCGCGCGGTCGACGCCGCACGGGCAACGAGCCGGCGCCGCACGAACGCGTGAAGGGCGAACGCCGTGCCAACGAACCGCGACGCACCGTGAGCCCCCATCGTGCTTCTGCCAACAACGCGGGCCGCGCCAACACTCCCGCCGCGGAGCAGACGCCCGCTCGTCCCAAGTCCCGCTACATTCCTGCGCTCGACGGTCTGCGTACGCTCGCCGTCGTCGCGGTGGTGCTCTATCACCTCAACCTCACGTGGGCTCAGGGCGGCCTGCTCGGCGTCACGATCTTCTTTGTGCTTTCGGGCTATCTGATCACGCGCTTGCTGCTCAACGAGGTCGCTAAGACCGGCCGCATCGACCTTAAGAGCTTCTGGATTCGCCGCATCCGTCGCCTGGTCCCCGCCGTGGTAACGGTAGTGTTCGTGACCTGCGCGCTGTGCACCATCTTTAACCACGTGATGCTCACCAAGATGCGCCCCGACATCCTGCCGTCGCTGCTGTTCTTCAACAACTGGTGGCAGATTGCCCAAAACGTCTCGTACTTCAATGCTCGGGCGACCCCTCGCCGCTCACGCACTTCTGGTCGCTTGCCATCGAGGAACAGTTCTACCTGATTTGGCCGCCACTGCTGTTTGCCATGGTATCCATGCATGTGAGCAAGCCCAACACGCGCCGCGTGGTTCTGGGCCTTGCCGCGGCATCTGCCCTCGCCATGATGGTGCTTTACAACCCTGCCGCCGACCCCAGCCGCGTGTACTACGGCACCGACACCCGCGTGTTCTCGCTGCTACTGGGTGCCTGGATGGCCTTTATCCCCGATCGCGACCTGGCGCCGGTGCGTCTCGCACATCGTTTGGGGCTCAATCGCCTGGCTGGCGCCGCCAAGCGCGGCAAGAGCGCCGAGGGCAAACCTGGCGAGAAGGCCGACGAATCAGCCGAGACCGCCCCGGCACAGCCGAGCGCCCTCGTGCGCTTTTGGTCCTCGCCCGCATCCATCGATGTGTTGGGCGTCGTGGGCTTGGTTGGCCTTGCCGCCATGGTCGCGCTCACCAACGGCTACACCGCGTTCCAGTATCGCGGCGGCACGCTGTTATGCTCCATCCTCACGCTCATGGTCATCGCGGCCTGCGTGCAGCCCCAGGGAATGGTTGCCCGCGTGCTGTCCGCCGAGCCGCTCGTGTGGGTTGGCAAGCGCTCGTACAGCATCTACCTGTGGCACTATCCGCGGCTGTTGCTCATGAACCCGGTCGCCAACATCAACGATACGCCTTGGTGGCAGTACATCTTGCAGGTGCTGCTGGTGGTCGCCGTAGCCGAGTGCTCCTATCGCTTTATCGAAACGCCGTTTAGGAAGGGCGCCTTCGGCCGCACCGTCGCCGAATTCCGCGATGGCACCACCACGCCCGCCAGCTGGGCACGCGCGCACGTCCCTGTCTGCGCAGTCTGCGCTGTCGTGTTGGTCGTCGCACTGGGCGGCCTGATCTTTGTGCCCGAGACGTCTGCGCTGAGCGGCGAGGGCGCCGAAGTTCTGAACAAGGAAGCCAAAAACACCGCGCCCACCGACCAGCAGGCGGCCGACGACACCGACAAGGACAACGACGGCTTCCCCGATGGCTCCTACGACCTGTTGATGATCGGTGACTCCGTGTCGCTACGCGCCGTTGATTCCTTTGACGGTGTGTTTCCGCACAGCCATATCGATGCCGAAAAGGGCCGCCAGTTTGATGCGGGCCGCGCGACATTTGAGGGCTATATCCAGCAGAACCTTGCCGGCAAGATCGTGGTCTTTGCCCTGGGCACCAACGGTTTGGTAACGGACGCCCAGGTCGACGCGATCATGGCCGACGCCGGCGAGCAGCGTATTGTCGTGTTTGTAAACACGCGTAGCCCGCAGCCGTGGGTCGGGTCCACGAACCAGGCCATCGCCAACGCCGCAACGCGCTACAAGAATGTACGCGTTATCGACTGGTACGGGTACAGCGCCAACCGCAACGACCTGTTTGACGGCGACGGCACGCACCTGTCGGCCACCGGCGTGGCCGAGTACCTCAATCTCATCCACGATGCGGTCAAGAAGGACCTGCCCGTGCACCCCGAGGACCACGTCAACGATCCGCAGCCGGCAGCCGTCAAGTCCGCCGCCGATGCGCTCGTCAATGCCCTCGCCTACAAGCCACACAAGCTGGGCACCGACAAGTAACTCGCAGCCAAATCTGCTCACACCCGCAGGGGGCGTCGGCCGTGGCCGACGCCCCCTGCGGCAGTTAAGGACACTCCTTTTGTACCGGCACTTGGAGGCACTCCTGGCGCAGCCGATGAAGACCTCTACGGATGAATTCCAAGCCGCTCCGCCGCTCCAGACATCGTTTCCGCGCCTCGCGCCTGTCCCAAACAATCAAAACAAGCCCTTTTCGCCGCAACCTCAAAGGTCTGTGGGCAAAAAAGGGCAAATATGAGTACTGTTACCATTTTAGTAGCAGGCAAAACCACCCAAAATGACGTCCGAGCGACCCCTAGAACCCCCTAAAGCAGCCAACCTGACTGGTATAAGGCGTATTGGAGCCAATTTTAATGAACATACTATATGTTATGTTCATTATCTTCTTGGATGTAAATGCTATTCACTTAGCAACAGTACTCATATTTGGCATTTTTTGCCCACTGCCGTATAACTAACACCCTAATGCAGACAAAAACAGGCCGCAGCCCGTCGCTGCGGCCTGTTCGGAGGCAGAAGTGGGCGCTACGCGCTGTAGCCCATCGCTTGCAGCACAAACATGACGACCGTCAGCACCGTAATCACGCCGATAGTCGCCCACGTGAGCACGTTCCATACGCGGCCGTTGCGGTTGGCGCCCATAATGTGGCGATCAGCCGCGATAAGCACCTGGAATACCAAGACCACGGGTAGCAGCACGCCGTTGATGACCTGCGAGGTCATCATAATCTGGAACAAATCGACGCCAGGCATGAGCACCAACACGGCAGAAATGCCGATGATGGCCGTAATGATGCCGCGGTAAACCGGGGCCTCGTCCCAGCTGCGATCGGCGCCGCGCTCCCAGCCAAAAGCCTCGCAGATGGCACTCGACGTAACGCCAGGCAGCACGCAGGCAGCCAAAAAGCTCGCTGCGACCAGGCCCGAGGCAAACAGCACCGTGGACCACTGACCCGCGATGGGCTCCAGCGCGCGGGCGGCATCGGCGGCATCGCTAATCTGAATACCCGCCGGGAACAGCACCGTACCGGTTGTGATGATAATGAAGCCCGCAATGATATCAGCGGCAATCGAGCCGCTCACGGTATCAATACGCTGCAGCACGATGTCGTCCTCGCCCGCATTCTTATCGACCACGTTGTTCTGAGCCAAGAAGATCATCCACGGTGCGATGGTGGTACCGATCGTTGCGACCACGAGCGACACGTAGCTGGGGTCGTTTTGAATATTGGGGACGACCAAGTCGACCGCGACCTCGCCCCAGTTGGGGCCGGCCATAAACGCGGCGACGATGTAGGTCACGAACACGCAGCTTACCAGCAGCAGAATCTTCTCGATGCGCTGGAAACTGCCCGACATGGTAAGCATCCACACCAGCAGCGCCACGAGCGGCACCGAGATGCTCGCCGGAACGCCAAACAGGGCAAGGCCGCTCGCGATACCCGCGAACTCCGAGATGGTCACCGCCGTGTTGGCGATCAACAGCGCCGCCATGGCCAGCACGCTCTTGCGCACGCCAAAGCGCTCGCGAATGAGCGACGCCAGGCCCTTACCCGTGACGCATCCGCAGCGCGCCGCGGTCTCCTGCGTCACGATAAGCAGCACGGTCATGACGGGAAGCATCCAGAGCATCTTATAGCCATAGCTGGCGCCCGCGCTGGAATACGTGGCGATGCCGCCGGCGTCATTGCCCGAAAGCGCCGCCAAAAGACCGGGGCCCATGGCGCCAAAGATGGCCGCGATGGTCAGCTTTTGCTTGGTGCTCGGCTTTTGCTTCGTATTTTGCACGCGACCACCTATCCCATGACCGACATGGTGAGCAGCACCGCAGCAGCACAGTACGCCACACACGAAATCATGACGGCGATGACGTTCATGGCGGTACCCGACGTATTGAGGTCGTGCTCGTCACGCCAGAACAGCACCATCAGGTAAATAACGGCACTCATGTTGCCCACCAGACAGATGATGGCGGCAATGTTAAAGCAGCCGGTAAAGAGCTGCTCCTCAAACATAGTGGCATCGGGGAACGCGGCGGTGCGCACCAGCTGCGCGCACAGGTAAGTAACAAGCGAAAGGATCAGGCCCATACCCGTGCTCTGGAAGAAGAATCCCAGGTACGGTTTGGGCTCGTCGTCGTGACCGTCGTACTCGAGGAAGTAGTTCTTGACGAACGACACCATGCGCGAGGCAGCCAGCAGCACGAGCGGCATGGCGCACATGGGGAACACCACCAGATGCGCGGAGCCCAGCGCCGTCCCCAGCACCGTCGCCATAATGCACGAGGCGATGCCCCACACGACGACCCAGTACTGACGATGCACGAACCAGCTGAGCACGTTCGTCGAGTCGTCCGACGCGCTATCGCCCGAGCCGACACCGGCGATCTGCAGGTCCTCCTGATGCTCCTCGGCGATAACGTCCATGGCGTCGTCGAAGGTCACGATACCCAGGATATGACGGTTCTCGTCGCAGACAGGGATGGCAACCAGGTCGTACTTGGTCATCTCGTCCGTCACGTCTTCCTGGTCCTCGTCGGGCGACACGTAGACCAGATCGCGATAGGCGAGCTGGCCCAGCGTGGCATCGCGGTCGGCCACGATCAGCGTGCGCAGCGAAAGCACGCCCGTCAGCATGCCGCTCGGATCCTCGGTATAGACGTAATAGACGCTCTCAAAGTCCTCGTCGAGCTTGCGAATCGCCTCGATGGCATCGCCGACCGTCGCCGTGGCGGGCAGCGAGACAAACTCCGAGGTCATGATGCGGCCGGCGGTGTTGTCCTCGTAGCCTAACAGATTACGAATCGCCTTCTCCTCCTTGACGCCCATCAGGCGCAGGAGCTTCTCGGCCTTCTCATAATCGAGTTCGTCGATCAGGTCGGCAGCGTCGTCCGGGTCCATCATGGCTAGCATCGACGATGCGTCGGTATCGGACAGGCCCTCGAGCATCTCGGTCATGAGCTCGTCGTCATCGAACTCCGAGATGGCCTCGGCGGCCTGTGCCGTGTCGAGCTGTGCGAACACCTGCGCACGCAGGCGCGGGTCGAGCTGCTCGATGATGTCGGCGATGTCAGCAGGATGCAGCTCGCCAAGCGTCTTGTGCGACACCGAGAGCTGGATGTTCTTAGTCGAACGGTCGAGCAGGTCCATATAAGACCAGGCGATAATGTCCTCGCTGAGCGGTTTGCCCAGGTGCTTCATAAAGCCCTCGACAACGTGCTCGAGTGTGGGGCTGATTGCACGCAGCAGACCGCGGGCGCCAACCTCGGCACCCAGCAGACGCAGCTGATTTTCGCCCGACATGGAAAACTTGATGTCGTTTACGCGCACGACCTTCATGCCCTGCGTGTCGACAATCTGCTTGTTAAGCACGTCGCGGGCGAGCAAGAGTTCGGTCGGCTGCAAGTACGAAAAACGGATTTCGGTAGCCGACGTCTTAAGGTGTACACCTGTCTCGTCGATACGGTCGACCCATTTGCGCCAGCTGATCATAAACGGCGTCTTGCCGGGACCACGGAACGCGAGCGACGTCACGTGCGGAAAAACTTCTCCGGTTGCAATGCCAAAATCGTTAACCACGCCGAGCTTTTCGCCGTCGACGTCCAAGACCGGCAGTTTGAGCATCTCACTCAGATAATTCAATGGTGCTCCCCATCATTATTCCTCCGGACGCGGCCGCATGTGCGGCGTCCGGGGGCTTCTGGATATGTATACGCATGCGCGGGCGGCACGCCGCTCGACGCTTACACCCCGTGCATGCGCAAAAAGCACCTGCATGGGGTCATCGACTGTATGGTCGAGGTTTGGATTTCACCTGTAACCTTTCTCTTGACCCTCATTAACCGCAGTAACTATAGCATCAGCATCGCGCTGCGGCATCGAATTTATGCGCTGCACATTGCAGGCATACCAAACACTGACGCATCCGTGACATAGTCATTGGGGACGTTCTTAAATGACTACCCAATGACTACTCTGTGGTATCTTCGTCCTCGGTAAGTTGGGGGAACACGGCGTCCTTGGGCATGGTGACCTTCGTCAGCGAGGTGAGCTTTTTGCTCAATGCCGTGTCCGTCTTGACCAGGTCGCTGAGCGTCACGATCTTGTAGCCGTCGGCAATGAGGCCGTCGATAATCTGCGGCAGCGCCTCGAGCGTCTGCTCGGCGCATTCGTCTCTATCGGTGAGCAGCACGATATTGCCCGGCGTCACCGAATCGAACACCGTCGAGACCTGCTCGTCGACACCGTTGAGCAGCCAGTCGCCCGAGTCAATATTCCACGAGACCACGGCGGAGACCAGGTCCATCGCATCAATCCAGTTTTGCTCGTCAAAGGCAGCGTAGGGAGCACGCAGCAGCATCGTCTTCACGCCGGTCGCCGACTTAATCGCATCGGTGCCTTTCGTGATCTGTTCGCGTACCGCCTCACGGTCCTGACCCTTGAGCGAATCGTCGCTGTAGCTGTTGGATCCGATCTCGCACCCGGCATCGACAATCGCCTTGGCCGTGGCAGGCGAGGCCTCGACCGCATCGCCCGAAAGGAAGAACGTCGCGGTGACGCCCTTTTCCTTGAGCACCTGCAAGATCTGTTTGGTGGCGCCGCTCGGACCCTCGTCAAACGTCAGCGCCACGTACTTTTTGTTGCCCTTGGGCGCCACGCTGGCGCACGCAACAACGCAATCGGTGGCGGGCACAACCTCGCCGCGATCCTGCGTCTTGCCCGACTGCTCACCAACCCACACCTCGGAGCGGCCCTGGACACCCCACGTCTGCACATACTCGATAGCGCCCGTGCCCTCGACCTTGAGCTTGGGCTCGATAACCGTAGCCTGAACCTCGTGTTTCTCGTAGGTGTTACGGCCATCCTTGACCGTCACCTTCTCGCCACCCTCGAGTTCGCGGCTATCCCATTTGCCCTGCTTCACGCGCTTGCCGTCGACCTTCACCGACAGCTTTTCGCCTCCATGGCGCTTGAGCACACTGTCATCGACGGCCAGCAGGTCGCCTGCGTCGTAGGTGTCAGTCAACTCCTGGTCGTCGATGAGATTCTGCAGCGTAGAGCCCACGCGCACCGCGGTCTTCTGGCCGTTGAGCTCCACGTCCACGCTGCGGTTGACGTAGCCCACGACGGCAGCGATAAACAGCACGAGCGCGCAACCCACGGCGATGAGCGCATAGGGCAGGCGAGACGAACGACGGGGTGTGCGGCTGTTGCCGATGCGCGCGCTGCGATCGCTAAAGCCGCGGCTATGGTTGAGATACATCGCGCCGGGCTTACGGTGACGCTTGCGCTGACCGCTGGGCAGCTGCCCCAGGTCGCGGCGCGCCGTCGGACGCGCACCCGAACGCCCGTTTAAGTTGGATCCGTTTTGGCGCATATGCCCTCCCCCATAAACACAGCAAGCCGGAGCAACAGGTCTCCGGCTTGCCTCCCATCATTTGGTACGTCGCTATTTTGTAGCTTTTGACGAGCCTCCGCTCGCCTTTTGGTATTCGTCCTTAAAGGCCTTGAACATGCCGCGCGTCTTGCCGAGCTGCTTGCCCAGTGCGCGACTGCCCTTGTCCACGGCAACCGATCCCTTGTCGTCGAGCACCTTGGCGCCCTTTTTGACCTTGTCGCCCACCACGACGCTGGCCTCGGCGGCCTTGGCAGCCGCACCGCCCGAATACCCGAGCGACTTGACCTCGTCCGAGACGACCATCGCGCCGTTCTCATAGCCGCGCAGCATCGTCGGCGGCACCTGCGTGTCACCGACCAAAACACTCGAAGCAGCACCGGCGGTCACATAGAATGCCTGCACGATGCCCGAACGCGGCTTGAACTCCACATCCGAGCAATAGCCCACGACGTCGCCCGATTCCGTGCGCACGTCCATACCGACCCAGATGATGCAATCGTCCAGGTTGATGTCGAGGCGCTTGGCGGCGGCGGCATCGTACGTGTCCTTGACGTCATCGACCGCAATGGCGCCCTCGTAGACACCAATGGCGTCGAGCGCTACGAATCGGTCGGGACGCTCGATCATGCCCGCGATATCGGACTGGCGGACCATAAAGCCGACCACGCGCGTACCGCCCGGGGTAAAGACCGGAAAGTGAATCTTTCCGAGCTTTTTAGGGCTGCGCGGCGTGCCGTCCTTTTTGGTGCGCTTGTCCTCGGTAGGCTTGCGATAGATCTTGGCGCCGACAAAATCCCCGGCGCGCATTATGCCTCGGTCGAGGGCTCCGCAGCCTCGGTATCAGCCTCGACGGCGTTCTCGACCACGACGTCGGCGGCAGGCGTCACGTTGCCGCCCGAAATGGCGTCGTTGAGCTGCTCGCGCAGCTGGTCCATGCGCTCGCGGGCCAGGTCGACCTTGGCGCGCAGGTCATCGGTCTTGGCGTCGACCATCGGGCCAAAGTCATTCACCGCAGCACGGGCCTCCTCGGCGCTGTGCTCGTAGGTGTCGCGCATATTGTCCCAGGCGTCGTTGGCGATATCGGCAGCCATGGCGCGGGTCTCGGCGCCCGAACGCGGGGCCAGAGCAACGCCGGCAATAGCGCCGGCAGCGGCACCAAAAAGTGCGCCGGAGACAAAGCTGAAAGTCTTACCCATGATCATTCCTCTCCTGCGGGCACGTCGGTGCCCACCGTTTGAATGCTGTCCATTATACCCGCAGCGCATCACTTGCCGCTCCGCTCATCTGTGTACGGCAAAGGTGCAGGTACGTGATGGTGATAAACGCGTAGGCCTACTCCTGAGGCATAGCCGGCATGGCCACCGTGGCACCCGGGTCCTCGCCGGCGCCGTCCACGAGCGGCAGGCCGCCCTCATGCGCAGGTCCTGCCGGAACCGTCGCCGCACCGCCAAAGACGGCAGCGGAGGCCTCGTGGTTCTCGGCAACCGCACCCTCGGTATCAATCGCCACCTGGGGCTCGTCGTCAAAGTTGGGGACGCCCTGGGGCTCGGTGGGAACGGGCTCGGCGGTCGCATCGGAAACGGGCTCGGCGTCGACCGGCGCATCGCCCTCGTCAGCGCCCTCGTCCTCGGCAGCATCTTCGCCGTTCGCAGCGGCGACGGCCTCGTGAGGATCCTTGCCCTCGGCCTCGGCGCGCATGCCCAGCACCAGGTTGCGCAGGCCCGCGACCGTGCCCTCCACGTCGGGGGCAGGCTGGTCGGCGTGCAGATAGGCCCAGTCCATCATAAAGGTGGCCGAAGACAGCGCACCGATGGCCAGCGCGTCGTCGGGGCACGAAAGCTCAACCTCAAAGACGCGCTCGTCGTGCTCGCTTACGCGCGTGCGGCCGCACGAGATGCTACCGGCAAGACCGGTCTCGTTCATGAGCTCGACCGTCACATGCTCCAGCAGGTGGCAGAGCTCGGTCTGGCCCATACAGTCCTGGAACTCGCGACCCGAATCGCCCAGGCACAGATGCTTGGCAATCGCGGGCACCAGGTAGTACACGCGCGCCGTGGCCTCGATATCCTCCGAGGTCATGAGCGGCATGCCGGGGTTCACCAGCACGTGCGCGCAGATCTTGTCCTCGCTGACGGTGACCTTAAGGATGTTGAACAGGCCTGCCATAACTCTCCCCTACTCTTCCTTGTCCTACTCGTCGCCGTCGTGCGGATTCGCAGAGCCCGCACCCGGCGTCGTCGGCTCGTCTACCGAAGACTCGGAATCTTTCTTATCGGTTTCGGCCGGAGCAATCACGCGAATGAGCGAGATGCGCTGGCCACGCATCGACTGCACCTTGAACTTGTACCCCGCGACCTCAAACACCTCTCCGATGTCGGGCACCGAGTCACAAAGCTCCAAAATCCAGCCGGCGATGGTCTCATAATCATCGCTTTCCTCAAGCGGCCAACCAAGCTCAATCGCGTCATCGCACGAAAAACGCCCATCAACGAGCCACTCGCGGCGCGAAAGGCGCGTGAGATACTTGTTGTCGGGGTCGAACTCGTCCTCGATCTCGCCGACGATCTCCTCGACGATGTCCTCGATGGTGATGATGCCGGCCGTGCCGCCGTACTCGTCCACGACCACCACGATCTGGTCGTGCGAGGTCTGCATCTCGGACAGCAGCGGCAGGATGTCCTTGGTGTCGGGCACAAAGGTGGCGTCGCGCAAAAAGCCGGCGATGGGCTGGTCGCCCTTGCCGTCGAGCGCGGGCTGAATCAGGTCCTTGATGTGCGCGATGCCGGCGACGTTGTCGGGATCCTCGTGATAGACGGGGATGCGGCTAAAGCCGGTCTGGCGCATGGTGGACAGCACGTCGGCGACCGTCTCGTCGTCCTCGCACATGGTGGTGTCCACGCGCGGCACCATGACCTCGCGGGCAACGGTGTCGCCCAGGTCGAAGATCTCGTGGATCATGCGCTTTTCCTCGTCGAGCAGGTCGTCTTGCTCCGAGACCATGTACTTGATCTCTTCTTCCGAGACGTTCTGGCGGTCGTCGGCACTCTTGATGCGCAGGATGCGGGCCAGGCCATCGGAGCAAGCACCGGTCAGCCACACGAGCGGACGGGCGATCTTTTGGAAAAACGACAACGGTCCCACGACCTGCTTGGACACGCCTTCGGCGTTGGCCAGGCCGATGCGCTTGGGGACGAGCTCGCCGATCACGATGGACACGAAGGCGACCGCGACGGTGATGATGACCGGCGCCAGGCCGCGCGCGATGGCGGAGAGCGGCGCGATGCCAAAATTCATGAGCCACGTGGCGAGCGGGTCGGACAGACTCGTCGAGGCGACGGCGGACGAGGCGAAGCCCACGAGCGTGATGGCGACCTGGATGGTGGCGAGCAGCTGGTCGGAGTCGGCAGCCAACTTAATGGCACGCTCGGCGCGCTTGTCGCCTTCCTCGGCCTCGTGCTCCAGCACGGCGCGCTTGGCCGTGGTGAGCGCCATCTCTGACATAGAGAAGTAGCCGTTGATGAGGGTCAAAACGAGGGTGGTGATAAGGGAGATGGTTATGTCCATCGGGAGTTTCTCGAACCTCCAAGATTCGGGATGTCGGATTAAAACGTTGACGGCGGATAGGGCAGTTGCGCCCGGCGGCCGCTTGGATGGGCCCGCGGGCACAGGCGCGATCGCTAGATTACGAAGAGAATCACCGCCATGAACTGGAAGATGCTGCCGGCGAGTACCCACAGGTGAAACACGCTGTGAAGATAGCGCACGTTTTTGGCGATATAGAACGGCACGCCCGCGGTGTAGCACACGCCGCCGACGGCGAGCAGGGCAAGTGCCACGGGGTTGAGCAGCGCCACAAGTTCAGGCAGCTTAAAGACAACGAGCCAGCCCATCAGCAGATAGACCAGGCCGCTTACCCAATGCGGCTGGCGCTCGCGCAGGAAGCACTCGAGGGCGATGCCGATGATGGCGATGGCCCATACGGCAAAGAACAGCACAGCGCCGCCGTCGTTTGCGAGCGTGATGAGGCAAAACGGCGTATAGCTGCCGGCTATGAGCAGGTAGATGCAGCTGTGATCGATGATGCGAAACACGCGCTTGGCGCGCGCGGGCTGAATCGCGTGGTAGAGCGTGGAGGCTAGGTATTCGAGGATAATGCTGACGCCATAGACAATCGCCGCGGCCATGTGGGCCGGGCCTCCGCCGCGCAGGGCGGCGAATACGATCAGGAGCACCAGGCCCGCGATACCCAGCAGGCAGCCGACACCATGGGTGACGGAGTTCATGATCTCCTCACCCACCGTGTAGTGTGGAACGGCCGCGGTCTTGGGTCGCGGCTTAGAACTGTCGCTCGAATCGGACATGCCGGTTACATCCTCCAACGTAAAGAGTTCTCAACACTATATCAAAGCGTCTAGGTACGTGCGAAATTTGCACCATACGTGACCCTTTGTTTACCCATTCTTTGCCTGTTGACGCATCAACGGCGAACGTCCATAATGCGCTTGCATTAAATGTTGATGTATTAACATCTTATAGGAAAGCTTCTTATGTCTCAAAACGCACGTTCCCATCGAAAGCTCAAGATAGCCGGCGTCGTTGCGCTGGTGCTCGTTGTCGCGCTGCTAGGGTTTGCCGGCAACTTCTTGTTCGACTTTGCCCTGAACCCCCAAGCGCCGTACACCATGAAGATGATGCAGGATGGTAAGGCCGACAAAAAAGGTGAGCAGCCGGATGCCGAGGAAACCGAGGCGCGGGCGTGGTTTAAAGAGAACCGCGAGAGCAGCAGCCTCACCGCAGATGACGGAACCGAGCTCGCCGCTTGGTATTTTGCTGCACCGGAGAGCACGCACGACTACGCCGTCTGCCTGCATGGATATACCAACGAGCCCATCGGTATGGCCCGATACGCCAAACGATTCCACGACCGCGGCATGAACGTACTCGCACCAGCCGCCCGCGCCCACGAGCGCTCCGGCGGCGACTATATCGGCATGGGCTGGCCCGAGCGCCTCGACATCGTCGCATGGATCGAGCGAATCGTTCAGGCTGACCCCGAGGCGCGCATCCTGGTCTTTGGCGAGTCGATGGGTGCGGCAACCGCCATGAACGTCGCGGGGGAATCTCTGCCCGCAAACGTAAAATGCATTATCGAGGACTGCGGTTATACGAGCGTTTGGGACGAGTTTTCCCTGCAGCTCAAGGATGTGTTCGGCCTGCCCAGCTTTCCCTTGCTCGATGTAGCAAACTTGGTGTGCAACGTGCGCGCGGGCTACGACTTTCATAAGGCGAGCAGTGTGGAGCAACTCAAACACGCGACGGTTCCCATGCTGTTTATCCACGGCGACCAGGACACCTTTGTACCGTACAGTATGCTCGACCAAAACTACGAGGCGTGCGCCAGCAAGGTCAAGCAAAAGCTCACCATCCATGGCGCCACCCACGCCAAGAGTGCGCAAGTTGACCCCGAGCTCTACTGGAACACAGTCAATAACTTCCTCGACGAGCACTTTTAGGCAAAAAGCAACGTCTGGGGTTTTGTTGCCTAAAACGCCTTGTGGTCGGCGGTATTCGATTTTTCACCTCGCTTCCGAAAAGCCGCCCGTGAGCGCTGTGCTCACGGGCGGCTTTTACTTACGTTGCGCTGCTAAAAGAACGCGATTTGTCCAATAACCGGACGCTACTTGACCTCGATGAGCTCATACTCGCTCGTGCCCAGGCCAATCTTTTCGGCGTGCGCGATGCACGCGCGCCAGTCGGTGTCGGGATGCGTGATGCAGAAGGGGTCGTGTGCCTGCTCGCCCTCCAGGTGCTCGTGATTGTGCTCCATCTTAGCGGCGCTATCGGTGAGCTCGGTGTTGGGCAGCGGCTCGGATGTCATGACGGCGTCGGCGCAAGCCTGGTCGATGGCGACCGGGTCGAAGCTCGCGAACATACCGATATCGTTGACGATGGGCGTGTCGTTTTCGGGATGGCAATCGCAGTTGGGACTAATGTCCATAGCGAGCGAGATGTGGAAACTCGGGCGGCCGTCGACGACAGCCTTCGTGTACTCGGCGATCTTGTAGTTGAGCACATCGGCCGCAGCGTCATAGCCGGGCTTGATACAGTCCTGGTTGCACGCCGCAATGCAGCGCCCACACCCCACGCAGCGATTGTGGTCGATGGCGGCCACGTGTACCGTGCGAGTACTACCGTTGGCAAGCTCGCGCTCGCGGGTGTCGTCAAACGAGACGGCGTTGTGCGCGCAGATCTTTTCGCAGGCGTGGCAGCCCACGCAGTTGGTGGTATCGACATTCGGCTTGCCGGCGGCGTGCTGCTCCATCTTGCCAGCACGGCTGCCGCCTCCCATGCCCAGGTTCTTCATGGCGCCGCCAAATCCGGCCTGCTCATGGCCCTTAAAGTGGGTGAGGCTGATCACGATGTCGGCGTCCATGAGTGCCTGGCCGATCTTGGCCTCGTGCACGTACTCACCGCCCTCGACCGGAACGAGTGCCTCATCGGTGCCTTTGAGGCCGTCGGCGATGATAATCTGACAGCCCGTGGCATACGGGGTGAAGCCGTTCTGGTAGGCGGTGTCGATGTGCTCGAGCGCGTTTTTGCGGCTACCGACGTAGAGCGTGTTGCAGTCGGTGAGGAAGGGCTTGCCGCCCAGCTCTTTTACGACGTCCGCGACGGCGCGGGCGTAGTTGGGGCGCAAAAAGCTCAGGTTGCCCAGCTCGCCAAAGTGAATCTTGATAGCAACGAACTTGTTCTCAAAGTCGATCTGCTCAATACCGGCGCGGCGAATGAGGCGCTTGAGCTTGTCGAGCTGGCTCTCGCGAGCATGCGTGCGCAGGTTCGTAAAGTACACCTTGGCGGGTGCGGCGGATGCAGTTGCGGTCATAGATATATCCCCTCTGTCTATATGGCGTTACAGACATAGAGGATGGTACCAGTTAAAGCAGAGTTAAAGTCAAGTACGGCACCTAGTCATTGGGGACGTTCTTTAGTCATTGGGGACAGACTTAAATGACTGAAACCACTCATTGGGGACGGACTTAAAACCACTCATTGGGGACGGACTTAAATGAGTGCCTCGCCGCCTGGCAGCTAGGGACGTTCCTTTCCTGCCGGCAGCTGGGGACAGTCCTTGCCAGCACAGCCGACGAGCCGGCGAGTCAGCAAAGACCGTCCCCGATGACTAGTCGTTTAAGAACGTCCCCAATGACCAATAAGGGGTTACTCCTGCACTTTGAGGGCCTCGGCCAGGCTCACACGCTTGATGGAGCGCGTGTGCAGCAGTGCCACGACCAGGTAGGTTGCAAAGCCGATGCCAACACATGCCGCCATGGACCAAGCGGGCACGTAGATCTCGATATTGCCGTTGTAGGCAAGCAGCATCGATCGGAAGACAGCCGTGAGCGAGCCGATGATCACGGGCAGGCTCAGCACGAGCGACACCGCCACGCACAACGTGATCGAGCGGATGTACAGATGCGAGATCTCGCTATCGCGATAGCCAAAGACTTTCATGTAGCTGATCGAACGGGCACTGTGGTCGATCACAGCCTTGGTCAGCAGGTACATAAACAGCAGGAAGATAAACACCGCGAGCCCGACCATCATGCCGATCATTTTGCTCATCATGCCGATGAACTGGTCACCCACGGCGCGCATGTCGTCGGGCGTGGTGTCGCCGGCAAAGTAACGGGCATCGAGGTCGAGCTTCTCGTCGCTCACATAGCCGTTAAAGTAGGCGGCATCGTTGCCGAACAGCTCGTTAAAGTCGTCGATGCTCATATAGACATTCATATCCGACTTAGAGCCCCAGGCACAGTCCTTGCCAACGTACCCAAAGGAATAATTCTTGCCCTCGTACTTGTCGCGAAGCTTAACCTTCTGGCCCTCGCTCCAGCCAAACTTGTCGAGCAAGCCGCCGCCAAAGACGACGTGTCCGTCGCCGACATCCAGCCCTTTCCA
This sequence comes from uncultured Collinsella sp., assembly GCA_900540895.1. Classification (GTDB taxonomy): domain Bacteria; phylum Actinomycetota; class Coriobacteriia; order Coriobacteriales; family Coriobacteriaceae; genus Collinsella. Next base: position 8,185 of record UQHV01000019.1, on the reverse strand, counting down.
GTAGCGCGAATCGGATGAAATGCCGTAGACGGAAATCGTCTCCTCGCCATTTCCGTCGCCGCGGTCGTATTGCAACTGGTAGACGGCGTATTTCTCGGCCTGCGCGATTGTGCCTGCACCGTTGTCGATCGTGTTGACCGGGTGAATGTCGTCGTTGTCGGTGTCGATCTTAGAGGCCTTGTCGATCAGGTCGATAGCCTCGTCGCGGTTGCAGCCGAGGGCATCGGCAAGGTCATCGAGGCGCGCATAAAGCGCATCCTTCTTGTCCTGGACCTTGGCAAGCGCATCCTGCGCCGCGGCAAGGCTCTCGGCAGACGGAGCGCTGGTCGCGGCATCGGCTGCCGCCTGCGCCGCATCGGCCGCGTCGTCAAGCTCGTCATCGGCATCCTGAGCGGCGGAAAGCAGCGCGCCGTCAACCGACTGCAAGCGCTCGAGTGCCGACCACTGCTCACGCTCCTCGGCAGTGCCCTCGAGCTCCAGCGGAGCCTTGAGCGTGTACTGGTGCTCGGCGACCAGGCTTGTCTCGAGGTTGTCGGCGTAGTGCGTCATCGTGGGCAGAATCGCCAGGCCAAAGAGCAGCAGCAGCGAGGCAAACGCGATGCCCACGAAGAGCGTGGCGAAGTTGCCCAGATTGCGCAGGAAGATACGCAGGCGGAAGCGTAAGACAAAGCCCATGCGCTCCGGCAGCTGCAGGCCACGCTTGGTGCCAGACTTGCCGCTCGCCTCGTGGCGAAGAAACTGCAACGGCGTCTTGCCCATCTTGCGAAGCAGACCCGCCAGCGTGATGAGGATGAGCGCAGCGGCGGGAACCACGGCGCACTTCACAAAGATCCCCCAGCTCCAGTACACCTGGAAGGGAGGCAGGCTGTACGAACCGTAATAGAGGCTGCGCATGGGCTCGGTAAAGAACACAACGCCGAGCGCGGTGCCCAAAAGCGCCGCGATCACGCCCACGGTAGCGGGAAGCGCAAGGTAGTGCAGGACGATCTCGCGTCGACGATAGCCGCTGGCGAGCAGCGTGCCGATGATGGCGCTCTCCTCCTCGATGGTGGCGTCGGTAAGGACCACAAAGACGAACGCCATGATCACGATGATGATGTCGAGCAGCGTCATCCACATCATGGAGTCGCCGTCTACGTCGTCGCGCGCATAGCCAATGCCCTGGTTGGAATCGGCATCGATCAGATCGTCCACGCGCGCATCGGCGTCGGTCAGCGCCTCGACCATATCCTGCTCCGCATCGATGCGATCTGCAGTGGAGAGATCGCGATCGGTAAAGGTAAAGGAATAGGTGTAGGCGGGCGCGCCGCCAGCGTCCTCGAGCGCGGCAAAGCCGGCGTCGCTGATCTCGGCCACGCCATAGGTGATGGTGTTCACCGTAAAGTCCGAATTGTTGAGGAACAGCGCCTGGCTATCGGGCTGGGTCATGATGCCGCAGATGGTGTAGGTGCGACCCTCGAGCTCGACCTTATCGCCCACGGCGAGGTCGTTGTTGGTGGCGAAGACACGGTCGATTGCCACCTCATCGTCCGTTTTGGGCTCCTTGCCCTCACAGTAGGACGCAATGTCCACCTTAGCGCGGTGCGCATAGGTGCGCAGCGTGCGCTTGGTGCCGTCGTCGCCGGCGGTCTTTTTGATGATGGCGTCGATGGAGAAATTCTTATAGAGCGTGACGCCGCCGACGTCACTGGCAACATCCTCGGCGGCCTTGAGTTGATCGTCGGTAGCCTCGAAGAAGGTGGTCACGCGGCCGTCCTCAATCGTGTACGCATCACGCATGTCGTCGATAAGGCAGCCGATGGAATGCGCTGCGAGCAAAAAGCCCGAGGTGAGAGCGATGCTTCCGCACATAAGCAAAAAGATGCCCAGGTACTTGCCGATATTGCGGCGCAGCTCGCGCGGGAGACGTTTTGCGAGAGGTGTCATGGCGCCGCCTACCAATCGAGCTCGGCGGCCGCGACGGGCGCATCGTTGAGCTCATCCTCGACGATGCGCCCGTCGCGCAGGCGCAGCACGCGATTGGCCATGCGCGCGATGGCGGCATTGTGGGTGACAATGATGATGGTACAGCCGTAGGTGCGGTTGACATCCTCCATGAGCTGCAAGATTTCCTTGGACGTCTTATAGTCAAGCGCGCCCGTGGGCTCGTCGCACAGCAGCAGGCCCGGGTTTTTGACGAGCGCACGGCCGATGGCGCAGCGCTGCTGTTGGCCGCCCGAGACCTGGCGCGGGAACTTGTTGCGGTGCTCGTAAAGGCCCAGCGAACGCAGCAGGTTGTCGACATTGAGCGGGTTTTTGGACAGGTGCGCCGTGACCTCGATGTTCTCCTTGATGGTGAGGTCGGGCACCAGGTTGTAGAACTGGAAGACAAAGCCCAGCTCACGGCGGCGATACTCGCCCAGGTCGGCAGGCTTGAGCACCGTGAGGTCGCAGCCGTCCACCATGATGGAGCCGCCGTCGGCATCCTCCAGGCCGCCGATCAGGTTGAGAAAGGTCGACTTGCCCGAGCCCGAGGGTCCCAGCATGACGCAGATCTCGCCGCGATTGATGGACGTGTCGATGCCATCGAGTACCGTCAGGCGCGCATCACCGTCGCCGTAGTGCTTTTTGAGATCCTTGACCTGGACATAGGCTTCCTGCGTTGCCATGGTATCCCCCGTTGTTAGCCTCGTACTACTTTATGAACGTAATAGTAAACCTTGGCGAACTATTTTGGGGCGAGGCCTAGGATTTATTTCAGACTAGGCGCGGGATTTGGCGCGTGAGAGGGCCAGGCCTACGGCGGCAATGGCGGCGGCGAAGAGCACGGTGACGCCCAGGTCGCAAGCGATGTCACCCAACACGGTGGACGTCAGATCCGAAGCGAGCGCCTTGCCAATCGCGTCGTTCACCCAATACGTCGGCACAAAGTGCGCCACCGTCTGCACGGCCGAGCCCATCAGCGACAGCGGCATCCAAGCGCCGCCCAAAAACGTCATGAGCATGCCAAGCAGGTTGCCCACACCGTTAAGCAGCTCCTCGCGCGCACCCAGGCTCGACAGCGCAAAGCCAACGGCCAGAGGCGTGCACGCCAGGGCAAACGTCGCCGCCAGCGCCAGGCACACACGACCCACGCCGACCTCGGCAACCGCGCCGGCAAAGCCCACGACGCCCATCATGCTCGACACGAACCAGATGCAGACGGTGAGCACGGCGGCGGCCGCAAACACGGCAAGCGAGCGCTGGCGCTCGGAGACCGGGCCGGCCTCCATGCGGCGCACACGCTCGGGCTCGTTCATGCCCGAGAACACCAGTCCCACCGACACGATGACCGACGAGATGATCGCGTACGCGCCAAAGTTAAAGTACGACTCGAGCGTGGCGGCGGCAGTCGAGTCGACCTTGACCTGCTCGATCTCGACCTTGGCGCGCTTCGCGGCCGCATGTTCAGCGGCCTTGGCAACGTCGCCGTTAGAAGCAGCGGGCTCAAGCGCCGCCGCAGCGCCCGCGAGCGAGATCCAGCGCGAGGCCTCGGCAGACGAAAGCGCCGCCGCCATGGTGCCAGCACCGTAGGTCACATCGAGCTTGGGCAGGGACTCCCCCGCGCGGGCGGCTGCAACAAGATCGCCCTCAAACCCCTCCGGGATAAAGAACACGCAGTCGGCGCTACCTTTGGCGCTGTTGCTCTTGGAGAGCGCGTCCGCAAGGTCGTAGGTGTCGTCGCCGACGCCCGTGACCAGCTCAAAGCGCGAACCCAGATGCTTGGTAAGCGCACGCGAAAGGTCGCTGTCGTCGCGGTCGACCACAATCACGTTGGCATCGTAGGGCTTGTACTCGGTGAGCTGCGACGAGTTCCAGCTCACCGATGCCGCGATGAATACGCCCATCAGCGAAATGAACACCGTGTAGATAAGCAGGTAGAACGGGTGCGCGAGCGCCATGCGAAGCGCGGTCTTAAAGGTGCTCATAGCGGCTCCTTCCAAAGATCAGCGTGGCGGCGGCAACGAACAGCAGCGCCATAAGGACCAGTGCGCCGGCGCGAACGGCAAAGGGGCCCAGGTCCTCAAAGAAATACAGGCGGTTGAACATGTCGCAGATAAGCTTGACGGGGTTGAGCCAGCACTCGGCCGGGCAGGCGCGGGCGACGTCGTCGGCAAGCGCCATCGCCGGCTCGCCGTAGAGGCCGGCGAACAGGGCGCACGTGGTAGCAAAGCCCGTAAGGATGCCGGACTTGGACGCCTTGCCGCCCTTAACGGGAAGCGTACCCACAAAGAGCCCCAGGCCCGTGGCGGCAAGCGCGGAAGCGGCGCCGCCCACCAGACACAGCCCCTCGCGCCCGCCAAAGTCGACGCCCACGACCAGGCGCACGTAGCCGATTGCGATCGCCATCGAGGCGAAGGAAACCAGCCACGAGCCGACAAAGATGCCGGCCAGCGACGCCGTCTTGGAAAGACCGCCCACGCAGCGACGCGCGCCAAGGCCCGACAGATTGGGCTGCAAATCGACGACGCTCAAGGCGGCAAACTCGGCAGACATCATCGCGACCAGGCCAAAAAGCGCGTAATAGTAGATGACCGTGCCGTCGGGCGTGGTGCGCGTAAGGCTCACGCGACGGGTGCCGCCCTCGAGCGACAGGGCGCGCGCAACCGCCTCGGGGTCGGCAAGTGCCGCCGGGTTGTCCTGGGCAATCTGGGACATGAGCTCGGCATTTTGTGTATACGAGCTTGCCACCGTCTCCAGGATGCTGCGATCGGTGAGCACCGATGATGCGCGCGAGCTGTCGTAGCTCGATAGCAGTGTGAGCTTGGGTACGCCTGCGTCGTCGACCGTATAGATGCCCGCAACCTCGCCGGCCTTAAGCGCACGGTTCGCATCGGCTGCGTCGTCGAGCTCGTGGATCTCGAGCAGCTGATCGTTGTCTTCCTTGGCAAGCGACGTCGCCACGCCCTTAAAGGTCGAAGCGTCCCAAGCCTCGTCCGCCACGACGGCAACCGGCACCGGGTCGATCTTGCCGTCGGAGCTGAGGTTCGCAAACATAAACATGAACATCGTGGAAAGTGCGATGGGAAAGAGAGCGCCCCAGACCCACGTGCTCGGCCGGCGCAGCAGCGTCTTGACCGTGGTGATGATGGTGTTGAACATGACTGCCCCCTAGTCGCGCAGCTCGCGGCCGGTGATCTCGAGGAACACGTCGTTGAGGGTCGGCGGTTCGCTCCACACGCGGCCGAGTGCCACGTCGGCAGCGCGCAGCGTGTCGAGGATGTCCACCAGGTTGTGCGGGCTCGCCTCGCAGGTGCAGACGAGCTCGCCGCCGGACAGCTCGACGCTGAGCACGTGCTCGAGGGCGCGCAGGCGCTCGACCGTGGCGGTCTCGACGGCGCCGACCTCGACGGTCACGCGCTCGCCCATCTGGATCATGCGCTTGAGCTCGTCGTTGGTGCCCTGCGCCAGCACGCGCCCGCCGTCCATGATCATGATGCGGCTGCAGATTTGCTCGACTTCCTCCATGTAATGGCTGGTATACACCACCGTGGCGCCCTCGTCGCGCAGGCGGCAGATGCCCTCCAGGATGGCGTTGCGGCTCTGCGGGTCGACCGCCACCGTGGGCTCGTCAAAGAAGATGAGCTCGGGCTTGTGCGCGATACCGCAGGCGATGTTGAGGCGACGCGCCAGGCCGCCCGAGAGCTTGCCGGGGCGAAACTTGGTAAAGTCGCCCAGCCCGACAAAGTCGATCGCCTCGTCCACCAGCGCGCGGCGGCGCTTGCGGTCGTTGACGTAAAGGCTGCAGAAATAGTCGATGTTCTCGCGCACCGTAAGCTCGTCAAACACCGCCACCTGCTGCGGCACCACACCGATGCGGCGCTTGAGGTCGTAGCGGGCGGGCGTCATGGGCTCGCCGAACAGCTCGATGGTGCCTTTGTCGTAGGCGAGCAGCTGCAGAATGCAGTTGATGGACGTGGTCTTGCCCGAGCCGTTGGGGCCCAGCAGGCCAAAGATCTCGCCGGGGGCGATGCTCAGGCTAAAGTGGTCGAGCGCGATAAGGTCGTCGTAGCGCTTGACGAGGTTTTCGACGTGGACGATGTCTGTCATGAGGCGGCCCTTCTGTTGATTGCGGCCCGGTACGATTGCATCATCGCAGGAGCGAGCGGCGCGCACCAGTGAGCTTTGTCACGAGTGCGGAGCTTGGCCGTGCGGCCTGCCGACGTCCCCGCTTTGCCGCGTGGGAGGAATGTCACGGTTGCGCAGGCGGTCCCTCCACCACGCGCGGCTTCGCGTACAATACCCGTATGAACAGGCTTTTCGACAAATCGATCGTGCTGGCGTGCTGTATTGCGGCCGCCATGGGTCTTGCTGTGGACGCTCGCCTGGTCGCGGCGTTTTGCCTTGGCGTTATTGCCACCTCGCTGGCCGAGGTCGTACAGGGAAACCGCGCCCGCCGTGTGAGCGAGGCCGCGAGCTACGCCTGCATCATCGCGGCTGTCTTCGTGCCGCCGTTTGTGCCGTTTGCGCCTCTCGCTCTCTATGACATCGCGCGACGCGTTCGCCGTGAACGAATCTGGCCCGCGCTGGCGATTGGCGCCGTGTTTGTCTGCGCGCTTGTCGCGGACCTTCGTGGTGGCGTGCTCACCACCCGAACGCTGCTGTTAACCGCCATCCTTTCGGTTGCCGCCACCTTGCTATCGCTACGCACCGCCCAGTTGGAGCGCGAGCAGCGGCGCATGCGCCGCACCCGCGACGAGCTGCAGGAACGAGCCCTCGCGCTCGAAGCGCGCAACCGCGACCTTGCCGATCGCCAGGACTACGAAGTCGAGCTCGCGACGCTCGCCGAACGCGCCCGCATCGCGCGCGAGATCCACGATAACGTCGGGCACCAGCTCACGCGCGCCTCACTGCAGGCCGAAGCCCTACGCGTGGTCCACGCCGACGAGCCTGGCGTCGCCGCCGATTTCGCCGACGTTAAACGCACGGTTGACGAGGCGCTCCAGCTTGTGCGCACCAGCGTCCACGCGCTCAACGACAACGCCGTCGACCTTTCCGTGCAGCTCGAACGCATTGTCGAAGGCACACGCTCGGACGGCGGCCCGCAGATTGAGCTTGAAGTTATGGCCGAACATGCGCCCGCAAACGTCGCCAACTGCTTTGCAGCGGTCCTGCGCGAAGCGCTCTCCAATACCATGCGCCACGCTTGCGCCCAGACCGTCACCGTACGGTGCATGGAGCATCCGTCGTTTTACCAGCTCATCGTTACCGACGATGGCGTGGGTGAGGTCCAAGCAAGCGGCCGCGGCACCGCGGAGGGCATGGGGCTCGCCTCCATGCGCGAGCGCATCGAGGCGCTTGGCGGCACCTTCACCGCCGGCCCGCGTGCCGGCGCCGGCGGCTGGCGTGTGTTTGCCACCGTTCCCAAACAGCAAGGAGATGAGGGCCGATGAGGCTCATCGTTGTCGACGACGACCGCTTGGTGGTCGATTCGCTCAAGATTATCTTGGGCGCCCAGCCGCAGATCGAAGTGGTGGGCACCGGTGCCAACGGCAACGATGCGGTGGCGCTCTACGCCGAGCACGCACCCGATATTGCGCTGCTCGACATCCAGATGCCGGGACGCGACGGCCTTTCGGCCGCGCGCGAGATCCTTGAGCACGACCCTGCGGCGCGCGTGGTGTTTCTGACGACGTTCTCGGATGACGAGTACATTGTGTCGGCGCTCAAGCTGGGCGCCCGCGGCTACCTGATCAAGACCGATGTCGCTGCCATTCCGCCGGCGTTGGCGCAGGTCATGGACGGCAAACGCGTGCTCGAGGGCAAGGCGATCGAAGATATCAACTTTGATGGGGCGGACGTCGAGGCCGGCGCGACCCGCCGGCCCGCCGCCTTTGCCGGCCTGACCGACCGCGAGTTCGAAGTCGCCGAGCTCATCGCCCGCGGCCTCGACAACAAGGAGATCGCTGCCACCGCCTATATGGGCGAAGGCACCGTGCGCAACCACATCAGCTCGATCCTAGCCAAAATGGGGCTACGCAACCGCACCCAAATCGCCATCGCCTATCTGCGAGGCTAGCCGCTGGCTGCCGCCAATTTGATGCCATTTCAAAACTATGCCGGTTTACTACGATGAACCGCATATCTCCGACCACGGCAAATTGCGCACTTACAAAACCGACGCTCCTATAAGTTGTCAAGAGGCAGTTTGCGGGAGCGTTCTCTC
>UQHV01000018.1 GCA_900540895.1 uncultured Collinsella sp. | reverse complement strand
CCCGCGACCCCAACCTTGGCAAGGTTGTGCTCTACCAACTGAGCCATGTCCGCTTACGAGGATTAATCTTACGTGATGCCCGCATCCTATGCAAGAACTTTTTTAAAAAGTTTTGCAACGCCCTCGCGAACCTCGCGAAGACATCAGCCACCACGGAAGGCGCGGGCAAACGCAATCTCGCCGCAAGAGACCCCTACATCTCACCGAGCATGATCCAGGCAGAGCTGTCCTGCGCGAGCCTGCCGTCTGCAAGCGGTGATGAGGTGAGCAGGACCCTGCCCGCCGGCAGCTCCACGGCTGCTGCGCCGAAGTTCGTCACACACGCCCAGCCGTTGTCGCGGCGATAGGCGATGACGCCGCCCTCGGCGCCCTCGGCACCATCCGCAAGACCGGTGCGCCCGTCAAGATCGAGCCACGCAAAATCGTTGGCGCAACCGCGCAGCTTGCGCCGAAGCCAGAGGGCGTCACGATAGAGCGCAAGCATCGATGTCGGGTCCGCTTCTTCCCTATCGGCAGCGTAATCGGAAAACCATGCAGGTTGCGGCAAATGGGGCGCCGCATCGGCGTCCGCCGGCGAAAACCCAAACGATCCGCCCTGCGCGGGATCGTCCGCCGCCACCCACGGCAGGGGCACACGGCAGCCGTCGCGCCCCTTCTCACGCTTCGGTCCGCGCGTATTGGTCGCAGTAGGATCTTCGAGTGCAGCCCACGGGATGTCAGCCACCTCAAAAAGGCCGAGCTCCTCACCCTGATACACGTATGCCGAGCCCGGAAGCGCCAGTTCAAGCAAAAGGGCCGCCCGCGCGCGGCGCTCGCCGAGTTCACGGTCCTCGTCATAAGACAACCCGTCGCGTAAGAGCCAGTCGAGCGTAATCTGGTGGTAGCGCGTCGCCTTGATTTGCGGCAGGGCATAGCGTGTCGCCACGCGCGGCACGTCGTGGTTGGAGAGTACCCAGGTCGAGGCGGAATCGGATTCGACGGCTGCCTTCAAGCCCTTCTCGATTGCAGTGTGCATGTCATCATAGGTCCAAGTGGCCTTGGCAAACTCAAAGTTGAATGTCTGGCCAAGCTCGCTGGGACGCGCATAGAGATACTGGCGCTCGGGCAGCACCCACGCCTCGGCAACGGCACTGCGCGGCGGATTATAGCGGTCGAACACGCGGCGCCACTCGCGATAGATCTCGTGGACCTCATTGCGGTCCCACAGCGGATGGGTGCCGTCGTCAACCATGTCATCGCCCTCGGCGAGATGCCACCGGTCGAGGTCATCGCGGTCGAGATCCTTGGCGAGACCCTGCGCCACATCAATGCGAAAGCCGTCGACGCCTCGATCGCTCCAAAACGCCAGGACGTCGCAAAAGAGCGCATGAACCTCGGGGCATGACCAGTCAAAGTCCGGTTGCTCGGGCGTAAACATGTGCAGATACCACTGACCGTCCGCAACACGCGTCCATGCGGGGCCACCAAAGTTGGCATTCCAATTGGTGGGAGGCAGCTCGCCATGCTCGCCGCGACCATCGCGGAAGATATAACGGGCGCGCTCGGGCGATCCGGGGCCGGCGGCAAGAGCGGCTTTGAACCAGGGGTGCTGGTTGGATGAATGGTTGGGCACGATGTCGACGATGACCTTGATGCCGCGCGCGTGAGCCGCAGCGATCATGTCATCGAAGTCGTCAAGCGAGCCGAGACGCGGGTCGACATCGCAGTAGTCCGCCACATCATAGCCGCCATCGACAAGAGGCGATGGATAAAACGGGCTCAGCCAGATGGCCTCGATACCCAGTCGCTCAAGATAGTCCATCTGCTGGGTAATGCCCGCGATATCGCCCAGACCCGAACCAGTCGAATCCTTAAACGAGCGCGGGTAGATCTGATAGATCGCGGCATCGGACATCCATGAGCGCGAAGAAGACTTTTCTGTAGCCATGGGGCGTATCTCCCTTGCAACGAGGTTATGCGAGATGCCCACGATGATACGCCCAAAGCGGACATTCGCGACAAACAACGCCACAGCCACGCCCCAAAACGCTCGCCCCCTCTCGGGTTCGAGCCTAGGAGATAGGTACAAAAAAAGCCCGGCTACCGTAGTAGTCGGGCTGTTGCGTTTGGAGCGGACAACGGGGCTCGAACCCGCGACCCCAACCTTGGCAAGGTTGTGCTCTACCAACTGAGCCATGTCCGCTTGCGGGTTATTAATTTACGCGAGTTGTCCAAAAGACGCAAGTACTTTTTTCAAAAAACTTGTCTGCCGCATGTTCTTAGTAGCTAAACGCGCTAAAGCGATTGGCTAGGCACACGATTCCAGCGCTCCGCTAAACAGCTTCACCATCTGTACGCGCGTGCCGGCGCCGTCCGTACGACGAGCAACCTCCACGTTATCGACGAGCATACGCATAAGCTTGATGCCACGGCCGCGCTCCTCGGATGCGACCGGCTCGCTCGTTTCATCGATAGAATAGCCGGCACCTCGATCAAGCACCTCAACCACAACGCGATCGCCATAGGCCTGAACCGTCAGGACGCACCCGATACCGCCCGCATGGTCATAGGCATTACCCAGCGCCTCCCCCGACGCCAATGCGACATCGTAGCGCTCGTCACGGCGCAACGGAAGCGATTCAAGGAGTTCGGCGATGCGATGTCGGTAGTATGGAAGATTCTCGATACCCTGACGGACCTCGACGCTCTTACTCCAGCGAGGCAGCTCCCCCACCGGAATGGCGGGAATAGACTCCCGTGCCGGCCCCGCGACATGAAGGATATCGACAAGACGAGCAATCTCCAAAAAGCGAACAACTTCACCCGATGCATTGACGAGCGAAAGCAGGCCTTCTCGCCTCATGAGCTCACGAGCGCGCGTAAGCAGGAATGCCAAGCCCGTCGAATCGATAAAGCTAACAGCCTGACAGTTGATGACAACGCGACGCACGCCGCGGCCAATCAAAGCATCCAACCGCCGACGCAGCGCAGGCACCGTGGCGATGTCGATATCGCCTGGTGGCGTCAAAACCGCTATGTCATTCCACTCATTCATACGACCATGGTTCCCCAAAAAAGCCCACTCGATGCATTCGTTTCCCCAACCGTACGGATTCAGCCCGCCCAGCGTCGTCTATGAACGACCCCGTAAAAACTCAAGGGACACCAATGCAATGTCATCGTCCAGCGCCGATTCGGTAAATCGGTCAAGCTCGCCCAAGACCTTGCCGCAGATTCCCGATACGCCCTCACCCGAGACAGAGAGCAGAAGGTCACGAAGGCGCTGCTCACCAAAGAACGCTCCGGTGCGGTCGCGGGCCTCAATCGTTCCGTCCGTATACATGAAGAGCATGTCGCCAGGAGCGAACGTAAACACGCCTGTCTCGTACACCATGCTCTCAAAGGCACCGATTACGCCCGATTGGCATCCAAGCAGCTCAACCTCTCCCCCACGGGCCTCGCCGCCACCCAGCGGCATCGACTCTGGCCTGATGACCATGGTCGGAGGATGGCCCGCCGAACAATACGTTGCGCGTCCGGCTTTAAGGTCAATCTTGGCGATAAAGGCCGTCACGAACGTCTCGACCCTCGAAAAGCCCATGAGCATGCTGTTAAGGGAGCGTGCCATGCGGGCCGGTCCAGCGCCCTCCCAGGCATATGCCGTCAGGGCCGTCTTGACGAGCGCGGACATCGATGCGGCCTCAATGCCTTTGCCAGACACATCACCCAGAATCATGACGGCGCAGTCGTCGGGAAGACGAATGAGCGTATAGAAATCGCCTCCGACCAACGCCGAATTCGTGGCCGACAGGTACACCGAATCGGTTGCGATACCCGGAACATCCCCCAGGGAATTTCTCATGCCAATCTGGAGCGTCTGAGCGATATGGCGCTCCTCGCGCTTTTGAGATTCGCCTTCGTAGATCAGTTCAAAGTCATGCGCCAAGTGCACCAAGTAGTCATATTCAAGGTCATCAATCGGCTCTTGGCTACCATCACGAAGCAGCAGCGCGCGCGTCGTCGGGCTCTTCGCAACAGAAGCAGGAACAATCGCGTCGCTACTGTGCTTGCCATCGCCCTCAGAGCGCGGGTGCCCCGCCTCGATGCCGGAGTCGACGTAGAGACCTTGACAAGGCAGACCATGCGCCCTAAGCCAGCCTCCCATAGGCATCGATTCGTCAACGCGAGTTATACGGACGTGTTTAAGGTCCTCGGCACTCGTACCCCCCAAAACAGATGCCTCAAAGCCATCAGGGCCAGCCCCCAGACGTGCCGCTGGCGCCGTCGTGGAAAAGAAAAGCTTCTCGGGATCGTCCGGCAAAGCAACGCGACTGCCGCCTTCAAAATCTATGACGTAGGAATCCAGACTGGCGTCATACTCAACAGGGCAAAAATGGCAGTTGAGCATATTGCAGATCTCGGACGATACCGCCTGGGTAGCCGCGACGGAATCGTCTAGAAAGGTAAACAACTCATCACGTAAGACATTGAGCGAGCGGCCAAGCTCGGCCGTGCGACGAGAGCGAAGACTCGATGCCATGCCGACCAGTTGGATAGACAAGTAATCGCAAGTGACCTCGAGTACATTAACGTCATAGGCGAGCGGTGCCTGGGGGCGTTTCCAACCAACTTCCAGCACGCCAAGGATCTGCGTACCGTAAAAAACGGGAAGACAGATCTCGCTGCGGTACGGAGGCATATCCTGCACGCGCAACAGGTGCTTAGAACGATTGTCCAAGTCCATGAACATACCGGAGGCGGCCTTATCGCCCTCAAGGTCCTGTTGGATCGACAAGCGACAGGCACGCGACTCGCGAAGAACATACGTCGGAATGCCAGCGCCATACGGCAAAAACTCGGGCAGGTAGCTGTCGTACAGCTCCTTGGAAACACCGCGAAGTTTAAAACCGCCGCTCTCAGAAAAATAGATAGCGGCACCCGAAGCATCGAGCGTTCCTACAAGCTGGTTCAAAACGGTATCAAGCAGGCTGGGTAACTCATCGGAGCCCACAGTGCTCATAATGACCGAGAGCGTCCCAGAGAGACGCTTGTTCGCCACTCTAAGCTCCGATAACGCACGCTTGAGTTGACGGTCGTGAGAATACTGTTCTTCGATGCTATGGAGCGCCACCAGGACACGTGGCGCGCGGCGCCCAAAGATGCGTGGAGGCGTCACGGAGCCCGCACGAACCAAGACGGGGATAAAGGAGCCGTCACTCAGCTTGAGCATCAGTTCGTTCTCGGAGCCATCAGTTTCAAATGGCAGACGATGTTCCGTCGCACGTTCAAAAGCGGATGAGTACAGGACGTCTGTAACATCTCCACCGATGACGTCGGCGCGTTCCTCGCACATCAAACCAAGTAAGCGATTATTCACATGCAGAATGGTTCCGTCGAGCTCACAGATGATGACAGCATCGCTCGTGATCTCGACTAGTTGGGCAACGTCTGCCCACTCGTTGCGTTCAAGCGTTTCCATCGTGGACCCCACCGTCTATCGGTAACAAAAAAGCCTCCGAAGAGGCTTCTCAAATGCGATGGTGTCGGAGGCGGGACTTGAACCCGCATGACCAAAAAGCGGTCACTAGCACCTCAAGCTAGCGCGTCTGCCAATTCCGCCACTCCGACATGCTATGTTGTTGATTCGCAGTTCGTTTTGTTCGACCCGCGCGTTCAACGAGGAAGATAATAACCTATGATTCGAGAACTGTGCAAGCACTTTTTTCAAAAAAGTTTACGAATTTGTAAATGCGCAGGTAGATCCGTGTGTCCGGCCCCGAATCGGTGTTGCCTCCCGGCGCGTCCTCGGGCATGAGCGATATTTTGCTGCGCACTTCGTGCTGCAAAATATCGCTCCCCCTGCGGAATGCGCCGGGAGGCAACACCGATTCGGGGCCTGCAAATACATACTTCAGGCACAGTTCTCAAACATGTTCTGGGGGCTGATGTAAATTTGGTGGCTCGGCAAAGCGAGCCCTTATATGGGGAGGCCGGAGCTAAAGCTCCGGCCTCACTAACTTTCCTATTAGATTAAGTGAGCGATCGAGGAATCGCACTCCCCTCCTCTGCCGAGTTACCGCAGGGCCTGCCCTGAAGTTACTTTTCAGAACACTCCGCAGGACGCAAGAAACCCCCGCCGCACGAAGTGCGCAGCGGGGGTTTCTTGCATGTCCGAGGACGTTCTGAAAAGTAACTTCAGGGCGGGCCCGGACGATAACAACCGGCTACAAGTCGATGTGCGATTCCTTGATCGGGAACGGCTCCGCGAAGTGGCAGGCGCAGCAGTGGCCCGGTGCGACTTCCTTAAACTCGGGAAGCTTCTCAGAGCAGATGCCCTGCGCGATCGGGCAGCGCGTGTGGAAACGGCAGCCGGTCGGCGGATCCAGCGGCGACGGCGGGTCGCCAGCGAGGATGATGCGCTTGCGGGTCTTCTGGATATCAGGATCGGGAACCGGCACGGCAGACAGCAGCGACTGCGTGTACGGATGGTGAGGCTCGCTGTAGAGCGTCTTCCAGTCCGAAACCTCGACCATCTTACCCAGATACATAACGGCAACGCGATCGGAGATGTGCTGCACGACGGACAAGTCGTGGGCGATAAACAGATATGCGGTACCGAACTTGTCCTGGAGCTCCTTCAGTAGGTTCAGAACCTGGGCCTGAATGGACACATCCAGAGCGGAAACCGGCTCGTCGCAGATAATCAGCTTGGGCTTCAGCGCAAAAGCGCGGGCAATGCCGACACGCTGACGCTGACCGCCGGAGAACTCATGCGGATAGCGGTTGATGTGCTCGGGGTTCAGTCCAACGACGTCGAGAAGCTCGCGGACGCGCTCAATGCGCTCCTCCTTGGTACCCACGCCATGAATGGTCATGGGCTCGGAGACGATCTCGCCGATGGTCATGCGGGGATTCAGCGAAGCATAGGGATCCTGGAAGATAAACTGCATCTCGCGACGCATGTCCTTGATCTCATGCTTGCTCATCTCGGCAACATCTTTACCCTGGAAGAACACCTTACCGGCGGTCGGCTTGGTCAGGCGCATGATGGTACGGCCCGTGGTGGACTTACCGCAACCAGACTCGCCGACTAGGCCAAAGGTCTCGCCAGGATAAATCTCAAAAGAGATGTCGTTTACAGCAGAGACGACGCGCTTGGAAAAACGCTTGGCGAACATGCCGGACTCAGCGGGGAACTCCTTAGAGAGGTGCTCGACCTTCAGCAGCGGAGTACGCTCGTTGGTATCTGCCATTACGCCTCGCCTCCCTTCTTGGAATCCATGCGCGTACGGGACGTCTCAGGAGCGTTCTTGAGGAACTCGGGGTCACCGGAATAGTGGCACGCAGAATAGTGACCGGACTCGGTGACAACACGCTCGGGGCGCTGCTTGCGGCACTTATCGGTTGCATAAGGGCAACGAGGCGAGAACACGCAGCCCTCGGGCAGGTTCATTAGCGAAGGCGGATTGCCGTGAATCGGCGTAAGCGGCTTCTTCTCATCGATGGCCTGCTCCGGGATGGAGCGGATAAGGCCCCAGGTGTAGGGGTGGCGGCTCTCGTAGAAGATTTCCTCGGCAGTACCGAACTCGACGGGACGGCCGGCGTACATAACCATGATCTTGTCGGCCATATCAGCGACAACACCCAGGTCATGGGTAATCATGATGATGGCGTTGCCGTTCTTCTCCTGCATTTCCTGCATAAGCTCAATAATCTGAGCCTGGATGGTAACGTCCAGGGCAGTCGTGGGCTCATCGGCAATCAGAATATCGGGATCGCAGGCAAGAGCCATGGCAATCATGACGCGCTGACGCATACCGCCAGAGAACTGGTGCGGATACTCATTGACGCGCTTCTCGGGTTCAGGAATGCCAACGAGGTCCAAAAGCTCGGTGGCGCGCTTGAGCGCCTCCTGCTTGGAGTAACCGCGATGCAGACGAAGGCCCTCGCCCACCTGCTTGCCGATCTTATAGACCGGGTTCAAGGAGGTCATAGGATCCTGGAAGATCATCGCGATATCGTTACCGCGAATGTGCTGCATCTCTTCCTCGGTCATCTCAAGGATAGAACGACCGCGATAGCGAACGTCGCCGCCCTCAATCTTTCCCGGAGGCATCGAGATAAGACCCATGATGGTCATGGCGGTCACGGACTTGCCAGAGCCGGACTCGCCGACGACGCCCAGGGTCTCGCCGCGATCGAGCGTGTAGGAGACACCGTCGACAGCGCGAACAATGCCATCCTCGGTGTGGAAATACATCTTAAGGTCATCGACCTCGAGCAGATGCTGGCCCTCGGGAACCGGCTGGTCCTTCAGGTCCACATAGTTCTTGTTCTTCTTCATCCTTATGCGTCCTTCATCTTGACGTCGAGGGCGTCGCGCAGACCGTCACCCAGCAGGGTGAAGGCGAGCACCGTCGAGAGAATTGCCAGACCGGGCATGATCATCATCCAGGGAGCGGTCAGAAGATACTGCTGACCGTCCTGAATCATGGAGCCCCACGAAGGCGTAGGCGGGATAACGCCCATGCCGAGGAAGGACAGAGCGGACTCGGTCAAAATGGCACCACCAATGTTCATGGTCGCGTAGACCACGATGGAGGCGACGGAGTTCGGGAAGATGTGACGCACGACGATACGAGCATCGGATGCGCCCATCGCGCGCGCAGCGTCAACATAGTCGTTTTCCTTGACCGTCAAGATTGCAGAGCGGAAGACGCGCGCAATCGAAGGCCAGCCGAGAATACCGATGGCGATAAAGACGTTCTGAAGACCACGGCCGATAACGGCGATCATGGCGACAACGAACAGCACGTACGGGAACGCCAGGAAGATGTCCGCACAGCGCATGATGATCGTATCCCAGATGCCGCCGTAGAAACCCGCCAGAGCACCCATGACCAGACCGATCAGCGTGGAGATCGCGGTGGCCATAATGCCGACGGACAGCGAAACACGTGCACCGTAGATAACGCGGACGAGAATGTCACGACCTAGGGCGTCGGTGCCAAACGGGTGCTCGGCACACGGAGCCAGCAGCGACGTCTGAGCCATGGTGGTCGAGTCGGAAGCCGTCGGCGAACCGAGCCAGGGCTTAGCCCACAGATCTGCGGTCAGGGCAACCACAACGACGATGATGATCCAGCAGACACCGATAACGGCGAGCTTGTTCTTACGGAGACGCTTAAAAGCGTCGCCCCACAGCGTGCGGGACTTGGCGGGAGCAGATGCGGCCTTGGTGGCGGTAGCCTGCTCCTGAGACTGAGAATCAGTTTCCTGCATGAGACGTACCTCCCTTAGGCCTTATCCGACGGACCGCCAAGGCGGATGCGCGGGTCGAGGAATGCATAGCTAATGTCGACGAGCAGGTTGATCACCATGACGACGACGACGATGAGCGTAACGCCGCCCATAACGATGGGCCAGTCACGCATGCTAATGGCGCGATAGACCTCATAGCCGATACCGGGCCAGTTAAAGACCGTCTCGGTCAGGATGGCGCCCGAAAGCATGCCGCCAAAGTCGACACCAATATAGGTAACGACGGGGATGAGTGCATTCTTAAGCGCATGCTTGATGATGATCGCGCGATTGGAGAGACCCTTGGCCTTTGCCGTACGGATGTAATCCTGGTTCATGACGTCAAGCAGCTGCGAACGCATAATGCGGGCGGCATAAGCGGTCGAAACCGAAGCCAGCGTAATGGTCGGAAGCACATAGTGCATCCAATCCTGATACTGAGAGCTGGAACCGCCGGCACCCGAGATCGGCATGGAGAATGCACCGCCCGTGGCGTCCTTGAGAATGACGCCAAAGAACAGCTGCAGCAACATACCGAGCCAGAAAGCCGGGACGGCAACGAGAATCGACGTGGTGAGCGTTACCAAAATATCCCAGAAGGAATAACGCTTAACCGCCGAAATGATACCCGCACCGATACCCATGATTGCCTCGAGCACGATGGCGCACGCGGCAAGTTTGACCGTATACGGATACTTCTGGGCAAAGATTTCCGTAACCGGCAGCTTGCGCTGATACGAATTGCCCAGATCGCCATGAAGCAGGCCGTTCATGTAATACAAGTAACGGTCCACGAGCGACGTTTGAACGGGGTCGCCGTTCTCGTCAAGGATCGCGTTGCCGTCCTCGTCCGACTGGACCAGGTGATAGCGGACGCGAAGCTGAAGCTCCACCTCGGGGGACAGAGCCTTGTCTCCACCGATCAGCTTGATCGGATCTCCCGGCACGATATTCTGGAGGGCGAACAGAATCAGCGTAACGCCCAAAAACACCGGGATGAACTGAAGCACACGTTTAACGATGTACTTACCCATACCACTCCCCTATCTAGGGATTAACCTAAATGGGATGCCGATCGCCAGACCGGCATCCCAAAATTACCATCAGCCAGTTTACCCCAGGTTAGGGAGAACTGTATGTTTCCCATGAGGTCTACGTAAATACTTGACCCTCACGGAAGCTGCAAACTCTTAGGCGAGCTCAGCGGTACCCAGCTCGGCATGCTTCTGCGGATCGACATAGAGGTGCTTGATGCGATCGGAGCCGACGATGGTGTGCGTGTAGAACATAATCGGGATGACCGGGCAGTCGGCAGCGACCATTGCGTCGGCCTCCTGCATCTTAGCGACGCGCTCCTCGTCGTCAACAATAGTACGAGCCTCGTCGACCTTGGCGTCGAACTCGGGGTTGTTGTAACCGGAGCGGTTATCGCCACCGAGGGAGTCGGAGTGGAACAGCGGATACAGGAAGTTGTCCATGATCGGGTAGTCGGCAATCCAACCCAGACGACCGAACTGATAGTTAAAGTTCTGATACTGCTCGAGCAGGGCAGACCACTCAGGGGTATCGGAGACAGCGGTAACGCCAACCTTGGCGAGGTCGCCGATGATGGACTCCATGATCTCCTTGTGACCGCCGTCCTGGTTGTAGGAAAGGGTCACGCTAATGCCACGATCCCCGTTAGCGCCAGCGGGAGCAACCTTGTCGAGGTACTCGTTAGCCTTGTCGACATCGTAGGCGCAGAACTCCCATGCGCCCTCCTTGTAGCCATCGATGCCCGGAGGAACAATGCCGTCGGCAGGGGTACGGGTACCCTTATAGATGGTCTTGCAGATGGCCTCACGGTTGATGGCCAGGGAGATGCCCCTGCGCAGGTCGGCGTTGTTGAACGGCTCGGCCGTGGTGTTGCAGGTCAGATAGTACGTGGAAGGCTCGGCGCCGAGCAGCATGCGCTCGCCGTCACCCATGGTGTAGCCGTCCTTGGACACGCCGCGATCCTTCTTGGCGGCATCGATCTGAGCGACGGGAACGTCGCAGACATCGAGGTTACCGGCCTGGAACTCCTTGTAAGCAGTCTCCATGTCCTTGATGACCTGGAAGTGGATGCCATCGATCTTGGCCTTGTCGCCATAGTAATCGTCGAACTTCTTGAGGTTGATCTCCTGACCATCCTCCCACTTGCCGTCCATCATGAACGGGCCGTTACCGACCGGTGCAAGATAGAAGCTCTTGACATCGGACTCGGCGCACTCGGGAACCGGGGCCAGAGCCGGGTGAGAGGCGACGAAGGGGAAGTCGGCGTAAGCGGAAGACAGCTTGACGACGAGGGTCTCATCGTCGGGGCAAGTAACACCGCTGAGCTCGGTAGCGTTACCGGCAAGCAGGTCGTCATAGCCCTCGACCATAGAAAGGTGATAGGAGACCTCGGAAGGGCCGTACTCGGTAGCGATGGCCGACTTGGTGTTGACCAGACGCTCCCAACCGAGCTTGAAGGACTTGGAGGTAACGTCGTCACCGTTGTGGAACTTGGCCTTCTTGATCTTGAAGGTGAACTCGGTGGCGTCGTCGTTGGCCTCAAAGGACTCGCAAGCCAGCGGAACGATCTCGCCCTTCTCGGCGTCATAAGAGGTCAGAGCATCAAAGAGCTGGTACTCGACCTGAGTGCCCTGGTCCTCCTGGACGTTATAGGGGTCGATGCAGACCGGGTTGTTGATGTAGAAGTTCAGCGTCGAACCGGACTCAGAACCGGAAGCGTCGCCGCCCTTCTTGCCGCATGCGGCAAGAAAAGCCATGGAGCTCGCAGCAAGGGTACCGCCGACAAAGGCGCGACGACCCATAACGGGCTGGTGGAACATAGAATCAGCCATGCCATCCTCCTTATGAGATAGGACAAAGTAAGTTCGGTCGGGCAACGTCAAGACAGCCCAATCGAACCATTCAAACGCGGTCCGCCGTTTTGGCTGGTTATACAAAGCGGACCAACGTATTGCAATACAGTAGCGCATTTTATGCACGATTTGGGGCTAATTCCGGTTAACGGTCGAGATTTTCTTTAGTTGGGCGAAGTATATGAGGATATTTTGACTCTGTTACAAATATGTAAACAAAATGGGTCCCGCACTTGCGGGACCCTTTTCAAGTATTTATGCGGTTCGTGATTAGTAGCCCACGATGCCCTGCGGGAAGAAGAACATGCACAGCACGACGCACACGGCAAACACGACAGCCATGATGACGGTCAGGCGGTCAAGGTTCTGCTCCATAACGCCCGTGGCAGAGCTGGAGTTATACAGCGAGCTGGCAATCATATCCGAAACGCCGGTGCCCTTACCGGAATGCATCAGGACGAGAATCGTCAGCGCCACGGCAGAAACAGCCCAAACGACAAACAGAAGAATCTGGAACGGACCCATAGATAAGCTCCTTAATAGAACAGTTCAAACTCCAGTACTGTACCACAATCCCCCGCTCTCCCCTACCTGCCACTCAAGGACGGGGTGGAAATGGCAGAAATACCAAAAAGGGGGTTGTCCGGTTGTGGACAACCCCCTTGCTAGAAAACGGTATTTGTTTTCTATTAGGCCTCGGTAGCGAGCACGCGGCCCGTCATCTCGGCGGAAGGCTCAATACCAGCCATGGTGAGCATGGTCGGAGCGATATCGGAAAGACGGCCGTCCTCGATACCGGTGAGCTTGGCCTTCTCATCAACGATGATGAACGGCACGCGGTTGGTGGTGTGAGCCGTAAACGGATGCTTGGAGCCGTCGGAAGCAACGTCAAACATGTGATCGGCGTTGCCGTGGTCGGCGGTAATCAGTGCAAAGCCGCCCTTGGCGAGAATCGCCGGGACAACCTTGGACAGGGCATCGTCAACAGCCTCAACGGCCTTAACGGCAGCGTCGAAGACACCGGTGTGACCAACCATGTCGCAGTTCGCGAAGTTCACGATGTAGAAATCAGCGCGATCCTCGTTGATGGCGGCGACGAGCTTCTCGGTAACCTCGGGAGCGCTCATCTCGGGCTGCAGATCGTAGGTAGCAACCTTGGGGGAAGCGACGAGCACGCGCTCCTCGCCCTCCTTGGGCTCCTCGATGCCACCGTTGAGGAAGAACGTCACGTGGGCGTACTTCTCGGTCTCGGCAGTGTGCAGCTGCTTCAGGCCATTGGCGGCGATAACGTCGGCCAGGACGTTCTCGGGGAACGTCTTGGGGAAGGCGACCTCGACGTCAAACGTCGGATCATACTCGGTCATCGTCACAAAGTGCGAAAGCTTGATCTGCTCGCGCTCAAAGCCGTCGAACTCCTTGTCCGTGAACACGCGGGTCATCTGACGAGCACGGTCGGGACGGAAGTTGAAGAAGATGGCCGCGTCGCCCTCGTGAATGCCCTCGTTGTGGGCAGCGAAGGGCTCGACGAACTCGTCGCCGCGCGGGTCCTTCTCGTAGTAGGCCTTGATACCGGCAACGGGGTCGGTATCAGCATCGGACGCGTTGACCATGACGTCGTAGGCGCGCTGGATGCGCTCCCAACGATTATCGCGGTCCATGGCCCAATAACGGCCCGAGACGGTGGCAACGCGAGCGTCGCAACCGGTCTCCTCGGAGATCTTAGCCAGGAAAGCGCAGAACTCACTCATGTAACCGGCACCGGACTGCGGGTCAACGTCGCGACCATCCATGAAGGCGTGGACGCGAACGGTCTTGACACCGTGCTCGGCAGCCATCTTGACCAGAGCCTCGACGTGGTTCATGTGAGAATGAACACCGCCAGGGCTCATAAGGCCCATGAGGTGGAGAGTCTTACCGTCAGCCTTGACATCGTCCATAGCCTTGACGAAAACCTCGTTCTTGGCGATGGAACCGTCCTTGATGGCATTGTTGATGCGCGAAAGCTCCTGGAACACGATGCGGCCGGCACCGATGTTGAGGTGACCCACCTCGGAGTTACCCATCTGGCCGTCGGGAAGGCCCACGTCCTCGCCCGAAGCACCGAGCGTGGTGTGGGGGTACTTCTCGTACAGGCCATCAAGGAAGGGCGTCTTGGCAGCGGCGACGGCGTTCTCGCCATCGGCCGGAGCAAGGCCGCAGCCATCCATGATAATCAGGAGTGCAGGAAGATGACGTTGTGCCATATGTCCTACTCGCCTGCCTTGACGACCATAGAGGCGAAGTCGGCAGCCTTGAGCGAAGCGCCGCCCACGAGGGCGCCGTCAACGTCGGGCTTGGCGACGAGCTCGGCGATGTTGCCGGGCTTGGCGGAACCGCCATACAGCACGCGGATGCCGTTAGCGAGCTCCTCGCCGAACATCTCCTTGAGGGTCTCACGGATAGCACCGCAGACCTCCTGAGCGTCCTCGGCGGTAGCGGTCTTGCCGGTGCCGATGGCCCAGATGGGCTCGTAGGCGACGACGACCTGCTTGGGGCAGGTGATCTCAAGACCAGCAAGGCCAGCCTTGACCTGGTTCACGACGTGCTCGACATAGGTGCCAGCCTCGCGGACCTCGAGGGACTCGCCGCAGCAGAAGACGGGAACAAGGCCGGCGGCAACGAGAGCCTTAGCCTTCTTGTTCTGGTCCTCGTCGGTCTCGTGGAAGTAGTCGCGACGCTCGGAGTGACCGATGATGCAGTAGGTGCAGCCAGCGGACTTGAGCATGTCGCAAGAGGACTCACCGGTGAAGGCACCCTTGGCCTCCCAGTACACGTTCTGTGCACCGAGGGCAATGGGGGCAGCCTGAATACGGTCATGAACCGTGGTGATGTCGATGGTCGGAGGGCAGACGAGCACCTCGACGCCGGCCGGAACCTCGGGCAGAGCCTGAGCCAGCTCGTCGGCGAGCTTGGCGGCCTCGGCGACGTCGTTGTTCATCTTCCAGTTACCAGCGATAAGAAGGGTGCGATTAGGCATCGAGAAGCGCCTCCACTCCGGGCAGGGCCTTACCCTCGACGAGCTCCATGGAAGCGCCACCACCGGTGGAGATCCAGCTCATCTTGTCGGCCAGGTTGAACTTGTTGACAGCTGCGACAGAGTCGCCACCGCCGATGATCGAGGTGCAGTCGGCATCGGCGACAGCCTCGGCGATAGCCTGGGTGCCGTGAGCGAAGTTGTCGAACTCGAAGACGCCCATGGGACCATTCCAGAACACAGTCTTGGCGCCCTTGACGGCCTCGGCGTAAAGCTCCTCGGTCTTGGGGCCGATGTCCATACCCTCACGATCGTCGGGGATAGCGTCGGAAGCGACAACCTCGGGGACAGCGTCCTCGCCAAAGTGATCGGCAACGCGGTTGTCGATGGGGAGCAGGATCTTGACGCCCTTCTCCTCGGCCTTCTTGAGCATCTCGCCAGCGCGCTCGACCCAGTCCTCTTCCTTGAGGGACTGACCGACGGACAGGCCCTGAGCCAGGAAGAAGGTGTAGGCCATACCGCCACCGATGATCAGGGTGTCAGCAGAGTCGATGAGGTGATCGAGAACGCCGATCTTGGAGGAAACCTTGGAACCGCCGACGATGGCGACGAAGGGGCGCTCGGGCTCGGCGAAGATGCCGGTCAGCGTGTCGACCTCCTTCTCGAGCAGGAAGCCGGCGACGGCAGGCAGGTAAGCGGCGGGGCCCACGACGGAACCCTGGGCGCGGTGAGCGGTGCCGAAGGCATCGAGAACGAAGACGTCACCATAGGAAGCGAGCTTCTTGGCGATCTCGGGATCGTTCTTCTTCTCACGCTTATCGAAGCGGACGTTCTCGAGAACGAGGACCTTGCCCGGCTCGACGGCGGCAACAGCCTCAGCAGCCTTCTCGCCGTAGGTGTCGGCGACAAAGGCAACGTCGAGACCAGAGAGCTCGGCGAGCTTCTTGGCGACAGGCTCAAGGGAGAGCTCGGGCTGGAAGCCGGTGCCCTCGGGACGGCCGAGGTGGCTCATGAGGATGACGCGAGCGTTGTGCTCAACGAGATAGTTGATGGTGGGCAGGGCAGCCTTGATACGGGTGGTGTCGCCAACGACGCCATCCTTGATAGGCACGTTGAAGTCAACGCGGACGAGAACGCGCTTGCCGTCGACATCGATGTCGCGAACGGTCTTCTTGGTAAAGGCCATGTTTGCTTCTACCTTTCGTACGTGTCTGCCTCCCATTACGGCAGACGATTTCTTATAAAAAGGGCGCGACCCTAGGGTGTAAGCCCTATAAGGCCGCGCCCTTCTTTAGACGCTCAACGAGCTATTCGCTAAAAGCTAAATTAAGCAACGAACTTCTCGAAGTACTTGATGGTGCGGACCATCTGAGAGGTGTAGGAGTTCTCGTTGTCGTACCAAGAGGTGACCTGAACGAGGGTCTGACCGTTGCCGAGGTCAGAGCACATGGTCTGAGTGGCGTCGAAGATGGAGCCGTGGGTCTCGCCGATGATGTCGGTGGAGACGATGTCGTCCTCGTTGTAGCCGAAGGTCTCGGAGATGGTGGCAGCGTAGGCCTTCATAGCGGCGTTGACCTCGTCGACGGTGACCTTCTTGTCAACGACAGCGTAGAGGTTGGTGATGGAGCCGGTCGGCGTCGGGACGCGCTGGGCGGCACCGATGAGCTTACCGTTGAGCTCGGGGAGAACCAGGCCGATAGCCTTGGCAGCACCGGTGGTGTTGGGGACGATGTTAACGGCGCAGGCGCGGCTACGACGCTTGTTGCCCTTGCGCTGCGGGCCGTCGAGCGGCATCTGGTCGCCAGTCCAGGCGTGAATGGTGGTCATGATGCCGGACACGATGGGAGCGAAGTCGTTCAGACCCTTGGCCATCGGGGCGAGGCAGTTGGTGGTGCAGGAAGCAGCGGAGATGATGTTGTCCTCAGCGGTCAGCGTCTCATGGTTGACGTTGTACACGATGGTGGGCAGATCGCTGCCAGCCGGAGCGGAGATGACGACCTTCTTGGCGCCAGCGTTGATGTGGGCCTGAGCCTTAGCCTTGCTGGTGTAGAAGCCGGTGCACTCGAGAACGACGTCAACGTCGAGGTCGCCCCAAGGCAGGTTGTTGGCGTCGGCCTCCTTGTAGATCTTGATCTCCTTGCCGTCAACGGTGATGGAATCCTCGCCAGCAACGACCTCGTGATCGCGAGCGTAGTTGCCCTGCGTGGAGTCGTACTTCAGCAGGTAAGCGAGCATATCGGGAGAGGTGAGGTCGTTGATAGCGACGATCTCGGAGCCCTCATGACCGAACATCTGACGGAAAGCCAGACGACCGATGCGACCGAAGCCGTTAATAGCAACCTTTACTGCCATTGTGTCTCCTTTCGTAAGGCCCCCGCGAGCTACAGCGCCCGCCGTTGAGGCCCACAAACTAACCACTCGCCTAATATACCTTTTTTTTGACTTGAATTTCACGAGAATGCTCGAAATTGAAAATCAAATTTACGTTAAAACGTTTTAAAGACTAAAATAGCAGTTAAATCCATATATAAGTCGATACTTCAAACTACCTGTTTGCTTCAATGAGCTTTTCAAGCCGTAAAACACGATGGTAGAGGGCCGACTTCGACAAGGGAGGGTCAGCCATCTCCCCCAAATCACGCAGTGACAGATCGGGGTAGCGCTCGCGAAGGTCGCAAAAGACCGCCAAGGCATCCGGAAGCGCATCGCGAAGGCCACGCTGCTCGAGCTCATCGATCAACGCAAGCTGATGCTGGGCGGCACCGGCGCTTCTGGTCTGGTTGGCGAGCTCGGCGTTCACGCGACGGTTTACGTCGTTCTTAACCAATTTGACCGCGCGCGCTTCCTCGATCTCGGCAACGCTGCGCTTGGCGCCGACCAGCTTTAGGAGCTGCTCGATCTCCTCGGCGCTCTTAATGTACACGGCATATGACCCCCGCCGCGCATTAACACGAGCATGGACCCCAATCTGCTCCAACAGATCGCAAAGCCCCTTGGCATATTGCTCGCCCTGCACCGCGATCTCCAAATGAAAATCGCCGCGTGGATCGGCCACGAAGCCGCCCGCGATGAGCGCGCCGCGGATATAGGCAAGCCTGCAGCAGGGACGGGCAACGATATGTCGGGGCACGCCGGCGACAAGTCCTCCCCTGCGGTCGAGGATGCCCAGCAGCACCAGAGCCTTATCCAGGTCTGGCTGATCAGGCAAGGTGATGAGGTAGTTTCGAACCTTATGCAATACAGATTTACGAACGGTGAATTCCGTTTTGAGCTTAAGGATGCGATGCGTCAGTGTGATCATCGTGCGCGCGACGGCGCCCGTCTCGGTCGCGACCGTCAAACGATACCGCCCGGAGCCGGCCAGCGAAAGTGTACCGCTCACACGCGTCAGGGCGGCAAGCGTCGACAAATCGCAGTATTCACATTCGGGTTCGCAGCGCGCGAGTTCGTCACGCACCTCGGCGGTAAACGACATGCAGGCCTATGCTTTCGTGTTGGCGCGCGACAGGTCGCGGTGGGAAATGCTCACGTGATATTGAGCGCCTTCCAAATAACGTGCCGTGGCCTCGGCGATGGCAACGCTGCGGTGTTGACCGCCCGTGCAGCCGATGGCAATAGAAAGCTGTGGCTTGCCCTCCGCGATATAGCCCGGCATCACCGTATCGAGCAGCTGCGTCCAAGCTTTCCAGAACTCCTGGGTCTTGGGATGGTCCAGAACAAAGTCGGAGACCTTCTTATCGAGACCGGTCATGGTGCGCATCTCGGGATCGTAGAACGGATTGGGCAGGAAGCGAACGTCGATCATAATGTCCGCCTCAACGGGCATACCGTGCTTAAAGCCAAACGAGAACACGTGAACGTCCATGAGCTGCTGGTCGGACAACTCGGAGAACGCCATGCGCAATTTGTTGCGCAGGGCAGAGGTACGCAGGCGGCTCGTGTCGATGATCATATCGGCTCGGTCGCGCACACCCTGCAGCTGCAGGCGCTCGCGCTGAATCGCATCGGCCGTAGTCTCCCCCGGCTTGGCAATGGGATGGCGGCGGCGGTTTTCGCTATAACGACGGATCAGCACCTCGTCAGAGGCCTCGAGAAACACGATGTCACAGCTCATCTCGCGCTCCTCGAGTGCGGCAACGGCATCGAGCAGCTCATCGAACAAGCCCTGGCTGCGCAGGTCACAGGTGACGGCGAGATGCCTGCCCACGCCCGTATTGATGCCGACGAGCTCGGCAAGCTGGGCGATGAGACGCGGAGGCAGGTTATCGATGCAAAAATAGCCCATGTCCTCGAACACGTGCATGGCCTGTGTGCGGCCCGATCCGGACATTCCGGTGATGATGACGATATCGGGGATGCGCTCCGAGCGCTCCGCCGCATCCATGGCATCTCCCTTTTGCATGTGCTGCCTCCCGAAAACAAGCGCGGGACCCAGCAACCCGGATCCCGCGCGGTCAATTGCCTATATTGAGTATACCGCCCCGAGCGGATACGAGGCCTGTCTTACGCCTCAAGTGCAGCCTTGAACCAACTCGTAATACTCGTGGGGTGCGTGATGGCGGTGCCGACGACAACGGCCCAGGCGCCAGCATCGATCGCGGCGCGAGCCTCCTCGGGCGTATGCACGCGACCCTCGCAAATGATAGGAAGGCCGGGGAATTCCTCAGTCGCCTGACGCAGGAGCGGCAGGTCGGGGCCATCGGCCATGGTGCAGTCGATGGCGGCGACGCCGTGAGAAAGCGTGGTGGATACCAGGTCAAAGCCCATATCAACAGCACGGCGAATATCCTCGATGGTGGCACAATCCGCCATCAGGAGCACACCCTCCTCGTGCAGCGGGCGGAAGGTATCCTCGACCGTCTTGCCATCGGGGCGCGGACGATCGGTGGCGTCGATCGCCACGATATCGGCACCGGCAGCAACGCAGGCGCGAGCGTGACGCAGCGTCGGCGTGATGTAAACGCCCTCGTGCCCATCCTTCCACAGGCCGATGACGGGAACCTCACAGCGACCCTTAATGGCGGCAATGTCGGCAAGGCCCTGGCAGCGAATGGCGGCGGCGCCGCCGAGCTCGCAAGCGCGAGACATTTGCGCCATGGTCTCGGGCGTACGAAGCGGCTCGCCCATATACGCCTGAACGCTCACGACGAGCTTGCCCTTCAGGGACTGGATCAAAGGATCAACGGTCATGTTCGACTCAACCTTTCTCAAAACAGCCTTCTGAGACGCCGCACCTTGACGTTCAAACCGTCGCTCGCGTACCGAAGTACGCTTCGCTCCTCTTTCACGTCAATCTGCGGCACCTCAGAAGGCACACTTGGTAGTTATGTTTACTTCAACGAAGCAAGAAGATGCTCGGCGGCACCGATGAGCGGAGCATCGCCCTCCAGAGAACCGATGAGGATCGGCGTGTCCTGAAGCGGATCGAGCGCCTGGCTGGCATAGCCCTTGTGCACCGAATCCTTCCACGTCTGCGAACGCCAATCGGGACCTTGGTGAATCACGCCGCCCGAAAGCACGATGACCTCAGGGTCCAGGATGTTAGCGAGCGAGCCCAAGCTGGCCCCCAGCGCAAAGCCGGCGTCATGGATGACCTCGGTCGCCTTTGCGTCGCCCGCACGGCACAGATCGTTCACATCGCGACCGACCGAAGGACGGCTGGGGTCGACGCGGCCAAAACGCTCATCGTACATTCGACCAATGGAAGTGCCCGAAGCAACCGACTCCAGATGGCCGGAACGCCCGCAGGCGCAGGGAATGCCGGCGGCAGCCGAACACTCAATGTGGCCCATATGACCGGCAGCACCATGGAAGCCCTGCATCACGCGGCCGCTCTCGACATATGCGCCGCCGATGCCCGTGCCGATGCCAAGACACAAGACGGAGAACTTGCCCTTGCCGACGCCCCAGTGGGCCTCGCCCAGAGCATGAGCCTGCACGTCGCCCACAACGGCAACGGGAAGACCGAGGTCCTCGCGCAGACGCGGCCCCAACTGAACGCCGGACCAGCCGGGCATGATCTCATTGGCATACGCGATGGCGCCCGTCTTGGGATCGACGACGCCGGCGGCGCCGATACCGACGCCAAGGACCTCGACATCGGGATTCGCCTCGAGAGCGGCCTTGATGGACGCCTCGATACGCTGGAAGACGGCCTCGCCGCCCTCTTGGGCCTCGGTGGGAACCTCGGCCTCAAAGACGGGACGGGGCACACTACCGTCAGCCGGGTACTCCATGATGGCAGTCGCGATCTTAGTTCCGCCGATATCGACAGAGCAGACGTACTTGTTCTCCATGTCGCTCTCCTTAGGAGATAAAAACAACTACAGGAAATGAAGGCTGCGTTATCGCCGCAGCTTGGTAAAGGTTTCCCGGGTGTCCGAGGTTGGGGTGAAAGCGGTCGGGCGTTGACCTAATGGGTCACGCTCGACCGCTTGAGCCCCAAGATCGGGTGCCCGGGGAAGCTTTACAGGAGACCGTTGTCCTGGAGGACCTTCTTAATAGCCTCGACGTTCTCGCCGGTCATGGCCTTCACCGGGCGCGGCATGGTCGGGCTGTCGAAGATACCCATGAGGTTCATAGCGGTCTTGAAGGCGCCGACGCCACCGGCATAGCCCTGGACGCCCGAGGTGACATCCCAGATATGCGAAATCTCATTGAGGCGATCCTGCTCGGCCTTGACGGTAGCCCAGTCACCAGCCTGAGCGGCCTTCCACTGACGCACGTAGCCCTCGGGCTCAACGTTGGCGAGACCCGGGACGGAACCGTCGGCGCCACCGAGGTAAGCGCCGTCGACAACAACCTCGTGACCGGTGAGGATGCTCATCGGATGGCCGTTCTTCTCGTTCTCCTGAACGAGGTAGCGGAACGAGATGTCATCACCCGAGGAATCCTTGACGCCGGCCAGAACGCCCTCGGCACCGAGCTTGGCAAGGAGCTTCCAGGGGAGCTTGGTGTGGACACACACGGGGATGTCGTAGGCGAAGATGGGCAGGTCGAGTTCCTCATGCAGGATGCGGAAGTGC
Source organism: uncultured Collinsella sp. (assembly GCA_900540895.1). Taxonomy (GTDB): domain Bacteria; phylum Actinomycetota; class Coriobacteriia; order Coriobacteriales; family Coriobacteriaceae; genus Collinsella. The sequence continues at coordinate 25,492 of UQHV01000018.1, read as the reverse complement.
TCCTCGACCTCGGTCATGCCCTGCAGGGCATAGAACGGGCAGGTGGCGACGAGAGCATCGGCGCCCAGCTCCTGAGCGACCTTACCGTGCTCGATCATGCGCTCGGTCTCGGTGTCGATGATGCCGACCAGAACGGGAACGCGGTGGTCGACGATACGGACGGCCTCGGCGATGATCTGACGGCGACGCTCGTCGGTGGAGAAGACGACCTCGCCCGAGGAGCCCAGGAAGAACAAGCCATCGACGCCGGCATCGATCATGCGGTTGATGCTGCGCTCAAAGGAGGCAACGTCGAGCTGGTGATCTTCGGTATCGGGAACAACGACGGGAGGGATAACGCCGGTGAATTTCTGAGTTGCCACAAGAATCTCCTTAGTTGTCTGGCGGGCAGCCCTATGCCGCCCACTCTTGTTGGCAGTGTCCAGGCCGCCTAGGCCAAAGAACACGGGTAGAACGTTTGGTTAAAGAAGTCGACGACTTCGTTTTCGAACGCATTGATGCGCTCGTGAGCGTATTTGGCATAGACGATATGCCTCCGGTCACACTCAAGACCGTTGAATACGGCAAACTGGCCCTTGGGGTCGCTCGCGGCATCCATGAGCGATGTGCCCATGAGCACCGATCCGCGCACCCGAGACGACAGCGCCTCAAGGCCACCGGGAATTGGATTGGCAACCGCCGTGCAGGCGAGGCCCCGCTCGTCCAGAGCAGAAACCGCCAGCGCGACTCCGCCGCCAAGGCCCTCGCCCCATGCAAAGATGCGGTCGGGGTCCATGCCATCAAGATTGCGCGCCACCTTCGCCAACGCGCAACCCCAACGGACGCGCTCGACAAAAGCGGACGAAGAAATCCCCCGCTGCAGGTCGTCCGCACCAGCAACATCGTCATCCAGCGCGAGGACGGCATACCCCATGGCGGCAAATCTCGTCATGTGATGCCAGCCGCGCACAGGCCGATCGATGTCGTGGAACATCAGGCACAGCGGCACGCGCTCAGATACTCGGGCACGACCGACAGGCTCGATCAAACGAGCGTGAATCGCATCGTCACCGAGCTCAAAGGAGACCTCCGAGTAACGGGCGCAGGGGTTAACAAAGTCAATCGCCGTAATGGCCAGGCCTTGAATCTCAAGATTCGAAGCGCATGTCTCTAAATCAGAAACATCTGCTTGGACATCACCGCGCCAGTCCCGATATTCTGCGAGCCTTGACGAAACCGTTCCAGGAATTCCCACGAGCCCGGGGACAATCAGCTCGTCAACATTGCTCTCGCACTTAGACATGAGCCTCCCCTCCCTTGCAGAAAAACGGAATGATCAAATCGTCAAAATCCTGAATCTCCTCGTGGCCAAAGCCTTCAAAGAACTCATGACGCTTTTCGCAGGTCAGGTTGTTATAGACCGCAAACTGCGTCGCTGGCGGACAGACGATATCGGCTGTGCCAGTGCCAAACAGCACGGGGCATTTGACCATAGGGGCAAAGTTCTTGGAATCGAAGTACGCCAGCTTGGCATAGGCTTCGTCAATACGAGTCGAGTCCTCATCAAACCAGCGAGACCAATAGCGCAGGCCTTCGTAGGCAATGTCGTCGGCATCCAAATCCCAGACCAGGCGGAAATCCGACAGGAAGGGATAGAGGATGGCGGCACGATTGATAAGCTCGCTATTAAGCGCACAGGTCGCAATACCCAAACCGCCGCCCTGCGACGCGCCGTTCACAAACACACGGGCAAGATCGATGCCCTCGAGCTCACGAACAATACGGCACAGGATTCGAATATCTTGGTGTAAGCGGACATAGTAGAGGTTGGCCGGGTCGCCGTCGATGCCGGCGACGATATGCCCGGCAACCGTTGTGCCCTCAAATCCACCAATGTCCTCGGAGGGACCTCCTTGGCCGGGGCAGTCGAGGGCGATGAGTGCCATGCCCATGCCCGCAAACGACGCCTGCTCAAACCAGCTGCGGCTTGCACCCGGATACCCATGAAACTGAAGCACCAATGGCACGGGCTCGTCCGAGACGGGTTTAAGGTACTTGGCATGCAGGCGAGCGCCACACATGCCGGTATACCAGAGGTCGAAAAGCTGGCAGGTCGCGGCATCGGTGACCGATGCCGTCTCGATCGCATAGTCAAGCCCGACGGCGTCGGCCTCGGCCATGCGATCCTTCCAAAAGAGATCGAAATCTGATGGACGGGGCATGGCGCCTCGATATTCACCAAATTGATGTTGTAGCTCCTGAGCACTTGGCATGGCTCGTGAACCCAACCTTTCGAAATCGCAACGGAGGTGCGCCCGGCAAGGGAACCGGGCGCACGGGAGGGAAAGCGAGGTTACTCGCCGAGCTTGGGATGCAGCAGCGACGGCGCAGCGCCGAGCAGCATCTTGGTGTAGGGGTCCTGGGGGTGCTGGAAGACCTGCTTGGCCTCGCCCTGCTCGACGATCTTGCCGCCATTCATAACGATGATGTCGTCAGAGATATAGCGGACCGTCTGGATGTCATGGCTGATGAACACCATGGCCAGGCCGAGCTCCTTCTTAAGGTCAGTCAGCAGGTTCAGAATCTGCGCGCGGACCGAAACGTCCAGAGCCGAGGTGGGCTCGTCGGCGATGATGGCATCGGGGTTCAGCGACAGGGCACGGGCAATTGCGACGCGCTGACGCTGGCCGCCCGAAAGCTGGCCGGGAAGAACCTCGGCAGCGGAGCTGGGCAGACCGGTGAGCTCCAAGAGTTCCTTGACGCGCTTCTCCTGCTCGGCCTCGGTACCCAGGTTGTGGACGCGCATGGGGTCGAGCAGCTGCTCGCGAACGACCATGCGGGGGTTGAGCGCCGTGGCCGGGTTCTGGAACACGACCGAGATGACGCGACCCATGTGGCGACGGTCCTCGGCGGTACGTTTGGTAACGTCCTTGCCCTTAAAGTAGACCTTGCCGCTCGTGGGGGCCTGCAGGCCGCACATGACGTTAGCGGTGGTGGACTTACCGCAACCGGACTCGCCGACGATGCCGATCGTCTGACCGGGCATGAGCTTAATCGTTACACCCTGGACGGCGTGAACCAGGTTGGGGTGCAGAATCGAGCCGGTACGGGTCCTAAAGGTGACGTGGACGTCATCAAGGAAGATGATCGGCTCGACGCCGTTGACTGCGGTATCGCTCATCTACATCACCTCCGCGTGAGGGGTCAAACCATTTGCCTTGAGCACCTCGTCGGGGAGCTCGGAATAGAAGTGCTCGGTGCCGGGCACGCGCTTGAAGACCGGACGGGTATCCAGGCCAATACGCGGATGGCTCGAGCGGGGTGCGAAGCGATCGCCCTTGGGGAAATCGCGCGGGCTGGGAACGGCGCCGGGGACCTGGTGCAGACGGCCCGAGCCGCTCTCGATGGACAGAACGGAGCCCAGAAGACCGCGGGTGTACTCGTGGATCGGGTTGGTGAGCAGCTCCTTGGTGGGTGCCTGCTCGATAACCTGGCCAGCGTACATAACCGTGATGTTATGGGCAACCTCGGCGACCAGAGCCAGGTCATGCGAAACAAAGATCATGGCAAAGCCGAGCTTGGCCTGAAGATCGTTGAGCAGCTTGATGACCTGCTTCTGGACGGTAACGTCCAGAGCGGTCGTGGGCTCGTCGCAGATGACCAGCTTGGGGTCGCGGGTAAGGGCCATAGCGATCAGGACACGCTGACGCTGGCCGCCGGAAAGCTCGTGCGGATAGCTCTCGAGCGTGCGCTTGGGATCGAGGCCGACGAGCTCCAGGAGCTCCTCGGCGCTGCGGGTTCCGCCGCGCTTGGTGAGCTGCTTCATCTGGGCAGAGATGAGCATGGAGGGATTAAGCGAGGACAGGGCGTCCTGATAGACCATAGCGATATCGGTACCGCGCAGGCCGAACCACTCCTTCTTGCTCATCTTGAGCAGGTCGCGACCCTCCCAGAGAACCTCGCCGGAAAGATGCTCGTCATCGTCGGTCAGGCCCATGATGGCCAGCGTGGTGATGGACTTACCGCAACCGGACTCGCCCACCAGGCCCATGGTCTGACCAGGACGAACGTCAAAGTTGACATGGTCGACGACGTTGATATCACCGTGATGCTCAAACTGGATGCAGAAGTCACGGACCGAGAGAATCGGCTCAACGGACTCGTCGGGCACGTGGCGATCGTCACGCTTGAGCTCGACATCGCGCAGGGCGCCAAGGCGAGCGGAGAGGGACTGGGCCTGCTCCTTGTAGGCGCGAACGGGGTCGGAGACCAGCAGGTCGGCCTCGCGACGCTTGGAGGAATCGGTAGGATCCAGGGCAGCGGAGGGAGCAGCGGCCATGGCGTCGGTAATGCCCTCGGAGAGGATGTTGAGCGCCAGGCAGGTGATCATGATGGCTAGGCCCGGGAACAGCGCCTGCCACCAACGACCGGCGAGCACGCCGCCGCGGGCGTCGGCGAGGATGTTGCCCCAGGTAGCGGTGGGCTCCTGGATACCAGCGCCGATGAAGGTCAGCGAGGCCTCGAAGATGATGGCGTCGGCGACCAGGGTAACGGTGAAGACCATGATCGGGGCGATGCAGTTACGCAGAACATGCTTAATCAAAATCCACGGAGCCTTGGCGCCGGAAACGATGACCGCGCGGACATAGTCCTCGCCGTACTCGGACACGATATTGGCGCGTACGATACGGGCAATCTGCGGAGTGTACATAAAGCCGATGGCGAAGATGATCGACGGCACGGAGTTGCCCAGGATGGAGACGAAGACGGCCGCGAGGGCGATGCCCGGGATGGACATGATGATGTCCAAGATACGCATGATCGTCTCGGAGACGGCCTTGCGCGAAACCGCTGCAAGGGCGCCCACGACCGAGCCGCAGACCAGAGCCATGGCGGTGGCGCCAAAGCCGATAATCAGCGAGTAACGACCACCGTAGAGCATACGCGACAGAATGTCGCGACCCTTATCGTCGGTACCGAAGATAAATCCGTTGCCGGGAGCCTGGCGAGCCGTAAAGATCTCGACCGGGCTATAGGGGGCAAGAAGGGGCGCCAGAATCGCAGTCAGGGCGACCAGCACCAGCACGACGGCGGCAATCTTAGAAGACAGCGTCATCTTCTTCCAGCCACCGAGCTTGAGCCCCTTGGAGGCAGCCTTCTCGAGCTGCTCGGTTTGCTTCTCTCGAATCTTTACCATAATCTACACCGTCCTGATGCGCGGGTTGATGAGCAGGTAGAGCATGTCAACCACGATGTTGATGATGATGAAGGCAAGAGCAACGACGATGACGACGCCCTGAACCAGGTTCGCCTCGTTGCCCTGAACGCCCTGCAGAATCGCGGTGCCCATGCCGGGGAGGTTGAAGATAACCTCGATGACGACGGCGCCGCCCATGAGGTAACCGATCTTAAGACCGAGGGTGGTGACCGGGGTGATCAGCGCATTGCGAAGAACGTTGATGCCGACGACGACCTTCTCGGGAACGCCGGCGCCGCGAGCCATACGGACATAATCCTTGTCGAGCTCCTCGACCATGGCGGTACGCACGATACGAGTCATCTGGCCCGTCAGCGGAAATGCCAAGGCGATAGCGGGCATGATCATACGCCCCAGATAGCCAACCGGATTCGTGGTGAAGTGAGGCAGAGCGCCCGATGCCGGGAGCACCTTAAGGTAGGAAGAGAACAGCAGGATCAACAGAACGGCAAGCCAGAACGACGGGGTTGCCAAGCCGGCGATGGAAAAGACACGGATTACTTGGTCCGGCCATTTGTCGCGATACAGTGCCGCGATGACGCCGAGCAAAAACGAAACGACCGCACCGATGGCAAGACCGATGAAGGTCAGCTGCATCGTGACGGGCAGGGCCGTGGAGATGCGCTTGGCAACGGAGTTGCGGGCAGCACCATAGGTGCCCATGTCGCCATGGATCAAATCGCCCATATAGCGCACGTAGCGCACGGGCCAGGGGTCGTCCAGACCATACTTCTCATGGTACTCGGCAACCGCCTCGGGCGAGGCACCGTCACCCAACGCCGTGTAGGCGGGGTCGGTCTTGGAGAACGACATAAGGAAGAACACCAGGACGGTGACGCCCAATGCCATGATCGGCAGCGCCACAAGACGCCTTCCAATCAAACGTAGCAAGTTGTTCACGTTCTCTCCCCTTTCTTTTGTCGGTAGGACCAACTGGTATATGAGTACGGATACTCATTACAAGACCCGAGCGACATCGTTGCCGCCCGGGTCTTTGTTTCAACTATGAGGATACGGTCCCAACGACCGACATCCTGCATATAGACTCAAGCGAGTCTTACGCCTTGACGGTCGCAACGCCCCTGAAGGACATGCTCGTCGTGCCGATGCCCTTGAAACCATCGAGGGCCTCGCCATTGGGCGCAGTGGACGGATCGTCCCAAGAAGCGGAGACGGTCTTGACGTGGACAACGGGGTACAGAACGGCGTTGTCGGCAATGATGTCGAAACACTCGTTCCACTTCTTCTGCTGCTCGTCGCCCTCGGCGGCAAGAGCCTCGTCCATGAGACCGTGGAGCTTCTGCCACTCAGCGGACTCCTTCCACGGGCAACGGGTCTGCATCCAGACGTTGTCGCCGTACCACCAGTTGAGCAGCAGGTCGGGGTCGGCGCCGAAGCAGGAAGGATCGCCAGGGGCAAGGAGGATATCGTAGGCCTCGCCGCCGTCGATGGCGGCGTAGGTGGCCGGCGAGGTATCGGTCTGGATGGTCACATCGAAGCCGAGAGCGTCGAGGTCGTTCTTGACCTGGGCGGCCATGCCCTTAATCTGCTCGTTGTCGGTGGTGCGCAGGGTGATGGCACCCGGGGTGATGCCAGACTCCTCGATGAGCTTCTTAGCCTTCTTGGTGTCGGTCTTGTACACCGTGGAAGCCTCATGATAGTTGGTGAAGCTCTTGGGCAGGTAGCAGCTGGCAGCGGTGGCAAGGCCGGCGAAGGTGTTGCTGACCATCTTCTCGGTGTCGAGCGCATACATGACAGCCTGACGGACCTTGACGTTGTTCCAAGGCTCCTTGGCGACGTTGAACATGATGAAGCGGGTGCCGAAACCCTGAACGTTGTCAATCTTGCAGCCGGCGCTCTCGAGCTGGTCGACGGCGTCAGCGGTAACGAGCTCCATAACGAGCGTGGAGCCCTCCTGCTGAGCGGTAACGCGAGCAGTGGGGTCGGTCAGGATGCTGTACTGGATCTTCTTATCCTCGGCAGCATACTCACCGTTGTACTCGGGGTTGGGAACCAGGGTGATCTCGGTATCGGAGATAGAGTCGTACATCCAGGGGCCGGAGCCGATCGGCTGCTTGGCGCGATCCTCCTCGGTCTGGGTGGCCGGGGTAACGCGGACGATGGCCAGACGATCCTTGAGCAGGGAGAAGTTGGGGACCTTGGTCTTGACCGTCACGGTGCTGGCGTCCTTGGCCTCGATGGACTCGAAGGGCTGGAAGAACGGAGCATAGGTAGCGGAAGCGGCGCAAGCGGTGTAGGAGGCAACGACATCGTCAGCGGTGACCTCGGTGCCATCGGAGAACTTGGCGCCCTTGCGGATGGTGACCTCGAAAGTGGTGTCGTCCACAGACTTGGGATCGTCGGTGGCGAGCTCGTTGAAGGTGCTGTAGTCGTGGTAATCGATGCCGTAGAGGCCCTCGACGACGTGCCAGTTAGCACCCAGGCCCACAGCGGAGCCGGTGCTGGCGGGATCGAAGCTGGACGGAGCGTAAGCGGAACCAGCGGTGATCACGCCGCCGCCACGGTTGGCGGAATCGGTGGAGCCGGAAGCGGAACCCTCGTCGCTAGAGCTGCCACCGCAGCCAGTGAGACCAAGGCCGGCGACAGCAGCGACGCTGCCGGTGAGGCCGAGGAACGAACGCCTGGACATACCCTTGTTGATGATGGCCATGTCTTCTCCTATCAATAGAGAATCTTACTCGGGAGCACCTAGACTTGCCCCCGCGCAACTTGCGGACGATATATACCTTACCTACCGACGAACCCAACTGAGGTGCCGCGCTCGGCGACCGATACATACATACGCTTGAACGGTATTTACTACCGTTCACCGAATTCATTGACAAATGATTCGCCAGACAGTATGTATCGACGAGGTGAGATATCAGTCTTCGTCAACCCGCAGGATAGCAGGGTTGTTCACCATGACTAGTCAAACGTTTTAGCGTTAATAAAACCCGAAACCAGCATGCAATCATGGCGAAATAAATGGTTGAAAATCACGCAATCATGTATATCAGTAGTTTAGGCTCGTGTTTAGCTATCGGAATGGCCAGCCGCCGCCTCGGCGCGCTCGGCATTCCACGCAACGAGCGCCTCGTGGACCGCCTTGGCAACATCGGCAGGTATGCCGCGAACTTCCGCGATCTCTTGCTCGCTCGCCGCGCGCAAACGCTTCATCGAACCAAAATGGCGCATAAGGGCACGTTTTCTGGTGGGTCCCACGCCTGGAACGTCATCGAGTACCGAAACTGTCATGGCTTTATCGCGCAACTCACGATGGAATGTGATTGCAAAACGGTGCGATTCATCGCGCACCTGTTTAATTAGATAGAGCGAAGCAGACCCGGTCGGCAGCACGACGGGAGTCTCGTCCCAAGGCACAAAAACTTCCTCATCGGCCTTTGCCAAGCCACAAACTGGTATATCGAGCCCAAGAGCCTCAAGTTGCTTGATCGCAGCGGTCAATTGCGGCTTACCGCCATCGACAACGAGCAAATCGGGGCGCGAGCCAAAGCGCTCGTCGGCCATGCGCTCGGGAGCATAGCGTCGTCCCAAAACCTCGGACATCGACACGAAGTCGTTTGCCTCGTCCAATTCGGCCTGAATTTTAAAACGACGGTACTGGCTCTTGTCGGCGCGTCCGTTGGTAAACACCACCATCGAGGCGACGGTAAAGGTTCCATGCAGCGTCGAGATATCGAAGCACTCGATACGCATCGGCGGCGCCGGCAGCGCCAGCGCGCTTTCGAGCTCCAGGAGCGCTTGATTGGTGCGGTCGTCAGCGTACCCCGTTCGCATCATGTAGCGCATGAGGGCATGGCGCGCATTTTTGGATGCCATATCGAGCAAACGGTGCTTTTCGCCACGCTGCGGCCTATGGAGATGGCAGGAACGCTCGCGCTTGCCTGCAAGCCACTCCCCCAGCGCCTCCGCATCCTCAAGCTCGACAGAGAGGTTTATCTCAGCTGGAATATCGGCCGTCTCGTCGTAATAGCGCTTAAGAAAGCCCGACTGGAGCTCTTCCTCGTCAACATCAAGACCCTTGTCAAGAATGAACTCGCAGGTTCGAACCGTTCGACCCTCACGCACGACAAAGACGCAAGCGGCGGAGATGGTCTCCTCGCGATAGAAACCGATGACATCGATATCGACACTGGAGGGAAAAACGACTTGCTGACGGTCGTCCAGACCCCTGATGACCTCCAAACGACGTTTGACGCGTGCCGCGCGCTCAAAGTCGAGCGCCTCGGCGGCATCCGTCATCTCGGAGGTCAGCTCATCGACGACATCCTTGCGATGGCCCGACAAAAAACGTTCGACACGTTTGACGTTCTTGGCATAGTCCGTAGGAGAAATCGCGCCGACACACGCACCCGGGCCGCGCCCGACATGGTAGTCAAAGCAGGGACGCCCGTTTTGCGCGCAAATCATATTGACGATGTCTTCCTCGCCCCTGTGGGACTCGACGATACGACGACAACGACGCCACTCCGCACAGGATGCGGAGCAGATGGGGATAACCTTGCGCAGCGTATCTATCGTCTCACGTGCCGCACGGCTATCGGTATAGGGACCAAAATAACGCGTTCCCGGCTTATGACGCTCGCGCGTATATTTGATAGCGGGATACAGGTCGCCCTTTGTAATGGCGATAAAGGGGTAGCTCTTGTCATCCTTGAGGTCGACGTTAAAGTACGGATGGTACTGACCAATCAAATTGCGCTCGAGCACCAACGCCTCGTGCTCGGTCTCCACCACGATATAGTCAAAGCTCGCCACCAGCTGCATCATCAGCGGGATCTTTTGACGCTCATCCTGCAGTGTCACGTACTGGCGCATACGGGAACGCAAGTTTTTTGCCTTGCCCACGTAGATGACATCGCCCTTGGCATCCTTCCAAAGGTAGCATCCGGGCTGTGTGGGAACGCGCGAAACCTGCTCGGCAAGCGTTGGAATGTTGTCGTGACCGGCCACACGCACCTACTTGCGACGAAGCAGCGCCGAGACCTCAGGCATCTTAAGGACGACGGCAAGGCCAAAGGTAACAGCAAGCGAGACGACACCCGCAACGCAAACGTAGCCAAGAGTAATCAGAATCGAGCCGCCAAGTGCCCCGACAAAGTGTTCAAGCACCCACATGACGCCGGCGCCTGCGGCAGCACCTAGACCACCGAGCAAAAGGCCAAAGAAACCGCCATGCAGGATAGATTTGACCTGAAGGCCACGCAGGCGACGACGCAGCCACCACAGCGAACAGCCGACCAAGATCACGTAGTCGACAACATACGAAAGCGCGATTGCCGGCATACCGAAGCCCAGCACAACGCCAAACAGCAGAACCGAGCCGGCCTGGCCGATGGCAGAATACAGGCAATAGCGGCTATAGGGCTTCATGTCGAGCAAGGCAGAGAAGCTCTTCTGCATCAACACGACCACGCCGTAGAGCGGCAGCGAGAGCGCTAGGTAGACAAGGTACTCGGACACCAGCGCCACTCCGGATTCATCGAACTTGCCAGCACAGTAGATCATGTTGAGCGGACGTGCGAAGACAATCAGGTACAGTGCGAACGGAATCAGGAAGAACAGCATCTGGGCGACGCCACGCGAAATGCCCGTGCGTACGCTGTCGTAATCCTTCTCCTGTGCGTCGTGAGAGAGCTCGGTATAGAGCGCCGTCGAAAGCGAGGCGGCAATCAGCGCGTAGGGCAGCGTGTACCACAGGCGCGCATAGGCGATGACGGAAGGACCAGTCTCGGGCTGGACCACCAGCGCGGCAGCGTTGGTGATAGAAGTCGAGACAAACATGCACACCGTGGCGAGCAGCGTCGGGATACCGAGCGCAATCGTCTGGCGCAGCGCGGGGTCCTTAAAGTCGATATGGATATGGGGATGCACGCCGTGCTTGCTAAGCGCGGGAATCTGACATGCCATCTGAACAAAGACACCGAGGGTCGTACCGGCCGCAATCAAGATGATGCCGGCACGTTCGCCAAACTGTGCGGACACGGGCGCAAAACCCATAAAGCTCGCAATGACGATCACATTGTTGAGGACCGGGGCAAACGTCGACCAGAAGTAGTCGCGGTGTGCGTTGAGAACGCCCGAGAACACCGAGCCCAAACCATAAAACAGAATCTGGATGGCAAAGAAACGGAACATGAACGCAGCGGTATCCATGCTGCCGCCGTCACCCGAAAGGAACGATTGCGTCCAGATAAAGCCCGGGGCGAACACGGTCCCCAGCAACGAAATGCCACCCAGCACCAAAAGCAGAATGCCGAGCAGGTTGCCCACGTACTCGTTCGAGGCCTCGCGACCCTGCTCACGCCTCACGCCCATGTACACGGGCAAAAACGCCGTCACGAGCATGCCGCCCATCACGAGTTCGTAGAGCATATTGGGCAGGTTGTTGGCGACCTGATAGGAGGACGAAAGTAGCGACATGCCGATAGCGGCCGCCATTGCCCACGTGCGGATAAAACCGGTGACGCGAGACACAATGGTCAGGATGGTCATAAGCCCGGCGGAACGACCAACCGTGGAGTAGTCCGACGAGCCCATGTCGTCAGTGTCATCTCGCGACGAAGAAGCTTCGGATGAGGGTGTCTGAGGCGCAGATTCTTTTGCAAAATGAGCTCCGCGCTTCAATTCTTCCTGCGCCATCGCTCAGTCCTCTCTCGTAATCGCGGCAACCGTCGCCCCGCAAAATGCAATTAAATCATCGGGTGCAAGCTCGAGCTGATAACCACGCTTGCCTCCCGAAATAAAAATGGTATCCCAAAGGACACATGTCTCATCAATGAGCGTCCGGTAGCGTTTTTTCATACCGACCGGGCTGCAGCCGCCGCGAACGTAGCCAGTCGCCGCAAGCAAATCCTTCACATGCATCAAGGCCAAGGACTTCTCCCCCGCGGCACGCGCGGCGGACTTTAGATCGAGCTCGTCGGCAACAGGGATACAGCACACGACATAGTCGTTGGACGGTGTCACGCAGACCAAAGTCTTAAATCCTTGACCGGGCTCCTCGCCAAGCTGCTCCGAAATCGCGACACCCAGGCCCACCGACTCATCACCATCGTCTTCGTACGTATGTAGAACATAGGAAATGCCGGCGCTTTCCAGCTCGCGCATCGCATTGGTTTTTGGCGTCTTTACAGCCTTTGCCATGACATATCCTTTCCCTCGCATTCGGACGCAAAGATTAAGTATATGTCCAATTCGGCTGCATACGTCACTTCGGCACAGCAAGCGCCATCGAATCACAAGGAGTCGATGGCGCCCATAAACTGAATCGCCTATTTATTGAGCATCAAGTTGAGCCTGACGCTCCCGGTCACGCCTGAGCAACGGCGCCAAAAACTTGCCCGTATAACTCTGCGGACAGTCCGCAACCTGCTCCGGTGTGCCCGAAACCACGACGGTTCCGCCGCCGTTACCGCCCTCGGGACCCATATCGATCAGGCGGTCGGCAACCTTGATGACATCAAGGTTGTGTTCAATCACCAGCACCGTGTTGCCCGCATCGACCAAGCGCTGCAGCACATCGAGCAGCTGGCGGACGTCCTCAAAATGAAGGCCGGTCGTCGGCTCGTCCAAAATATAGAACGTCTTGCCCGTCTGGCGTCGATGAAGCTCCTTGGCGAGTTTCACACGCTGCGCCTCGCCGCCCGAAAGCGTCGTGGCGGGCTGGCCCAGGCTCACGTAGCCCAAGCCTACATCGTACAGCGTCTGGAGCTTGCGCTTAATCTGCGGGATATTCCCAAAGAAGGCCAGCGCCTCGGTGACGCTCATGTCGAGCACGTCCGAGATGGTCTTGCCACGGTAGGTGACCTCGAGTGTCTCGCGGTTGTAGCGTTTACCGCCGCAAACTTCGCAGGGAACGTAGATATCAGGAAGGAAGTGCATCTCGATCTTGATCTGCCCGTCGCCCTTGCACGCCTCACAGCGCCCGCCACTCACATTAAAGGAGAAACGACCCGGCGAGTAGCCGCGCGCCTTCGACTCCGGCGTACTCGCAAACAGCGCGCGAAGATCATCCCACAGGCCGATATAGGTAGCAGGGTTGGAACGCGGCGTGCGGCCAATCGGCGACTGGTCGATATCGATAACCTTATCGATACACTCGATGCCCTCGATTTTCTTATATGGACCCACAGGGCGCGTCGAACGGTGAATGGCATTCGTAAGGGCAGGCGCAATGGTATCGGTAACCAGGGAGCTCTTGCCCGATCCCGACACGCCGGTAACAACCGTAAGCGTACCAAACTCGATTTTGGCAGTAACGTTTTTGAGGTTGTTGGCTCGAGCGCCCGTAATTTTAAGGCAGCCGCGACCGGGCTTGCGCCGTTCATCAGGCACCCGGATCATTCGTTTGCCGGTCAGATAAGCGCCCGTCATCGACTCAGGACACGCCATGATATCGGCAGGCGTTCCCGCCGCGACTACGTGTCCGCCGTTGACGCCGGCGCCGGGCCCCATGTCGATCACGTAATCGGCGGCACGGATTGTATCCTCGTCGTGTTCGACGACGATAACGGTATTGCCGATATCGCGCAGGCGCTCGAGCGTCTTGATCAAGCGCTCGTTGTCACGCTGATGAAGACCGATCGAGGGCTCGTCCAGAATATAGAGCACGCCCATGAGACCCGCGCCGATCTGCGTTGCCAGGCGAATACGCTGCGCCTCGCCACCGGAAAGCGTCGCCGAGGCACGATCGAGCGTCAGATAGTCGAGTCCAACATCGACCAGAAAACGCAAGCGCTCCAGGATTTCCTTGACGATACGGCCGCCGATAAACTGTTGGCGCTCGGTGAGTTCCAGGCCCTCAAAAAACTCGAGCGATTCACGGCACGACAGGCAACAAACCTCGTAAATGGACTTGCCGCCCACGGTGACGGCGAGCATCTCAGGGCGCAAACGAGCGCCGTGGCAGCTCGAGCACGGCTCCTCGCGAATGTACTTCTCCAGGCGCGCCTTGGTGTTCTCGTTCGTCGTCTCGGTATAGCGTTCGTACAGGATGTTGCGAACGCCCGAAAACTTGGTATCCCACTGGCTGCGACGTCCGTCGAGCTTTTGGTAGTCGACCGAGATCTTCGTATCGCCCAGGCCATCCAAGAATGCACGACGCACGCGAGGGGGCAAGTCCTCCCACGGCGTATCGGTGCTCACCTTAAAGTGTTTGCAGACCGCAGCAAAAATCTGCGGATAGTAGTTCGAGTTGCCAAACAGGCTACCAAAGACTCCGTCAGCAATGGACTTCGAGGGGTCCTCGATCAACGCCTCGGCATCAACGGTTTTCTTAAAGCCCAGGCCGTCGCACTCAGGACATGCGCCATAGGGAGCGTTGAACGAAAAATCACGCGGCTGAAGATCGTCAATGGAGTGACCATGCTCCGGGCACGCCAAGGCCAACGAATACTCCAGCAGCTCGCCCTCGGTCCCCTCGGGAGCATCACGATCGGGCAGCATGTACACGTTTACATTGCCGTGAGCCAGCGCGGTCGCCTGCTCAACAGACTCGGCGATACGGCCCAGAGAGTTCTCACGGATCACGATGCGATCGACTACGACCTCGATATCGTGCTTGAACTTCTTGTCCAGATCGATCGGATCGTCGAGCGAGCGCACTTCACCGTCGACACGCACGCGGCTAAAGCCCTCGGCGCGAAGGTCCTCAAACAGTTTGGTGTACTCGCCTTTTCGCCCGCGCACCACCGGTGCCAGCACAAACGCGCGGCGGCCCTCCCCCGCCGCCAAGACCTTGTCGGCAACCTGGTCGGTCGTCTGACGCTCAATGACGCGGCCGCATTCGGGACAGTGCGGGGTGCCCACACGGGCGAACAGCAGGCGCAGATAGTCATAAATCTCGGTTACGGTGCCAACCGTCGAGCGAGGGTTTTTAGACGTCGTCTTTTGGTCGATCGACACCGCCGGCGAAAGGCCGTCGATTGAATCCAAGTCGGGTTTGTCCATCTGGCCCAAGAACTGGCGCGCATAGCTCGAAAGGCTCTCGACGTATCGACGCTGGCCCTCGGCATAGATAGTGTCAAATGCCAGCGAACTCTTGCCCGAGCCAGAAAGACCGGTAATGACCACGAGTTGGTCACGCGGAATGGAAACATCGATATCACGGAGGTTGTGCTCACGAGCGCCGCGAATAACGATAGAAGAATCAGACATGGAAGCTCCTTGCCTCCTATTGCATCGAATCATACTGTCGATGAGTTTAGCGCACTCGACGCGCACAGATGTTCGTAATACAAGATTCGCAGACCTTTAGCTTTGCGTATCGGATGCTTTGTTTCTCGAAATGCCGTGGAAAGGTTACAGTAATCTACTACTGAACTTAATTTGCTGTAACAGAGGAACGTCCATGACCGAAGATATCCCCCTTGAAATCACTTCGAGCGACATGGCCAATCTGCCCATATTCATCGCCGTCCTTATCGTGGCCACCGTCGTCGTGCGCGTGTATTTTTCAATCAAACACAATGAAAAGCCGCCCATTGCCCGCGTCTTTTGGTGCGCGACGCTCCTCATCCCGCTCGGCATGGTAGCTGCATGGATTACGAATCAATTGCTCGTAAATGAGGACAATTCCCTATGGGTCCTTTCTTATTCGGCGCTCGGTGCTGCCGCCGTCATACTTCTTGTCGAGCCCTTGGTTTCGGGACATATCGACCAAACCGATCTTGCGACGGGAACGGTTGCCTGTATTTGCCGTGACATCCTTGTCATCGCCGCTGTTTCAGCGCTCTCGTTCGTTTCACTCGAAATTGCCTGTAACGAAACGTTCTATCGCATTCCCGCCAACTCATTCGGGTTTTCCGTCGGGCTGCTCGCGACGGTTCTGCTCTCCCTTTATTTGCTGGGACAGCGTCATGGAGGCGTCATGGCCCTCGTGCCCGTCGCCTGTTGCATCCTTGGCATTGCCGAGCACTTCGTCATAACGTTTAAAGGTGAAGCCATCCTGCCAAGCGATATCTTGGCCCTCGGCACCGCAATGGAAGTGAGCGAGGGATACGAGTTTACCTTTACCGCCGGAATCGTAACCTCTCTCGCCCTGCTGGAGATTTCCCTGGGGCTTCTTTCGCTTATCCGACCGCGAAAGCTCCGTACGCCCACCCATGTCTTCCCCGCAATCGCCGCTAACCTCTGCGCTTTTCTGCTAGTGACCGTTGTGGAGCTCTCGGGCTTTTCCAGCATCGACTTGGAGCAGGCGCTGGATTTTGGATTTGACCGTTGGCAGCCCATCACCACATATACGTCTCAGGGTTTTATCACTTCGTTCACCGAAATGGCCAACGAGTTGCCCATTGAGAAGCCCGAAGGCTATACGCCCGATGAGGCGCAGAGCATCGAGCAGGAGCTCGCCGCCGCCTACGACAGCACGTATGGCTCGAGCGAGCAGCGCGCGGCTGCCGTTGCCCAGTTCAATGAAATCAAGCCGACGATTGTTGCCGTCATGAACGAGAGTTTTAGCGACCTTTCGTGCTTTGAGCAGCTCCAGGCGGCCGGGTACACCGGCCCCGCATTCTACAACTCGCTTCCCGACACACTTGTTCGCGGCACCATGCTCGCTTCGGTCACCGGTGGCGGAACGGCAAACTCCGAATTCGAATTTTTGACCGGAGCGACAACGGCCTTTGTCGGATTAGGCAAGATCCCCTATCAGCTGTATCAGATGAATGGCGTCAACAGCCTGGCAAAGGACCTTAAAGAGCTTGGGTATACCGCTACCGCTATGCACCCGCAAAACCCCGTCAACTACCATCGAGATAAGATCTATCAGCAGCTGGGCTTTGGAGACTTTCTTTCAATCGGCGATTTCGAAGGTGCGCCCTGTTACCATGCCGGCGTATGCGACTACGCCACCTACGACAAGATACTCGACCTGCTTAGAACCGACGAAGCGCCGCAGTTCATCTTTGACGTCACGATGCAAAATCACGGCGGCTACGACTATGGCACCGTTCCCGCCGAAGAGCTGACAAACTATTGGGTCGAGGGAGCCAGCGAGGGCGCCAATAGCGCGCTCAACACCTATCTCACCTGCATCAACGCATCCGACCGGGACCTCGAGTACTTTATCAACGAGCTCCGCAATATCGGCAGACCGGTTGTTCTTGTCTTTTTTGGCGACCATCAGCCGAGCGCCGCAACGACTCTCAACGACGAGCTGTACCCTCAGGAAGATACGGCAAGCCACGCTTTCCGTGTCTATAAGTCAACCTATTTCGTCTGGGCTAACTATGAAATCGCCGGCAATACCGAGCTCAACGTCTACGACACCGTCGGGGCAAACGAGATTGCAGCCATTACCCTTAATAAGATCGGCGCCCCGCTCACCGACTATCAAAAGGCCCTGCTTGCAACAAGGTCAGATGTGCCCACCATCAATGTCGCCGGCTATCTCGGTGCCGACGGGCTGCGCTACAACTTGGAATCTGAAGACAGCCCATACACCTCGACGATCGACAAGCTGCAGCGCATGCAATACCTCGAGTTCGCCAGCAAAGTTCAGTAAGCCCGCCCATTCGCTTGGGCCCATCGTATTGCAAGCACGCTCGGCCCAAATGCATCGCAAATGACTCCCGCTCGCAAACGAGGGTACAATGACGCTCGTGTCACACCGCGGGGCTCCGGCCCCAACATATACAAAGGAGTCAAACATGGGTTGCGAGCACGCACAGGCAGCCGGCGGGCAAACGTCGCCGTCGCAATTTGAGGAGAATACGCTGTCCGAGGTCAAGCGCGTTATCGCCGTGCTTTCCGGTAAGGGCGGCGTCGGCAAGTCATTCGTCACCGGCGCCATCGCCACGGAGCTTTCCCGCCACGGTCACAAGGTCGGCGTCCTCGATGCCGATATTACCGGCCCCTCTATCCCTAAGATGTTCGGCATGAGCGGACGTCACGTCCATGCCCTCGGCAATCTTATGCTGCCCGAAATCTCCGAGCACGGCGTCAAGGTTATGAGCTCTAACCTGCTGCTCCAAAACGAAACCGACCCCGTGCTCTGGCGCGGCCCGGTTATCGCGGGTGCCATCAGGCAGTTCTGGAGCGAAACCTCATGGGGCCCCATCGACTACCTGCTGGTCGACATGCCTCCGGGAACGGGCGACGTCGCCCTCACTGTCTTCCAGTCGCTGCCCGTCGATGGCATCGTCATCGTCACGAGCCCGCAGGATCTGGTCTCGATGATCGTCGCCAAGGCGGTCAACATGGCCGAGAAGATGAACGTGCCCATTCTGGGAATCGTCGAAAACATGAGCTATATCGAGTGCCCCGATTGCGGCAAGAAGATCGAAGTCTTTGGCAAGAGCAAGCTCCCCGAGGTCGCCGAGCGTTACAACCTCGAGATTCTAGGGCAGCTTCCCATCAATCCGGCACTCGCCGAGGCTTGCGACAAGGGCGAGGTTGAGACCGCACTGCCCGACGGTATGCTGCCCCAAGCCGTCTCTGCTGTCGAGGCCATTGCCCCGCACGAGACCGCCGAGGCCTAAGTGAACACAAACGCCTCCTATGACGTCTTGGTAATCGGCGGCGGGGCCTCGGGTCTCGCCGCCGCCATTACGGCCGCACGCGCAGGCAAAAGCGTCTGCATCGTTGAGCGCGATGTTGCCTGCGGCCTTAAACTCCTTGCGACCGGCAACGGCCGCTGCAACCTTTCCAACGAATCAATTGATTTCCAGCGGTACAACCACCCCGCATTCGTCGAATCCGTCATGGGTCCCCGGCCCGAGCAAGAGCTCGGCAGTTTCTTCTCCTCGCTGGGCATCATGACGACCTCCGAGGAGGGCCGGCTGTATCCGCGCTCCCTTCGTGCCGAATCGGTGCGCGATGCGCTTCTCAACGCTTGCAATCACCTGGGTATCACCTTGATCTGTGGAGCAAACGTTGCCTCGGCATTCAAAGCCCCCGAGGGCTGGGTACTCCAAATAGACCGTCCCGCGCGAGCACTCAAGGCAAAAAAGCACGACGACCGAAAATCGGAGGTTCGCTCGCTTCGGAAGGCGCTTGCCGACACCCCTCGCAAGAACGAGACGCTGCAGGCAAAGGCCGTAATTATCGCTACGGGCGGCAGCCCCGCCGACATCGCGAAGACGTTCAATCTTTCCCTCACACCGCAGCATCCCGTCCTCTGCCCTGTGTCGGCATCGGTCTTCGGCGACCAGACTGCGCTCAAGACGCTGGATGGCCTGCGCGTCCGCGCCCGTTTGACGCTCACCCGCAATCACGAGGAGCTCTGGCACGAAGACGGCGAAGTGCTCTTCCGAACCTTTGGCATTTCGGGCGTTGCTGCCTTTAACCTCTCCCGTCGCGTTCAGCGCGACGACACGATTCTGCTCGACGTTTTCCCCGACCTCTCCAAAGACGTGTTGCTCAATATGCTCAATCAGCGAGTTGCGTTGCTCGGCGGCTTTTCACCCCGCGACCCCCGCTGGCTCGACGGCATGCTTGCCCCGCAGTTCTCTCACGTTGTCTGCACCGCATTCGAACAGTGCCACCCCGGGTCGTACGACGTCATCCATCTGGTCTCAATCCTCAAGCACTTTAAGATGCTCGTCGAGGGAACGACAGAGGAGCGTTCGGCCCAGGTCACGCGCGGCGGCGTGCCCATCGAGAGCGTCTCAGCTCCCAACCTCTGCGTGAGCAACGCGGCAGACGCCCCACTTTACATCTGTGGCGAGGCGCTCGACATCGATGCCGATTGCGGCGGTTTCAACCTTGCATGGGCTTGGATCTCGGGTATTCGCGCTGCAAGCAGCCTATAGCCGCGCAGTCTATAATCAAAACGCATTCGGGCCGTCTGGGACACCGGGCGGCCTCTTTCTTGCATCTAAGGAGACCTCGATGATCGAAATCACCCAAGTCCACGCGTCACTCGATGAGGCCGGCGACGAAGCCGCCTGCCTTGCTATTGGTAGACGCGCCGTCAAACGAGCCCTGCGATGCGAGGATTCCCAGATTAAAGCCATTGAGCTCCATCGCAAGTCAATCGACGCCCGTAAAAAACGAGATGTCCATTTTATTTTGAGCTTTCGAGTCGAGCTGACAAGCTCCCGACTCGAGCAGGAGGTGGTCGACCGCGTCGCCGAGCGCGACCGCTCGCGCATCCGCATGGTAGACGGCGAGGCTCCTTCATTCCCCAACCCTGTCCCAAATGCACCCAAGGGGCGTCCCGTCGTTGTCGGCGCCGGTTGCGCCGGTCTCTTCGCCGCCCTGACCCTTGCCGAAGCGGGCCTTAAACCCCTGCTCATCGAGCGCGGCGACCCCGCGCTTCGCCGCTCGGAAGCGATTGATCTCTTTCTTAAGGAGCGTATCCTCGACCCCGAAAGCAATATCCAATTTGGCCTGGGCGGCGCAGGGACCTTCTCGGACGGCAAGCTCAACACGGGAACCAAGAATCCTGCCCATCGACTGATTCTTGAGACCTTCGTCAAAGCGGGCTCACCTCGCGACATCCTGTGGGACGCCAAACCGCACATTGGCTCCGACATCCTACCCACCGTCGTCACCAACATTTCTCAGCGCATCGAGCAGCTCGGTGGAACCGTCCGCTATCGAACAAGGCTCGTCAATATTCGAACCGATGAATCTGGCGCCATCACCGGCGTCGATGTCCAACCGCCCCAAGAAACCACAAGCGAGACAATCGCCACAAAGCACCTCATTCTCGCCTGCGGCCATTCCGCCCGCGACGTATTCGAGCTTCTCAAAGAACATGACGTTACCCTCGCGCAAAAGACCTTTGCCATGGGTGTGCGCATCGAGCATCCACAGCATGACATCGACCGTGCCCAATATGGCCCTTCGGCGGGACACCCGGCACTCGGAGCAGCCCCCTACAAGCTTGTCGCCCATCTCCCCAACGGCCGCAGTGTGTTCTCGTTTTGCATGTGCCCCGGCGGACAGGTTGTCGCGGCTTCTTCCGAGCAGGGCCATCTGTGCGTCAACGGTGCCAGCCTCAATGCCCGCGACGGGCGCAACGCAAATGCCGCCCTACTCGTCAACGTCACACCCGACGACCTTCCCGGCGATGATCCGCTCGCAGGCATTGAGCTCCAGCGCGCCTGCGAGCGAGCCGCCTATCGCCTGGGTGGCTCTAACTGGAACGCGCCGGCACAGCTCGTCGGAGATTTCCTTGCGGGGCGCGCCAGCACGGCACCCGGAAAGGTAAAACCAACCTATCCACTTGGCGTGACCTGGACGGCGATCGACGATGCCCTCCCGCAGCATATCGTCGAATCGCTTCGTTTGGGAATTCCCCTGCTCGGTAAGAAACTGCGTGGCTATGACCGCCCCGATGCGGTCCTCACTGGCGTGGAGACGCGTTCGAGCTCCCCGGTTACGGTCATCCGCGATCGAACATGCCACGCCGTGTCGACCCCGGGCCTTTACCCTTGCGGCGAGGGTGCCGGATATGCCGGCGGCATCATGAGTGCCGCCACCGACGGCATCCGTTGCGCTGAGGCGCTGATAGCAGACCTCTAGTGCACGAACTCTCGCGTCCGAACGACACAGGCCCCGAGTTCCACAGGGAACTCGGGGCCTGTTCACTACTTCCTGAATCGTGCACCCTGGCGTTTTCTGCCCGAAGCAAAGGTAGAGCCCTTGCGAGCCTGCGAACGCAAACGCTCAATCGTTTCGTCCTCAGATGCGCCCTCAAGCATCGCCCGAATCTGAACGACGGCATCGCGCAGACGCGCCGCCTCCTCAAAGTCCATGGCGGCGGAAGCGTTACGCATGTCTTCCTCCATGGTCTCGACAATCCGCACGAGCTCGTCATGCGGTAGCCCTTCCAGCTGCTCGGCAAGCGTTTGCTCGGGTGCCACCGTCTCCGGCGCGGCGCCCTCGCCGTTTTCATCGGGCGTATAGAACGCACCGTGACCCAGCGAATCGCCTCTCGAGCGTCCCTTCGAGCCCACAGTCTTTTCGGCCTCGGCAATAAAGCTCGAAATGTCGTTAATGGCCTTGCGGACCGTCTTGGGCACAATGCCATGCTCTTCGTTATATGCCATCTGAATCTCACGACGGCGCTGCGTCTCCTCGATGGCTTCTTTCATCGAATCGGTCACAACGTC
This sequence comes from uncultured Collinsella sp., assembly GCA_900540895.1. Classification (GTDB taxonomy): domain Bacteria; phylum Actinomycetota; class Coriobacteriia; order Coriobacteriales; family Coriobacteriaceae; genus Collinsella. The sequence continues at coordinate 3,169 of UQHV01000018.1, read as the reverse complement.
TGCATACATGATGACCTCGCCGTCGGCATTACGGGCCGCACGGCCAATCGTCTGAATCAACGAACGGCGGTTGCGCAAGAAGCCTTCCTTGTCAGCGTCGAGAATTGCCACCAGCGAGACCTCGGGAAGGTCCAGACCCTCGCGGAGCAGGTTGATGCCGACGAGAACATCAATCTTTCCCTCGCGCAGCGTTCGCAGGATCTCGACACGGTCCATCGTCGCTGTATCGGAGTGCATGTAATTGACCTTAATGCCGGCATCAAGCAGATGGTCGGTCAGGTCCTCGGCCATGCGCTTGGTGAGCGTGGTCACCAGCACGCGCTCCTTGCGGGCAACGCGCTCGCGAATCTCGTCCTCAAGATCGTCAATCTGTCCACGAACCGGACGCACATCGATCTTGGGGTCGAGCAGACCGGTCGGACGAATAATCTGCTCAACGTCGTTCTGGCTAACCCGCAGCTCATAGTCGCCCGGCGTAGCCGAGACGTAGATGAACTGGGGAATCCTCGCCTCAAACTCATCGAAACGAAGCGGGCGGTTATCGAGTGCCGAAGGCAGACGAAAACCGTGCTCCACCAGCGTCACCTTACGCGAGCGGTCACCTTCGTGCATGCCGCGGATCTGCGGCACCGTCACATGGCTCTCATCGATGATGCAGAGCATGTCCTTAGGAAAGTAATCGATCAGGGTAAACGGTGGCTCGCCCGGTTTTCGACCGTCCAGATGACGCGAGTAGTTCTCGATGCCGTTGCAAAAGCCCATCGTCTCGAGCATCTCGAGATCATAGTCGGTGCGCTGCTGCAGACGCTGTGCCTCGAGCAGCTTATCAGTCGCCTTGAGCTCGGCCACACGCTTCTCGCACTCTTCACTGATTGATTTCAGAGCCGCTTTGACCTTAGGCTTCTCAGTCACGTAGTGCGATGCCGGCCACACGGGAATGGCCTCGTACTCACGTAGCATCTCGCCGGTGACCTCGTCGATCTCGGCAATCAGCTCAACCTCGTCGCCAAAGAACTCAAACCGCAACGGATGCTCGGCATAGGGTGGATACACGTCGACGACATCGCCGCGCACGCGGAAGGTGCCACGTGCCAAATCATAGTCATTGCGATCGTACTGGATATCGATAAGCGCATGGATAAAGTCATCGCGCTCGAGCGGCACCTTCTTGTCGACGTTCGGAGCTAGGCCCGCATAGTCCTCGGGAGAGCCAATGCCATAGATACACGAGACCGATGCGACGACGATCACATCGCGTCGAGATAGCAGCGATGCGGTCGCCTGATGTCGCAGCATCTCAACTTCTTCGTTAATCGAGGAATCCTTCTCGATATACGTATCGCTTTGCGGCACATACGCTTCGGGTTGATAGTAATCGTAGTACGACACAAAATAGACCACGGCGTTGTCAGGGAAGAATTCCTTGAGCTCGCTCGCAAGCTGAGCGGCAAGCGTTTTATTGGGAGCCATAACCAGCGTCGGCTTCCCCAGGGCCTCAATAGTCTTAGCCATCGTGAAGGTCTTGCCCGAACCAGTCACGCCCAGCAAAACCTGATAGCGATCTCCGTCCCTCACGCCCTGCACAAGCGACTCAATGGCCTTAGGCTGGGAGCCAGCGGGCTCGTATGGAGACACGACCTTAAACGGTACCTCAGAGCCCTCAACGCCAAAACGTTTAAGCTCTCCTCCAACACGCTCAACTTCAAATTCCGCCATGGATACTCCTAACTCATATATCTGCAGTATACGCAGGCGGCAGGCATAGTCCTATACGAACCGATCGGGATAGAGGGTCTTGTAGCGAACCCAGGCATTATTGACACGAATCAGATACGCCTGCGTCTCGGGAAAAGTGATTGCATTATGAAGCGACGTGCTCTGCTGCGCCCATCCGTCGACATTGCCCATGCCGGCGTTATAGGCGGCAATGGCACTGTCAGTCGACCCGTTAAAATACGTTAGAAGATACGAAAGATACGCACAGCCAAACTCGATGTTCGTAGCGGGATCGTTAAGGTCGCCGGCTGAATACTCGCTGCCATCGACAAGACCCTTGGCAATCATATCCTGGGCAGTCTCGGGCATCAGCTGCATCAATCCCCGTGCGCCTTGATTCGACTCAGCCTCGGGATCCCAATTCGATTCCGACTTTATGACAGCGCACACCAGATACGGATCAAGATTGTGCGAAATGCTCGATTGCTTTACGTACGCCTCATAGTCAATTGGATACAAAGGCTTAAAGAAGGCGGCAGGGGCATACGAGTAGACGAGCGAAATAAGGCCGAAGACAAACATAACGGCAAGTGGCGCCACGCGATACCACGTAAAGAAACGTGTCTTAGGCATCGGCCTCCTCCCTATCCACTACATCCCCGAAGCCATGGCGCGCAAGCCATGCGTCCAGTTGTTCAAAGAGCGAGTTATCGCCTGCCGCATTATCGATGACCGTCGTAGCGAGATTGCAAAGCGAAGCCTCATCAGATTGGCATGCAGAGCGCGCATCAAAATCAGAGGACTCCATACCACGATGAATGGCACGCTCACGACGAACTGCTAAAGGAGCGCTGATAACCAGAATTTCATCAGCCAGGCCAAAAGCATCCTCAAAACCAGTCGGGGCAGAAACCTCGACAACCGCAAAGGGATAACGGGGGGACGAAACCGTGCAACAAACCGGATCAAGAATCCTCAGTGACAGCTGTTCGATGAGAACCGGATGAACGATGCCATTGAGCCGCGCGACTGTATCAGGAGAGGCGAAAGCTCGAGCAGCGAGGACATTGCGGCGAATGCCGCCCTCCCCGTCCAGAATGTCCCAACCGAATTCTTCCGCGAGGGCATTGACGATATCGGAGCCTGGCACATACAGCGATTTGGCAAGCTCATCCAGATCGATAAGCATGGCGCCATGAGATTCGAGATAGCGGCAGGCAGTCGACTTACCCGAAGCAATATTGCCCAAGACAAAAACGGTAAACATCAAGTCCTCCCTAACGCCAATGGGAGTTATTATCGCGCAAATACAAAAGAAGGACTCAAAATACAGCCAAACAGTAAGAGAAGCTAAACGAAGGCGAGTTCGTGTATTACAACCATGTGAGACAAAAGCCCGTAAACGCAAAAAGGGGGAGGCCGCGAGGCCTCCCCCTTCTTCAGTTTCGCTGAC
>UQHV01000017.1 GCA_900540895.1 uncultured Collinsella sp. | reverse complement strand
GCGGTCGGCGGGGCCATTGTGGCTCTTGACAGCGGATTGGGTCATATGAGCGAAAGACGCCATGCACCCGGAGCGCGCATCATGCGCAACACGATCATCGTTGCATTGGAGCAAATGGTCAGCGCCACTGCGATGCCGCAGCCCAGCGCCTCCATATGCAACACAGCGACAAAGATGATATCCAGCACCACGTTAACAAGGCAGCCAGAGGCAATGATCACGGCGGGCCCGCGCGTGTCGCCCACGGCACGCAGCAGTGCGGTTCCCATATTTAGCAGCAGTGCCGCAACCATCGCGGCAAAATAACAGCGAGCATAGGCCACGCCCTCGGCCAATAGTTCATGCGGCGTGTTCATAAGCACCAGCATGGGCTCAACGAACACTATGCCGAGAATGGAGAAGACGATACCGCCCACCAGCGCGAGCGTCATGGCCGTGTGAACCGAACGACTCAGTCGTTCATCATCGTGCTGGCCAAAATACTGACCGGTAATGACCGCGCAGCCGGCGCCGACGCCAACGCAAAAGCCAATGCAGAGCTCGGTGAGCACCATCGTGGCTTGAATGCCACCCAGCGCGAGCTTGCCGCCAAACTGGCCGACGATATACGTACCGATAAGCGTGTAGGCCTGCTGAAAAAACGAACTAAAAAAGATGGGAACGCACAGCGACAGCAATTGCTGCCAAATGACACCTTGCGTTACATCGATCGCCGTAGATTTCTTAGCCACACGCCCTCCCCACACGCATACGTCAAACAGCAAAACGGCAATTTAAGACCAAAGCCAATATCAGCTTAGCACCGACTGGCGTCGACCGAAACACCCCGAATCAGAGCCAGGTGCGAAATATCTGCCTAGTGATACAAACCCGGCTGGTAGTGATACTCATTGCTCACGTGCGGGCACAGCTGCCAAAAGGCGACGGCGCTCGCCGCGGCCACGTTAAGCGAATCGACCCCGTGCGCCATCGGAATGCGCACCGCGTGGTCACAGCCGGCAATGGTCTTGGCGCCCAAGCCGGCACCCTCGGTACCCATAAAGATTGCCAAGCGGTCAATCTCCTGCAGCACGGGATCGTCCAGCGATACGGAATCGTCCGTCAACGCCATAGCGGCACACGAAAAACCGGCATCGTGCAACGCGCTCAGACCATCATGCGGCCACACACGAGCCTCGCTGCCAATGCGCGTCCACGGCACCTGAAACACGGTGCCCATGCTCACGCGGGCCGAGCGACGGTACAGCGGGTCGCAGCACGTCGGGCTGACCAAAATACCGTCAACGTTCAATGCGGCAGCCGAGCGGAAAATAGCGCCAACATTGGTGTGATCGACAATACCCTCAAGCACGCACACACGCACCGGACGATCCCCCGCCGCCTCGACGACACCGCCCAAGAACTCATCAACCGGAATCTGACGCGGGCGACGGAACGCCGCGAGCGCACCACGCGTCACGTTAAAGCCCGTCAACTGCTCCATGAGCTCCATGGAGGCCACGAACACGGGAACCGGACCCGCTCCCTCGCGCACGACAAGCTGGTCAAACAGCGGCATCATCTGGTCGAGCCAGCGCTCGCCCAAAAGAAAGCTCACCGGCTCATATCCGGCGCGAACCGCACGCTCGATGACCTTGGCACTCTCAGCGATAAAAATGCCCTTCTGCGGCTCCAGCACGCAGCGAAGCTCACGCTCGGTCAGTCGCACATAGGCATCGAGCCGCTCGTCATCGAGCGAATCAATTCGCAGAACCTCAACGGCATCAGTCATAGCAGCCAGCCCGCACCCTTCTTTACAGCACATCTATACCAAACGAGGCGACGCTAAGCGCCGCCCCATGCATTCAATCAACCCGATGATACCGTTCACGCCAGACGATTTACGCCTCAACGCGATGATACGTCACGAACTCATAATCGACGCCCTCGTCACCCTCACCGGCGGCAATCGTCGCGACCTCGCTACGCTGCGCAATCTCCCACGCGGGATCGGCGTCCAAGTCGGGAAAGTACGTGTCCACGGGATGGACGCAGTGGTCATGAGTGACCTCGGCCTCCACGCAGTACGGCAAAAACTGCCGATAGACATCGCCGCCACCGATCACCCAGGCAACGGGCTCATCGGCAACCGCAGCGAGCGCTTCGTCAACGCTATGCACCACGTCGACGCCCTCGCGGGTAAAGCCTATATCGCGCGTAAGCACGATATTGCGGCGGTTCTTGAGCGGACGCCCGCCGGGAAAACTCAGCAGCGTCTTGCGTCCCATGATAACCGGGCAGCCCTTGGTGCAGGCCGCAAAATGGCGCATATCGGCGCGATTGGACACCACCATATCGCCCTCGCAGCCAATACCCCAGTCGTCACACACGGCGACGATGGCAGAAAGCTTACACGTCATGCGCGTCACCTACACCGCAATGGGGATGTTCTTGACCTGAGGGCCGTGCTCATAGCCCTCGACAATCAGGTCATCGGTCGTAAACGCATAGAAGTCATGCACATCGGGGTTGAGCGTTACCTTGGGTGCCGCAAACTGCGGACGCTCGATAAGCTCGCGGACGATATCGACATGACGATCATAGATATGAGCGTCGGCGATCACGTGCAGCAGCTCACCGGGAATCATATCGACCGACTGCGCGACCATCATCAGCAAAATGGCGTACTGGCACACGTTCCAGTTGTTCGCGGCCAAAATGTCCTGGCTGCGCTGGTTGAGAATCATGTTGAGCGTCGGCTTGTCGTCCTGAGGACGCTGCGTCACGTTATAGGTCACGCTATAGGCGCATGGATAAAGGTGCATCTCGGACAGATCGCTAAACACGTACGTATTGGTCATAATGCGGCGACTATACGGCGTGTGCTTAAGGTCGTACAGTACACGGTCCATCTGGTCGAAGTCGCCCTCGGCGTAATGGCTCTTCTGACCAATCTGATAGCCGTAGGCTTTACCGATGGAACCGGTCTCATCGGCCCACTCATCCCAGATATGGCTGTTGAGGTCATGCACGTTATTGGACTTCTTTTGATAGATCCACAGAATCTCGTCCATGGCAGACTTAAGCGCCGTACGACGCAGGGTGAGCGCGGGGAACTCCTCGCGCAGATCATAGCGCGCCGTGACACCAAAGTTTTTAATGGTATAGGCAGGTGTGCCGTCCTCCCACACCGGGCGGACCTTTTGGCCCTCGGTGGTGGTGCCATGGTCCAAGATATCGCGGCACATGGTTACAAACTGTTGATCAGCTTTGCTCATTGACCCTCCTGTCAGTCGCCTATAAGCGAGATTTATTGTAGCCCAGGCGCGCGCGGCCCCACAGCCCAAACATAAGCCCTCATTTTCTGACATATGCCAGAAATTCCTTGCGCAAATCCGCACGTTCGCTATTCTATTGTTGACATATGTCAGATTTGGAGTGTGCATGGCAGGAAGACGCGAAAAACTGCGCCGCGTCGGGATCATCCCCGAATACCGCGGCTTTACCCCCGATGGCCTGGCCAGCGGTGATGCCATCGACATGACCGTCGACGAGCTTGAGGTGCTGCGCCTGTGCGACCTGGAGGGTCTCAACCAAGAGGCGGTCGCCCAGCAGATGGGCATCGCCCGCGCAACGGTGGCGGCCATTTGCAGCCGCGCGCATCGCAAGGTGGCCGATGCGCTGGTCAACGGACGGGCGCTCGTTATCGAGGGCGGCAATATCGCATACTCCCCCATCACCACGACAACGGCCGCATGGCCAGCAAAGGAGGTCGACACCATGAGGGTGGCAACGACGTACGACAACGGCAACATCTTTATGCACTTTGGCCGCAGCGAGCAGTTCAAGATCTACGACATCCAGGATGGCAAGGTGCTCAACGAGCAGGTCGTAGGCACCGGCGGCACCGGCCACGGCGCCTTGGCGGGCCTGCTTGCCAACGGTGGCGTTGACACGCTCATTTGCGGCGGTATCGGCGGCGGCGCTATCAACGCGCTTGCCCAAGCCGGCATCACGGTCTATGCGGGCGCCCAGGGCAGCTGCGATGCCTGCGTCGAGGCCCTCATTGCCGGCACGCTCGCACAGAACGGCGAGGCCACCTGCGACTGCCATGGACATGATCACGAGCACATCCACGAGCATGGCGAGTCCTGCGGCTGCCACGGTCACCACGACCATGACGGGCACGAAGGCTGCGGCTGCCACTAGCGGCAAGCACCTCGTCGAGAACGCGCTTCCACGCGTGCGACAACCAGCGAACAAACGGCGAAGGCCGCCTGGAATACCATCCAGGCGGCCTTCGCCATACACGACTCAACTAGTCGTTACTTCTTGTTGCGCATCTGCGCTTCCATCTGGCGCAGCAGGTCCATATCGGACTTGGGGCCGCCCGTTCCCAGGCCGCCCATGCCGCCCAGCCCCATGGCATCCAGACCGGGAATATTGGGCATGCGCATCTTTTTGCCCTTCTTACCCTTCTTGCCCTTCTTGCCGCCGGCCTGTGCCTGATTGGCCATCGTGCGCATGCGGCCCATCATCTTGTTCATCTCGCCCCACTGCTTCATAAGGCTATTGACCTCGGTGGGGGTCACGCCGGCGCCCTTGGCGATGCGGGCACGGCGCTGGCCGTTGATGATGGAGGGGCGAAGGCGCTCCTCCTTGGTCATCGACATGATGATGGCCTCGTTCTTATCGAAGATACCTTCGTCCAGGTTGCCACCCATCTGGTTAAGCGCACGCTGGCCACCGGGGAGCATGCCCAGAATGCCCTTCATGCCGCCCATCTTCTTGACGGCCTTCATCTGGTCGAGCATGTCGTTCATGGTAAAGCCCTCGCGCAGCATGCGCTCGGCAGCCTCGAGCTGCTCGGCGTCGGCTGCCTCCTGGGCCTTCTCGATGATGCCGACAACATCGCCCATGCCCAAGATGCGCTTGGCCATGCGGTCGGGATAGAACGGCTCCAGCGAATCGGGTTTCTCGCCCATGCTAACAAACTTGATGGGCTTGCCGGTCACCTGGCGCACGGAAAGCGCGCCGCCGCCACGGGCGTCGCCGTCGAGCTTGGAGATGATCACGCCGTCAAAGTCGGTGCGCTCGGCGAAGGTCGAGACGACGTTGACGATGTCCTGGCCGGTCATGGCATCGACGACCATCAGCACCTGATCGGGCTTGACGGCCTTCTTGATGTCCACGGCCTCCTGCATCATCTGCTCGTCGATCTGCAAACGACCGGCGGTATCGACGATGACCACGTCACGCAGGTGGTCAACGGCCTCCTGAATGGCGCCCTTGGCGATGTCAACCGGGTGCTCGCCATCGCCACGGAAGACCGGCACGCCAATCTCTCCGCCAAGCGTGGCCAGCTGGTCGGCAGCGGCGGGACGGTAGACGTCGCACGCGGCGAGCAGCGGTGAGCGGCCCTGCTTCTTGAGCAGGTAGGCCAGCTTTACGGCCGCCGTGGTCTTACCGGAGCCCTGCAGGCCCACGAGCATGATGACATTGGGAATGCGATTGCTAAAGACGAGCTTGCTCTCGGTTGAGCCAAGCATCTCGGTGAGCTCGTCGAGCACGATCTTGACGACGTTTTGCGCCGGCGACAGCGACTCCATGACCTCGGCGGTCATGCAGCGCTCCTTGGTCTTGGCGACGAACTCCTTGACGACCTTAAAGTTAACGTCGGCCTCGAGCAGCGCCATGCGAATATCGCGCATGGCCGAAGTAATATCGGCCTCGGTCAGCTTGCCCTTGCCGCGCAGGCGGTCAAATGTGTCGTTGAGGCGATCGCTCAGGGAATCAAACACTAGTCACTCCTTAATTGGACTCGCCCACCAGGGCGCGGCAGAAATCTTTGGCATTGAACTCCTGCAGGTCATCGACCTGCTCGCCCACGCCGATGCGCAGGATCGGGAGCTTGAGCTTCTCGGCCACGGCCATGGCGATGCCGCCCTTAGCCGTGCCGTCGAGCTTAGTCATGATAATACCGTCCAGGCCCAGCGCCTCGTTAAACTCGAGCGCCTGGTTCAGACCGTTTTGGCCCGTCGCGGCGTCGATCACAAGCACGACCGAAACCGGCATGGGACCGGCGGCCATATTGGCGGCGCGCTTACGGGTCACATTGACCACCTTGGCAAGCTCGCGCATGAGCTCAGGGCTCGTGTGTAGACGGCCGGCGGTATCGATAAGCACCAGGTCGCTGCCGCGCTTGTCGGCCTCGTCGAGCACGTCGTAGCAAACACTTGCCGGGTCGGAGCCGCGGTCGCGCTTGATGACGGGGACGCCAGCGCGCTGGCCCCACACATCGAGCTGCTCGATAGCGGCAGCACGGAAGGTATCGGCCGAACCGATCACGACGTTCTTGCCGCGGGCGGCCATGACGCTCGCGATCTTACCGACCGTCGTGGTCTTGCCGGCACCGTTAATGCCCACAAACAGCACGCAGCTCGGCGTATCGGAAAACGGATCGCGCTCGATGGGCACAAAGTGCTGCTCGAGCTGCTCGGCCAGGGCACGGCGAAGCTGCGGAGCGGTCTTGAGGTTCTTCTTGGCCGCGGCATCGCGCAGGTCATCGGAGACCTTGATAGCGACCTCGGCGCCCATGTCACCCATGACGAGGGTGTCCTCCAGGTCCTCCCAAAAATCCTCGTCGACCTCGCCGCCAAAGTAGAAGACCTCGTTGAGGGCCTCGCGGCTGCGCTCAAGTCCGCGCGAGAGAGCATCGAAGAATCCCATTATGCATTCACGACCTTTCCGGTTTCGCGATCGAGTTTTTGCGAGACGACGCGACTGACGCCGTCGGCTTGCATCGAGACGCCGTAGAGGACGTCAGCGTCCTCCATAGTACGGCGCTGATGCGAGATAACCAAGAGCTGCGTATCGGAACGCAACACGTCGAGTGCGCCGATGAGCTTGGACAGGTTGGCGTCATCGAGTGCCGCCTCGACCTCGTCCAGCACATAGAACGGCACCGTGCGCGTGCGGTACACAGCAAAGAGCAGGGCGAGCGCCGTCAGGCTCTTCTCGCCGCCCGACATGAGCATCATCTTGGTGATGCGCTTGCCGCGCGGCTGCGCCACGACCTCGATACCCGTCTCGGCAGGATGCTCGGGATCGGTCATCTCCAGATGAGCCTGACCGCCCGGGAAGAGCATGGCGAAGATCTCGCGGAAGTTCGCATCGACCTTCTCAAACGTCACCAGGAACGCCTTGCGCATCTTACGGTCGATAGCCACGGTGATCTTGGTGAGCGCCTTGCGCGCGCTCTCCAGATCGGCCAGCTGCTCCTCGATGTAATCGGCGCGGCGCTTGAGCTGCTCGTACTCCTCCATGGCAACTTGGTTAACGGGACCAAGGTTGTTGATCTGGCGCACAAGCTGGTTGAGTTCGCGCTCGGCGGCATCGCGGTCCGTGGGCGCCGGAAGCATGAGCGCTTCCTCGAGTACCGTGGTGCCATCGGCGGTAATGGCCTTAATGGCGGTCTCTACCTGCACCTCGAGCTTGCCACGCGCGACCTTGAACTCGTTTTGCGCGGCGGAGGCGGTATCGACTCGCTCCTTAGCGCGGGCAACCTCTGCCTTGGCATCCTCGATGGTCTTCTTGAGCGAAGCGGAGTCCGCCTCCTCCAGAGAGGCCTGGTCACGCAGGCGCGCTGCCCAATCCGACGCGCGTTCCAACAGGGCAGAATAGCGTTCGTGCATGGGGTCGACGCGCAGGCGCAGCAGCTCGAGCGAGCGCGAAGCCTGGCGTGTTCCGCGGATACGACGGTCGATGCCCTCAAGACGATGCTCAAGGTCGGGCACGCGGCCCTTCAGCGAACGCAGGCGCTCGCTCGTCTGGGCCAGGCGCACCTTGGCATCGGCGAGCTTACCGGCGGCCTCGGAATCGTCACGGCGAACGCGATCGAGCTCATCGTTGGCCTCGGCAATCTGGAGACCCAGGTCGCTTGCCTGTGCACGCGCCTCGTCACGCGAACGGGTGAGCTCGTCAACGCGCGGGCGCGCGGCACGAACGGCCTCGGCAGCCTGCTCGCGGCGCTTGGAGATGCGCACGCGCTCGACCTCGGCATTGTTGGCGCTTTGCTCCAAGCGGCCGATCTCGGAGAGCAGCGAGCGGCGCTCGCCCTCAAGACGGGCGATCTCACCGGCGGCATCGCCCTCGGCGGCACGGGCCTCCTCGACGGCAACGTTGGCCTCGACGACCTGATCCGACACATGCTCAAACACGGCAGCCAGATCGGGCTCAAGCCCCTCCAGCTCGCGAATGCGACGCTTACGCTCCAGAGCACCCGACGCCTCGCCGGCATCGAGGCCCACACGCACCAGGCCGCCACAGCTTACGCGGGCGCCATCGGGAGTCACATAGGTCACACCGTCAACGACAGGCGCAGCCAGCGCGGCAGCCAAGTCATCGACCACGTAATAGCCGCCGAGCAGCGCCTCGACGACGGGTCCGTAGCCTGCACGCACGGACAGACGATCAACCAGGCGGGTACCGGCAGCGCCCTCAGCGGCGGTAGAGCCGCTCACGCCGCGCGTCACCAGCAGTGCTTCGCCCGAGGCCTTCTTTTGGTCCAGAGCCGCACGACCGGCACGCTCAAGCGTGGCGGCGTCATCAAACAGCAGCGCATCGATATCGCCGGCGAGCAATTGCTCAACCAGGCCCTCAAGCTCGCGCGGGGCCTCCAGCACGTCGCCCAGACGACCCAAGACATCGTCGCCCAGCGCACCCACCAGACGGCTCACGAGCGGCGAGCTGTCGGCCATGCGGGCATCGAGTTTCTTTTGGCTGGCAAGCTCCGAGCGCACCTCGGACAGTTTGTTGCGCGCCTCACTCTCACGATTACGCAAGTCCTTCAGGGCTGCACGGGCGACCTCGGTGGCCTCACGCGCATCGGCCTGGGCCTGGCGCGCTTCCTCAAGAGCACCCTCAAGCTCCTCTGCGCGGTTGCGACGGCTCTCGAGCGAGGCCGTGACCTCCTCGAGCTGCTCGTCAATCTGCTCCAGGCGCGAGGCATACATGTTGTCCTCGACCTCGGCATTGCTCAGCGAGTCCTTCACCTTGGCGAGCTCGAGCGCGGCGTTGTCGGCCACGCGCTGCACATCGCGTTGCTCACCCGTAAGCTGCGAAATCTGATTGTCGAGCGCCACGCGCCGCTCGTGGAGCTCTGCGGCGGCAGGACCAGCGGCGTCAACGTCCTCCTGGGCCTGCATGTGCGCGCCGGTCACTTCCTCAAGCTGCGCACGCGCGTCCTCGAGCTCCTCGACCACGCGACGACGCTGATGCTCGGAGCTCGAAATCTGCCCGCGCATGTCAGACAGGCGCGACACCATGTTGTGGCCCTTTTCCTCGAGCAGGCGCATGTCAGAGTTAATGCGGCCGACCACATCTTGCATATGGCGGCGCTGCTCGCCCAGATCGCCCACAAACAGGCCCTTTTCCTCGAGCATGACCTGGAGCTTCTCGAGCTCGCGCTCCTTTTCGCCCATGCGGTACTGCGCAAGCTCCAGCTCGGCGGCACCTTCCTTGGAGCGGCTCTCCAGGTCGTTCCACTGCGACTGCAGCGAACGCAGCTCGTCGACAGCCAGCATCTGCGTAAGCTCGTTCGCGCGCGAGGACAACTCTTTGTACTTGCGCGCACGATCGACCTGACGCTCCAGCGGTCGCAGCTGACGGGCGATTTCCTTATTGATGTCGCGGGCACGCGTCAGGTGCTCGTCCATCGACTTAATCTTTTTGAGCGCACGCTCCTTGCGGCGCTTGTGCTTGGAGATGCCGGCGGCCTCCTCGATGAGGGCGCGGCGCTCCTCGGGGCGGCTCTGCAAAATGGCGTCGAGCTTGCCCTGGCTGATGATGGAATGCGTATCCTTGCCCAGGCCCGAATCGTGCAAGATGTCCTGAATGTCCATCAGGCGGCACGGGCTCGAGTTGATGAGGTACTCGCTTTCGCCCGAGCGATACATACGACGGGTGATGGCGACCTCGTCAAAATCGACGGGCAGCATATGGTCCGAGTTATCGAGCACAAGCGTGACCTCGGCGACACCCACCGGCTTGCGCGCTGACGAGCCCGAGAAGATGACATCCTCCATGGCCTGGCCGCGCAACTGCTTGGCGCTCTGCTCGCCCAGGACCCACAGGATGGAGTCGGAGATGTTCGATTTTCCCGAGCCGTTGGGACCGACGATGACGGTCAGGCCCGGCTCAAACGTCATATGGGCGCGGTCGGCAAACGACTTGAACCCTTTGAGCGTGAGGGACTTGAGATACACGGTTCCTCGCTTACACGTGCTTCTTATTGAGAATCACGCCGTTGGTGGTGTAACCCATACGGTCGAGCGCCTCAAGCGCGGCGGCTCCCTCGGCTTCCTTCTTAGAGGAACCGGAGCCGCGACCCTGGCGAATACCATCGATCAAAACCACAGCGGTAAAGGTGGGCGCATGCGCCGGGCCCTCGGAGCCAACGAGCTTGTACGCCGGAGGTTCGTGACCGTCGGCTTGCACACACTCCTGCAAAAACGACTTGGGGTTCGCGGGGTGCTCGGCACGCTCGGTGGCCAGGTGCGGCTTAAGCGTACGGTGAATGAACTCCGCCGCCGTATCCCAGCCGGCATCCAGGTACAGCGCGCCCACGAGCGACTCATAGACGTTCTCGAGGGCCGAATGCAGGCCGCGCGCACCGGTACCGGTCTCGGAGGCACCAAAGATGATGATGTCGTCAATGCCCAGCTCGTGAGAAACCTCGGACAGCGTAGCGCCCGAGACAAGCGACACCTTCAGGCGCGTGAGCTTGCCCTCGTCAAACTCCGGATAGGACTCAAACAGGGAGCGTGCGACCACAGCGCCCAAAATGGAATCGCCCAAGAACTCAAGGCGCTCATAGCTGGCAGAAACCGGCTGGCCCTCGACTGCCGAGGGATGCGTAAGCGCCGCGCGCAGCAGCACCTTATTGTTGAACTCGTGGCCCAAGATTTCCTGGGCGCGCGTAAGTCGTTCGGATAAAGCCAAGACTTAGGCCTCCTTGGCAGCTTCGATAGCGTCGACGGCGTCGGCGACAGAGTTGAGCGAGAGCAGAGTCTCGTCATCGATCTCGAGGTTGAACTCGTCCTCGATAGCCGTAACCAGCTGCAGGCGCTCGAGCGAGTTGGCATCGAGGTCGTCAAAGGTGGTCTCCTCGCTAATTTCGGCAACATCGACGCCCAGAACGTCAGCAGCGACCTCGGCGATCTTGTCGAAGATTTCGGAGCGGTCCATAGCGCTTCCTCTCATAGTGCATGAATACCAAAAGAATGGTACCGCCCGGGCGGTACCAAGACACGGTTCTGATTCTACCCCACGACGTGCGCCGCGAAGCACATAACAGCGCCCTAACTCGCTCTTATAAAACGATACCGTCCATAGAGTTGGCGACATTCTCAACCAGCCCGGCGCGCACGGCTTCGGCCGCCGCGAGCGTACCGTTTTTGACAGCCTCGACTGAGGTGGCGCCATGGCCGATCAGGACCACGCCGCGCAGGCCCAGAAGAATCGCGCCGCCCTTGGCGTCGCCAGAGAGCTTGGCCTTAATCTCGCGCATCTGCTTTTTAATGAGCAGCGCGGCGATCTTGGTGCCGAGCGAGGCCATAAAGGCGCCCTTGAGCTCCTGCAGCAAAAACTTGGCAGCGCCCTCGGTAGCTTTGAGAGCGATATTACCCGACATGCCATCGGCAACGACGACATCGAAGTTACCTGAGGTGAGGTCGGTGCCCTCGCAGTTACCAACAAAGCCGGGAACGGCGGCCTTCATAGCAGGGAAACAGGCCTTGGTAAAGTTGGAGCCCTTCTCATCCTCGGTGCCGTTGGCAAGCAGGCCCACGCGAGGATGCTCGATGCCCAGGACGACGCGGGCATAGGCGCTACCCATCTGGGCAAAACGCACCATGTCATCGACCTCCACATCGGGGTTGGCACCCATGTCGCACAGCACCGTCAGACCGCCGGCGCGATTGGGCAGCGCATTGGTCAGACAGGGGCGCACCGGCTGCTTCTTGCCTTCGGCCTGATACCTAAACGGCGTCACATAGGCGGTGGCGGCGGCGGTCATGGCACCGGTGGAGCCGGCGGAGAAGAACGCATCCGCGTTGCCCTTCTTAATGGCGCGGCAAGAAAGCACGATCGACGACTTACGCTTGGTCATCACGGCGCGAATGGGATCGTCATCCATGGCGATAACGTCAGGCGCCTCAAGGGCCTCAACACGTGCATGGGAAGCTGCAAAGGGATTGACGATTTCGGCGGGACCAGCTGCCAAGACCTCGATATCGGGATCGGCGGCAAGCGCAGCCTCGATACCATCAAGAACAACCTGAGGTTTCTCGTCTCCGCCCACAACGTCTACACAAACGCGAACGTTACTCATAATACATGCTCCTTATACAAAAATGGCCGACTCATTGAGCCGGCCATTGTGGTTCCATTTGGAACGGCATCGCATCCAGAGTATACCGTTACTCGGTAACGATAACCTCGCGGTCCTTGTAGAAACCGCAGCTGGGGCACACGTGGTGCGGAAGCTTAACAGCGCCGCAACGGGGGCACGTGGACTGAGCCGCAGCCGAGATCTTCATGTTGGCGGAACGACGGGTGTGAGTGCGGATACGACCCTGCTTTTGTTTAGGTACGGGCATAGTGACCTTCCTTATGAACTATCCAGTGTGGCGATTACGCGCAAGTAGCGATACTACCACAGTTTTACTCATCAAGCTTGAGATTCTTCAATGCTGCAAATGGATTTTCCGTGGCAGCGGCCCATTCTGCCTCTGCCTGGGCGGCGCAATCGCATTGCTCGACGTTGAGATTGCAACCGCAAGTGGGGCAAAGGCCGCGGCAATCGGGCTTGCACAGGACAACGAACGGCGTGTCCATGACGACCGCGTCGTTGATGGGCTCTCCCAGATCGACGATGCGATCCTCGCCCAGGAGCTCGTAGCCGTCTTCGTAGGCCTCGGGATCCTCGGGCTCCTCAAAGAGGTAGAACTCCTCGATCTCGCCGGCGATATCAAACGAGGCAGGTTCCAGGCAACGGTCGCACTCGCCGGTGGCGTGCGCGCGGACCATGCCCGTGAGCAAGACACCGGTACCGGCATTGGTAAAGACAACGTCGTAGTCGATGCCGTCCTGAAGCTGGTACTCCTTCTCGCCTACCGTGTAGGTGGCGACATCGACCTTACCGGTCAGCGGATACGAATCTCCAGGAAACTCGAGCTGCTCGGAAAGATCGACGGTAACGCTCGGGAACTCAGCCATTACCACTGACCATTCTGTTGGGCGGCACCCTCGTTGAGCTGCTGACGGCAACGGGTAACGGTGCCGGTCAGGCTCTTGAGGTTCTCCTCCAGGTGCGTAAAGACCTGCTCTGCGTAGTCCTCGGCAGCATAACGCGTCTCGCGCTCGTACTGCTGGGCACGATCGCGGATGTCGTCGGCCTGCTGCTGCGCAAGGCGGACGATCTCCTGCTCACCGGCAATGGTGAGGGCCTGCTGCTGAGCGTCAGCGATGATGGAATCGGCCTGAGCGGCGGCGGAAGCCATAAGCTCCTCGCGCTCC
The DNA here is from genome assembly GCA_900540895.1 of uncultured Collinsella sp. Taxonomy (GTDB): domain Bacteria; phylum Actinomycetota; class Coriobacteriia; order Coriobacteriales; family Coriobacteriaceae; genus Collinsella. The sequence continues at coordinate 43,304 of UQHV01000017.1, read as the reverse complement.
TTAAGGATACGGCGGGACTTCTGCCACTCCTCGGGATAGCTCATGCGGATCTCGTCGAGGATGTTGAAGAACACGTCGGCGTCGATGACCTTGAACTGAGCGTTCTTGCCGAAAGGCGGCTTGGCTTCCTCGATCAGCCCTTCGAGCTCATCGACCAAGCTGACGATCCTATCGCCAGGAAAATTCTCGCCCGGCATCCGGTCTCCTTTCATAGGTAACATATCATCGTGCTAGTTTACCACATGCCACCAGGCAATAAGAAACGTCACGAAAAGCGATGTTTGAGCGCTTCGACCACGTTGGACGGGACAAACGTCGATACATCGCTGCCGAGCGAGGCGATCTGGCGAACAACCGAGCTCGAGATATAGCCGTACTGCGGCGCACTCATGACAAAGATGGACTCCAGCTCGTTGTCCAGGCGGTAATTGAGGTCGGCCTGCTGAAGCTCGTACTCAAAGTCGGTCATGGCGCGCAGGCCCTTAACGACGGCGCCAGCGCCCTGCTCGCGCGCAAAGTCGACCAACAGGCCGGTAAAGGGCAGAACCTCGACACCCTCGATGCCGCCAAGCGCCTCGCGGGCCAGCGCCACGCGCTCATCGAGCATAAAGGTGGTGCCCACGCCGTTTTTGCCCTGCGATTCGGCAACGGCCACGATCACGCTGGGAAAGATACGGCGCGCACGGCGAATGACGTCGATGTGGCCAAAGGTGATGGGGTCGAAGGTGCCCGGGACGATTACGCGGTTGATGGTGTCACTCATGGGCGTCCTCCGGGGATACTGCCTCGTCGCTATCGTTAGCATCAGCGCTGTCGTTCTTGCTATCGCCGACCCAGCGCAGCAGGTCGACCGAGGTGATGCCGTAGCGCTTCTCGCGAACGGTCTCAAAACCGGCCGGATGTGCGCCCGCGTCGGCGGCGGCATGCTCGAACAGTGCATATGCGCCAGGGTCCAGCAGGCCCTGCTGGGCAAGGTTCTGCAACAGTTCCTGAACCGGCTCGGCGCCAAAGGCATACGGCGGATCGAGCAGGACCAAGTCGAAGGGGCCGCCCGGAACACGACCACGCGAAGCACTTGCCAGCATGTCGCCCGTCACCACGCGCCAACGCGCACGGTCACGGCAGAGCGACTCGATATTCTTGGTAATAAGACGCGTGGCATTTCGATCGATCTCAAACGTCGTGAGCGAGCGGGCGCCGCGCGAGAGCATCTCGATGCCCAAGGCACCGGAGCCGCCAAACGCATCCAGCACGCGGACCTCGTCCAAATCGAAGTCGAATGCCGACATGACCATAGATGCGCACGCCTCGCGCACGCGATCAGTCGTGGGGCGGGTGACATCGCGACCACGGGGCTCCTCGATCTTGCGACCGCGCCATTCGCCGCCGATGATTCTCATCCTCCGCTGACCTCCTTAAAGATGTGTCGATACCGCGTGGCGACCGCATCGCGCAGAGGGCGCGTCGCCACGGAGTCAAGGTTGCAAGCATACCGCAAGAGCTCGACCGCGTCCAAATGGGCCCACTCGATAAGCTCTTCGTCGGCATCGAGGTCGACGAAACGCAAGGTCACGCCGCCATGTTGACGGTAGCCCAGGATCTCGCCCTCGTGACGCAGACGCAGGTCCATCTGCGCGAGCGTAAAGCCGTCTGCGGTCTTTTCGAGCGACTGGAGACGGTCTTGCGCCGCCGACGTACCGCCATTGCCCTTTGAGTGGGTCATGACCAGGCACGTGCCCGAGACGCTACCGCGGCCTACGCGGCCACGCAGCTGATGCAGTGCCGCCAAGCCAAAGCGCTCGCCGTTCTCGATGACCATGACGGTGGCGTTGGGCACGTCGACGCCCACCTCGACCACAGTGGTCGAAACGAGTACATCGATCTCGCCGCGCTTGAAGGCATCGATCACGCAATCCTTCTCCCCCGCCGGCATACGACCATGGAGGCGCTCGATGGTAAGACCCGGCAGCGCCAGGCGCAGGCGATCGAGCTCGGTCGCCGTGTCATGCAACGGCACGGGCACGGTCACGCGGCCCTCGTCGTCGCGGGCGATGCCGGGTACGTCCTCGAGCTCATCGGCCGAATCGCTCGGCTCCACGAGCGGACAGATCACGTAGGCCTGCTGCCCCTTTTCGTGCGCCTCGCGGATGGCGCCATAGGCCAGGTCGCGGCTCGACTCGGTAAGGACGCGCGTCGTCACGCCGGCGCCCGGAACGGGACGATGGCGGATGATGCTCGTATCTAGGTCGCCGTAGACAGAGAGCGCCAGCGTGCGCGGAATGGGCGTCGCCGTCATGACGAGCAGGTCGGCACCGGGGCCCTTGGCGCGCAAGGAGTTGCGCTGGCCCACGCCAAAGCGGTGCTGCTCGTCAATCACCACAAGCGAGAGATGCTTAAACGTCACGTTGTCCGAAAGCACCGCGTGGGTGCCAAAGAGGACATCGAGCTCGCCGGACTGCAACTGCTCATGGATACGCTCGCGCTCGGCCGCCGGCGTGGAGCCCGTCAGAAGTGCCCAGGTCATACCGGCCTGCGAGAGCAAGGGGCCGGTCTTATCGGCATATTGACGTGCCAGCACGCCCGTGGGAGCCATTACGCAGGCCTGGGTGCCGCTATCGGCGGCAACGGCCAGCGCACAGGCGGCAACGGCGGTCTTGCCGGTGCCGACATCGCCCAGCAGCAGGCGGTTCATCACGCGACCGCCATCGCACATGTCATACAGGATGTCTTGGAATGCGCCCTCTTGCTCGTCGCTCAGCGAAAACGGAAGGGCCTGTCTGAGCGCGGCCAGATGCTCGCCCGCGGCATGGGCGTAGGGCACCACGTCGACCAGGCCGCCGTCGTTGCGCAGGCGCAACGCGAGCTGCAGGTAGAGGCACTCCTCGTAGGCGAGGCGCCGGCGCGCGATGTCGCGCTCGGCCACGCTCGAGGGAAAGTGAATCGAGCGCAGCGCACGGGCGCTGCTCATCAGGCGACGCTTGACACGCAGGGGCGCGGGAATGGGGTCGAACGGATTGCCGACGACCTCGAGCGCGCCGCTTACGATGCGGCGCATCCACGCCTGGCTCACGCCATCGCTCACGTAATGGACCGGCAGAATGGTGCCTGCGGCGCGCCCGTCCTCGAGCTTTTCAAAGTGGGGCGAGGCCATCTGCTTAAAGCCGTAGGCAAACTCGACCTTGCCCATCACGGCCAGGCGGTCGCCCTGCTTAAGCTGCTGGGCAATCCAGGGCTGGCGGAAAAAGGCGACCTGCAACACGCCCGACTCGTCCACCAGCGATACCTCGGTCACCTGCATGCGCGGACGCGGCTGCTTTTGGACGATGCGGTCGACCGTGGCGATGATGGTGCACACGGTACCGATGGGCGCCATCTCGATGGACCACGAACGGGTAAAGTCGAGGTATCGATGAGGGATATGGAGAAGGAGGTCCCCCACCGTCCGAATTCCCAGACGGCGAAGGGCCTCCTCACGTTTACCCGAAACATATTTGAGTCGCGCGATATCCTCGTCGAGCGCATTGCTCTGGGCAAAGCGCTCCGAGACGCGCGGCACGGAGCACAGCTCGGACATGGGCAGTTGCCTACTCGATCGAGAAGATCACGGGATAGAGCGGCTGCTCGCCACGATGGGCGTCAATCTCCAGATCGGGCTGAGCCTCCTCGATAGCGTCGACGATCTCCTGGAAGGCCTCATCGGACAGCTCCTCGCCGGCCAGAATCGTCAGCGCGTCGCCCTCCTCTTCCTCCTGCATGCGGTTGATGCAGTCGAGCGTGACCTGCTTCACGTCAGAGCCGACCACATCGATGGAGCCGGCGATGATACCCATGACGTCACCGGAGTGAATCGGAGAACCGTCAGAGGCACTGGAGTCGCGCACGGCGCGGGTGACCTCGCCATCGCGGACCTCGCTGATGGCGTCGACCATGGCGGCGACGGCATCCTCGAGCTCGGAATCGGGCAGGACCGCGAACAGCGCGGAGAAGGCCTGCGGGACGGTCTTGGTGGGAACGACGGCGACCTTCTTGTCGGTGCAGGCTGAGGCAGCAGCCTCAGCGGCCATGCGGATGTTGCCGTTGTTGGGCAAGATGATGACCGAGGTCGCGTTGACCTGGTCCACCGCGCCCAGCAGGTCGGCGGTCGAGGGATTCATAGTCTGGCCACCGGACACGATCACGTCGACGCCGAGGGACTTGAGGATGTCGGCCTCGCCGGAACCGGCGGCAACGGCGACAAAGCCCAGCGCCTTGGCGGGCTCGGCGGCCTTTTCCTGATCCTCGTGGATCTTGGCGGTACGGTCGTGGGCCTCCATCTCCATGTTGTGGATAAAGACCTCATAGATCTGACCGAGCTGCAGCATGTGCTCGAGCACCAGGTTGGGGGTGTTGGAGTGCACATGGATCTTGTAGTCGGGATAGGCGCCCACGAGTAGCTCGCAGTCGCCCATGGAACCCAGGAACTTAAGGCACTCGTCCTCGTCAAACGGGGCGTCGGCCTTAAACAGGAACTCGTTGCAGTAGCGGAACTCCGAGCCCTCCCAATCGTCGTTGGCCTCGATCTCAACGCGACCAAGGGCCGCGTCGCGGGCAGAGACAGCGGAATCAAACGTGGCGGAGAAATCCTCGACAACGGTGCTGCGGCCAAGTGCTGCAGCCACAAAGTTCTCAAGGAAGATGGCGAAGCCAAAGGCGCCGGAGTCGACCACGCCGTTCTCCTTCAGAACGGGCAGCAGGTCGGGCGTGCGGGCGACGGACTGGTACGCCTCGACGACGATAGCATCGAGCGCATCCTCGGCCGAGAACTTCTTCTTCTCGCACTCATCGGCCTTGGTCGAGACATCGCGCAGGACCGTGAGGATCGTGCCCTCGATGGGCTTGCGGACAGCCTGGAAGGCAACCTTGACGGCACGACGGAAGGCGAAGGCAATGTTGGCGGACGTAATAGGCTCGTCGGCAGAGACAAGACCCTCGGCCACGCCGCGCAGAATCTGCGAGGTGATGACTCCGGAGTTACCGCGGGCACCCATCAGGGAGCCGTGGGTGATGGCGCCGGCGATGGCCTCCATATCGGCATCGGCGGGAAGGGCGGAAAGCTCCTTGGTCACCGAGGCGAGCGTGAGCGACATGTTGGTGCCGGTGTCGCCGTCGGGTACGGGGAAGACGTTGAGCTTGTTGATCTCCTCGGCCTTGTCGGAAACGGCAGCCGCAGCGATCGGAAAACAGGTGCGAATGGTCTTTGCAATCATGGGTATTTGAATCTCCGTTTTCGGATGCTAGTTCAGACGGCTCTTGAGCGCGTCGATATGGATGCCGATCTTAAGGCTGGCGGGATCGATCTGGGCGATCTCCTGCAGGGTAAAGGCAACGGAGCTCGAAAGATTGTGGCAGACGGACTTCATGTTGACGCCGTTCTCGAGCACGACGTGAAGATCGACCGTAAGGCCGTTCTCGTCGGCGGAGACAAGCACGCCCTTGCGGAGGCGCTGACCGGCAAGCAGGCGCACGCTCTCGGCGCCCTGGAGCTGTTCGGCCATACCGACGACGCCATAGCACGTCATCGCGGCATAACCGGCAATATCGGCAATAACGTCGTTCGAGACGCTCAGGCTGCCGTTAATGGTCTCAGACACAAGAATCTCCTTATCTGGTGCTCGCGGCACCATCTCGTGGGAGCAATCATTGGAATATTCTACAACGACCGCGCCATGTTGAGGTGGCGGGCCTCGGGATTACATCCTCGACACGAAATGTTGATACGGTAACGTTCGCGAACAGCGATCGCGGCATGAAAAAACCCGCCGCATAAGCGACGGGTTTTACAACCTGGCTCCCCGGGTAGGACTCGAACCTACAACAGCGCGGTTAACAGCCGCGTGCTCTACCATTGAGCTACCGAGGAATAGGTGCGTGCTCTCAAGCAACGAAGTTTATTATACGGACGAATCAGCTCAGGGCAAGAACTTTTTTAAGAAATTTTCCGACCTAGTCATTGGGGACGTTCTTAAACGACCAGTCATTCAAGAACGTCCCCAACGACTACATGAAAGCGCCCTCAAGCGGATGTGCTTGAGGGCGCCTCTTGCTTGACTAGCTTTCGATATAGTCCTTGAGCTTGCTCGAGCGGCTCGGGTGGCGAAGCTTGGCCAGAGTCTTGGACTCGATCTGGCGGATGCGCTCGCGCGTGACGCCAAACTCGCGGCCGACCTCCTCGAGCGTACGGGGATGTCCGTCGACAAGGCCAAAGCGCAGCTCGATAACCTTGCGCTCACGATCGGCAAGCGAATCGAGCACCTGGGTGAGCTGCTCCTGCAGCATGGAGAAGCTGGCCGCATCGGGCGGAACGATAGCCTGGGAGTCCTCGATGAAATCGCCCAGCTGGGAATCCTCTTCCTCGCCGATGGGGGTCTCGAGCGACACGGGCTCCTGCGAGATCTTCTGGATCTCGCGAACGCGGTCGGCGCTCATGTCCATCTCGGCACCGATCTCCTCGGGGGTCGGGTCGCGACCCAGGTCCTGAAGGAGCTGGCGCTGCACACGGACGAGCTTGTTGATGGTCTCGACCATGTGCACGGGAATACGGATGGTACGGGCCTGGTCGGCGATAGCGCGCGTAATGGCCTGACGGATCCACCACGTGGCGTACGTGGAGAACTTAAAGCCCTTCTGGTAGTCGAACTTCTCGACGGCGCGGATCAGACCGAGGTTGCCCTCCTGAATAAGGTCCAGGAACAGCATGCCGCGACCGACATAGCGCTTGGCGATGGAGACGACCAGACGCAGGTTTGCGCTGATGAGTGCCTGCTTGGCTTCGAGACCCACGTTCTCAATGCGCGTAAGACGACGCATTTCGGTACGCGTGAGCTCGAGCTCGCCTGCCTCGGCAGCCTCGAGCTTCTCGGTGGCCTCAAGACCGGCCTCAATCTTCATGGCCAGATCGACCTCTTCGGAGGCGGTCAGCAGGTCGACCTTGCCGATCTCCTTGAGGTACATACGGACCGGGTCGCCGGTCAGCATCACCGTGGAGGCATCGATGCCGCGCACGCGGGAGCGTGAACGGGACGTGCGCACGGTGCGCTTCTTCTTGCTCTTGGAAGAACCCATCTCGGCGTCGGCCTGACGGGCCATCTTGAGCTCGTGATCGTCGAGCGAGCCGGAATCGTGCTCGTCGTCGTCATCGAAATCGTCGGTATCGGTATCGTTATCGTCATCGTCGACGTCCATCGGGGCGTCGTCGTTTCCGCTCGCGGAGATAATCTGGATGCCGCTGTTGCGCAGCGCGGAATACACCGCGTTGAGCTGCTCATCAGTAACATCGATATCCTTCAGGGCGACCTGAATCTCGTCCTCGGTTACCGAAGTCCTGTTTGAGCCGTTGCCCATGAGCTTTGCAACGTAGGATTCCAGCCCAGTACCCGTGCTCTCAGTCTTTTTTGGCACAGATTCTCCCTTCGTAGTCCACAGGACTCAATACTTTAGCACACACATGGACGTCTATACCCAAAATAAAGACAGGATATAGGCGAGAATACGCTGGTTGACCACAACATCTAGGCCTGATCGGCGTCCGTGGTCTCCAAACCGATCAAACGGAACGGGTCGGCCACGCCTCCGATCGACTTTTGGAGCTCGCGCTGGCGCTGTGAATCTTGCACCGCCTGCACAGTCAGCACGCGACGGTCCTCATCGTCGAGTGAACGGTCCTGACGCAACTTGGCCTGCGCAGCTCGCATGCGACGTTTGATGGTGTAGAGCTCGAGCGTATCGAGCATAAAGACGATGTTCGTCTCGGTCGGGTGCTTACTCGTTGCCGAAATGCGCCCGGCGCTGACAAGCGACGCCGCCTCGGGACACACCGCGCGCGCCGCATCCATGCAGGCAGCAGGATCGGTGCCCGGCGGCGTCGCGAGCACGGCCCACGCAATGGACTCGTGACGCGGGTCGACCCACTCGATAGAACAAATGCGATCGGCATACGTGCGGAACAGATCGGGGTAGCTCGTGAGCATCGTCAGCAGCTCGCGCTCCCCCGCCAGGGATTTCCGCTCCAGATCGGTCAAAACGATCGGCATCGACGGAGCCGCCGCCGCGCTTGAACCATCGGCAACGGGCGCCGCGCTTTCCATCCCCGCTGGCACATCGATTGGCGGCAGATCCTCGTCGGCCTCCACCGGTGTCGCCCCATAGGCATCAAGCGGAACGTAGTCGTACGGGTCCTCCTCGACCGGTGCGGACACCGGCGGCGTCGCACCCGCGGCCCAGGCACCGCGAGACGTCCCCTGCGAACCAGACGCCCGACCGCCCGCGCTGCCCGAGCGCTCAGCTTGCACGCGTTGACGCTCGTAGTTCTGCTCACGGCGGCGCTCGGCATCCTCGCGCTTGGCGACATCGCGAAACACACGGCCCGAGCTCGCGCGCACGGTCTCCAGGTCCAAACCCAACAGATCGGCAATCTGGATAAAGTACGTGTCGATCATATAGCTGTCACGTAGCGGATAGATGAGCGTCAGCGCGTCCTCGAGCGCCTTGGCGCGACCGCCCGGTGTGGTAATGTCGCTCGACTCCTGTAGCGAACGGTACACAAAGTCCATGAGGGGCTCGGCGGCATCGATGCGCGCTTGCAGTGCCTCGCCACCATGCGCCGTGATGAACTCCATGGGGTCGTTGCCGTCGGGAAGCACCACGCAGCGAAGATCCATCGAATCCTGCTCGATAAACTGAATCGCGCGACGGGCAGCCTTTTGACCGGCAGCGTCGCCATCGAACATATATACAATGCGCTTGGCAAAACGAGTGAGTGTCTTAACGTGATGTTCCGTCAGCGCCGTGCCCAGCGTGGCGACAACGTTTTTGATCCCTGCCTCCCAGCAGGCGATGCAGTCGGTATAGCCTTCCACCACGATGGCAGTATCCTGCGCGACGATAAACTCCTTGGCCCAGTTAAAGCCATAGAGGTTTCGTTTTTTATGAAACACGCTCGTCTCGGCGGTGTTGAGGTACTTGGGCTGACCATCGCCCATGATGCGCCCGCCAAAGGCGATATTGTGACCCTGCTCATCAAAGATGGGAAACATCACGCGGTCGTAAAAACGGTCCGCGAGCTGCCCGCGCCCGCGGCTCACGGCCACATTGGCGTCAATCATCTCCTGCGGGGTAAAGCCCGCCTGCGACAGATGCGACACCAGCGCGTTGCGACCCGGCGCAAAGCCCAGGCAGTAGCGGCGACAGACGTCGCCGCCCATACCGCGGCTGGCGAAGTACTCGCGCGGACGGCTGTCCTTACCGCGCATAAGCATGGTGTGGTAGAACTGAGCCGTCTCAGCGCACAGGTCATAGATGCGGGCACGCTTGGTGCCTCGATCGCGCTGCGCACCGGTATCGTGCAGTTCAATGCCCGCACGGTCGGCCAAATAACGGATCGACTCGGGAAAACTCAGGTTCTCGCGCTTCATGATATAGGTGAAGACGTCGCCGCCCTCGCCGCAGCCAAAGCAGTGCCACACCTGCGTAGAAGGGATAATGTGAAACGAGGGGGTCTTTTCGCCATGAAACGGGCAGCAGCCCCAAAACTCATGGCCGCGGGGCTTGAGCTCAACCGTTTCCTGCACGATGGCAACCAGGTCCGACGCCGCGCGTACCTGATCTTTTTCCTCATCGCTAATCACGGATACTCACCCCCTGCTCACCCAAGTTATGAAGAATATCGTCGATATTACCCTCGACGGTCGCGATCAACTCGTCCAGGGAATCGAACACGCGAGACGGACGCAGCCAGCGCGTAAACGCCAGCGACACCGAGGCGCCATACAGGTCGCCCGCATAGCCGATCAAGTTGGCCTCGAGATGCGCCGAGGCGGCATCATCGGCATAGGTCGGCGGCAGGCCGACATTAACGGCAGCGGGCCATACGGTATCGTCGACCAGCACCAGACCCTCATAGACGCCATCGGCAGGCACCTGGATGCCGTCGGGCACCTGGATGTTTGCCGTGGGAAAGCCCATGTCGGAGCCCTCGTGACGGCCAGCCGCCACAACGCCGCGCAGCATATAGGGACGGCCGAGAAGCTCGGCAGCCAGCTCCACATGACCCTGACCCAGCTCATGGCGGACGCGCGTGGCGCAGACGGTCTGCCCGTTAACGCAGAGCAGGTCGTGACCGTAAACGTCAACCCCACGCTCAGCGCCCCAGGCGCGCATCTCGGCAACGCCCGAAGCGCCGCCGCGGCCGAGCCTAAAGTCGCTGCCGACACGAATGGAGCGAATGTCGACAACGCGCGACAAAAGCGCCAGAAACCCGACATGGTCGAGTGCCGCCACGGCAGACGTAAAGGGAACGGCCACCACCGCATCGACCCCGGTTTGGGCCAGGGCATGCAGGCGGTCAGCCGTCGTCATCAATTTTTGAGCGGGCGAAGGACTCACCACGACGTCCGGGTCAGGATCGAAAGTAATCACGACCGCTTTGCTGCCGTGATCATGCGCATCGCGAATAACCGCATCGATCAGCTCTTGGTGCCCACGATGTACGCCATCAAACACGCCAATGGCGATTGAAGCGGCACCCAAGAACTCGCACCCATCAAATGCATCGGCAGAAACGATAGGGGCCTCATCCAACTCACCCGCGAAAAAGATACGCGCGAGCTCGTGAGGCGCCAGCATCATCGAACACCGCCGATCGCCTGCGGAAAGACGTGCTCCATCACAAAGCGGCCGCCCTCGATACGAGCAAGCGCCTTCAATCCCCCATCGAGCACGAGCGCGAACGGCGCCTTCGCCATATCGAAATCCGCAAGCGCGCGTTCAACGGGAATGCGGCGACCACAAAGCAGGTCGTCTGCAAGATTACCCGGCAAATCGACACGCGTGGCACCAAGGGCGGCGATGGGATCCAGAGCGAAGCCGACAGCGGACTCGGCAGAGAGTTCCTCAACCGCATGACAGGCGCCAATGGAAACCACGCCGGAGGCCGTACGGCGCAGCGCGGAAATATGCGCAGCACTATCGCAGGCGCGACCCAGATCGCGAGCAAGCGCACGAATGTAGGTGCCTTTGCTTACCGAAAAGGCCACGGTCCAGACGCACGTTTCGCCCTCGCCGCTCACGGCGATCAGGTCGGCGGCATAGACCTCGACGGGGCGCGGAGGCAAGTCTACCGCATTGCCCTCGCGAGCACTCTTATAGGCACGAACGCCATTGACCGAGATGGCCGAAAAAGCTGGCGGCACCTGCAACTGCGGGCCAAGCATAGCGGCCAGCTGCTCACGAGCGTAAGCGAGATCGTGCAGCTCGGGGGCAACGGGTACCGTGCGGACGGCCTCGCCCTCCGCGTCATCGGTATTGGTCTCGACGCCAAACGAAATGTCGGCGACATAGCTTTTGGTATCGAGGGTTAGCATGCCCAGCAGACGGGTCGCCTGGCCGACGCCCACCACCATGACACCCGAGGCCATGGGGTCGAGCGTACCGGCATGGCCGACGCGTCGCTCATGGAGGGCGCGTCGGCACTGCGATACCACGTCGTGGGACGTACAGCCCACCGGCTTATCGACGGCGAGCAGCATATTCAATTGAGAAGGCGTACGACGAGCCATGTACCATCCAAAATGTTAGAGCTCGACGGTCACCGAAGCGGGATCCTCCCCCACCAGCTCGGCCAGCATGGGAAGTGCCACGGCGAGCGTCTCGCGAATCGTTCCGTTGTTGGAAAAGCCGGCGGCGGCATGATGCCCGCCACCGCCAAAGTTGGCAGCGATCTCGGACACATCGAGGTCACCCTTGGAGCGCAGGTTGCCGCGCACCTTGGTATCGCCCTCGATGCCCTTTAGGAACAGGCAGACCTCAACGCCCATCACCGAACGCACCACATCGACCAGACCGTCGCACTCATCCGAAGTGACGCCGCAGGCCTCGAGGTCGCTCTGGTACGCATAACTATATGCCACACGACCGTGCGCCGCGGTCTTGATACGACCCATAACGATGGACTTGAGATGCAAGAACTCTACGCGCATGCTCTGGTAGACCTCGAGCGCGACGCGCGCCGGATCGGCACCGTGCGCGACCAGGCGCGAGGCGGCATGGAACGCAGCAGCATCGGCGTTTTGGTACTGAAAACGACCGGTATCGGTCACCAGGCCGCACAGCAGGCAGGTCGCGACACCGTTGCGAGCCACAATGCCGCAATTGTCTAAAAAGCGGTCGATGATCATGGCGCAGGCCGCGGCGCCGACGCACCTCAGGCTCAGCTCGGCAAATTCCTCACGCGCCGGATGGTGATCGAAGCACACCACATGAGACGAGCGGCGGAGCACCTCAGCGGAGTTGTTCAGACGCTCGACGACCGGCACGTCCACCGAGATGAAAAGGTCCGGATTGCCGGTATACGCAGATGCGGGCACCAGACGGTCGGCGCCCTCCATAAAGCGGTAGATGCGCGGAACCGGGTCATCGTCTGCCAGCAGCAGGGCAATGTCCTTGTTGGGGAAAAACTTCATAAGCGATAAGCCCAGACCCAGCACGGAGCCCAGGGCGTCACCATCGGGAGACGTATGTCCCGAAATCGCAATGGAGGACGCACCCTCGATGAGCTCGAGGATGCGTCGCTGAATATCTGCAGACTCGCACGATGCGAGGTCGGCGGAATTACTCATCTAAAGCTGCCTCCTGGGCGGCATCCGCTATGGGATAGCCGTCCTCGTCCTTTTCGATCGCAAGCGTGGCGGGAACGTTTTCCAGCGCGCGCGTGATGCGCTCGGCCTCATCGGTCGAGCGATCGATGCGAAAATCGAGCTCGGGCGTGACGCGCCAATCGAGCGAGCGGGCCAACAGGCTACGAATGCGGCCCTTGGCGCTGGCGAGCGCCTCCATGACCTCCTCGTAGCGGCTCGCGTCGCACGACACGTACACGCGCGCGAACGAACGGTCCACCGCGACCTCGACCGCGGTCAAGGTGACCAGGTCGAGACGCGGATCGGAAACCTCAAAGAGCAGGATATAACCGAGCTTCTCGCGAAGCTGCTCGCCCAGACGGCGGGTTGCCTGCGTTTGCTTCATAGCGCTACCCCCCTACTCGGTACGGGCAACCTGGTCGATGCGGTAGCCCTCAATGGTGTCGCCAGGCTTGATGTCCTGGAAGTTCTCCAGGCCAATACCGCCCTCGGAGCCGCTCTTGAGGCTCTTGGCCTCGTCCTTGTAGTGGCGCATCGAGGCGATTTTACCGTTGAAGACCACGATGCCGTCGCGCACCAGGCGCACAGAATCGGTCGCGGCGATCTCGCCCTCTTCGACGCGGACACCGGCGGCGATGCCGACCTTGGGCACCTTGAAGGTGTCCAGAACGGTCGCAGTACCCGTGGAGACCTCGACCTCGGTGGGCTTGAGCATACCGATGCGAGCAGCGTCGAGGTCCTCGAGGCACTTGTAGATGACGTCGTAGCAACGGATCTCGACGCCCTCGCGCTCGGCAGCGGAGCGGGCCTTGCCGTCGGGACGGACGCCAAAGCCGATGATGATGGCGTTGGAGGCGTCGGCCAGGACGACGTCGGTCTCGTTGATGGCACCAACGGCGGAGTGGATCGTGTTGATACGCACCTCGGACTGATCCATCTTGTCGAGAGAGTCCTGAAGGGCCTCGATGGAGCCCTGGACGTCGGCCTTGATGATCAGGTTGAGCTCCTTGACCTCGGCGTCGGCGATGGTCTCGAAGAGGTTCTCGAGCGTCACGTGCTTCACGCGGCTCTGCTCCTCGATACGGGCCTTGAGCGAACGCTCGTCGGCCAGGGCGCGTGCCTCGCGCTCGTCCTCGAACACGCGGAACTCGTCGCCGGCGTTGGGCACGGACTGCAGGCCCAAAATCTCGACGGCGTCGGAGGGACCGGCCTCGGTGACGGCGCGGCCCTTGGGGTCGAGCATGGCGCGGACGCGGCCGTAGGTAAGGCCGGCGACCAGCGTATCGCCCACGTGCAGGGTACCGCGGGTCACGAGCACGGTAGCGACCGAGCCGCGGCCCTTGTCGAGCTTGGCCTCGAGGACGTTGCCGGAGGCAAAGGTGTCCGGGTTGGCCTTGAGCTCGAGCACGTCGGCCTGGAGCAGCACGGTCTCCAGAAGTTCGTCGATACCGATCTTCTGCTTAGCCGAGATGTTGACGAACATGTTCTGTCCGCCCCACTCCTCGGGGATGACTCCGTACTCGGTGAGCTCCTGACGCACACGGTCGGGGTTGGCGCCCGGCTTATCGATCTTGTTGACGGCGACGACGATGGGTACGCCGGCGGCCTTGGCGTGGTTGATCGACTCGACGGTCTGGGGCATGATGCCGTCGTCGGCAGCCACGATCAGAATGACGATGTCGGTCACCTTGGCGCCACGGGCACGCATAGCCGTAAAGGTGGCGTGGCCCGGGGTATCGATGAAGGTGATCTTGCGGTCGTTGATCATGACCTGCGAAGCGCCGATGGCCTGCGTAATGCCGCCCGCCTCGCCGGCAGCAACGCCGGTGTGACGGATGGCGTCGAGCAGCGACGTCTTGCCGTGGTCGACGTGGCCCATGACGGTGACGACCGGGGCGCGCGGCTTAAGGTCGGCGGGATCGTCATAGAACGAGAAGGTGTTCTCCTCCTCGGGGGTGATGATCTTGATCTGACGACCCAGGTCGTCGGCGACGAGCTCGACGAGGTCGTCGGACATGGACTGCGTCATGGTGAGCGGCGTACCAAGCAGGAACAGGCGCTTGATGATGTCGTTGGCCGGAACGTCGAGCGCCTCGGCAAGCTCCTGGACGGTAACGCCCTGGGAGACCTTGATGGCGTCGAGGTCCTCGGGGTTCACGCCCTGGGCCAGCGCCTCCTCTATCTTGCGCTCCTCCTGCGCCTTGGCAGCCTCGCGCTCGCGCTTCTCCTTGCGCTTCTTGCGGCGACCGGTGGACTCGCGAGAGGCCTCCTCGACGGCAGCACGAGCCTCCTCGAGCACCTTCTCGCGGCTGTACTCCTCGGCCTCGCGAGCCATGCGGCTGTAGTGGTCCTCTTCGTTGTTGTGACCGCCCTTGCGCTTCTTGCCCTTGCCCTGTTTATCGGGGTTGGGGAAGTCCATGCCAGCAGCGACGTTGTTGCTGGCGTTGGTGCGATGGCTGTGCGGACGGCTCTCGGAGGCGTTGCGCTCGGAGTTGTTGTCGGAAGCGTTGCGATCGTTACGACGGCCACCGCGGCGGTCGTTGTTACCGCCACGACGGTTGCCGCGCTCAGCGGCGCGCTCGGCCTTGGCCTTGTCTTCGGCGTCCTTCTTCTCCTTGAGCACGGTCTCCTGTGCGGCGATCTGGTCGAGCAGCGAACGGAAGCGCGAACCGGAGTCGGAAGCGGGGACGGCGCGGCGCTGGGCCTCACGGGCAGCCTCCTCCTTCTCGCGGGCAAGGCGCTCCTGCTCGGCCTTCTTCTTGGCCTCGGCCTCGGCGCGGGCAGCCTCCTCGGCAGCCTGGGCCGCGGCGAACTGGCGGCGCTCCTCCTCGCGTGCCTTCTCGGCGGCGATGCGCTCGCGCTCGGCCTCGGCAGCGCGCGCTGCCTCCTCGGCGGCGGCTGCCTCCTCCTCGGCCTGCTTGGCGGCCTCGACTTCCTTGGCGCGGGCCTCGATCACCGAGGCGAGCTGCTTGCGGACCATGGCGACGTAAGCGTCCTCCAGGGCGGAGGAAGCGGACTTAGCGGGAATCTTCATTTCGGCGAGATGACCCATCAGTTCCTTGGAGGTCATGCCGAACTCTTTGGCCAGGGTGGACACACGGACTTTTGCCATATGACTTCACCTACCCTTTCTGGCACCTTGGGTGCCTAGAGACTGAACGAGCGTGGGAGATGCGCCGGGACCCGCCCGACGCGACCGCGCGCTAGATCAGGTCCTCCGCATCATCGAAGGCGTCGGTGTCGTGGACACCGCAGAAACGGGAGCCGGGGCGGGCCTGGTTGCGGCACTGGACGCCGTCCTCGGACACGTACTCGCAGCGACGGACGTCATCGTCCTCCTCGTCACCGATCAGGTCGGCGGCGGGCTCCTCGTGAACGGGGACGTTCTTGAGGATGTCGGCGGCAAGGGTCTCGGACTTGATGTCGATGTGCCAGCCGGTCAGGCGAGCGGCGAGACGGGCATTCTGGCCCTCCTTGCCGATGGCGAGCGAAAGCTGGTCGTCGGGCACGATGACGCCGGCATAGGCCTTCTCCTCGTCGATGAGGACGCGGGTGACCTTGGCGGGCGACAGGGCGTTGGCGACGTAGACGGCCGGATCGGCATCCCACAGGATGACGTCGACACGCTCTCCGCGGAGCTCGCCCACGACGGCACGGACACGGCTGCCCTTGGGGCCGACGCAAGCGCCCACGGGATCCAGGCGGTCGTCGAGCGAGTGGACGGCGACCTTGGAGCGCTGGCCGGGCTCGCGGGCGATCGACTTAATCTGGACGGTGCCCTCATAGATCTCGGGCACCTCCTGCTCAAACAGACGACGCATGAGCTCGGGGTGGGTACGGGAGATGACAATCGGCGGACGGCTGTGCTCGCCGCGAACCGGCTGCAGGTTGGAGTTGGGATCGCGGACGTCGATGATCACGGCCTTGATGTGCTGGTTGTGCAGATAGCGCTCGCCCATCGGACGCTCGTTGCGCTCGTTCTCGTAACGACGCTGGTCAAAATGTGGCAGCTCGGCCTCGACGCCATCGCGGATCTTGACGATCGTGAAGTCGGGCGTGGACTGCAGCACGGTACCGCTGATGAGGTCACCGATACGGCCGGAGAACTCCTCGTAGATCTGCTCGCGGGCGGAGTTGCGCACGATGGCGTTGATCTCGGCCTTGGCATGCTGGGCGGCGATGCGGCTCGTGTTCTTGGGGGTGACGTCGATCTCCTCGAACTCGGTGAAGTTGCCCTCCTCGTCCATGGAATCGTCGATCGGCTCCAGACGGTAAACGTAGATCTTGCCGGTGGTGCGGTCGATGGTCACCTTGGCGCCCCACTCAAGATGCAGGATCTCGGCATAGCTCTTGGCGAGCGACTGCTCCAGGCGGTCGATCAGGTAGAGCTGGTCGATGTGCCTCTCCTGGCAAAGCTCCATCAGGGCGGACATCATGTCGGATGCTGCCATGTTAGTTTCCTTCCTTCGCGGGCTTGAAGTCGTAGGTGGGCTTCAACTTGCACTTTTTAACATCAGAGAAATCGAGGATGACGGACTCGCCGTCCTCGAGCTCGAGGGTCACGTTCGTCTCGGTCGCGGCAGCAATCTTGCCGGAGTACTTGCGACGGCCCTCGGTGGCGGTGGAGGTGAGCTCGCAGTTCTCGCCCACAAAGCGGGCAAAGTCACGCGGACGGCGCAGCGGGCGCGCCATACCCGGGCTCGACACCTCGAGCGTGTAGCTCGAAGAAATGGGGTCGAGCTCCTCGATCACGTCGCCGACCCACTTGGTATTGGCCGTGACGTCGTTGAGCGACAGGCTCTGACCCTCGGCACCCTCGATACGCACACGCACGCAGGGGGCCTTGGTGGCGCCCACGAGCTCAACGTCGACAATATCGACATCGTGCTGGGGAGCGACGGCCTCGAGCGCGTCGATGATCGCCTGCTCGGTCTTGGTCTTGACCATTGCGGCACCTCCATCCATACAAAAAAGAAGCGGGGCCGAAACCCCACTTCTTTCAATTACAACTTCATTTGCAAGCAAACTATACCAATTCCTGCGAAAACGTGCAAGCGCAATAGAAATTCGCAGGTCAGCTAGCCCACAGCTTCTCCACAAGAATAGGACAATTAGGCGAGGACTCCTGTGCGGTACTCCCCAAAAGCCCCAAAACGGGCCATGCGTCCCAGTGCGCCGGCCAAATCGGGCCCCATGGGCATTCCATCACTGGTCACACATCGGCAAGACTGCTTGTAAGGGACATTCAGAAACAGTTAAGCCGTATTCACGCATAGACCGCACAACCTTCCGGATCCTCTACGGCAAGGAGACACCATGAAACGCCTAGGCACCCTCTGCACGATCGCGCTCGCCATTGCAGTCTGCTCGTTCGCTCTGGTGGGCTGCAGCAACATCGATGGCAACACCGGACCATGCGAGCCGGATCTCGGCAGCACCAAAGCCATCAAGAAAACGACGCCATCGGAACACTTCGACAAAATAGACGAAGAAATAGTCGACCCCCAGGGCTTAGGTCCCGACCCTCAAGAACAGTTCCCCATCAACCTAGAGGCAGACGAGAACATCCATGTTACCTGCGTGGGCAAGGACACGGATGGGTACGGCGACGCCGTGTTGGTCTTTGCGGTGACAAACAACACCGATGTCGACATGATGTTTGGCGATGTTGATGCTTATGCCTACGTCAACGGTGTCGTCCGCGACGTGCGCATGCGCCAGCCCGTCGCCGCAGGCGCAGAAGCGACCGCGATGCTCACCTTTGTAGGCACCTTCGACGACCCGGACTTTGACGTGAACAACGACCTCAACGACATCTACCTCAACATCTGGATGTTTGAGGAGCAGACGGGCAATGTCTACTTTAGGGACCTGGTGCACATTCCGTAGAGGGTGGCGCTCGGCACAAGCCAAGCAGGGCATATTACGCGAAACGAGGGACGACCCAACCGAATCGCCCCTCGTCTTTTATGCGTCAGTTATGCTCGCAGTGATTACTTAACCACCAGGTTGACCAGCTTGCCGGGTACACAGATAGCCTTGACGACCGTCTTGCCCTCGGTCCACTTGGCGACAGCAGCCTCGGCGGCAGCCTGCATTTCCTCGTTGGAGGCATCGCGGGGCACGTCGATGCGGCCACGGACCTTGCCGAGTACCTGGACGACGATCTGCACCGTGTCCTCGATGGACTCGGCCAGGTCGAACTCGGGCCAGGCGGCGGTGTAGGCGTTGCCCTCACAGCCGAGGGCCTCGTGCCACAGCTCGTCGGCCCAGAACGGGCAGATGGGCGCCAGGACGCTCACGATGTCCTTGGCCACGCCGTAGCACAGAGCCTTGTCACGCTCAGCGCCCTCGGTGGCGTTGAGGTAGGCGCTCGCCGCGTTGACGAGCTCCATGACGGCCGAGATCGCGGTGTTGAACTGGCCGCGATCGAAGTCCTCGGTGCACTTGGCAATGGTGCGGTGACGCTCGCGGTAGAGCTTCATCGCGGTCTCGTCGAGCACGGACTTGTCGAAGGCTACGTTGGCGTCACCCGACTGGACGAGCTGCCACACGATACGCCAGGCGCGCTTAATAAAGCGGTTGGCGCCCTCGACGGCCTTGGGATCCCAGTCGAAGTCCTTCTCGGGCGGGGCGATAAACAGGATCGCCAGACGCATGGTGTCGGCGCCGTAGGGCTCGATAACCGAGCTCGGGGGCACCACATTGCCCTTAGACTTGGACATGGTGTCGCCGTTCTCGTCCTTGACCATGCCCTGGCACAGCAGGTTGGTGAAGGGCTCGTCCACGCTCAGCAGGCCCAGGTCGCGCAGCGCCTTGGTAAAGAAGCGGCTGTAGAGCAGGTGAAGAATGGCGTGCTCGATGCCGCCGATGTAGTTATCGACGGGCATCCAACGGTCGGCGGCCTCGCGGGAGAAGGGCAGCTCGGTGTTGTGCGGGTCGGTATAGCGCAGGTAATACCAGCTGGAGCAGGTGAAGGTGTCCATGGTATCGGTCTCGCGCTTGGCCGGGCGACCGCAGACCGGGCAAGTGGTCTCGTAGAAGTCCTTGCACTCGGCGAGGGTCTCGCCGGCGCCCAGGTCCAGGTTCTCGGGCAGCGTCACCGGCAGTTGATCCTCGGGCACGGGCACAATACCGCAGTGCTCGCAGTGGATGGCCGGGATGGGGTTGCCCCAATAGCGCTGGCGGCTGATGAGCCAGTCGCGCAGGCGGAACTCGACCTTGCGACGGCCGCAGCCCATGGCCTCGAGGTCGGCCACGATGGCAGCCTCACCCTCGGAGTGCTTACCGCCGCGCATGCCAGTGTACTTGCCGGACTGGACCAGCGTACCCTCGGCAGCGTGGGCGCAATCCCAGTCGACGGTCTCGGCATGGAAGGTATCGATGGTCTCGCCGCTGGCCTCGACGACAGCGCGATCGTCATCGTCCAGGATAATCGGCACGATCGGCAGGTCGTACTTGCGGGCAAACTCAAAGTCGCGCTGGTCGCCGCAGGGAACGGCCATGACGGCGCCGGTGCCGTAGTCGGCAACGACATAATCGGCAACCCACACGGGGACCTTCTCGCCGTTGACGGGGTTCACCACGTAGCGTCCGGTAAAGGCACCGTGCTTCTCGAGAGCGCCCTGGGCGCGCTCGACGGCAGAGATATGCTTGGAGTCCTCGACGATCTTGGTCACGGCCTCCTCGTACTCCGTGCCCTCGACGAGCTCGTGCAGACGGGCGTACTCGGGAGCCAGGACAAAGAAGGAGACGCCAAAGAGCGTATCGGCACGCGTGGTGAAGACGGTGATCTTGCCCTCGTCGCCCTCGATGGGCTCGCCATCCTGGTCGCACAGGGTAAAGTCGACCTCGGCGCCCTCGGAGCGGCCAATCCAGTTGGCCTGCATCTGCTTGACGCGCTCAGGCCAGCCGGGGAGCTTCTCCAGATCGTCGAGCAGCTCCTGGGAGTACTCGGTAATCTTGAAGTACCACTGCTCAAGATCGCGCTTCTCGGGCTCGGTGCCGCAGCGCCAGCACTTGCCCTCGGTGACCTGCTCGTTGGCCAGAACGGTCTTGCAGTTGGGGCACCAGTTGACCGGGTTCTTCTTGCGGTAGACCAGGCCCTTTTCCCACAGCTTCTCAAAGATCCACTGACCCCAGCGGTAGTAGTCGGGGCTGCAGGTCTTGACCATGCGATCCAGATCGTAGGAGAAGCCCATGCGCTTCATCGTGGCGAGCGCCTGGTCCATATTCTTATACGTCCAGGCGGCAGCCTGCGTATTGTGCTTGATGGCGGCGTTCTCGGCAGGCAGACCAAAGGCGTCAAAGCCGATGGGATGCAGCACGTCGTAGCCGCGCATGCGGGCCTGACGGGCCATGGCATCGCCAATGGTATAGTTGCGAGCGTGGCCCATGTGCAGGTCGCCCGACGGATACGGGAACATCTCGAGCACGTACTTCTTGGGCTTACTGTCGTCGGTGTCGACGGCAAAGAGGTTGGAGTCCTCCCAGGCCTTCATCCACTTGGACTCAATGGCCTGCGCGTCGTAGGCAGGAATCTCGTCCTTATGATCTGTGCAATCGCACATATCAGCTCCTTTAATCTTAGCTGGGGTCGGTCGGCTTAGCTTTATTCGCTACTGCGGACAGTCCTGCGCAAGACGAAGAGCACATTTAGTGCTCTTCTTTGCGTGCGGAACTTGTAGCGAACAAAGCTAAGCCGCCCGACCCTAAGGTTGACTCGACTGATAATAGCAAATACAACAAGCGAGATGCCTGCGACTTGCGGGCATCTCGCTTTATCTAAATAACGTGGTTGTGAATCAACCGCTAATTGTTACCCGCCCATGTATGGTCGGGTTTTCCAAGTGCCGCAGATTGCCGTGAAAGAGGAGCGACGCGTACTTTGGTACGCGAGCGACGGTTTGAACGGCAAGGTGCGGTGCTTGGGAAAGCCGCTTATCGATAGGAAACGCTCTGCTGAGAATCCTTCACGACTACGTCGTGGGCGCCGCCTTCGACGATGGAGGTGGAGCTGACCAGAGTCAGGCGCGCCTTTTCCTGGAGCTCGGGGATCGAGAGGGCACCGCAATTGCACATCGTGGACTTGACCTTGTAGAGCGTGCCGCCCACGCCGTCCTTGAGGGAACCGGCGTAGGGAACGTAGGAGTCGACGCCCTCGACGAAGCTGAGCTTCGCGGCGCCGCCCAGGTCGTAGCGCTGCCAGTTGCGGGCACGCGCAGAACCCTCGCCCCAGTACTCCTTCATGTACTGACCGTTCACATTGACGCGCTCGGTCGGGCTCTCGTCAAAGCGGGCGAAGTAGCGGCCCAGCATCATAAAGTCGGCGCCCATGGCAAGGGCGAGCGTCATGTGGTAGTCGTAGACGATGCCGCCGTCGGAGCACACGGGTACGTAGACACCGGTCTCCTCGTAGTACTCGTCGCGAGCGCGGCAGACGTCGATCAGCGCGGTGGCCTGGCCACGGCCGATGCCCTTGGTCTCGCGGGTGATGCAGATGGAACCGCCGCCGATACCGACCTTGATGAAGTCGGCACCGCAGTCGGCAAGGAAGCGGAAGCCCTCGGCGTCGACGACGTTACCGGCACCGACCTTGACATCCTCGCCGTAGTTGGCGCGGATCCACTCGATGGTGCGCTTCTGCCACTCGCTGAAGCCCTCGGAAGAGTCGATGCACAGGACATCAGCGCCGGCCTCGATGAGCAGCGGCACGCGCTCGGCATAGTCGCGGGTGTTGATACCGGCGCCGACCATGTAGCGCTTGTCGCCGTCGAGCAGCTCGTTGGGGTTGGTCTTGTGGCTGTCGTAGTCCTTGCGGAAGACGATGCCCATGAGGTGATCGTTGTCGTCGACGATGGGCAGAGCATTGAGCTTGTTGTCCCAGATGACGTCGTTGGCAACCTTGAGGCTGATGTTTTTGTCGCCTACGATGAGCTGCTCACGCGGGGTCATGAACTCGGAGACCTTCGTCTGGTGGTCATCGCGGCTGGGGCGATAGTCACGGCTGGTGACGATGCCCAGGAGCTTACCCTTGGGAGTGCCGTCGTCGGTAACCGGCATGGTGGAATGACCGGTCTTCTCCTTGAGCTCGATGACCTGCTCCATGGTCATGTCGGGGGTCAGCGTGGAATCGGACTGAACGAAGCCAGCCTTGTGATCCTTGACGGCCTTGACCATAGCGGCCTCGGACTCGGCGCTCTGGGAACCGTAAATGAAGGACAGGCCACCCTCGGTAGCGAGCGCGACACCCATGTCGACGCCCGAGACGGACTGCATGATGGCGGAAACCATGGGGATGTTCAGGGTGATTGCCGGCTTCTCACCGCGCCTAAAGCGGGTTAGCGGCGTCTTAAGAGAGACGTTGTTGGGGATGCACTGCGAGGACGAGTAACCAGGGACCAGCAGATACTCCGAAAACGTGTGGGACTCACCGGGAAAGAACGTAGCCATGTTTCTCCTTTTTCCATGCGACCGGTCGGCTGCAGGCCTCGTAGGACCCAGCCCAACCTTGGGCGCCCAATACTGGGGAAGTATCTTAACGCACTTTGACTGCTACAATGCATGATTTAAGAAGAGCACACGAGGGTTTGACGCAGGCTTTGCGTTTGCCCAGCAAACACTTTAGCGGGGAGACGTGGAGCAGATGGAGTACAAGACGACGGCAAAGTTGGTCATTCAAGCGTGCGACAAGGATCTGCCGGGCGTCTTCGGCCACGGCTGTGTCTTGCTGCTGCAAGGTATCGCCCGCGAACACTCGCTCAACCGTGCCGCCAAGAGCATGGGCATGGCGTATTCCAAAGCCTGGCGCATTGTGAACGAGGCAGAAGGCCAGCTGGGCTGCAAACTCATCGAGCGCGACGGTGCCCGCGGATCCACGCTCACCCCCGCCGGCGAGCGAGCCATCGCGGTCTACGAGGAGCTGCAGGCCGACATAAACCAGGTCATTGCTACCAAAGCCAACGACCTCATCGCCAGCATCAAAAAGTAGCTAATTTGGGACGGGGCTTTTTTAGCTGCACAACCCCTTCTCATAAGTTGCGGTGAACTGCACCCCAAAACTTGGACGGCTTAAATAAGAACTACGCCGCAAGGGACTGTCTCCGGAACTCCTCCGGGGTCAGTCCCTTCAGTTTAACCTGGCGCCTCCTCGTGTTCCAATGGACCACGAAGTCGTCGAGGTCCGCCTTGAAGGACTCGAAGTCCGGCCACGTCCTTCCGCGGAAGAACTCGTCCTTGATGTGGCCGAACACCCGCTCCGTCGCGCCGTTGTCGATGCAGTTGCCCTTCCGGGACATGCTCTGCACCACGCCGGCCTCCTCCAGCCGCCTGCACCAACCGGCCTGCTGGTACTGCCAGCCCATGTCCGAGTGCAGGATCGGCCTGGAGCCCTCGGGCTTCCTGGACACGAGCTGGTCGAGCAGCTCGTGCTGCTGAGCCATGTTGGGGTGCAGCGACGTGGACCAGGCGACGATCTCCTTGCTGCCGAAGTCGTAGACCGGCGCGAAGTAGGCCTTGCCCCAGGGCTGCTTGAACTCGGTGACGTCGGTGCCCATCTTCTCCCACGGCCCGTCGGCGGCGAAGTCGCGCCCGATGACGTTCTCGAAGGTCTTTCCGACCTTGCCCCTGTACGAGTTGTACCTGTGGTAGTCGGTCTCGCGGCGGATCCCGCAGCTGATGCCCATCTCGCGCATCATCTTCAGCACGGTCTTGCAGGCTATGCGCACGCCCCGCTCGGCGCGCAGGCACATGGCGATCTGCCTGTGGCCGCACCCGTTGGCGGTGCGCGAGAATATCTCGGCGGCGGCCTCCCAGAGCTCGGGCCTGGTGGGAGCCTTCGGGTGCGACAGCGCGTAGTAGTAGCTCGACCTCGCCAGGCCGGCGCACTCCAGCAGGCGCCCCAGCCCGTACCCCTCTTCGCGCAGGGCGCTCACGGTCTCGACCTTCGCCCTGGTCAGAGCCCGTCCCTCTCGACCAGGGCACGCAATTTTTTTAGGTAGGCCACCTCGGTCTCGAGCCTTCGGCAGCGCTCCTCGAGCTCCTGCTCGCGCGTGCGCGGCCTCGCCTTGGAACCGCTCGGCCGGCCCTTGGGCCTCGGGCGCAGGGCCTCGGCCCCGCCCTCGCGGTAGAGCGCGCACCATCTCTTGAGCGGCGCCAGGGACATGACCCCGAACGCCTCCATGGCGTCCCGCTTGCTCATGCCGCCGTCGACCACGGCCGAGGCGGCGGCGACCTTCTGCTCGTATGTGTACCTGGCCTGCTTGCCGTCCATGGATAGCAGCACCTCGCTTCCGAACGACCGGTATACGTAGAGCCATTGTCTCACGGTGTCGCGCGGGACCGACAGCGCCTTCGCCGCCGACTCGGAGCCGTGGCCTCGCTCGAAGAGCCCGATCGCCGCCTTCCTGGCCTCGATGTCGTGCTTCACCCTCAAGTCGACACGCATAAAGAAAGCCTCCCATTTCTCATGTCCAAGAAATGGGAGGCAGTTCACGGTGAAATAGGGGCTGTTTATGCCGATAAAGCCGTAAATCAATCCATATTTCACCGCAACTTATGGAGTCGAGGATGATTTAGCTAGTTGCGGAGGGCATTATCTAGGGTGGCGGCCACGATCAAGGGATCGTCGGTGCCGGCGAAGAGGCGGATGGTGCTCCCCTGCCTGCCGCGTGGGGCCGAAAGGCGCGTCGTTGCGCCGCCGGCGGGCGATGTGCGAAACTCCCCCGGCAAAGCGTCGAACAGCTCGCCCGCGCTACGCTCGATAAGGTCAAATTCAACTGCCGGACCAAAGCCGTGCTCGAGGATTCCCGTTGCAACCGCATGGTCGGGATGCGAGCTCAGCCCGGGATAGCGCACGTTGCGCACCATCTCATTCGCAGCCAAGTACTCGGCCAGCGCACGGGCGCGGTCGAAATGCGCCTGCATGCGGGTATCGAGCGAGTCCAGCCCGCGCTCAAGCACACCGGCCTCGTCAGCAGGCAAATCAAGCTTAACCAAGCCACGGCCCTCAAGCAGGGCATGCGCGCACTCAGCCGCGGCATCCATACGATGGCGCTTGAGCTGCGAGCGCGCCATCGAAGCGGCAACGAGCTTGCGCGGAGCCTTACCGGCGCACACACGGTCGAGCGCCTCAAGTGACAGCACGGCACCCAGCCGCAGCGGATTGCAGCCAAAAGCCGACGCCACGGTGTTGTCCACAACCAGCAGCGCGTGGGCCTCACGAGCCGCGCGGCCCAGAGCACGAAGGTCGGGCACACGAAGACCAAACCCGCCGATAGAGTTGACGAACCACCACAGATGCGGTCCCTCGGCATCAAACGAAGCATCAAAATCCTCGGACGCGGCAGTAAACGCCGCAACCGACGGTGAGCCCACGAGCACAACGTCGCAGCCATCAAAGCCGCGCGTAAACGCATCGGCAAAGTCGTCCGCAAAGGCCACCAGGCGGTCACCGGGACGCACAATACCCAGCAGCGAAAGCGCTGCCGGCACGTGCCGGGCAGCAAAAAGATGCACCTCACGCGCGCCGGTCCTCAAAGCCCAGGCCTCTTCTAGCTGTTGCACGTCCACGCAGTACCGTCCCTTCACAAGCAAAAACCCACGATGCGGATGTTCCCCGCATCGTGGGCAACGGCAGCAGTATAGCGCCGATATGCGACGACTCGCCTAGATGATGAGCGTGTGATAGTTCACGCTCGCACCCGGAGAGTCAACGGTCACGCCATAGGCCTCGGGATAGATGCGCGTTGAAAACACAAGCGCACCATCATTCACAAACACCTCGACCGACGAAACATCGCCAACAATGCGCACATTACGAACCTCATCGACGGGCTCCCAACGCACGGTACGACCGCAGCCGGCAGAAGCGCGGCTCTCATCGGTAAATCGCATCTCAAAGCGCGAGGGCAGTTCGCCCTCTGCGGGCACATACGCCAGCCTAAGCTCGCCATCAACGGTTGCGGTAAACGCGCCGTCGACACCGTCGGCAACAACGTCAAAGCAGGTATCGCCGGCAACCTCCAACGAGCCCTCCCCTACACGCACCGAGGCATAATGGTGCTCAATCTCGCGCGCCGGCTGCTGCAGCACCACGCCGTCGGCACCGGCTGTAAGCTCACGCGGCACCGTCATGCAGTGCTGCCAGCCGCTCACCACAGTGGGGTCGTTGCCATAGGTAGGCTCATCGGGCATGCCCATCCAGCCGATCAGAATGTGGCGACCGTCCTCGGACGTAAACTCCTGCGGAGCATAGAAGTCAAAACCGGCGTCCCACAGGCGGAACTCGCCCAGCTCATAGGCACCGTCACCACCGGTGATATCGCCCGTTACAGGCATGTAGCCAGCGGCGTATACGTTGCCGCGGTCCCAACGGCCGCCCTCGAGGCCCTGGGGCGAGAAGGACAGCCACCTCGCCGGTACATCGCCATCCGCCTCAAGCTCAAGGTATCCCGGGCACTCCCACATAAAGCCAAAACGCTCGGGCGTAGACACACGGCTCTCGAGCTCCCAGCTCAGCATATCGGCCGAGCCATACACCAAGATCTCGCCCACATCGCGACCGGCGCCCTCGCCGTGCATAGCGCAAAATCGACTATCGACATGCGGCCCATCCACGCGACGACGCGCGCCCAGCACCATGTGATAACGCCCGTCCGCGTCACGCCACACCTTGGGATCGCGCACGTGGCAGGTCAAATCCTCAGGATAATCCTCGGACGCCAGCACCACGCGCTTTTGGTTGAACTCCCGACCGGCAAGGCCATCAACGCTCTCCACATAGACGGTATCGGCGCGGCGGCCAGTATTGACGTAGTCGTACGTACCGTCAGCATCGGAAAGCTTAACGTTGCCCGTATAGAGCACGCGAATGCAACCGTCTTCGGCAAGCGCGGAGCCCGAATACACACCGTGGCAATCGAACGGCTCGTCGGGCAGCAGTGGGGCGCCAACGTAATCCCACGTCATAAGATCGCGACTCGTCGCATGGCCCCACATCTTGACGCCGCCGTTCACATCAAACGGGGCATACTGAAAGTACGCGTGAAATACGCCATCTGCCTGGCAAAGACCGTTGGGGTCGTTGAGCCAGCCCGCCGGCGGCATAATATGAAAGCGCTGGCCATACGCGCCATGACCGCACTCAGAGGCGGCGGCGTCAACAGCGGCGACCAGCTGTGCAAGATCGCGCCCAAGGGCATTAGACATATCAAAGTCCTAACGGATCGAAAGTTACAAGGCGCCAGAGATCGACACCAGATACGGGAAACGCCCGCGAGCATACAACCCGCGGGCATTCCCCCAATCAAAAGCTCTTAAGCCTGCTCGGAAGCCTTGGGCTCGTCCTTGTACAGGACAAACGAGACGCCAAAGGAAACCAGCGCGGCGACCGCAAACATGATCGCGTACTGCACGGGTTGGGCCAGGCACAGCAGGATACCGAAGATACCGGTAACGCCCGTGCCGGAAGCAGCAAGCGAGGTGAGCGCGCAGACCAGGGCACCGCAACCGCCGCCGATGCAGCCGGCGATGAAGGGCTTAAAGAAACGCAGATTCACGCCGAAGATGGCAGGCTCGGTAATGCCCATGAAGGCGGACAGAGCCGAAGGAAGCGCCAGGCCCTTAATCTTGGCATCGCGAGTCTTAAAGGCAACGGCGAGCGCAGCGCCACCCTGGGCGATGTTGGCGGCACTGGCGATGGGCAGCCAATAGGTCACGCCATACTGGGCGAGCTGGCCCAGGTCGATGGCGGTGTACATCTGGTGGATACCGGTAACGACCGTGGGGGCATAGAACAGGCCGACGATAAAGGAACCGATGCCGAAGGGCAGGGTCAGCAGGGCCTGGATCAGACCGAGGATGGCGTTCTCGGCCCACACGAAGATGGGGCCGACGGCAACGAGCGTCACAAGCACGGTCACGAACACTGAGACGAGCGGGGTCACAAAGAGGTCGAACATCTCGGGAACGATCTTGTGCAGGCGCTTCTCGAGGAAGGCCAGAATGGCGCAGGCGATAACGATGGGGATCACATGGCCCTGATAGCCGACCCACTCAAAGCTGTACACGCCGGGAATGACGGTGACCATGGCCTGCACGCCCTCGGAGGCAACCGTGTAGGCGCTCTGCAGCGAGGAGTTGATGAACGCACCGCCGACGACGGCACCCAGGTACGGGTTGGCGCCAAAGGCCTTAGCCGCGGAGTAGCCGATTAGGATCTGCAGAATGCCAAAGGACGTTCCCGAGACCAGGTCGGCGATCTTATAAATAAAGTTATTGGTGTCGAGCGCGATAAAGCCGTTGGAGGCCATAAAGTTGAGGGCACTCATAATGCCCAGCAGCAGGCCCGAAGCCACGATGGCGGGGATGATGGGGACAAAGACATCGCCGAGCACCTTAATGGCACGCATAAAGATGTTCTGCTGCTGCGCCGCGGCCTCCTTGACCTCGGCCTTAGAGGCGGCATTGATACCGCCGAGGGCGATGAACTCGTCGTACACCTTATTGACGGTGCCGGTGCCAAAAATAATCTGGAGCTGGCCCTGGGCCTCAAAGACGCCCTTAGCGCCGTCGATATTCTCGAGGGCCTCCTTGTCAACCTTGGCGTTATCGGCAATCACCAGGCGCAGACGCGTGGCGCAGTGTGCGGCCGAAACAACGTTGTCGGCGCCACCGATGTTGTCGAGCACCTCTTGGGCTGATTTGCGGTAGTCCATGACTTCCCTTTCCTCCAACGGGCGCATGTGCACCCGGCCATCTTTGACACTTAAACTGTAATCGTTTTCAGTTTCATATGACTGCAATCGTTTTCATATAACGGTGAACGGTAGGAAAAAGCCGGCGAATGGTAGTTTTGAGACAAACATAAGGGCTCAGAGGCAGGCAGACGTGCCCAAAGCCTAGACATTCATAAGCTGATGGCCGAGCTTGAGCGTCTTGAGACCGCTCTCCCCCTCAACGCCATCGAGCGTGTTGAGCAACATATTGGTCGCCTCGACGCCACTGGTCAGGTAGCCATAATGCACGGTGGGAATGCCGCCCGTCAGCGCGCGCAAAAACGCATTGTCGCCAAAACCGCTCACGCGGTGTATACCCTCGCCCATGCCGCGAACCTCATCGATGGCACGCAGCGCGCCCGCCGCCATGGTGTCGGTCGCGCAGGCGATAAACGAAACATCGGGAGCGACGGAAAGCAGTTCACGCGCCGCACCATAGCCCGAGTCGAGCGTAAAGGACCCCTGGCGAATCAGGCTCGGATCAAGCGCCACGCCCGCGGCGCGCAAGCCAGCCTCAAAACCGCGACGGCGGTCATAACCGGCCGCGCGGTCCCCCTCGGTAACTCCAATATAGGCAATCTTGCCGTCAACGCGACCCGCAAGCGCATGGCCCAGCTCAAAGGCGGCCTCGTAATCGTCGTGATAGACGCACGCCGCGCCCTCAACATTCTGGCCGATCAGCACGATGGGCACGCGGCACGACTCAATCGCCCGGCGATGCTCGTCTGTAATCATAGTTGCCACCAGCACAATGCCATCAACCGGATGGTTTTGGAACAAATCGAGGTATTCGAGCTCGCGATCGGCCGCGTTGTCGGTGTTTGCAAGCAGCATCTGGTAGCCACGGCGACCGAGCACCTGGCCAATGCCGGCGGTAATGCGGCTCACGGATTCCGAGTTGATCTTAGGCACGATGACGCCGATGAGCTTGGTGGAACCGGTGCGCAGCGCGCGAGCCTGGCTGGACCGCACGTATCCGGTCAGCTCAATCGCCTGCTTAATGCGCTCGGCCTTGTCCGTCGATATGTAGCCACCGTTGAGGTAGCGCGAGACGGCGGCGCTCGAAACGCCGGCCAGCTCGGCCACATCTTTCATCTTTACCACGAGTACCCCTGTCATTGAAATCGCTTTCACCATGATACCCGTGAGGAGCAACCGCATGACGTAGCGATTACATGATAGAGAAACGCGTGGAGACTAATGAGTCACTTGAGACATGACTAGCGATAATCACTTCGCAGCCAGTTTTACCAAACGAGAATCACCCTAGCT
Organism: uncultured Collinsella sp.; assembly: GCA_900540895.1. GTDB lineage: Bacteria > Actinomycetota > Coriobacteriia > Coriobacteriales > Coriobacteriaceae > Collinsella. The sequence goes on along the minus strand of UQHV01000017.1, from coordinate 12,589 downwards.
ACATAATCGAAGAATACGCCCATGTAGAGCTTGACCCAAGCAGTAGCCTCGCGGACTTTTCCTGGAGGGCCTCGGTGCCGAGCCTCGATGAGGCGCAGGACGGCCTCATGCCGGAGTTGCCGCATCAAGCATAGCCAACGAAGCGCGGGCGGGACGCCGCCAATGACCAACGCCCCAACAGTCAGTTACTCCTCCCCTCCCTAACATTCCCCAGAAAGTTCGCTATTGTTGACTGGGGTTCCCGTAAAAGAAACCCCAACAAAATAACTGCGGAGTGCTGACCTGGAGCTGCCTCCGGGCCCTATTGGCTACTCACCGAGAAGCTCCGCCATGAAATGGCCCCTTTACTACCCGCTCTGCGCGATTCGTGCACGTCCAACTTGTAGAGTAAATTCATCGCTCGCGTCGATTACGACCCCAGTATTTCCTTAGGAAACACACTCGATAAATCGTTAACACCCATAGCGAAAAGCACCTTTGTGCTGGCATCGTTACTGAGCTCGTCACTCAACTTGAGTGCATCAAGCAGTATATTTCGGCGTAACATCTTATAGTCATCCTCAGTCAGCACTAGCTCAAGATCGCTTAAAACCCCTACTAGATTGACATCGCGAGACGGAGACACCCTTGCGCAGAACAGACGCTCGTCATGCGCACAGATATTTCGAAAATCTTTAATGTGATCGTATGCAAGTCTTAGCCTTCGTGGGCTGATGCGCTTATGGACTTCATGCGTCTCGGAATAAAGGTCAGAAAACGACTTGGCAATGGAATTTCTCATGCTTTCTGGTTGAAACTCGAAAAACTTGAATGCCTGGCCAAGCATTAAATAATTCATAAGAACCCATACCGGCGTATTGTCGTGATTATTTTCATAATGACGAATGTAGTCCCTTTTATAATCACTGTTCCATTTTTTAGACCTACATAGCGCCTTCTCGAAATCACCGATAAGCGTGTCGATCTTTTTTCGATAGCCGGCCTCAGCCCGATAGGAATCTCTATCAAGGTATGCTTCTGGGTTATCTTTATGAGCCATGGCAAACCGATAAGAGCAGACGGTCTTAAGAACTGCTTCCGCCTTGTTAAAATACTCAAACATCAGCAGGCGCAACGTTCGATCGAATTCGAATAAACGATAGATATCAGAAAACTTGGTCCCTTTTACGAAAACCTCTTGGCCAGAGTCTTCCCGTTGGTCAAGAAACAAATCCTTGTAGCCGTTAACAACCGGATAGTATCCCTCACGCTCCAGAACTAAACGAGTATTGTTATCGCATTCGAGCCCACGGCTTTCAAGAATAGCAATCTGCTCGGTAATAGATTTAAATGGCTTATCCATATGGGCCCCTTAAACGCGAAAACCGCCTTTCGGCGGTTCCCACGGACCAAGCCGGACGTACCGTCGCAAGGCCTCATCACAACGTTTACTTTAAGGGAGAACTCGGGGGCCGTCAATCCAATACCACGAATCCCCCAAATCAGCCCTTAGAAGAGACCAAACGACCAATTCATGTGAAATAACCCCAAGCTCGTATTTCGCCACAACGAAGAAGTCATTTAGCGACAGCGGGCACGCTATTACGAGCCGCTGTCGCTATGGAGCCGCACCCTTATCCCCTCGGTGGGAAGGGATCGTGGCCATGGGAATCCCTTTCGCGGATTCTTCCGTCGCTACGATGGACGATCAGCTCAGACTCTTGATTGGAGCAAATGCGTCGACCGAGCTTTATCGCCTCGCTCTGGGTCGTCGTAACGAAAGAAGCGCGACTTGCCCCTTCGCCCTTAACCTGCCAATTGCCATCCGAACGCTTCGTAACGTGCTGATTTCTGCCTTTCATACTCACCTCGCCTTCAACTCTGAACTCGCCGATATGTCTACAGCATGAGATATGCGACAGATACCTACGTGCCGTTTTTCAAAAGTGTAGCCACTGGCGCGGACATAAAATGAAGCGCACGCAACGAGCACGTTGATGTTTTTGTCTTCTGGCAGCCCTGCAAACCAAAGCGAAAGAGCAGAAAGGGTGCTGAAGTTCACATCCAAGGAGGTTCATATCGACAACCTGATGGACGGGCGCCTCTATATGAACGCGGCCGGGTACTACCATGGACTACCCGGCGAGCAGAGCGTTTCATTGGTAGCGTCTTTAGCGTACGGGATGGGCATCTACGCCAACTGGCTCTTACCGATCTACTGCATGTTCACGGTGCAAGAGAGCAAGATCGCAAACAATAGCGTCGTGATTATCGGGCGAATAAACGATGGGTACAGGAGCACCGACGCCAAATCGGTATCTTGCGAAATGACCACGTCGAGCGGCAGTTGAATCGCAAGATCAATTCTGGAAGTGACATTCCCCGCACGGATTCCCCCGCACGGCCTCGCGCAGCTATGTCAAGCATGCTGTAAAATAACGTCAAAAAAAGAGGGCCGACGCATCAACCCTCTTCAGGTGTCGCCCGAAGGCTTCCACCGCAATTGATTATATTTTAGTCGATATCCTATGTTTGTCTACGGGCCCAGCTCCAAAGAATGTCATCTCCATCTTTAGCATCCATCTTAGCTGCTGCTTCTTAAGAAGCAGCTATATAGCCACGAAGTGCATCCATCTTGTTCCTGGCCCCAGTCTTTACTATTTTATGAAAATCAGAGGAAGACAGAGAGCCGTGCAAGTCTTCCAGCACGCTAGAGTAGTTTCGAATTAACTGATAGCACTCAGTTTTGGAAACCATCATCTTTCTGAGCAGATAGACAATTAGGACGACATAATCAGTAATAGTTGAAAAGTCTATCGAAGGAACGCCAACCTCGGATGACAGCATCTGGCCAAGCTGATTTCCCACTTTTGCCCTCTTAAACCTAACGTCATAAACGGCACTGTTATGAGCAACCGCGTTACGGAGATCCTTGAGCACAAAGATAGTACGTTCGAGAAGCCCGGGACCGTCGTAATTGTTCGGAAGCTTTAGGTCATCGGATATGCTCTGTCTAACCGAGCCCTTTAAGCACGAATAGAAAACACCGAAGTTTCCTAGAGTCATGACCTCGAATAGCGCCCAAATAGGTAAGGGTTTATCACTGTCATAAAAATGCCTAACAACAGGGTTCTTGGAATAATTGTACTGAATCAATCTATTGATTTCCGCGCGCAGACCCAGGCGCTTTTTCATAGCAGCGCTATAGTCTTTACTTTTTCTAGGGTAATCACGGTACGCCACGAGCGTTCGAGAGAAAATATCCTCCAGCACGAACGAGTGAGAATCTTCAAGCACGGCTTCTAGCGTATAGTTCTTTAACGCAGTTTCAATAAACATTACGCTTGGATATAAGAGCGCCTTGACCGCCATATCAAACTCATTTAAGGCAATTACCTCGTCAAAGCTCGTTAAATCCAAGCAGTTGGAAGAATTGCCCACAAAACGATGACCCTTGTAGCCATGATAATAGCCGTAATTCTTCATCTTTCTTTTATGGACAGAGCCGTGCGTCTCTATCCCTTTATCCCTAAGATGTTTCATGAGGCCATTGAGAGTTTTCATTATGGGTCCTTAAGTGCGGAGCCGAAATTGAATTAATTATATCCGCTACCGGACACCACTAGAGCATTATCCCAATCGGTACCGTCCTCATTCCCCTAAAGCTGCAGCATATAACACGACTACGCCACCGGATCATTTGATGGCATCGCGAACGGATCGCTGCAGCTTATTCAACCGAAATTACGTCTCGCCTTGTTTTCGACTCCGTTCGATTTTCCACTTGCCCTTAGCCTCATCCCATGTTTCATGAATAGAATTGACCTCATCATGAACAACTTCCCTGACAAACTTCACCCAAACATCTAGTTCGCATCGATATAGACATTCCTGAGCGAATCGATCCGAGACCACCATGAAAGCAGCGGGTCTGGTATTGTCCCCAAAATCAAAACACGGAATAACAGCAGCATGAATCAGCTGATTTACAAACCGCCTGCCAGGAATACTCAGCTGGGAAGGCCGACCATAGTCGTACAAGTCATCGTCAGGAACGCGCCTAAGCAACGGCATCAGCTTATTTGTATTCCTGGGAGTTGCAGGATACGACACAATGCTCAGCTCATAGTCAGCCATCTCATCGCTTAACTTCCCCGCTTCAAACAAAGTGCGAACAATAAATGCAGAGAGAAGAAGGTCTCGCTCGACAATGTACTCCTTACGTTCAACAATTCGATTAAAGATAGAATGTTGATTAGAACGGTAAGCATGCTTTGCTAAAAATCGAAAGCAGGAGACCAGTTCATCCATCATGCAACTGAGCTCTTTGCGCCAATAATAAGATTCCAATATCATCGCAACGCCGTATCTTCTCTGGACAAACTGTGTATGTAGACACTCACGGATCTATCCTTCCTTATCCAAGTAGAAAGTTTCTCGCTCTATTTGATCAGAAGTGAGATGGCACGAAACACAAAGGACGCACGACTATCGTAGGAAGTTGGCCCCGCACCAAAAATGCCCCTGCTAACATGAGGCGCACAAAGATGTCCAAAGCAGACGGGGCAAATCTTATCAATTTCGAACAATCCGAATAAGGCGATGAAATCAGAGTCGGTAAATCCAGACGGCAAATCGTAATCCTCGCGAAGCTCCGCTAAAGAAAGACCCAAGGTGTAAAAGGCGTTCTGCATCTCTGAAATTGCAGTCGAGCCAAGAGAAGCCCGCAACGCGTTGAATTTGGACGAATCCATTTGAAGCCCCTTGGACAAACGCCGCTGTCAACAGTTATCAATTCTAGGTGATACAGCCCTTCAGGAGGACGTGACTCACCTATGACTCGCGTAGAAACACCTGCACAGCAACAAAGGCGAAGACGTCGTCAATCGGAAGGTCTTGACGCATGACGCCTAGGTCCGCAAACAACGACAAACGTATTTCCCTCTTCGTATGACAGCCCAACACCCTAGAATTATTCGTGACAGTCGACGGATTTTAAAGTCTCAGTCAACTCGTTCAGCATGGTCGTAAGTCGAGCAATGAGTCTTTTCGCATCTTCTCTATGGTCTTCGGTGACCACATCGCCGTAAAGCCTATCGTATTTTGAGCCCTTGCCGTGCGCCGCCCCCGCCGACCGAAGGTTCTGAAGGTCACGGAGAGGCTTTAGATCAGCCACGATGTCATTCGCACTAAGAAAGACCTCCAGCTTGTTAATACTACCCTTCGCATCAGCGCCCTCTAGAGCACTTTCATCGATGTAGTCGACGAGGGCTCTCGTGAGGGCCATAGTCACGGCCTCAAATTCAGACTCGCCGTTGCCAGATGGAATGTGGATTTGTTCAAGAATGCCCTCGTCTGCACGGTGGAAAGGCCTGTACAGCGTCAAGCCAAACCGTTTGCTCCATGCTTTATCAAGTTCCATTCGCGCTCGCATAAGCATGGAAACAGGACCCGACGGATCTTTAAACCACATATTAAGCAAATCTGTCTTGAACACCTCATCGGAAATGTGCTGGTCAACGGGCGACATCTCGAAAGAGAGGAAATGGGTGCGCTCGCTCTCGGGAAGATCGCGCCCCAGATCGCCAAGATACACCATAACTCTGTCCGGATCGACATTGTCAATCTCGCACCTCCACTGGCTCCCACATGAAATGTGACGCTCGCTGACATCGAAGTAAGGGCTACTCCTGTACTTATCGAGTACAGCGGGCTTAAAGAAGACGGGAGTTAAGTAATGTGGGGCGCGAGGCTCCTTATCAAAGTAGGTGCCAAGCTTATTCGGGTCACATGTGTATCGAACGAGCGAGCCGTCAGGCCGTTCGCCGATGATGAACTCAGGGTACTGTTCTATTTTCTCATCGTACGGCCATACGCCACAAGTCTCGACGTCGCCGGGCTCGATAAAGCTTCGAGCGTAGAGCATCGACAGAAGATAGCCTTCATCAATATCGCTCGTGTACCACTGTCCGATATGGTAGTTTCCTCCGACTTCATCACTCTCTGCAATACACTCAGTGCTCCCCAAAGGAAAGCTGGACGAAGATGCCAGCCGCGCGTCCACAAAGTAGACGAAGAGGCATTGCTTAGCTGCAATAAAGCGCAGTATATATTTGGTCCTGACACGCACCTCGTCTCCAGCAAAGTCGACGACTTTTTCTCTCTCGCCACACTTGTCGACGCTATAGTAGCAACCGTCTTCGCCGCGGTAGAGCTCAAACAGCATGACAAATTCCTGGTTGACCAGAATCTGCGCTTGGTCGAGCGGATAGAAATACTGCTCGGCAACAATAAAGTCATAGCCCTCATCGCGTCCGTCATGATAAGTGACGCCATCTGCACATACGCAGAAGCCTGGTGAGAAACTGGAGGCATGCTTCAACCAATCATCACCTGCAAGAATCTCCTGTTTTCGTGTAAGGTCGGCAAAACAGCCAAAAACGGAAGGCCTTCCATCAGCAGCGTCATGGTGCGAATAGACGGTAGTCCATGCTCCGGAAAGGGGGTTCTTGACCAGCTCGATTACTTTCTCCTGCTCGAATGGTTTAGCGTCGAGCCCTAGCTTGGCTAAAACCCTTAAAACCGCTTCGTTCATATGCACCTCTTACCATTTGGCACCATCACCATAAATTGAAGCGAAAATGAACCGTGAGAAACTATCACGGACCAAAATCGTTTAAGGAAATTGTCCACCAATGCGGGGAAAAAGAAAAACCGCCAGGACGCCGGTCGGAAGCTTTAAAAGACTAAGCGACAAGAAATAGAAGATATTCCCATCGGATCTGGCCAATGCATTCACCCATTAGCAAACGGCCTTGAATCGAATCGTACCAGCACTGCCGAGAAGACTAAACACAACACTTGATGAATAGCTTCCCGAACGGTGTCAGCCTAAAAATATGATGTACGCAATCAAACCGCCATCCATCAGAAGGCGTATTATCCTTCTTTATATTTCGAATTCTGTCAGAATCCTCAATCCCAAGATAATCGTCTTCTCCCTCGTAACGGTACGTTTCTCCGCTTAGCAGCTTCAGTCTCTCCAAGTTATTCAAATACAAAGACACATTCTCAGGACATTGAACGATAACATCGAATACGTTCGTATAATTTTCGCAAAGCACTCGCCACCGAGCTTTAATTGGCATGTCATCGTCTTCAACAACGCGCAAGTCAATAACCGGAATATGATCTTTACCGAGCCCTTTAGAGAGCCACGACATCATTTTGGCTTCATCGGGGGTTAGTTGCCCGATTATGCTAACAAAACTTGGATGGACGAGAGAAGAAACCCTTTTATCCATGGAGGACGCGAGTAAATTAACGTACAGGCCCCTTAAGTCCTGACTGTCATACGAATATGAAAGCTGCTGAATAGCCGGGACCACGACATTTGACGCAGGCTCACAGAAGCAATCCTCCGGGACGTCTTCCATCTTTTCTTCGATTTGCCGAATCGCCTCCTCAATATTGTTCTCACCGTTAACCACCCATTTCTTCCAGGGGCCAAGCAATACGCCAACGGTTCTGGGAACTAAACTCAGAGTGTCTCCGACCGATGAGAACACAGGATGCACAGCATCATCGTATGCTTTACTCAATACACCAGATGGCAGAGATGCAATTTCTTTGGAAAGCTCGCCCACTTTGTCTCTCCCTATTCATACCGACATCAAATCCATGATATACAACGCCCACATTGAGACAGTCAACAACGGGGTGATCGCAGCACCTAACGGCCTGATATTCTGAGCATCTCGCCTTCACTCACCTTCTTCTTGCACGACACATGTATCGCGTGTTCGCCCAAGATTGCAGTGCACGGCTTCAGCGCCGCACCCTTAACGGCGTTGAAGAAGTTCTCAAGAAACGGGGCGTTCATGTCGTAGTAGTTCATGTTCCTAAACAGCTCATAGATTGCCAGAAACGTTTGAGCAATGACCGCTACAACACTCATTGCAAGAGCGTTGTAGGGCGACTGGGAAATCCAGATCAAGGACCTTAAGCCCAGTTGGGCAAACCAATCTCCAACGACCAACAATCCGTCTCGGGAAGCCTTAATAACCCATAGGGAAAGAAGTTGCGCATAAGGAGGTGACACATAATTTCTTTCACAAATTGACAAACACATAGAGGAACACGGTTCACGCGTCGTCATATGAGTTCAGGCGACCAAACAACAAATCATCGACGTAAGGGGCACGAGCCCCGTCTGCGAACATCGTATCGATCGACGATGGGTCGCTCGACGCGCTGCCCAAAGAGGAGGCGTCCGAGCTTGTCGGGGCCGAGCGCTATGAGAGGACGGCGGGCCGGGAGGCCTACCGCAGCAGCCACTACGCGAGAAATCTCGTCACCGGGGCCGAGTAAGTCGAGTTCAGCGTGCCGAAGCTCCGCGGGGCGGCCACAAGGACGGTGCGCGACGGGTTCGCCGAGACGCTTGCCTACACGGAATTCCCGCCGGAGCACTGGCGCCGGATCAGGACGAACAACGGGATCGAGCGCATTAACCGCGAGATCAGGAGGAGGACGAGAGTCATCGGGACCTTCCCGGACGGCAACTCGCCCCTCATGCTGGTGACGGCGAGGCTGAAGTACACAGTGGATCACGAGTGGAGCAAGAGAAGGGGCTGGACATGTCCAAACTAGAGGAGATGGACGAGCTGAAGGGAAAGGCGGAAGGCTAGAAGAGGACGGTACCGAGGACGGCTAAATCAATTTGCGAAAGAATCTTGACGGTGCCTCAATGCTCTATCAGGAACAAGGCAGCTGAGATTACCGAGCACAATTGGCTCTGCTCCGAGACAGACTAAAAGAGTACTATTTTTTCAGTCGTTTAGCCGTTTCTTTTCATAGGGTGTGATGTGAATGCTGTTTAATTTGATTATCCGTGCTGATGAAACCCTGCCCATGTTGACTTCTAGAATGTTTGAGCGAACTCCCGATGAGCTGGCGGACCGCTATAGAACTTCCACCAGCTTTGATTTTAATGCCCTCGCTCAGCTTCCTACTGTTATGGCGCGTGAATTTGAGTCGGACGATATGGGCGCCATGGCCAGGCTGGGCTATATGGACTCTCCGTCGATAAACCCAGTAATTTCTTCACCCGTTCTGCAGTTTCCATCGCATGCCTTATTGGATCTCGGCTTGCTCGATGAAAACTATTGGGAAAATAAACGTACTCATTGGAGGCTTTGCGAAGGGGACCCTTTTCGCCTGTTTTCAAAGTTTCTTGATGACCGTCCCTTGCCGGTCGAACCTGAAGCGTCTTCTGCGTGTGATCCAAATTTAATTGCCGTCATGATGCCATTCACCGAAGACCCTTCTATCGACCCTGTATATTTAGCGTTGGTCAAAGGCTCTAAGAGGGCGGGTAAGAAATGCATGCGCGTAGACGAGATGTTGACTCCCGTAGATATTACGGAAGACATATTTAATTTGATTGCGTCTAGCTCTTTGGTAATTGCTGATATTACCAATCTGAATCCAAACGTCATGTTCGAAGTGGGCTATGCGATCGGAAGGGGCAAGCAGGCCATTTTGATATGCAAAGATGATGTTCCCCAGCTGCCTTTTGATATCAGCCACAGGAGGGTATTTACCTATAAGCGAGATAAAGACGGATTAGCGATACTTTCAGACAGGGTTATGAAAATCTTGACGAATGATCAGTGATTGCTTGCTCGCGTGGTCCGGCATGAGCCCCGCTACCCCCTATCGATAGTTTCCGGCCTCATGGAGCTGGCGCGTGTTGTCCTCGCCTATGCCGTACAGTTCTGCGGTCCCACTCGCCTGAAGGACAGGTGTTGATGTTAACCATGAAATGGTCCGAGTGATTACCAGGAAATAAGCGCCATGGGCACGAAAAATTGAGCAAATAAATCAATAGGGTCGCGCCCCGGGAACCGGGGCGCGACCCTCGCTGTACAGCTTCCCGTGCTGGCTACTATGGCTAGCCACCACGGGAAGAAAGAACAGATGGCCGCGCCCCTGGCCCCAGCGAAAGATATACGGTTCATTGAAGCAGCCGAACGCTCGAGGTCCGAAATCTGCATGTACACGGTCCGCGAGAACGATATCGTCGACAACGCCGTGAAAATCCCGATGCGAATGATCCAGGAGTTCGGGTGCGCGGACGGGTGGATCGGCATTGTACAGTACGACAGCTTCGCGTACCTCGCCGACAGACACACCGCCGACGGCGGAAGCATCTACGCCCACGGTTCCATCTCCTACGGCATCCCCGGGCCAAAACTAATCCGCGAGATCTTTGAGGGCATCCCGCACAATCTCGTTATCAAAACGCCCAAGTACGCATATCAGAAGGAGTATCGAATCATCGGGTCGCAACCGGTCGAATGCCTTCTTATACCCGACGAGAACCACCCTGGCTGCAAAATTGAAGAATACGACCATGTAGAGCTTGATCTAGGCAGCAGCATCGCAAACTTTTCCTGGAAGGCCTCGGTGCCGAGCCTCGAAGATGCACAAGGCGGTCTCATGCTGGAGTTGCCGCATCGAGCATAGTCAACCCGACGCGATCCACAACGTCACCGGGCAATCAGCCATCCCTCCCCTCCCCAACATCCCCCAGAAAGTTCGCTGATGTTGACTGGGGTTCCCGTAAAATAAACCGCAACAAAATATGTGCGGAGTGCTGGCCTGGAGCTGCCTTCGGACCCTATTGGCTGCTCACCGAGAGGCTCCGCTATGAATCGACCCCTTTACTACCTGCTCTGCGCGATCGCGTGCACGTCCCTGATCAGCGCGACGTTGCCTACGCCAGCCATCGCAGAAGCCATGCAGCCTCCGGCAACAGCCGAGCAGCAGGCGCAAGCCGACGCCACCAGCGACACAGGCAAGGCCGAAGACGGCACCAACACAAATGCGGCAACAGATACCGTAGAGGACAGCGCCGCAACATCCATCGACACCAGCGCAGCCAACACGGAAAGCGCTGACGGCACCGCCACCGCCAACACCGCAAACCCCACGGCCGCCACCCCCGGCACCACCGCCGCAATCGACACGGCCGCCACAGCCCCCACCCCAACCCTCCGAGCCCAGACCAACCCCACGCCCGCGGCAATCTCCGCCACGTCACAAACCGGCTACGCCCACTCCGCCACCGCAACCCAAAACGGCGTCACCTTCACCGTCTCGTGGAACGACGCACCCGCGGGCACCGCGACGACCTTCCACATAACCCAGACCAACGGCTCGTCCCAGGCCAAGGCGCGCATGGACGTGCCCACCTACCGGGACGGCGGCAGCCATGAAAGCGTCTGCGACCCGTCGCGCCCGGCATGGGCCAGCTACTACAGCCTGGGCACCGCGGGCCACGACTTTACCTTCGACTTCACGGCATCGGGCACGTACCGCATCCACTTCTACTTTATGGACAACGACAGATACGACCCCCAAAACGACAAGGGGATCTACTACCTGCGCACCACGGCGGAGGTGACCGTAAACGACGCCGCCCGCCCGAGCGTCACGCAGATCGTCAACAACGCCGTGGCCCAGTGCAGGCAACAGACAGACGGCTCGGAATACGACATGGCCTTGTGGCTCCACGACTGGACGCTCGACCAGCTGGAGTACGACCACAGCCTCAACTGGTGCTCGGCCGAAAGCGGCCTCACGCGCCACCAGGGCACCTGCGAGAGCTACCAGCGCATCTACTCCAAGCTCCTTGACGCCGCGGGCATCGCCAACGGCCGCATCACCGGCAACGGTCACACCTGGAACGCCGTAAAGATCGACGGCAAATGGTGCCAGATGGACCTAACCTGGGACGACACCAGCGACAACTGGTACGGAGACCTGGACCAGCGCCATCTGTACTTTGGCCTGACCGACGAGCTCATGGCAATCGCCCACTCCGATCACACGGCAAATTACCAGATGGACGACTACGCCTACCGCTCGACCGACCTATCCAACAATTACTTTGTGCGAAATGGCAAGGCAGACGAATGGGCAGGGAAGTATGCCGACCGAATTCAGGAGCATCTGGATGCCAAGGAAGAGAGCTTTTCCATCGATGCTGACAACCAGTCGTTCCCGCCGAGCATCTCGGGGATTCAGAACGGGATTGTTGCGTACGCGATGAATCTGAGAGAGTGGAAGACCGAAATTGAACAGGCAGAGCTAAAAGCGGCATCAATAGTCACTACACAAACCAGCACTACTTGGATTGCTACGTTCAAATTCACGGCAAAGTTCTTGCAAATCAAACCAGCCGCTACACCGGTTTTGCCCAACGGAATGTATTCCATATACTCATGCCTCGACCAATCAAAAGCCCTAGACGTTCGCATGGAGTCGAAGAACGATAGGGCGAATGTACAGCTCTGGCAAGATCATGGCGGCAGACAACAAAAGGTCAACCTCCAATTCCAAAATGACGGCACCTATCTTATTACGTTCGTTCATTCAGGAAAAGCGATGTCTGCTGAATCAAATCGTGATGGATCGAATGTTAGTCAGTCAAGTTTAGATGGTTCCGATCTACAGAGATGGGTTGTCGAACGAATGGGGGCAGGATATACAATAAAAAATAGTAGAATTTTTCTCTCTGCCGCAAGATGATTTTAGGTCGGTTGAG
>UQHV01000016.1 GCA_900540895.1 uncultured Collinsella sp. | reverse complement strand
GACGCCGCCCTCTCAAGGCGGAGATCACCAGTTCGAATCTGGTACGGGCTACCACGCATCTGATACCCGGACTTCCTATGGAAGGCCGGGTTTTTTATTTTTAAACAACCGTCTGCAATTCCCGTTTGAACCAGAGCTTTGCGTTCTGCCTATGGCCCTTACGGGTACAATATCCAAGATATTTTGACTGTTAGAAGGAGTCTCATGACGGAGTCCTCTCAGCATACGTCTAAGCCCCAGGTCGAGGTTGAGGCCTCGGGCGGAGATGACAATAAGAGCGCACGCCGCGGCGCCATCTTTATCGGCGTCGTGCTGGTAGGTTATATCGTCTATCTGGTGGTAACCGGGCAGATGGGGCAGTTCTGGGCCGCTATGTCGAGCGTCCAGGCGTCATGGCTCATTGTCGCGTGTCTTTGCATGTTCATGTACCTGTTCTTTGGCATTGTGGCCTATGCGATCGCCGTCTGGCTCGATCCCAATTCGCCCGTCGGCATCCGCGACCTGATCTCGGTCGAGGCGAGTGGCATCTTCTTTGGCAACCTGACGCCCATGATGATGGGCTCCACCCCGGCTCAGATCTATCGCCTGACCAAGGCCGGCCAAAACGTGGGCGAGGCCGGCGCCACGCAGTTCACGCGCTTTATCGTGTATCAGTTTGGCCTCGTTGCCTGGGGCGCTATCCTACTGCTTGCTCGCATGCCTTTTTTTGCCGAGCGCTATGGCGACATGACGCTGCTGTGTGTCTTTAGCTTTGGTGGGCACTGCTGCATCTTGCTTGGCATCTTCGCCGTCGCGCTCATGCCTAAGACCGTCACGCGCGTCGCCCATTGCATCATCAATTGGCTCGAGCGCATTGGTGTCTCGGCCACTAAGATCGAGGGTTGGCGCACGTTTGTCGATGGCGAGATCTACTCGTTCTCTGAGAAGTTCAAGCTTTCGGCTGGCCACTTTTCGTCCATGCTGCTCACGGTGGTCATCACCATGCTGCAGCTCGCGTTTTTCTACCTCGTGCCGTATTTCCTGATGCTTGCCTTTGGCCACCATGAGGTCGACTTTTTCTCGGTCATGGCCGCGAGCGCCTTTGTCCAGCTGTTGAGCTCTGCGGTCCCCCTGCCCGGTGGAACTGGTGGCGCTGAGGGCGGCTTTGCATTGTTCTTGGGTCATTTCTTTGGGTCGGCTTCGACCGCCGGCTATCTGCTGTGGCGTCTCATTACGTTTATTGCGCCGACCATTTTGGCTGCGCCCCTGTTGGGACTTAAGAGCGCCCACAACGAGAGCATCCATGCGCGCTGGGATCGCGTGATGCGCAAGCTCGGCCGCACGCCTCAGACGCCCTCTGCGCCCACTAAGCCGCACCCCACTAATGCTGTTACCGTTGATCCCAAGAAGCACGCTCAGAAGGCTTCTGGGACCGCTAAGCCGGCTCATAAGGCCTATGTGCGCCAGACAGGCGATGGTATTCGCGTATCTCCGTCGGCACTCAATAAGAAGAAGCACCCTAAGTCGCAGTAGGGCAGTCGTGCGTTCTTCATGATGCGGGGCATATTTGTACTGTATGGGGGATAATCCTCTTACGTAGATTATCTCTCATCTGTTGATGAATGCTCGCATATCGAAGGGACATGCCCATGGCAACCAGCAAACCGCGTCTTGACCGCCGCATCGTTCGCAGCCGCAATGCCATCCTTTCCGCTTTCGAGCGCCTGCTCATGGAAAAGCCGCTGGCAGACATTACGGTGAGTGCCATCGCGCGCGAGGCCAATGTCGACCGCAAGACCTTTTACGTTCACTTTGGCACGGTTGACGGCCTGCTCGATGCCATTGCCGTCGATGTGGTGGAGATGATTGTCGACTCGGTCGAGAAAACGCTTGCTTCCATGGACGGCGACACCAACGAGCGCGCCCTGGGCGCGGCGGCGACCTTCTTTAAAACCGTTAACGAGGCACTGTGCAACAACTTGGTGCTCAATCGTCAGCTGATCGAGAACATTCCGCTCGATGATTTTATGGCTCGTCTTCGTGCGCCGCTCGAGCACGAGATTGCCGAACGCGATCTGCTGCCCCAAGGTCTCAAGGACGAGATGTTCGACTACTATCTGGCGTTTTTGCTGTCGGGTATTATCGGTATCTATCGCACGTGGGCGCTGTCTGACGGTTCGGTTCCTATCGAGCGCGTCTCTGGGGTCGCCAACGATCTGACTCTCAACGGTCTGTCGAGTCTGGAATCTCGCTTCGAATAGCATCGATAATTCAACAACTTATAGAAGTTGCGGTGGAATAGGGATCGTTTTGGTTATTGGAAGGCCGTTCTGGTCCCTATTTCACCGCAACTTAGTAAAACTGTTTTGATGGTAAGGCGGAGCAGCCTCGAAGATGAGCCTCGAGACTGCTCCGCTTCATTTCTGAGCGTTTGTCGTGTAGGGCAGCATTAATCGTCGTTTTTGAGTATGCGGCCCTGTTTTTCGAACTTGTGCATGTCGCTATCGGCCATGCCCTGCGACTTGTCCTCGTGACGCTTGGCGTATAACGGATCGTCGGAGTCGTTCCAGATGCGGTCGGCGACAGGTGACCATGCCTCGGCGGCAGCCTGGGTCTTTTCGCGCAGCTGCTCGGGTGACTCCTTCTCGATTAGGTCGGTGCTCATTGCGCCACTCTCGGCGACCAGTTTGGGCAGCACGTCGGGATTCTCGAGCATGGGGCATGGTTTGAGGTAGTTGTCGTTAAACGGCATGTTCTCGTAGTACTTCATAAAGAGGGGAGAGCGCAGCGCGTCGAGTAAACTCACATCGTGGATGTTGGCGTTTGAGTAGTGGATGAACACGCACGGCTCCACGTCTCCGGCGGCGTTGATGTGCAGGTAGCGGCGGCCGCCGGCGATACATCCGCCTACAAACTCGCCGTCGTTTTGGAAGTCGAGCGTAAACAGCGGCTTCTTCTCACGCATTTCGCGGATAAAGTGATACATGTGCTCGCGCTGCTCGGGCGTGGGCATGAGCTCGGGGGTTGCATTGCGGCCAACCGGCATAAAGTGGAAGTACCAGCAGAAGAGTGCTCCCTCGCCGATCATCCAGTCCATGTTCTCCTCGGTAGCAACCGTATCGGCATTGGCGCTGGTCCAACAGGTGGAGATACCAAACGGCAAGTCGCGCTCGCGCAGGAGTTTCATGGCGTGCTCGATCTTTGCGTAGGTACCCTCGCCGCGACGGGCGTCGGTGGTGTGCTCATTGCCCTCGGCGCTGATGGCGGGGACAAAATTACCTACGCGAATCATATCGTCGCAGAAGGCCTCGTCGATCAGCGTGGAGTTGGTAAAGCAGAGAAACACGCAGTCCTGATGTTTTTCGCAAATTCTGATCAGGTCGTGCTTGCGGACGAGCGGCTCGCCGCCGGTATAGATGTAGATATGCGTACCGAGCCCTTTGCCCTGCGTAACGATAGAGTCGATGTCTTCGAACGAGAGATTCTGCTTGTAGCCGTACTCGGCGGCCCAGCAGCCCGTACAATGCAGGTTGCAGGCGCTCGTGGGATCGAGCAGGATGGCCCACGGAACGTTGCACTGGTACTTTTCGCGGTTCTTTTCCTGCTCTGGCCAAGCTAGCAGGTTGGCGTCGACAATGAGGGTCTTAAGCAGTTTGGTTCGCATCTGGGGATTAAGGCTGAACACACGCATGATCAGGTCATACCAATTGCCGCGGCTCTTGATGACATTGGTGAATGCCTCTCGCTGTACAGGAAATACGCGATTGGGGACCAGCTTGTTCACGAGGTCCATGATTTTGTCGATGTTTTCTTGCGGGTTGTCGTCGAGATAATCGATGAGCTTGTTGAGCGCTGCACGCTCTGCTGACCGTGTAAGCGACATGGGTATATCCTTTCACGTGTGCTTAATGTGTGATAATACCCACTTGTAGATTAAACGAAGTCTAAAGATTTGTAGTGTGTCTATTCAACGAATCAATTTAATTTGGGGTGAAGCGTTATACGCCGACACCTTCTAAGTTGCGGTGAAATAGTGTCAGATGGGGATGCGGACGATTTCTTGGACCGCGCCTAGGCGTATCCATTGGAATCCTCCGATGCGCCTTCGCACGCTTGCATTACCTCGATACCATGCGATCGTGCGAACTCGACGAGCTCTGCGTTGCGGGCGTTTATGGTGCCGAAGGCGGCGGGGCACACGATAAGGCGCGCGCAGTGGACGAGGAGCTCTTTGGCGCGGGCTATGGTTTTATCCCCGATCGGCTCGAAGGCGCGCTCGGCCACGCATTCCGTCGCCAGGTCGCGCGCGAGCTCGCAGTCGATGTCCCCTTCGTGCAGAATGCCCGCGTAGAACGCCTTGCCCTGCCGGATGAGCTGGCGAAACACAGCTGACCCCGTACCTGCGCCGGCGATGACGAACGTGTGCGCATCGCCGTGTGGGCGCCCAATTTCCACGCTGCCGAAGCGCTCGTTGAAGGTGCCATGTTGAAGGCCGTAGAGCTCGCCAATCGTCTCGCGCGTGAATATGTCCTCGGGTGCGCCGGCGCGGAAGACCCGGCCGTCCTTCACGCAAATCACCTTGTCGGCGCTTTTCTGCGCGAGCTCGAGTTCGTGGATGGACATGATGACAGCAACATTCCGCGATTTCGCAAGGTGGCGAAGTATTCGCAGCAGGTCGATCTGGTAGCGGATATCGAGATACGACGTGGGCTCATCGAGCACGAGCACACGCGGATCCTGCGCGATGGCGCGTGCGAGCATGACGCGCTGGCGTTGCCCGTCGCTTATCTGCATGAAGTCGCGCTCGGCGAGCCCTTCCACATGTGCGGTTTTCATGGCCTCGTCGACCCGATTATGGTCATCGGGCGTGAGTGTGCCCATTCGCCCGGTGTAGGGATGCCTTCCCGCCTCTACGATATCGCGGCAGGTGAGGAGCTCGGTCCGGGGGCGATCTGTCAGCATGACGGCAAGGTTCCTTGCGAACTCCGCCGTCTTCCATCGGGAAATCTCTCGCCCGTCGAGCTCGACCGTGCCGGCATGCGGTGCCAGATGGCGTGTGATTGTTTTCAAGATGGTCGACTTGCCCGAGCCGTTCGGCCCGATGAGCGCCACGACGTCGCCCGCGCGAACCTCCAGATCGACGCCTTCGACTACGACCTTCTTGTCGTAACCCGCCGACAGGTCGCTTATGCGGAAAAGCGGCGCTCCGTCAGCCTGCGTTTCGACCGGGGTTTCGAGGTTCGACTCCCCTCCGAGCGTTTTGGGCTGCGGCACGAATTTCCCCATCTACCTCACCCGCTTCTTCAACATGAGTGCGATAACCACCGGCGCGCCGAAGATGGCGGTGACGGCGCTGATGGAAAGCTCGACGGGGGAGAACAGCGTGCGTGCGATCAAATCGCAGCCCGCGCAGAAGATGGCGCCTCCCAAGAAGCACGCAGGAATCACGCGGATGGGCTTCGACGACTTCAGCGCCGACTTAACGAGATGCGGAACCGCGATGCCTACGAACGACACCGGACCAGCGAACGCGGTCACGCAGGCGGAGAGCATGCTTGCTAGAAGGACGAGCACCACGCGGAAGCGTGCGACGTTCACGCCGACGCTTTTTGCGTAGGCTTCTCCCAGCTGGAAGGCGGAAAGGGGCTTCGATATCGCGAATACGCATGCGCTCACGGTGATCACCACGACCGCGATGACCGCGACGTCGTCCCAGCTCGAACCCGAGAAGCTACCCAAAGACCAGTTGTGCAGGTTCACGATGGACTGGTCGTCGGCGAAGGCGATGAGGAAGTTCGTCGCCGCCGAGCAGATGTATCCCACCATGACGCCCGCCACGATGAGCATGGCCATGGAACTTATGCGCCGTGCGATGAGGAGCACGAAGCCGATGGTGATAAGCGATCCCAGAAACGCTGCGGCCACCATGACCGGCGAGGACATGGCCTGGTTCGCGCCCAGAAGCACGATCATCGTAAGCGCGACGACGAACTTTGCGCCCGAGGAGACGCCCAAGATGAACGGGTCGGCGATGGGGTTGTTGAAAAACGTCTGCAGCAGGAACCCGGAGAGCGAAAGTGCCCCGCCGAGAAGTATGGCTGAAAGCACGCGCGGCAGGCGAATCTCCCAGATGACCTGGCTTTCCATGGAATTGGCCGCGCCGCCCGAAAGGATGTCGGGGATGTGGTCTGCGGGCACGAGCACGCTCCCGATGCACAGGTTGGCCCCGACGAGCACGATGAGGGCAACAGCGAGCAGCGCCGTCACGACGCGACACCGCGCGGCGCGCCCCGATTCGTCGTATGCCATGGTAAGCCGGCTTCTCATGGCGCTAGCCGAGCTTCCTCAGATAATGGAAGTCACTCGTGTCATCGCCGGTGAACGCCCCGTGCAGCTCGTCGATAATGTCGGCGGTAGAAGTCATCTGCTGGTACATGTCGGCGCTTGTGACCCAGACGTTGCCGTTCTTCACGGCTTTGAACTGCGACAATAGCGCGTTTTTGCTTACGAAGTCGCTCAAGGTGGCAACCGATTCGTCGATGGTGCCGTTGTAGACGATGATGTCGGCATCCTTCGCCGTCGCATAGAAGCGCTCCATTTCGAGCGTTACTGACGAACCTGACGTCGACGCCGTCTGTGCGTCATCGAGCGCGTAGCTGCCGCCTGCGAGCTCGATCATCTGCGCCACGTAGTCGCCCCTCCGCCGCGTGACGGCGGCCCCGTTCGAGTTAATGTAGAAATACGCCACGGTTTTACCTGACGACGCGAGCCCCGACGTTTGCTCGACGCGGGCCTTCTGCTCGTTGAACAGGTGCGCGGCCTCCTCTTCCTTGTCGAACAGGACGCCGAAAAGCTTAATCCACTCGACGCGTCCGAGTGCTTCGGGCTCGCTCGACGACTGTTCGGTGAGCACGACGAGCCCGAGCTTCTGCAGCTTTTCCTTCACATCGGGCGTGTGGTTGATCATGGTGTTCTCGATGGCGAGCGTGCAGCCCGAGGCCGATATTCGCTCGTAGTCGGGCGCGCTGTACTTGCCGCCGTAGGCGATCGCCCCACTTTCGAGCGCGCTTTTGAAGCCCGCGACCGAGCAATCGTCGGCCTTCGTGCCCGACATTAAGATATTGTCGTTCGCATCGAGCGCGTCGACCAGGCACATCGTCGCCGACGACACGAGGTACACCTTGTCGGCGGGGCGTCTTATGACCGCGATGTCGGAGCTCAACCCGTCAGGTACCTTCGCATCTTGCGGCACCACGAGGAAGCGCTCCCCGTTCGAAACGCAGATAAGCCGCAAGCCGCCTTCGAACTCGTCGACAGTGAAGTGCTTGGCGTATTCAAGCTGAAGCGCCCCCGTCGGCTCCCAGCCGCAGCCCAAATCAGCGTTGTGGAAGTCGGCCGCGGCGCTTGAAGCCGTTCCCGCAGGGGAGCCGCCGCTTGCATCGTCGCCCGATTTCTCCTTCATGGTGGATGAGTCGAAGTGGAGCGTGTAGTCGATGGTGTGCGGCGTCGACATGGCGACGGTCTCGGCCGACACGGCGATGTCCTCGTCGAGCGTGACGGGTATCTCGAACGTGGAGTTGCCGCCGTCGTTTACGGGCGCGTAGTCCACGCCGT
This sequence comes from uncultured Collinsella sp., assembly GCA_900540895.1. Classification (GTDB taxonomy): domain Bacteria; phylum Actinomycetota; class Coriobacteriia; order Coriobacteriales; family Coriobacteriaceae; genus Collinsella. Next base: position 50,150 of record UQHV01000016.1, on the reverse strand, counting down.
CGACGGTCATCTTGTCGTAGTTCGAACTCGACCAGGTGATGGTCGCGGTGTAGGTGTCGCCATCCTTCACAATTGTGGTGGGCGAGGCGATGCTTGCGCGCCCTGACCCGCCGGAAAGCGAGACGCTCACAGTGTATTCCTGAGAGCCCGCCGTGGCACCGGTCACGTTCGGGCTCGCACTGCACCCCGCGAAGGGAAGCGCGAGCAGGGCGACGAGAACGCAGGCGATCGCGCGCGCCGCGATGCTGCGGCGCTTCCTGTTTTCCCCCTTGGGAAGAATCGACCGCATAGCGTTACTTCAGTGCGTCGGCGCGCAGATCGACGCCGGCGGATTCGAATACGAGCGTGCGGTCGTACCACCGCTCCCTTTTAATGCTCCACGCGGCGCAGGCGGTGTCCTCGTCGAGCGCATCAACGGGCACGTCGTAGGTGTACTTGCCTTCCGCGTTTTCCACATAGGGGATGAAGTCGGCCTCGCTCGCGGCGGCAGCCTCGTCGCCCGTGCCCATGAAGAGCTTGCCGTAGCCCGTGCCGGAAAGTGTCATCACGCAGTGCATGGAGCCGTTTTCCACGATGAGCTGGGCATCCACAATCCTGAACATGTTCGAGCTGGAATCTACGGTGATCGGATAGGTGCCGTCGGCCACCTTGTCGGCGGTGATGGGGGCAGCGCTTGCGCCCTCGGGCGCATCGGCCGCCTGTTCGGTCTTTTCCTGGGAATCGGCATCGCTTGCCTTTGCGCTGTCGATTGAATTTCCGCCGCAGCCGGCGAGCGAGAACGCGAAAAGCGCCGCCGACAGGGCGAAGGCGAGGGTTTTCTTCAACATGGAGGGGGTTCCTTTCAATCGCTTCGACCGCCCGCGCCGTGCGGTGGGCGGGCGGGATGCGAATGCAACGGGCATGCGCCGTCAGTCGGGGAAGGCGCATGCCCGTTGCACGGGGACGCGACCGGCGCCCCCGTGCGCGGCGAGTTTACAGCTTGGCGATGGCGTCGTCCACGTGCGCGACGTAGATGTCGTCGACCGCGACGTTCTGTCCCAGACCCTGGAGCAGGCACGTCACTTCGAAGCCGGCAGCCACGAACTTCGCAGCCCAGCTGTCGGGGTCGGTCTCGTCTGCCATGTCGTTGTTCGCGTGGTCGCCCGCGACCACCATGAACGGCGCGAGCACGGCCTTCTTGTAGCCTGCGGCGCTCGCGGCGGCGATAACATCCTCGCAGGTCGGTTCAGCCTCGACGGTGCCGACGAAGAACTGCGTCAAGCCCTCGTTCTTAAACACTTCCTGCATCTTGGCATAGTCGGCGTTGGAATCGGCTTCGGTGCCGTGGCCCATGAGGCACAGCGCCGTCTTGCCGTCGTCGAAGGACGCCATGTTCTCCTTAATGGCTGCGGCCACCTTCTTGTAGTCGTCGTCGGAGGTGAGCAGCGGGTCGCCGAGCGAGATTTTGTCGAACTTGTCGGCGTACTTGTCGAGCTCGTCTTTCACGTCGGTGTATTCCAGGCCACCCATGAGATGCGTCGGCTGCACGACGATTTCCTTTACGCCGTCTTCCACGCAGCGGTCGAGCGCCTCGGTCATGTTGTCGATCGTGATGCCGTCGCGCTTCTTCAGCTTGTCGATGATGATCTGCGCGGTGAAGGCGCGGCGGATGTCGTAGTCCTGCCAGTACTTCTCGCGGATAGCGTCTTCGATGGCGCCGATGGTGATGTGGCGCGAGTCGTTGTAGCTCGTGCCGAAGCTCGTGACGAGGATGACCGGCTTCACGGCCTTCTCCTTTTCACTCGATTTCTCGGAACTCGCGGAGGTGTTGGAGCAGCCCGCGAGCGCGACTCCGGCGAGCGCGAAGGCTCCGGTTGCTGCGGCGCCCATGAAGCCGCGGCGTGACATCTGGTCGGACATGGTTTTTCCTTTCCTCGGTTTGCCGGTCCCCCGGCGACAGTTGCTTGTCGGCACAAGCGAAAGAAAAGCGCACCCCTCGGGGTTCACAAGGAGCTAACGCCACGGCGATGCCGTGAGGAAAAGGCGAAGCAGTCTGGCTTGGGGCGCGAGGCGGTTCGCCCGTGCGTCCTATACAGTAATGTCCCTTGCCCAGGATTCCCACCTGGTTCCCTCCGCAAGCCAGCGCGGGCTGTGCGGGCGCCGCGCCGGTCATTTCCTTTTATCCGATTGTCATATGCTCGTTGCCGAATCTTTTACTATGATAGTGGGCACTTTTGAACGTGTCAAAGCCAGGGCGGGCGGCATTGCGCCTCCTGCCTGCGTATTTGCGCCGATTGCCGCTGCGGGCGCCGTGTTTTGGCCGCTGCGCGAATGGCAGCGTAAACGGTTGCGATGAGAAACGGGAAGGGAAGGCTCGGATGATTCATATCGTTGGCGCTGGCTCGGGCGCCGCCGACCTTATCACGCTGCGCGGGGCGCGCCTTTTGCGCGCGGCCGACGTGGTCGTTTGGGCGGGAAGCCTTGTGAACCCCGAGCTGCTCGCTGAGTGCAAGGAATCCTGCATCGTCTACGACAGCGCGCACATGACCTTGGAGGAAGTGCTCGACGTGATGTGCGCGGCAGATGCGCGGGGCGAGGACGTGGTGCGCCTGCACACGGGCGACCCGTGCCTGTACGGCGCCATCCAGGAGCAGATGGACGCGCTCGACGCGCGCGGCGTGGACTACGAGGTGGTGCCCGGCGTGTCGAGCTTTTGCGGTGCCGCGGCGGCGCTTCGCCAGGAATACACGCTGCCGGGAATCAGCCAGTCGGTCGTGATCACGCGGCTTTCCGGACGTACCCCCATGCCCGCGGGCGAGGGTATGCGCACCATGGCGGAAAGTGGCTCGACTATGGTCATCTTCCTGAGCTCGGGTATGCTCGCCGAGCTTTCCGCCGAGCTTTTGGCCGCGGGCCGCAGCTCCGACGAGCCGGCCGCGCTCGTGTACAAGGCGACCTGGCCTGAGGAGCGCGTGGTGCGCTGCACAGTGGGCACACTCGCCGATGCGGGCGCGCGAGAGGGCATCGACCGCACGGCGCTCGTGGTGGTGGGCCGCGTGCTCGGAGCTCGCGGCGGGTTTTCGCACAACGGCGCGCAAGCAGAGTCGTACGAGCGCAGCAAGCTTTACGACCCTTCGTTTGCCACGGGGTATCGGAAGGCGAGCAGCTAGCGTGGCCTTCGAGCACTACATATATACCGGGACGACCCGCCTGCGCTGCGGCTACACCACGGGGAGCTGCGCCGCGCTCGCGGCGAAGGCGGCCTGCGAGATGCTTTTGTCACGAAAGCCCCTCGGCCGCGTGTCGATCGTCACCCCCGGCGGGCTGCCCGTCGAGGCGAACGTGGTCGACGCATGCATCGGCGAGGGGTGCGCCCAGTGCGCCGTGCGAAAGGACGCAGGCGACGATGCCGATGTGACTGACGGCGTACTCGTGTACGCGCACGTGGAACATGCGGGGTCGGGCACGGGTGCTGCGGGCAGCAAGGACGTGCCCGCGCGCGAATCGGAAGTTTCCGTCGATGGCGGCGTGGGCGTGGGGCGCGTGACATTGCCCGGGCTCGAGCAGCCGGTGGGGGCGGCCGCCATCAACGCGACGCCGCGCGCGATGATCACTTCGGCGGTGCGCGAGGTGTGCGCCGCGCACGGCTTTTCTGGAAATATTGCTGTGACGATTTCGGTACCCGAGGGTGTTGCCCTTGCCAAAAAGACCTTCAACCCGCATCTGGGGATAGAGGGCGGCATCTCCATCCTGGGCACGACGGGCATCGTCGAGCCGCGCAGCCTCGCTGCCTTGCGCGACAGCATCGAGCTCGAGATCCGGCAGCATGCGGCTATGGGGCGGCGCGGAGTCGTGCTCACGCCCGGCAACTACGGCGGGCAGTTCATCTCGGGGCATTTCCACCTAAACGGTGCGCCGGTGGTCTTCATCTCCAACTTTGTGGGCGATGCGATTGACTGCTGCGTTCGCGAGGGATTTACCAATGTCCTTCTTGTGGGACACATCGGCAAGTTGGTGAAGGTCGCGGGCGGCATCATGGACACCCATTCGCGTACCGCCGACTGCCGCGCGGAGATTCTGGCCGCCCACGCGGCCATGGCCGGCGCGGGCGCGAAGACCGTGCGCGAGATCATGTCGTCCGTCACGACCACGGCGGCGCTCGAGGTAATCGAGGCCGCCGGCGTTGGGGACGCTGCGCGCGCCTCGCTCGCTGCGGCAATTGAGGACAGGTTGCGCCGACGCGCGGCGGGCGCATGCGACATCGCCGCGGTCGTGTTCGACGCCGAGCGCCGCGAGCTTTTCCGCACGTCGGGCGCCGATGCAGTTATCGGGAAATTGGGGGCGACGTATGAGTAAAGGCGTTCTGTACGGGGTGCGCCGTGCAATCGGCTGGCCGGGGACGAAGGTGGTCATGAAGGCGCGCCGCTCGCTTGCGGACACGAAGCGCTTCCTTTGCGAGGAGGGTGCCTTCGACGGTGCCGAGCTTGTAGAGGACTGTGGGCTTCCGGGCGAGCGCGTGTACCGCTCGCTCGACGATGTGCCCGATCGGGGCAGCTACTTCTCGACGATGGTGGTGCGCTAGATGAGGGTTTCCTGCATAGCGTTCACTGAGAGGGGGTATGCGTTGGCGGTGCGCACCGCACACGCGCTTTCCGATTGCGCGCAGACAGGTGAAGACGACCCTGGCTGGGACGTTTCCGTTTCGCGCGGGTTCGGCGAGGGGAAGGCCGACCTGCGCGCATGGACGGCGCTCGCGTGGGAAGCGTCGGACGCGCTTCTGTTCGTGGGCGCGGCGGGCATCGCCGTGCGGGCGATCGCGCCGCATGTCGCCTCGAAGGCAAACGATCCCGCGGTTGTGGCGATCGACGAGGCGGGGCGCTTTGCCGTCCCGCTTTTGTCGGGGCATTTGGGCGGTGCGAACGAGCTTGCGCAAACTGTGGCACGCGCGGCAGGGGCCATCCCCGTCATCACCACGGCGACCGACGTCCGCGGCGTGTGGGCGGTGGATACGTGGGCGCGCTGTGCGGGGCTCGCCGTTTCGAATCCCGAGGCCATCAAGCGAGTGTCGGCGCGGCTGCTTTCGGGCGGGCGCGTGGCGCTCTATTCCGACATGCCGATTTCGGGACAGCCGCCTGAGGGGGTTGACATTGCGTCCGACCGCGCTCGGGCCGATATCGTCGTGTCGCCGTTCGCTGGCGCGAATGCAGGTGCGTCCGTTCGTGCGGCGGAGACAACGGGCGAGGTCGTGCCCGCCGGTGAGACGGGGAAGCCGGCGGGCGTGCGGGCGCAGGCGCCTGCGCCCGAGCCGCTTCGCCTTGTCGTGCCCTGCATCGTTGCGGGCATAGGATGCCGTCGCGGTGCGTGCGCCGAAGCGATCGAGGAGGCGTTTCTTCTCGCGTGCGGGCAGGTGGGTATCTCGCCTTCGGCCGTGCGCGAGGCGGCGACGATCGACGTGAAGGCGCACGAGGAGGGTCTGCTCGCCTTCTGCTGCGCGCGCAATATCCCGCTTGCGACGTATTCCGCAGAGGAGTTGTCGCAGGTCGAAGGCAGCGTTTCGCCATCTGATTTCGTGCGCGCGACGGTGGGGGTCGACAACGTGTGCGAGCGGGCAGCGCTCGCGGAGGGGGGCAAACTTATCTTCCCGAAGCTCGCTCACGGCGGCGTGACCGTCGCGTTTTCCAAGGTAACTATTAAACTTTCGTTTAAGGAGCGGTGATGGGAAAGCTCTTCGTGGTGGGAATCGGCCCGGGCGGCCCCGACGGCATGACGATTGCGGCTCGGCGTGCGCTCGAGGCGTCCGACGTCGTTGTGGGTTACACGAAATACGTGGAGCTCTCGCTCGCCGCCGTGCCCGACGCGGCGCATCTCGCGACGCCGATGATGCACGAGGTCGAACGGTGCCGCCTTGCGCTTTCGCGCGCGCAGAGTGGAGACGCCGTGGCGCTCGTGTGCAGCGGCGACGCGGGCGTGTACGGCATGGCGAGCCCCGTGCTGGAGCTTGCGGAGGACTACCCCGATGTAGACGTGGAAGTTATCGCCGGGGCCACCGCGGCTCAGAGCGGGTCGGCGGTGCTCGGCGCCCCGCTTGCCCACGACTTCGCGGTCGTGTCGCTCTCCGACCTGCTCACGCCATGGGAGGTCATCGAGCGCAGGCTCGCCGCCGTGGCGAGCGCCGACTTCTGCATCTGTTTGTACAACCCGCGCAGCAGAAAGCGCGCCGACAGGCTCTCACGCGCGGCGAAGATTATGCTCGAATGGAAGGCCCCCGACACGCTCTGCGGCTGGGTACGCAACATCGGGCGCGAGGGGCAGCAGTCGGGCATGTGCAGGCTCTCTGAGCTGGGGGAGATCGACGCCGACATGTTCACCACCGTGTTCGTCGGCAACGCGGACACGAAGCTCGTAGGCGGCCGTATGGTCACGCCACGCGGGTATCGGGAGATTCCATGCGAAAGGTAACGATCATCGGGGCGGGGCCCGGAAACCCCGACTTGCTCTCGCGCGCGGCGCTCGACGCTATCGACTTCGCCGACGTGGTCATCGGCGCTCATCGCGCGCTTGCCGGCATCGACGTGCCGCCCGACGTGGTGAGATGTGAGCTCGTGAAGACGGCGGACATCGTCGCCGCGCTCACCGATGCGGCGTCGTGGCGGCGCGCCGTGGTCGTGATGACGGGCGATGTGGGGCTGTTCAGCGGCGCGCGCCGCCTGGTGGAGGCGCTCTCCGGCGACGCGCAGGTGGACGTGCGCGTCGTTCCCGGCATAAGCTCAGCGTCGTATCTCGCCGCGCGCCTTGCGTGTCCATGGCAGGATTGGCGCTTCGCGAGCGCTCACGGCGTGGCGTGCGACATCGTGGCCGAGGCCGAGCGCGCAGGTGAACTCTTCCTCGTCACGTCGGGCGGGGAAGACCCCTCGCGGCTTTCGGGTGAGCTTGTGCATGCGGGCTTCGGGGACGCGCGCGTGACGGTGGCCGAGCGCCTGTCGTACCCCGACGAGCGCATTACCTGCGCGACCGCAAGTGAAATCGCAGGTCAGACGTTCGACGACTTGAACGTGATGCTTATCGAGTTCGCAGGCGGCGCCGGGTCGCCTGAGGGCTCTAGCGCAGCCTCCGAGGCGCCGGCCGGCGCGTCTGCGCCCGCGGCGGACTCTGCGGGCGCATCCCGTGCCGCGAGCTCTCGCTGGCCGTACGCTTCCTCGGGCATTCCCGACGAGCTCTTCATCCGCGGCGACGTTCCCATGACCAAGCAGGAGGTGCGCGCCGTCGCGCTCGCGAAGCTGTGCCTTACCGCGACCGACACCGTGTGGGATGTCGGCGCCGGCACGGGGAGCGTGTCGATCGAGGCGGCGCTCGTCGCGCGAGCGGGATCGGTATGGGCGGTCGAGCGCAACGCGGCCGGCGTGCGGCTCATCCGAGAGAACGCGGATGCATTCGGGTGCGGCAACGTGCATGCGGTCCCCGGTGTCGCCCCCGAAGCGCTCGCGAAACTGCCCGTCCCCGACGCCGTGTTCGTCGGCGGGAGCGCGGGCGAGCTTCCCTCCATCGTGGAGGCGGCGCTCGAGAAGAATTCGCAGGTTCGCCTGTGCGTGCCATGCGTCACCGTTGAGACACTCACCGAGGCGTGCGCGCTCCTCTCGGGTTCGCGCTTTAAGGGGTTCGAGGCGTGCCAGGTGTCGGCCGCCCGCGCCGAGGCTGTAGGCTCGCACCATCTTATGAAGGCGCAAAATCCCGTGTTCCTCGTCAGCGCGCGTGGTGCAGGTGGGGAAGGCGGTGCCCGGTGAGCACGTCCATCCCGCGCTTCATGGTCGCTGCGCCCTCGAGCGGGAGCGGCAAGACGGTCGTTATGTGCGCGCTCCTGCGCGCGCTCGCGCGCCGCGGCCTTGCATGCGCGGCCTTCAAATGCGGCCCCGACTACATTGACCCGCTCTTTCATCGCTGCGTCGTGGGCGCGCGCTCGGGTAACTTAGACGGCTTCTTCACCGACGCCCCGACGCTGCGCGCCCTGCTCGCACGCGGCGCCGCGGGCGCGGATGTCGCGGTGCTCGAGGGGGTCATGGGCTTCTACGACGGCATGGCACCCGGCGTGGCCGACGCGAGCAGCTACCAGGTTGCGCGCGACACGGAAACGCCGGTCATTTTAGTGGTGAACGGGCGCGGGGCGTCTTTATCGCTCGCCGCCGTAATCCGCGGCATCGCCGAGTTCCTGCCTTGTGCGAACGTGCGCGGTGTCGTGCTGAACAAGACGAGCGCCGCTGCCTGCGCCTACGCGGCGCCTCCGATCGAGAAGCACGCGGGCGTCGCGGTTTTGGGGAATATCCCCGCCGACGAGGCGTTCTCGCTCGAAAGCCGGCATCTGGGGCTTGTGACCGCCGACGAGGTCGAGCGGCTCTCCGCGCGCATCGACAAGATGGCCGAGCTGGTGGAAAAGAGCGTCGACATCGACCGCTTGCTCGAAATAGCGGCGACGGCACCCGATATCCGCGAGGAACCTTACCGGTTGGAGCCGATCGCGGGAGCGCGGCCCATCGTCGCCGTCGCGCGTGACGAGGCGTTCTCGTTCTACTACGAGGAGAACCTGCGCGCGCTCGAGGACCTGGGTTGCGAGCTTGCCTTTTTCAGCCCCCTGTGTGATAGCGATTTGCCCCGGGGGACAAGCGCCCTCTATCTGGGAGGCGGCTACCCGGAGCTCCATGCGCGGCAGCTCTCCGAGAACGCGCCGATGCGCGAGGCGGTGCGGCGCGCGGTGGAATCCGGCATGCCGACGGTCGCCGAATGCGGTGGGTTTCTGTACCTGCAGCACGAAATCGCCGATAGCGAGGGGCGGCGCTGGCCTGTTGCGGGCGCCCTTGAGGGCTCAAGCGAGAACGGGGGAAGGCTGTCCCATTTCGGGTACGTGGAGCTCACTTCTCAACGCGACGGGCTCTACGGGCCGCGCGGCACACGCATCCGTGCGCACGAGTTCCACTACTGGCAGTCCACCTGCCCGGGCGGCGACTTCTGGGCGCAGAAGCCCCGGCGCGACAAGGGCTGGCCGTGCATGACGACCACCCCGTCCCTGGTTGCGGGCTTCCCGCATGTGTACTATCCTGCGAACCCCGACGTTGCGCGCGCGTTCGCGTCTGCCGCAGCGTCGTTCGCAGAGAGGAGACGGCATGGCTGAAGCAACCGAAACCGCGCTTGCCTGCATCCGCGAGGAAGTCGAGCGCGCGTTCTCTTCGGCGCCGGGCGCCGTGCTCGAAGCCGCGCTCTCCCGGATCGCGCCCGCAGACGAGTGCGCCCGCGCCGCCGCGTACGCCGCGTGGGACTCCATCGCGCACCCCTTGGGGGGATTGGGCGACTTTGAAGACGCCGTCGCGCGTATCGCCGCAGCTCAGGGGAGCGTCGATGTGGCCGAGTTTCCCCGTGCGCTCGCGGTATTCTTCTCCGACAACGGGGTCGTTGCCGAGGGCGTGTCGCAAAGCGGGCAAGACGTGACGCGAGCCGTCGCGCGCAACATGTGCGAGGGGGCCACGAGCGCCTGCCGCATGGCGGCGTTCGCGGGTGCCGAGGTCGTGCCCGTCGACGTGGGTATGGCCCGGGGCATAGAAGACGCGCGCATGGTGCGCGCGAACGTGCGGCGGGGGAGCGGCAACATCGCGCACGGCTCCGCCATGTCTCGCGATGGGGCCGTGCGCGCGATCGAGGTCGGAATCGCCGTCGCGTGCGGGCTTGCCCGCGCCGGCGTGCGCCTTCTCGCCGCGGGCGAGATGGGTATCGGCAACACGACCACCTCGGCGGCGGTGGCCGCAGTGCTCATCCGGGCGGACGCGCGGAGCCTCGTCGGCCGCGGCGCGGGGCTCTCGGACGCCTCGCTCGCGCGCAAGCGCGACGTGGTCGAGCGCGCTATCGACGCGAACTCGCCCGATCCCGCCGACCCGATCGACGTGCTCTCGAAGGTGGGCGGATTCGACATCGCGGCGATGTGCGGCTTCTACCTGGGGGCCGCGGCCTCGAAGGCGCCGGCGCTCCTCGACGGGGTCATATCCTGCACGGCGGCCCTGTGCGCGGCGCGCCTGTGCCCCAACGCCTTAGGTTACCTCGTGGGCACCCACGCATCAAGCGAACCCGCAAGCCGGGAGCTCCTTCGCGAGCTCGGCATAAAGGCACCCCTCGACGCAGGCATGCACTTGGGCGAGGGCGCGGGCGCCATGGCGTATCTGCCCCTTCTGGATTCGGCGCTGCGCGTGTACCGGGATGGGAAGACGTTCACGGCGACTGGCATGGCTGCTTACGAGCATTTCGAGGCTGGGAAATGACGGTGACGTTCGTTATCGGCGCCGCCGCGAGCGGCAAGAGCGCCTATGCCGAGTCCCTGTGCCTCGGGCACGACGGCCCCCGCGTGTACCTGGCAACGATGGAGCCCTTCGGGGAAGAGGGCGCCCGCCGCATCGCGCGCCATCGGGCGCTGCGCGAGGGCAAGGGGTTTTCCACCCTCGAGCGCACGCGTGACGTGGGCGCCGCAGTGCCCGGGCTTCCGTGCGGCTGCACGCTTCTTTTGGAGGACGTGGGCAACCTGGTTGCGAACGAGCTCTTCGCGGAAGGCGGCTTGTCCCCACGTGACCCCGACGCTGCGGCGCGCGAGGTGCTCGGAGGCATCGAACGGCTCGCTCAGGCCGCTGCGTATACGGTGGTGGTCACCGTCGACGTGTTCGCCGATGGGATGCGCTACGATGAGGGGACCGAGGCATGGAGGCGCGCGCTCGCGCGCGTGAACGCGGGTGTGGTGGCGCTGGCCGACCGCGCAGTCGAAGTGGTATGCGGGATTCCCGTGTGGATGAAAGGCGAAGGACCTATAAGGTGAAGATAGCAGAGGCAATCGGCGCGGCGTTCGGAACGTTCTCGCGCATCCCCGTCCCGAAATCGGCCTGGACCGATTTCGGGTCAACCCATGCGCTTGCCGCGTTTCCCCTGGTGGGCCTTGCGGAAGGCTTCCTCATGACGGCGTGGGGGTACGTGGCGAACCTGCTCGGCGTACCCGCGACCATCGTCGCGGCCGTGCTCGCGGCGCTGCCTGTGGCGGTGACGGGAGGCATCCACCTAGACGGGCTCTGCGACACCTCCGATGCGCTTGCAAGTTGGGCCCCGCGCGAGCGAAAGCTCGAGATCATGCACGACCCGCGGGCGGGCGCCTTCGGGGTCATCGGTGTTGTTGTGTACCTTATTCTGCAGTTTTCCCTGTTCACCGCGCTGCCGCTTACGGCGGGGGCGTTCCTCGCGCTTCTGTGCTCGCTCGTGTTCTCCCGCGCGCTTTCGGGGCTCGCCGTAGAATGCTGGCCTGCCGCGCGGGCGGACGGCATGGCCGCGGGGCTCTCGCCTGCGAAGAAGCGCGCGGCGATCGTCGTGCCGCTTTGCGCTTTCGCCGCGGCTTCGGCTGCAGGGATGGTCGCGTGCGCTCAGGCCGTCGGCGTCCTTATGGCGGTGGCGGGGCTTTTGGCGCTCGCGTGGTACCGCCATGTTGCCCTGTCCCGCTTCGGCGGGGTGACGGGGGATTTGGCCGGATGGTTTCTGCAATGGGCCGAGCTCGCGATGCTTGCCATGCTGGTGGCGGGGGGCATGCTCCTATGATTCTCGTGGTAGGTGGCGCGCATTCGGGGAAGAGGACCTTCGTGCGCGAAAAGCTCGGGTTCGCGGCGGACGATTTCGTCGATGCGGCGCAGCTTGCGGAGGGCGGCGTGCCCGCGGCTTTTGCCGGCCGTGTCGCGTACCGTGCTGAGGAGCTCGTACGCGCGCTCGACGCAGACCGGGCGCTCGAGCGGCTGATTGGCTTCGACGCAGTAATTCTGCCCTTGGTCGGCTCGGGGGTCGTCCCCATGCGTGCGGAAGACGCCCAATGGCGCGAGCGCGCGGGGCGCTTAGGATGCGCGCTCGCTGCGCGTGCCGACGTCGTCGTGCGCATGACGTGCGGGATTCCCCAGGTCATCAAAGGAAACCTTGCCGATGCGCCTCGAGGGACGCAGGGCGCGGGCGCGCCTTTGGAAGTCGTCTTCGTGCGCCATGGTGCCACGGCGGGCACGGAAGACCATCGCTACAGCGGGGCGGGCACCGACGAGCCCCTGTCGAGCGCGGGCGAGCGCGCTTTGCGCGACCTCGCGTGCGATCGTGACATGTTCCGTGTTATCACGAGCGGCATGGCCCGCACCGACCAGACGGCGCGCATCCTCTTCCCGAACGCGGAGCTTATGGCGTGCCCCGGTCTGCGCGAGATGGATTTCGGCGACTTCGAGGGGCGAAGCGCCGCCGAGCTTAAAGAGGATGTGCGCTACCGCGCCTGGGTAGACTCCTGGTGCGAGACGCGCTGCCCGCATGGCGAGGGCAAGAGCGATTTCACCCGCCGCGTCGTCGCGGCGTTTCGGGAGGCGTGCGAATCGGAGCGCGCCCAGGGGAGTGGGCGCGCCGTCTTCGTCGTTCACGCGGGTACCGTGAAAGCGCTGCTCTCCGAGCTAGCTGTCCCGAAAATGGGATATTTCGACGTGCATACCGAGCCGGGCGGCGCATGGGCCGCCACCTGGGATGGGCGCTGCCTTCGCGACGTTCGTCCCGCTTCGGGGGGCGATGCCCGGTGATGACGATTCTTGCCGCCGCCGCCGGGTTCGCAGCCGACCTTGCCTTCGGCGACCCGCGCTGGCTTCCCCATCCCGTTGTCGCCATGGGGCGCGCGATCACGTGGGCCGAAGGCCGCCTGCGGGGCTCATTCCCGCAAACGTCCGCGGGCACGCGCGCCGCAGGGCTTGTGCTCGCCGTGGCGCTTCCGCTTGCGTGTGGGCTTTTGACCTTGGGAATCCTGCATCTTTGCGGCATGGTTCACCCCGGCTTGCGCTTCGTGGCCGAGGCATGGGCGAGCTATCAGATTCTCGCGGCATGCGAGCTGCGCCGCCAGAGCCTGGCCGTGGCCCGCGCGTTCTCGAAGGGCGGCCTTGTCGCGGCTCGCGAAGCCGTCGGGCTCATCGTGGGACGCGACACGTCTGTTCTCGACGAGCAGGGCGTTGCGCGCGCCGCCGTGGAAACGGTGGCGGAGAACGCGAGCGACGGCGTCATCGCGCCGCTTTTCTACCTTATGATCGGGGGTGCGCCCTTGGGCATGGCGTACAAGGCGGTGAACACGCTCGACAGCATGGTGGGCTACAAAAACGAGCGCTACATCGACTTCGGCTGCGCCTCGGCGCGCCTCGACGATGCGGTGAACTGGATTCCCTCGCGCTTATCGGCCCTGTTCATGATCGCCGTGTGCCCGATCGTCGGGCTCGATGCTCGCGGGGCGGCGCGCATCTGGCGCCGCGACAGGCGTCGCCATGCGAGCCCCAACTCGGCGCAGACCGAGTCAGCGTGTGCGGGCGCGCTCGGGCTGCGCCTGGCAGGACCCGCGGTGTATTTCGGCAAGCTCGTTGAGAAACCGACGATAGGCGACGCGTCCCGTGAAATTGAGTGGAGCGACATCGCCCGGGCGACTAGGCTCATGCTCGCCGCGTCCGTATGCGCGCTCGTCGTCTTCGGTGCCGCACGCGCGGCGGTCGTGCTCGCCGTGGGGGCGATGGTATGAGGGAAGACCACGCCGCGTCCCGGGCTGCCGGGGGAATCCTGCGCGCCCGTGCGCATGGGGGTAGCACGCAATCGCTCGGCATCGCTTGCGAAGGGGGCGCCTCCGACCTCATTGACTTCTCGGTGAACGTGAATCCGGCAGGCCCCTCGCCGCGCGCCGTTGCCGCAGCTTGCAAGGCGCTTTCTCGAATCGACGCCTACCCCGATAGGGAAAGCCTCGCCCTCGTTCGCGCCCTAGCGCGTGCCCAGGGCATTCCCGAAGATACTATCGTCTGCGGCGCGGGCGCGTCCGACATCATTTGGCGGCTCGCCGCGGCGGTGCGCCCGAAACGCATCGTCGTGTGCGCGCCGACGTTCTCTGAATATGCGGAGGCGGCATCGTACTACGGCGCATGCGTGCAGGAGTTCCCGCTCTCCGAAGCGGACGACTTCGACGTGCCCGCCTCCTTCGCCCGCGCGATCGAGGGGCCGGGAGACGTGGCGTATATCTGCAATCCGAACAACCCGACGGGGCGCCTCGTCGACCCCCGCGTGATCGATGCCGCGGCTTGCCGCTGCGAGCAGGTGGGCGCGCTGCTCGTCGTGGACGAGTGCTTCCTCGGATTTGCGCCCGACGCCCGCGAAAGGAGCGTGGCCGCACGCGCCGCGTGTTCGCGCCATGTGGCCGTGCTCTCCGCATTCACCAAGCTCTACGGAATGGCGGGGTTGCGGTTAGGATATCTGATCAGCGGAAACGCCCAACTCCTCGAGGGGATTCGCCGGGCGGGGCAGGCGTGGCCCGTCTCCTCGGTCGCCGAGGCCGCGGGTATCGCCGCCCTGGAAGACGTCGAATACGTCTCGCGCACGCGCGATGTATTGGCGGGCGAGCGAGCGTGGCTTTCCCACGAGCTCTCCTCGCTCGGGCTTTCCGTCGTGCCGTCGGATGCGAACTTCCTTTTAGTCCGGACACCGGCGAAAGACATCCCCGAGCGCCTGTATAAACAGGGGGTTTTGGTCCGCACGTGCGACTCGTTTTCGGTACTGTCCCGTTTCTGGTGCCGCGTCGCGGTGCGCACGCGCAAGGAGAATGCCCGGCTTGCGATGGCGTTCGGCCGCGCGCTTCGGGCGGAAGGCGCATCGGGCGAAGGCGAACCCGACAAACGGGGCTGCGCTTCTTGCAGCGGCGCTATGGCGGGCGCGTATGGCCGAGGCTCGACGAAGGAGGTCGATACCCGTGGGTAGGGCGAAGCCCATCATGATCCAGGGCACCATGTCGAACGCGGGGAAGAGCCTGGTTGCGGCGGGGCTGTGCCGTGTGCTTTCGCAGGACGGCCTGCGCGTGGCTCCCTTCAAGAGCCAGAACATGGCGCTCAACAGCGGTGTCACGGCCGACGGGCTCGAGATGGGGCGCGCCCAGATCATGCAGGCCGAGGCGTGTGGCATCGTGCCCGACGTGCGTATGAACCCCATCCTGCTCAAGCCCGAAAGCGACCACCGAAGCCAGCTCATCGTGGCCGGCAAGGCGCAGGGAGCCTTCGCTGCGAGGGACTACTTCGCGCGAAAGAAGGCGCTCATGCCGCAGATTTTGGAGTCGTTCGATTCGCTCGCGGAGGAAAACGACGTCATCGTCATCGAGGGCGCCGGCAGCCCCGCCGAAATCAACCTTGCCGAAAACGACATCGTCAACATGGGGCTCGCGCGCGCCGTGTCCTCCCCCGTGCTGCTCGCGGGCGACATCGACCCAGGCGGGGTATTTGCCCAGCTCTACGGCACGGTCGCGCTCTTTGCGCCCGAGGATCGCGCGCTTTTGCGGGGGCTTGTTGTGAACAAGTTCCGCGGCGATGTGGAAATCCTCCGCCCGGGTTTGGCCCCGCTCGAGAAGATGTGCGGGGTTCCCGTCGTGGGGGTCGTGCCGTTTCTTACGCTCGACCTGGACGACGAGGACTCGCTCGCGCCGCGCCTATCTGCCCGCGAGGCGCGCGGCGTCATCGACGTCGCCGTCGTGCGCCTTCCGCATCTGTCGAACTTCACCGACTTCGACCCGCTTTCGCGCGTGCCCGGCATGGGCGTGCGCTACGTTTCCTCGACGACCGATCTGGGCCGACCCGACCTGGTGGTGCTTCCCGGCTCGAAGTCCACGCTCGACGACGCGCGCTGGCTTGCGGCTAGCGGCATCGGAGCCTGTGTACGCGCGCTTTCGGGCGCGGGCACGCCGGTGCTCGGCATATGCGGAGGCTACCAGCTTTTGGGAGACGAGCTTTCCGACCCGCACGGCAGGGAAGGCGCTGGCACCGCGCGCGGGCTCGGGCTCATCCCTGCAAATACGGTGTTCAAGGAGGAAAAGCGCCTCGCCCAGTCGGAGCTGCGCATCACGGGCGCCCAAGGCGCGTTCTCGGTGTGGAACGGCATGACGGCGCGCGGGTACGAGATTCACGACGGCGATACGACCGTCTCCTGCGCCCCTGCGGGCACGATTGGCGGCAAACCAGAAGGCGCGGCCTGCGGAAACGTGTTCGGAACCTATCTCCACGGCCTGTTCGACGAACCGGGGGTGGCACTCGCCCTCGCGCGCTCGCTCGCGCGCATGCGCGGCCTGCCCGAGAGCGTCGTGGGTGCTGAGGGCGCGGTGTCCGCGGCCGATCACCGTGCGCGCGAGTTCGACCGCCTGGCCGACTCCGTGCGCGGGGCGCTCGACATGGAGTATGTCTACCGCATTATCGAGGAGGGCGTATGATCCACGTGTATCATGGCGACGGCAAAGGCAAGACCACGGCGGCGATGGGGCTCGCCCTTCGCATGCTCGCCGCAGGCCGCCGCGTCGTCGTTGTGCAGTTCCTGAAAGACGGCGAAAGCGGGGAGGCGCGCCTGCTCGGCGAGCATTTCGGCGTGCCCGTGTTCGCGGGGAAGGCGTCGGACAAGTTTACCTGGTCCATGACGTCGGAAGAACTTGCCGCGACGCGCGAGTTGCACGATGGGAACCTCGCTTCCGCGCTCGCCGAGCTCGAGGGCGCGCAGGAGGGGCTGCTCGTGCTCGACGAGGCGCTCGACGCGCTTTCGAAGGGGCTTGTCGACGAGGCGCTCGTGGACCGCGCGCTCGATATGTCCGCGCGCGGCGTCGAAGTAGCGCTCACCGGGCGCGCGCCTTCCCGCAAGATCGTGGAGAAGGCCGACTACATAACCGAGATGCGGTGCGAGAAACACCCCTACGAGCAGGGGATATGTGCAAGGGAAGGAGTGGAGTACTAGATGGATTCCAAGGAGATGGCGCCCGGCGACATCGAGCGGCGCAGCTTTGAAATCATCACCGAAGAGCTTGGCGGCCGCACGTTCCCGCCGCTCGAAGAGCCCGTCGTGAAGCGCGTCATCCACACCACTGCCGACTTCTCGTACGCCGATTCCCTCGTGTTCACCCATGACGCCGCGCACTGTGCGCTCGACGCACTGCGCGCAGGGGCCACGGTGCTCACCGACACGAACATGGCGCTCGCAGGCATAGGCAAGCCCGCGCTCGCGAAGATCGGCTGCCAGGCCGTGTGCTTTATGGCCGACCCGGATGTCGCCGCAACGGCGCGCGCCGCAGGCACGACTCGCGCCGTTGCGAGCATGGACAAAGCTTGCGGCATCGAGGGTCCGCTCATCGTGGCCGTCGGCAACGCTCCCACAGCACTTCTGCGCCTCGCCGAGCTCATGGACGCGGGGAAGATCGCGCCCGCGCTCGTCGTTGGGGTGCCGGTTGGGTTTGTGAACGTGGTCGAGGCGAAAGAGGAGCTACTCGCGCGACGCGTGCCGGCCATCGTCGCGAGGGGTCGCAAGGGCGGCTCGACCGTGGCGGCCGCCATTATGAACGCGCTGCTCTACCAGATCACGCGCCCAGGCGGCCCGAAGTGACGGCCCCCGCATCCGCGCCGGCGCTGCGCATCTTCGCCGGCACCACCGAGGGCCGCCTCCTGTGCGAATGGGCGAGCGGGGCGGGAATCCCCGCCCGTGCCTACGCGGCAACCGAGTACGGAGGCGAGCTTTTGGGCGAGCTTCCGGGCATCGAGGTGCATGCGGGCAGGCTCGACGAGGCCGACATGGAGCGTGAGCTTTCCGGCGCGCGCATCGTCGTCGACGCCACGCACCCCTTCGCTACGCTCGCAAGCGGCAACATCCGGGCCGCTTCGCTCGCCGTGGGTGCACGATGCCTGCGCCTTGCGCGCCCGGTCGAGGTGCTGCCCAAAGGCGTCGTGTCGGTCGCGTCGATCGCCTGCGCGGCGCGCTTTCTCTCCGAGAACCCGGGTCGCGCGCTTCTCACGACGGGGAGCAAGGAGCTTGCTCCCTACACGCGCGTCGCCGATTTCGCGGAGCGCTTCTTCGTGCGTGTGCTCCCTCTGCCCGGTACTATAACGAAGTGCATCGACGCGGGGTTTTCGCCGTCGCACGTCATCGGCATGCAGGGGCCCTTCACCCGCGAGCTCAACGAGGCGATGCTTCGGCAGGTGGGCGCCCAGTGGCTTGTGACCAAGGACTCGGGAACCGTAGGCGGCACGGCCGAGAAGATCGCCTCCGCGCGCGACGTGGGAGCGCGCTGTATCGTGGTCGCCCGTCCCGCCGAGGGAGGCGGGGCCCTTTCGCTTAGGGAAGTGGAAGACGCGCTCTTACGGGAGTTCGCGCGCTAGGCGCTCGCCGCGCATGCGTGCCCTCCCGCCTGCGAGGAGGAGCGCCCCGAGCAAGCTCGACCCGTACAAGCCTGTCATCCGCCAATCGCTCGAGGACGACGCACGGAACTGGCGCAAGCAGCCCTTCAATAAGTTGCGGTGAAATAGCGTCTGTTTTTGCTGCTAAATAGCATATTCAGTCCCTAATTCACCGCAACTTGTTGGTGGTGGCTTACTGGTAGCGTAGGCATTCCACCGGGTCGAGCTTTGCTGCACGGCGAGCGGGGTAGAAGCCAAAGATTACGCCGATGCCGACCGATACGGCAAACGCGATCAACACTGTTGTAATGGAGAAGCTTGGCGTGATCGTCCCGGTAGCTCCAAACTCGCTCATGATGCCCGAGCTTGCGGCAAAGAACGTGAGTCCCCATGCCAGCAGATAGCCAATCAGGACACCCAACAGTCCGCCGGTGACGCACAGCGCCGAGGACTCGGCCAAAAACTGCGCGGTGATATCGCGACGACTTGCGCCCAGGGCACGGCGAATGCCGATCTCACGGATGCGCTCAGTCACGTTGGTGAGCATCATATTCATAATGCCGATACCGCCGACAAGCAGCGAGATGCTGGCGACAGCGCCCATGATGAGCGAGAACGCGCCCATAAAGGAGTTGAGTGCATCGATGGCGCTTTTCATGGAGGTCGCCGATACACTGTCGTACTCATCATCTTCCGCGATGCCCTTCATTGCGCGCACCTTGGACTCGATGGTCTTACAAAGCTCGTCCATGTCTGTGCCCTCGGCGGCAAGAGCCGTCACGCTGGGGAATGAAGGATTTTCGTCGCCAAACAGGCCTGAGATGGTTTCGCGCGGCATATACAGCGTGAGCGAGCCCATGGAGTCGTTGCCGCCATCAATCACGCCTATAATCTGCACCTCGCCGTTGGCCACCTTGATGGTTTTCCCCAGCGCATCCTGTTCGTTGCCGTAAAGCTGATCGGCGCCGCCGCGGCTGATGAGCGCCACGCGCGAGCCCGATTGGGACTCGGCCTGGGAATAGGTGCGCCCCGCAACGAGCTTGCTGGCCCCCACGGCGTCGAGCATGTTGCTATCGACACCCTGTGCCATGACGGTATAGCTTTTATCGCCGGTCTTGTACTCGGTGTACGCGCTGTCGACAATTCCGATCTGCTCTATTTGCGGCACCAGTTTTTGAAGCTTCTGAACGTCAGAATCGGTGAGTTCTTGCGACGAATAGATTTGCACCATGCGTGCCGCATTGAGGCCCAGACTGTTGAGCAGGCTGTTTTGGATGCCGCCGATGAGCGAAGTCATGGCGATAACCGAGGCAATGCCGATGACAATGCCCAGGATGGTGAGTAGACTGCGCCCCTTGTTGGCCTCGAGCGAGTGAAGGGCTTCCTGGATGAGATCGTGGGCGCTCATGCCATCTCTCCTTTCGGCGGGTTGGCGGAGGCGGAAATCATGGGCAGGCTATCTACGGCGCTGCGCAGGGTCCGCGGTGCATGTGGAATATACGCGCCGTCGTGAATGCGACCGTCGCGGATGGTCACGGCACGGTCGGCCTCGGCGGCGATGCCGGGGTCGTGTGTGATAAGCACGATGGTTTTGCCGCGCTTCTGGAGCTTATGGAAGGTCTCCATCACAAGCGCTCCGGTAGCGGAGTCCAGGTTTCCCGTCGGCTCGTCAGCCAGAATGATGGGCGGATCATTGACGAGGGCGCGCGCGATTGCGACGCGCTGCATCTGGCCGCCCGAGAGCTCGGATATGCGGTGGTCCCAGTGGTCGACGGGCAGCGTGACAGCCTGCAGCGCGTGCACGGCGCGCATCTCGCGCTGGCTACGGGGCACATTGGTGTAGGCCAGCGGCAGCATCACGTTTTCGATAACCGACAGGCGCGGCAGCAGGTTGAAGCTCTGAAAGACAAAGCCAATGCTCAGGGCGCGGACTTCGGTGAGCTCGTCATCATCGAGCTCGGCCACGTTGAGCCCTTGCAGGTAGTAGTCGCCCGCCGTCGGCTTATCCAGGCAGCCTAGGATGTTCATGAGGGTTGATTTGCCCGAGCCCGAGGGGCCAGTAATGGCGACGAACTCGCCGGGATCTACCGCCAGGCTCACGTTATGCAGGATGTGGGCGCAACCTGCCTCGCTTTCAAAGATGCGGTGCACGTTGCGGATGTCGATAACGGGACGCATTACATGCCCTCGTCGTCAGACATGCTGCCCGAATCCGTGCTGTAGCCGCCGTCAGCCGTTGCGTCCGCTCCGGTGTCCATGACGAGGGTGTCGCCATCGCGCAGCTTGGTAATCGGCACGTTAGGGTTGATCTCGTTGCCCTGGTCGTCGCGCTTGACCTGTGTCTTGCCGACTACGGCTTCGTTGTCGTTTTGCGTCACGACGGTCACTTTCACGCGGCGGGTCTGTTTGCCCTCGTCATCGGTTGCCACGTTGACGTAATAGTGTTCGCCGTCTTCGGTCATGAGCGCCATCGTCGGCACCATCACCACGTCGTCGAGCTGCTCGGTCACCACCGAGACCTCGGCCGTCATGCCCGGCTTCAGGCGCGCGTCGGGCGCCTCGATGAGGATGTCGACGTTAAAGGTTACGCTGCCGCCGCCACCGTTAGCGGCGTCGGAGTTTGCCACCGACGCGATAGCCGTGACGGTGCCCTGGCTCACGATATCGGGAAACGCGGGATACGTGACGTTGGCGCTCTGCCCAACGGCGATCTTGGCGATGTCCTTTTCTCCCACCTGTACGGTCACCTTCATCTTGGATAGGTCGGCGATCTGCATGCACTGCTTGCCACCGCTCGTATCACTTTCGCCCATAATCATGCCGCCTGTTACCGTGGCGCCCACCTTGGCGTTGAGCTCCACGATGCTGCCCGAGCTCGGGGCCGTGACCGTACGGCTGGCGGCCTTGGCGTTCGCCTGATCGAGGTTTGCCTGGGCCGAAGCGAGGCTGCGCTGCGCGGCCGATACGGCGTTCGTGTCCGCTGATGCGTCGGAGACGCCAGCCGCTGCGGAAGCTCCATCGACGTCCGTCGTTGGGGTGGCCTGAGCGGCAGCTGCGGCTTTCTTCGCATTAGCGAGGTCTTCTTGAGCGGCAGCAACTGCACGCTGTGCCTCGGCAACGTTGCGATCGAGCTCGTCGTTTTTAATGGTCATAAGCACGTCGCCCTCGTTGACGGATTGGCCCGCCTGCACGTTGATCGAATCGACCGTGCCGTCGACAGAAGGGGAGACCACTGAGGACGAAATTGGTTTGAGCTGGCCTTTCGCCTCGACCGTTGTGGTAAACGTGCCCTCGGTCACCATGTCGGTCACAGGCCCGCTAGTGCCCTGTGGCTGCGCATTGATAACCAGGGTCACGACAACGGCGATGAGCACAATGGCGGCCACGACGCCGGCCGCAATGCCGCGTCGGATGAGCTTTTTGCGTCGACGTTCGGCACGTTTTGCCTTGAGCTTGGCATATGCCTCTTCATCGGAAATCTCGGTCGCATCGTTCGCGCGTCCGCTCTGCTTATCGGCATGTACGTTTGTAATCAGAGGAATCGTTTCGGTGACATCTTCGAGCGTGTGCTCGGTATCATCCGGGCCCGGGGTGGTCGTGGGGACATTCGGCATAGCGTCTCCTTTATAGAAAGTACCTCGATAAGTATATGCGCCCACCGGTTGAGGCGGGCGCATAAGACGGTTTCTTTCGGAACTGTTAGATTGGTCGCAGCGGTTCCACGTTGTATGAATGTGCGCGTTGCACTACGAGTGGACAACCACACACAGGCCGACTTTGATGCAGTCGTGAAGTGCCTTGGCGTCTGCCAGGCGCAGGTTGATGCAGCCGTGGCTGCCGCACCATTTGTACGACTCGGCGTTATCGAAGCTCTTGTCGTTTTGCCAGGTGGCATCATGGAAGCCGATCATGTTGCCCTCAAACGGCATCCAGTAGCTCACCGTACTCTCGTATTTGGGCTTGCCGGTCTCGGGGTCCTTGGCTCCGATCAGGGTGCTGCCGCCGTCGTTGCTGTTGATCTGCCAGACGCCCTCGGGCGTGGCGTCCTCGCCCGGCTTGCCCGAGATAAAGTTGGCCTCCCAAACGATATTTCCGCTCTCGTCATAGTAGCGCGCGTGCTGTTCGGACAAGTCGACGTCGATATACGCCTTCCAGTCGGGCTCTCCCTTTGCGGTAAAGGTGTCGGCCTTCTGGGAGTACTTGATCTCGATTTCGCCAGTCTGCTTGTTGTTAATGGCGTCCTCGACCTGCTTGGCGAGCGAGCTGCTGTCGATGGACCAACCAAAGTCACCGCCTTCGACGGCGCACTGCTTGCTATCGGCGCGCGTCCACCAGCGAGTGGAGCCCACGGTATTAAAGCCGTTAGCGAGCTCGGCTGCCCAGCTGCTGATCTGCGTCGTATCGAGCGTTGGGTTGGCCGGATCGGCAAAGCTGATCCACTGCAATACGGAGCTGCCATCAACCTTGCCAGCATCCTCGCCGTTGAGCTTGAGGGTCACGTTGACGCCCAGGAAGTTGTTGGCGGCATCGCATGCGGCCTGAATCTGATCATCGGTCAGCGTTCCATTGAGCGGCTCATAGGCATCGTTGCCGAGCTTGGAAAGATCTACGGTCTCGGCCAGCGAGGCAAGCTCGAGCTCGGCATATTTAATGACATGCTCGCGGTTGAGTTTTTCGTTGGAGCGCGCCTTCTCGACGGTAAACTTGCCGGCCTGCTCGTCATAGGAGCTATTTGCCTCGAACGTGCCCGAACGGCCCTCGTTAAACTCGTCGATGGCGGCGTCCAGATCCTTCTCAAACTTCTTTTGGTCAAAGGTGTCGGAGAGCATGGACAGGTCGACGTCTTGATCAAGATCGACTTCGTTGGAGGTAGCGGTTGTTTTGGTCTTGCCGCTTAAGGATTCCACAAGGCGGACCGGCCATACAAAGGCTTCGTTGTGGCTGATAATCTCTTTTGCGGCAGCTTCACCGTCGACGATGGGCTCATCGGACTCGGGCTGATAGGTCCAGTTAAAGTCATCGCCTGTCACGGTGAGCTTATAGTGCTTCCATGCCGAGTTGACCTTGGTGGCGGCAGACGAAGCGTTGGAGAACGAGACGTCGACGCCGGCGATGGTGGTGTTGGGGTAGGCTACCTGCGAAAATGCTACGACGCCTACGATATAGACAATGACGATTAGACCCAGGACGACAAAGAGCGTCGTCTTTTTGCCCGACTTATTGTTGCCGGCGGACTTGCGCGCGGGGCCGCGATCGCCTCGAGCGTGCGTGGGGGGCTGCTTGGGCGCATTGCCGTTTGCCTGGTGCTGCTGACGTTGTTGACGCTGCTGTCGCTGTTGGTTCGGGCGTTGAGAAGCGTTTGCCGCACCACGCTGCTGACCGTGGCTCGGCGCGATAGGACGCGGCGACTGAACGCCGCCGGCGTGCCTGCTCGGCTGCTGCGGATCGGGAATCAGTTGAGTTCGATCGTTTTGCGACATCGTATGCATATCCTTCGATTTTCGCCTTGCGGTTCATCGTGTTTTTACTGGGCTTGCATTATAGCGATTGCCCTGCTGTTTGTGGTACGGAAACGGTGGCATTCAAAAGAGGTGGGACATTTGTCCCACCTTTGAGTCGTTCTTTGTCGCTATCCGCACACGCCGCATTTTGCACAGGCCGAAAGTGCGGCCGGAGCCTGCGCGATGCCGCCCTTTGCCGTCTCGCGCAGCGTGGCTGGCAACGCGTGGCCCACCGAGAGCATGACATGTGCCATCTGGTCAAACGGCACCAAGCTCTTAATGCCTGCGAGGGCGAGTTGTGCCGAGCTAAAGGCCGCTGCCACGCCGATGGCGTTGCGGTTTTGGCAGGGCACCTCCACGAGGCCACCGACGGGGTCACAAACGAGGCCCAGCAGGTTACTCAGCGCGATGGAACTGGCGTCGAGCGCCTGCTCGGGCGTGCCGCCGAGCATCTGCACCAGCGCGGCGGCCGCCATGGCGGCGGCGCTTCCCACCTCGGCCTGACAGCCGCCCTCAGCGCCGGCGACGCAGGCGCTTGTGGTGAGGTTGAGGCCGATGGCGGCTGCGCAGTAGAGCGCGTCCATGACCTGCTCGTCGTCGAGCTGCAGGCGATCGGCGAGCGCCAGCACGCAGCCGGGCACAACACCCGCGGATCCTGCCGTCGGAGCTGCGACGATTACGCCCATCGTGGCCGAGCGCTCGAGCACGGCCATGGCGCGGGCTACGGCGTCGGTCTGGACGGCGCCCATCAGGCTCGTGCTCAAATCGTTGCGGCCGGTGGCATCGACGAGTTTGGCCTCGCCGCCGATAAGCCCGCCGAGCGATCGCTGCGGATTGGCGATGGGGGCCGTGGTCTCCTCCCGCATGACGTCGAGCACGCGACGCATGGCGTCGACGGCGTGGGCTTCGCCGGTCAGGCGCGCCTCACGCACGGCCATGACGGCGCCGATGCTGAGCCCCAGTTCCTCGCACGCATCGAGCAGCTGCTCGCCGTCGTCGAAGATCTCCTTGGCCGAGACGCCGGGGGAGAGCGACGAGGCAGAACCGGGGAGCTCGATAAAGGTCGCGTAATCGACATTGTCGAGCTTGCGTAACATGGGGACGACGGTGTCGTCGGGCGCACCGTCGGTCTCAAAGACGGAGTAGGCCTGGCCGCCCACTTCGGTTCGGTAGGTGCGGCAGAAGGCGATGTTCACGTGGGCGTAGGCGAGCAGGTTCGTGAGCGCGGCGAGCACGCCGGGAACGTCCTTGTGCGCCACGAAGAGCGTGGAATACATGCCCGAGATGTCGACGCCGACGCCGTTAATGCGGCTGATGCGCATCTTGCCGCCGCCAAGGCTTTCACCGCGGACCTGTGCCGTGGCGCCCGTGTCATCGACCATGTCGATGTCGACGGTATTGGGGTGGATGGAGGCGTCGTCGCCCTTGATGTCAAAGTGATATTCGAGGCCCTGCTCGCGCGCGAGGTCGAAGGCCTGCTTGATGTTCTCGTCATCGGTGTCGAGGCCCAGTATGCCCGCGACGAGCGCACGATCGGTGCCGTGGCCGCGGTAGGTGTGGGCGAAGGAGTTCCACAGGCCAAAGGTGACCTTGGTAATGCGGCCTTCTAGCAGGCTGGCGGCAACTTGGGCGCAGCGCAGGGCGCCGGCGGTGTGTGATGAGCTGGGGCCGACCATGACGGGGCCCAAGATCTCGAATGCCGAGGTCGTAGCTAGTGTTTGCGGCTTGCCTGCCATGGGTGCTCCTGTTCTATCCCGTCGTTCCGAGGACTTTGGTATTTGGTCGCCTGCTCTACAGTCCTGGCTCGCACGGAGGCCACATTAAGTGGCCTCCGGCTCGTGCGGAACTCGCGACCGACCAAATACCAAAGCCCTCGGAACTAAGGATACATGGTAGAGGCGCGTGTGCTGCAAAATTCATTAGCTGGTGACGCAGCGTAGGCTCATATCGAAGCGTCTTCACCACCGGATTAATAAAAAAGAAGCACCGCTTGGGGGCGGTGCTTCTTTTGAAAGCGCATGCGTGTTGTGACCTTAGCGGCTCTTAATTACAGGCCGCAGGCTGATTTGAGTTCTTCGACTCGGTCGGTCTTCTCCCAGGTGAAGTCGGCGTCTTCTCGGCCGAAGTGACCGTAGGCTGCTGTCTTTTCGTAGATGGGGCGACGCAGGTCTAGGTCGCGGATGATTGCGCCCGGGCGCAGGTCGAAGGTCTTCTCTACGGCTTCAACGATCTTGTCCTCGGCAACATGTGCGGTACCGAAGGTGTCGACCATGATTGAGAGGGGCTTGGAAACGCCGATGGCGTAGGCAAGCTCGACTTCGCAGCGGTCGGCCAGACCGGCGGCGACCACGTTCTTGGCGACCCAGCGCGCGGCATACGCGGCGGAGCGGTCGACCTTGGTGCAGTCCTTTCCGCTAAAGGCACCGCCGCCGTGACGGCCGTAGCCGCCGTAGGTGTCGACGATGATCTTGCGGCCGGTGAGGCCCGTGTCGCCCATGGGACCGCCCACGACAAAGCGACCGGTGGGGTTCACGTAGATGTCCGCGTTGTCCCATGGCATGTTCTCAGCGGCCATGACCGGGGTGATGACGTGCTCGATGAGGTCGGCCTTGATCTTGCCCATGTCCTCGATCTCGGCGGCGTGCTGTGTGGAGATGACGATGGTCGTGACCTCGACGGGCTTGCCGTCTTCGTAGCGCACGGTGACCTGGGTTTTGCCGTCGGGACGCAGATAGGCGAGGGTGCCGTCGTGACGCACGGCAGCCAGGCGCTCGGCCAGGCGACTCGCCAGGTAGTGCGGCATGGGCATGAGGGTCTTGGTCTCGTTGGAGGCATAACCGAACATCATGCCCTGGTCGCCGGCACCGATCAGGTCGATCGGGTCGGTGGTAGCGCCGGTCTGGGTCTCGAAGGACTCGTCGACGCCCTGGGCGATATCGGGCGACTGCTCGTGGATGAGGCTCATAACGCCGCAGGTATCGCAGTCAAAACCGAACTTGGCACGGTTGTAGCCAATGCGGCGGATAACGCCGCGAGCGATTTCCTGCACGTCGACGTAGGCCTGGGTGCGAATCTCGCCGGCGACGATGACGGTGCCGGTGGTCACGAGGGTCTCGCAGGCGCAGCGGACGTTCTCCACGTTGGCAGGCACGCCGTTGGGCGCAATATAGCCCTGCTCCTGGAGCTCTATTTCTTTGGCGAGGATTGCGTCGAGTACGGCGTCGCTGATCTGGTCGGCGATCTTATCGGGATGGCCTTCGGTCACCGACTCCGACGTAAACACAAACGATCCGTGTTGGGGCGGGATGGAACGAAGCTCTTCTGACATGATTGTCCTTTCGAATAACGTGTCCCGGCGACCGTTACCATTCCGCCGGGCTCTGTATGCAAGGGCACATCATAGCGCGTAAATCCAACATTCACACCCTTTCCGCACCTACTCATTGGGGACAGGCTTAAATGAGTGGCCTTAAATTAAGAACGTCCCCAAAGACTGGTCATTTAAGTCTGTCCCCAATGAGTAGGTCGGTGCCCTTTGTGCGGAGGTCGCATTGTTGCTTTATACTGGTGCAGTTAGACATCCATCCTGCAATCGAGGAGATATCCATGGCATCAGACGTTCGCGTCCGCTTTGCACCCTCACCGACGGGCAAGCTGCACATCGGCGGCGCCCGCACCGCTATCTATAACTGGGCTTTCGCCCGCTCAAACGGCGGCACGTTCATCCTGCGCATCGACGACACCGACCCCACCCGCTCCACCGACGAGAACACGCAGATCATTCTGCGCGCCATGCGTTGGCTGGGCCTGGACTGGGACGAGGGTCCCGAGGTGGGCGGCGACTATGGCCCCTACGCCCAGACCGAGCGCCTGGACCTGTATAAGCAGGCCGCCCAGAAGCTTTGGGACGAGGGCAAGGCCTATCCCTGCTTCTGCACCAAGGAGCAGCTCGACGCCGACCGTAAGGCCGCGCAAGAGCGCAAGGACCCCTTCCAGGGCTATCAGCGTCGTTGCCGCGATCTTGATCCCGAGGAGGCCCGTCGCCGCATCGAGGCCGGCGAGTCCTACGTCTTGCGCATCAAGGTGCCCGAGGACCGCGGTGACGTCGTCATCCACGACGCCGTCCACGGCGAGGTGACCTTCGATGCCAAGGAGCTCGACGACTTTGTCATCTTCCGCTCCGACGGCACGCCCACGTACAACTTCGCGACCGTCGTCGACGACGCCATGATGAAGATCACCCACGTCATCCGCGGCGACGATCACCTGTCCAACACCCCGCGCCAGGTCATGGTCTACGAGGCCCTCGGCGCGCCCGTGCCCACGTTCGCCCACATCTCCATGATTCTGGGTGCCGACGGCAAAAAGCTCTCCAAGCGCCACGGCGCCACCTCGGTGGAGGAGTATCGCGACGCCGGTTACCTGTCCGATGCCTTCGTCAACTACCTGGCGCTGCTCGGCTGGTCGCTCGACGGCGAGACCACGATTATCCCGCGCGACGTCCTGGCCAGCAAGTTCTCGCTCGACCGCATCTCCAAGAATCCCGCGACCTTTGATCCCAAGAAGCTCGACTGGGTCAATGCCGAGTACATCAACGGCATGTCCGACGCGCAGTTTGCCGACGAGATCATGGTCCCCGAGCTGCACGAAGCAGGCCTCATCGAGGGCAACGTCGAGTACGGCGAGGACTGGATCGACGCGCTCGCTGCCATTGTCAAGCCGCGCACCAAGATGTCGGCCGACGCCGTGACCGTCGCCGCTCCCATCTTTGCCACGGCCGAGACGCTCGAGTATGACGAGAAGTCCGTCAACAAGGGCCTGGCCAAGGAAGGTATGGGTGCCATCCTGGACGCCGCCAAGGCCGCGCTTGAGGGTGTAGCCGAGTGGACAGCCGCGAACATCGACGCTGCGCTTGAACCGCTGCCCGAGCAGATGGACCTCAAGAAGCGCGTGGTGTTCCAGGCCGTGCGCGTTGCCGTTTGCGGCAACATGGTGAGCCCTCCGCTGGGCGAGACCATGGCACTCGTCGGTCGCGACGACTGCCTGGCGCGCATCGACCGCGCCCGCACGATGGCGCTGTAATCGCTGCGCAAACGTATGTATCCGAGCCCCGTTCACCCGAGCGGGGCTCTTGTTTCTGTAGACGTATGGGATAGGAGGTGCTGGGGCCATGGCTGAGCAACTAACGCTCTTTGGTTCGCCGGAACCGGAGAAGACTCTGGCGGCGCCGGCATCCGCTGCCGCCCCGGCCAAGCCCGAGCCTGTGCCTGAGCCCATCGCCGCCTACACGAGCGTGGTTCTCGACATCCCCACCCGTGCGCTGTCCGAACCGTTTGCTTACAGCATCCCCGAGTCCCTTGCCAACGAGGCCCAGGTCGGATCGACGGTCCTGGTCCACTTTGGCAACCGTGCCGCCGCAGGCTACATCGTCGACATTGCGCCCGAGCTTGGTGACCTGCAAGGTAACAACGCCCTCGACCCTTCGCGCATCAAGCCCGTCGAAGCCATCCTCAGCAAACCGCTCTTTACCGCCGAGGCTGCCCGCATCGCGCACTGGATGAGCCGCGAGTACGTCGCGACGCTTTCCGAGTGCCTGCGCCTGTTTTTGCCTCCGGGCGGCAGCCCGCGCGTGGTCAAGGGCGATGACGGTGTGTGGACCGTTGAGCGCCCCGCCGTTAAACCCATCCAAAACCGCTGGGTCATGCTTACGCCCGAGGGTTTCGACTACACGCCTCCCAAGACCGCGGTCCGCCAGCGTCAGCTCATCGAGGCGCTCCAATGCGGCCCGGTCACGACGCGCGATCTCAACCTGCTCTACAACAGCATGTCGGCGACCATCAAAGCGTTTGAAAAAAGAGGCGTCGTGGTGGTGGAAGAGCGCCGCGCCTGGCGCGGTTGCAGCGAGCAGACCACGCTGTCCTCGGCAAGCGGTAAGGCGCCGGTGGCACTCACCAACGGTCAACGGCAAGCGCTCGCGCAGATTGAGCGTGCCCGTCTTGACGCCCACGGCGACGTGGTGCTCGTGGACGGTGTTACGGGCTCCGGCAAAACCGAGGTCTACCTCTCCGCTATCGAGCGCGTGCTCGCGGCCGGTCACTCGGCTTGCGTGCTCGTGCCCGAGATCTCGCTGACGGCCCAAACTGTCGGCCGCTTCCGCTCGCGCTTTGGCGAGACGGTCGCCGTGTTCCATTCCCGCCTTTCGGCTGGCGAGCGCCTGGACCAGTGGGATATGGTCGCCAGCGGTGCCGCTCGCGTGGTCGTGGGCGCCCGCTCGGCGCTCTTTTGCCCGCTCAGCGACTTGGGCCTCATCATCATCGACGAGGAGCATGAGACCAGTTACAAGCAGGGTTCCAGTCCGCGCTACCACGCGCGCGAGGTGGCGGCAGAGATGGCGCGGCGTTACCGCTGCCCGCTTGTGTTGGGCTCCGCCACGCCCTCGGCCGAGGCTCTCGACCGCTGCCGCCGTGGCATGTATAACGGTGCCACCTGGACGCGCGTCGAGATGCCCGAGCGCCCGGGACACGCCGTGCTGCCGACTGTCCGCATTGCCGACCTGCGCCGCGAGTTCTCGCATGGCAGCCGCTGCATGTTCTCAAAACCCTTGATGGAGGGCTTGGAGCGTGTGGTCGAGCGCCGCGAGAAGGCCGTGCTGTTGCACAACCGCCGTGGCTTTGCGCCGTTCTTGATGTGCCGCGAGTGCGGATGCGTCCCCACCTGCAATCACTGCTCCACCGCGCTTACATATCACGAGCGCACGCACACGCTGCAATGTCACACCTGCGGTTCGTCTTGGCGCGTGCAGCCGTATCCCGCGCCCACGAGCCGATGCCCCAAATGTGGCAGTCGCTACCTGGCAAAAATGGGTCTGGGAACGCAGCAGATCGAGGACGCACTGCACCAGATGCTTCCCGAGGATGTCGCCATTATTCGCATGGATGCCGATTCCACGCGCGGCAAGGATGCGCACAAAAAGCTGCTCGAGCAGTTCGATGCGGCGGATTGTGCCGTGTTGCTGGGCACCCAAATGATCGCAAAGGGTCTCGATTTTCCCGAGGTCACGCTCGTAGGCGTGGTCAATGCCGACTTCGCCCTCAAGCTGCCCGACTTTCGCGCAGGGGAGCGCGCCTACGATCTGCTGGAGCAGGTCGCCGGCCGTGCCGGGCGCGGCGATCGCCCTGGCGAGGTCATTATCCAGACCTATCTGCCCGAGGACCCGGTCATTCGCGCCGTTGCCGAGCATGATCGCTCGATCTTTACCGACTACGACTTGGACCAGCGTCGCGACGCGCTGTATCCGCCGTTTGTGCGCCTGGTTAACATTTTGGTGTGGTCGGCGAATCGTGACGAGGCGCAGGATTACATTGGGCGCATCGCAAAGTTGCTCAAGCGCCGCTGGCATGCCGCCGCTCCCGATTTTTTGCAGGTGGGTAGCGCTGTGCCGCAGGTGCTGGGCCCGGCTTCGTGTGTAATCGAGAGAGCCAAGGACCGTTATCGCTTCCATCTGCTTGTGAAGTCGCCCGTGGGGTACCATGTCTCTGATGATATCGACGCCTGCCTCAAAGAGGTGGGCTCCGTGCGCGGCGTGAGCGTGAGCGTTGACGTCGACGCCTATGATTTGATGTAACAACCCGAAAGGATGGCCATGGAAGCCAACGGAATCGTACTGTCGCCCGACCCTCGTCTGCGCCAGGAGTGCGCCGTCATCGAGGAGATTACCCCGGCGATCGAGGCGCTTGCCGAGAAGATGAAGAAGATGATGTTCGACAACGGCGGTTGCGGTCTGGCTGCCCCGCAGATCGGCGAGCTCATTCAGCTCGTCACCATCGACTGCGATTACAGCGACAAGAACGACTATGACCCGTACGTGCTCATCAACCCTGTCATTGTTGAGCAGAGCGACCATCTGGTGCCGTTTAGCGAGGGCTGCCTGTCCATCCCCGGCATTAGCTGCGAGATCGAGCGTCCCGACCATGTCGTCGTCGAGGCGTACGACCTGGACGCCAACCTGATTCGCTACGAGGCCACGGGCGATTTATTCTGCGTGTGCCTGCAGCACGAGATTGATCACCTGCACGGCAACACCATGTTCGAGCGACTGAAGCCTATGCAGAGGCTCAAGGCTGTCAAGGAGTACCAGGACGCCCTGGCCCGCGGCGCTCGACCGGGCGAGACGGAGTAGGTTTGTCCGTCCCCGGGGCGCCCGCCTATATCATCCCGTGCTCAAACATTCTCGCTGCGCTGCGAAACTGTGCGCGGGACGATATAGGCGGGCGCCCCGGGGACTACGTTGACGCTGCTTGTCTCGCCCGGGTGCCGTTGGGCCAGGGAGGGGCGTCTTCGCTGATAATTGCTTTGTTGGAAGAGCTGCTTTTATTGCGGCTCTTTCTTTGGTTTTGGGTATATTTGTTCTTGTTGAAATGTTATTGCGGATGGGCTGGTGACTTGGCTTTCCGCTGTTATTTGTAGCCGTCTCGGCTTTGGTTGAGGGGAGACGTTCTTTATGCGTATTGTGTTTATGGGTACGCCTGATTTTGCTGTGCCTTCGTTGACTTCGCTCGTCGAGGCTGGGAATGAGATTGCGCTTGTTGTTACTCGTCCCGATGCTGTTCGCGGACGTGGTAAAAAGTTGGAGCCGTCTCCTGTTAAGGCCAAGGCGCTTGAGCTTGGTCTGCCGGTTGTTGAGGCTAATCGTATGACGCCTGAGGTTGTTGAGGCGCTCCAGACTGCCCAGGCTGACATTTTCTGTGTGGCTGCTTATGGCTGCATTTTGCCCGATGAGGTGCTGCATATGGCACCGCTCGGTATTGTGAATGTTCATGCGTCCTTGCTGCCTCGATGGCGTGGAGCCGCTCCCATTCAGCGTGCCATTCTTGCTGGTGATGAGGTTGCTGGCGTTTCTATCATGCGCATCGGGCATGGCGTGGATACTGGTGCTTATTGTGCTCAGGCTTCCACGTCGGTTGCCGGTAAGCATGCTGAGGCACTGACTATGGAGCTTGGCGAGCTGGGCGGCAAACTGCTTGCCGATACGCTTCCTTCTCTTGCCGATGGCACCGCCGTGTGGACTGAACAGGATGAGGCGCTCGTTACCCATGCTGCCAAGATTTCCAAGCTGGAGATGCGTCTGGATCCGCAGATGGCTGCGCTCGATTGCGTGCGTCATGTGCTCGCTTCGTCCGATACTGCGCCTGCTCGTTGCGTGATTGCCGGCAAGACCGTGCGCGTGCTCGATGCTGCGCCGGCTGATGTGTCGCTTGGCGAGGGTCAGGTTCTCATTAAGGCCAAGCGTGTTTTCCTTGGCCTTTCCGATGGTGCGGTTGAACTGCTCGAGGTTAAGCCCGATGGCAAGCGTGGTATGGCCGCTTCTGCTTGGGCTGCTGGGCTGCAAGGCGCCGATCTTTCGTGGGGTGTTCTGTCATGAGCAAGCTGTCTCCCGCGCGCAAGTTTGCGCTCGATGTGCTGATGGAGGCCGATCGCCGCGGCATGTATGCGCGCGACGTGCTGTCCTCTCGCGCATCGGCCAAGGCTATTGATCAGCGCGATTCCGCTTTTGCCGCCCGCTTGGCACTTGGTGTTGCCGCGACGCAGGGCATTTTGGACGAGCTGCTCGATCAGTTCCTCGATAAGCCCAAAAAGGTCGCGCCGCGTGTTCGCATGGCGCTTCGCATCTCGGCCTTCGAGATGCTCTACCTGCATACCCCTGGCCGAGTTGCCGTGAGTCAGGGCGTTGAGCTGGTTCGTAGCGGCGCTAAGTCGGCTGCCGGTCTTGCGAACGCCGTGCTGCATAAGGTCGCGGACAACGTCGAGGACTTTGCCGCCGCCGCGGGTGCTGATGAGTCCGAGCGCCGTTTGGTTCGCCTGTCTCGCCTGATGGGTATGCCGCGTTGGCTGTGCGCACGCATTATGGCGTCGTTCGATACGCCCGAGGGCGCGCTCAACTTTGCCGGTAATCTGGCGCCCGCGCCGCTCGCCTTGCACGAGAATGCCTTTGCTACCCAACCTGATCCGTACCTATCGCAGCTTGTTGCGCCTGTGTTCCCGGGTTGCCATGCGCCGGTCGATGCGCAGGCCACGGTTGCGTCGGGTGTGTTTGAGCGCGCGGCGGCCGTGGCCTCGGACCTTAACGCCCAGCTCATCGCTACCGCGGCGACCCGTCCCGGGCGTTGCCTGGAGATTGGTGCCGGTCGCGGCACCAAGACCTATGTGATGATGTGCCAGGCCAAGCGTGCCGGCTACAATCGTCAGCACACCGCGCTCGATTTGCACGATCGCAAGTGCGATCAGAATCTCGCGCGCCTGCATAAGGCCGGTATCCAGGGTGTTCGCACGGTCTCGGGCGATGCCTGCGAGCTCGATGCAGTCCTTACGTCGTTCGATGCCATGCTTGGCAAACCTGTCCTGTTCGACACGGTGTTTATCGATGCCCCGTGCTCGGGCACCGGCACTATGCGCCGTCACCCTGAGATACCGTGGCGTCTGACCGAGAAGGACGTTACGACTGAGCTGCCCCGCCTGCAGCTGACGATGCTCAAGGAAGCGGCCGCGCGTGTGGCTGCCGGCGGCGAGCTCATCTATGCCACCTGCTCGGTTTTCGATGAAGAGAACACGCAGGTTGTGGATGCGTTTTTGTCTTCGCTCGAGGGCGCAGACTTTAGCCTGGCACCCCTCTCCGAGGCGCAGATCCTGCAGCTGCCCGATTTCGCCCAGGCCAAGAAGCTCGTCTCCGTACGTCAGAACGATCGAGGCCTCTTCCAAAGCGTACCGGTAAACGTCGACTCCTACGACGGCCACTTCTGTGCCAGACTGGTCCACAAGTAATACGGGCCCAAGGGTAGCTAATTTGGGACGGGGTTTTTTTAACTACCCTGCAGGCCGGGTAGTTAAAAAAGCCCCGTCCCAAATTAGCTACCCTTAGCGCAAAGAATTAGCCCCGTGATCGGCGTTGATCGCGGGGCCGCGTTGTTTCTAGTGGTTATGCGGGCAGTTGGCGCAGCAGCCGCTGGTGGCGTTGGTGCTAGAACCGCCACTGCGCTGGTCGGTGTTGTAGAAGCCGCTGCCCTCAAACTTGATGCCGCTGGCCGAGAACGTCTTGGCCGCCGGGGCACCGCAGCTCGGGCACACGACCTCGGGAGTCTCGGACATGGGATGCTCAACTTCAAACACGTTTCCGCAGCTCGAGCACTTGTAATCGTAGCGCGCCATAATACTTCCTTTTCAGCACAAAGCGGGCAGATTACTCTGCCCGCAAAAATTCAAACGTCTGTAACTGTACCCTATATCGGGGGTTTTATCACGCTTCGCCCCAGAATCTATGGTTGTTGCGCAGGAGCTGTGCGGTTTTATTCTCGGCGGCTGCAATGTCTGCCTCGTCAGCCTGCCAGGTCCAGTTGCCCGTGGCAACGCCCGGAACGTTCATGCGCGCGTCGTCGCCAAGCCCCAGGATATCCTGTAGCGGCATCATCACTAGGGGAGCGTCGCTTGCCAGCGCGTCGCTCATCAGCTTGGCCGCCACCTCAACACCGCTCGGCTCGTCGCCGCCCGCAAAGGAACGCGTGCACCAACCGGCCAGCGTTGACGTATCGTGCGTCGAGGTGTACAGAATCTTTCCTGGTGTGGGATGCACACCGCAACGAACGTCGTAGTCGCTAAACTCAAGCACATCCATGCCGGGGAAACCGCAGGTCGAAGCCATGGCGCGAACACCGGGCGTCAAATAGCCCAAGTCCTCGGCGATAAAGTTGAGCGGACCCAGCTCGTCATAGGCGGTCTGGAACAGGTCCTTGCCCGGGCCCGCCAGCCAGCGACCGTCGGCGCAAGCCTTGCCCGCGGGGATACTAAAGTAGCTGTGGAATCCCAAGAAGTGATCCAGACGCACGCGGTCGTAGAGCGAGAATGCGCGGCGCAGGCGATCCATCCACCAGCTATAGCCGTTCTGCTTCATGTGGTCCCAGCGGAACGTCGGGTTGCCCCACACCTGACCCTCGGGCGCAAAGTTGTCGGGCGGCGCGCCCGAAATCTCAATCGCCTTGCCGGTATCGGACAGCCAGAAGTTCTCAGGTTCGCTCCACGCGTCTGCCGAATCGTCGGACACGTACATAGGAATGTCGCCGATAACCTCGATACCCTTCTTGTGCGCGTAGTTCATGAGCTCGCACCAGGCCAGGTCAAAGCGGTACTGCATGTACGCCTGAAGCTCGGCCTCGTTGTGGAAGCGCTTGTCGTCGATTAGATGCTCGTTGTAGCGCGCGACATCTGCCGGCCAATTGTGGCGCGACTCGCCCTCAAAGTACTTTTTGACGGCCATATAGACGCAGTACTTCTCGAGCCAATCGGCGTTGCGATGTTTAAACGCGGTGTACAGCGGATCGGCATCCTCCCCGCCGCGGGCCTTCCAGGTCTCAAAGTCGGCGGCCAGCTCCTCGTGGCTCTCGGGTAGCAGGTCGATATTGCCTGCAAAGGCCGAAGGACCGGCGTAGGGGGAGCGGAAGAAGTCCGTGGGATTGACGGGCAAAACCTGCCAGTAGCGCATGCCCATGGCGGCCAGATGGTCGATAAAGCGACGCGTGGGCGCGCCGATCGTACCGGGCTTGCCGTCATCGGTCGGCACCGATGTGATATGGCACACAACACCCGCACCGTGATCGAGCGGCTCCTGCAGGCGCTGCTCGGCGTGGTGATAGATGATCGACGAACCCAGCGGATACAGATCGAGCGTGACCGTGCCGTTGTGGATCTCGCACTCGTGACCGCTAATCACATCGCTCGCGCATTCGCCGAGTGCCGGAATGGTCACACGATGCGAGTTGCGCAGGCTGCGGTTGATGATGACGGTTGCCGACTCGCCGTCCTTGCCCGTACGGTTGTAGGCCAACACCTCATCATTGAGTGCAAAGGCCTTGATCTCGCCATCGATCATAAATGGCAGCGCACGGCGCACAGAAGATGCGTTCTTGACGATCGCGAACGTATCGAAGTCGTGCAGGTCTTCCTTGGTCGGCATGGTGCGACGATTACCCGGATCGGTGAGACCCTCCAAGCCGTACTCGTCACCGTAATAGATTGAGGGAACGCCCGGGAAGGTCATCTGCATGAGCGTTGCCAACCAAAAACGGCTCTTGGCCAGGCCCATCGAGTTCTCGTCCAGGCGCCATTTGCTGCGCTCGCTCTCGGGCAGCTGCGACTCGTCGGGGCCACCGCCGAGCACCGAGATAATGCGCGGGCGGTCGTGGCTCGAAAGCAGATTGAGCGCGCAGGCCAGTGCCTCGCGCGGGTAGTTCTCGCGCAGGGTCTCGATGTCCTCAGCAGCTTGATAGGCATTCTTGTAGCCCATCAAAAAGCCGATGACCATGTCGCGGAAGGGGTAGTCCATGGCAGAGTCGAGCTCAGAGCCCTGCAGATAGCGGCGCAGGTGGCCATAGCTGATCTTGTTGGAGGCGTCCTCCCAGACTTCGCCGAGCAGCAGCGCATCGGGTTTCTCGGCGAGCACGGCCTTTTTGATCTCGGCCAGGAAGTCATCGGAAAGCTCATCGGCCACGTCCAGACGCCAGCCATGGGCGCCGGCGCGCAGCCATTTTCGGATCACGCCGTCCTTGCCCAGGAGCCGCTCGCGCACCAGTTTGGAGCTCTCATTGATGGCGGGCATGTTGCCCACGCCCCACCAGCAGTCATACGAGCCGTCCTCATGGAAGTAAAACGCATCGCGCCACGGTGAATCCTCGCTCTGCCAGGCGCCCACGCCGGGATAGTTGCCGTAGCGGTTGAAATAGATCGAATCGTCGCCCGTGTGGTTGAAGACGCCGTCCAGGATGATAGAAATGCCGAGCTTCTCGGCCGCCTTGCACAGCTCCGTAAAGTCCTGCTCGGTGCCCAGAATCGGGTCGATCTTGGTATAGTCGGCCGTGTCGTAGCGGTGGTTGCTCGCGGCCTCAAAGATCGGGTTGAGGTAGATGGCCGTAAAGCCCAGCTCGGCAATGCGGGGCAGGTCATTCTGGATACCCTTGAGCGAGCCGCCGTAAAAATCCCAGGTCTTGATGGAGCCGTCTTCGGCACGCTCGTACTCGGGCGGTTCGTTCCAGTCCTCGACCATGCGGCGCTGGATTCCTTTGCGCGGTTTTTCAACTTCGGCAAGCGTGCGTTCGCGCCAGTTTTCGTCGCGGGCATAGCGATCGGGGAAGATCTGGTAGACCATGCCGCGCTCGTACCACTCGGGACGCACTTCGCGGTGCTTGTAAACGGTGATCTGGAAGGACGGAACCTCGGCGTAGTCGTAGGTTACGCCCTCGCCGCCGGTGCGGCCCTGCGGCGCGCCCAGGCGAACCTCGGGCTGGCCCTCGATGTTGCAGATAAAGCTGTACCAGATAAGACAGGGCTCAGTGCACTCAAGCTCTACGGTAAATATGCCGTCGCCCTCGTGCGTCATGGGATACAGAGACTCACCGATTTCATCGACCCAGGTACGCAGGGTAAGCGTTGCCTGGTTGGGGTCGGCATCCTCCAAAATCACCGATAGCGAAACGGAAGTTCCAGTGGTCACAGCGCCAAACGGAGTACGAAACTGCGGCAGACGGCTGTTGTGAATCAATCTCATAATACGGTCCAGTTCAATAGAATCACGGCCTGCGGGCCATGGGCTTTACGCACAGATTGTAAGTATATCTGTTGTACACAGGCTGTATAAACAACATCCGTTTACCATCGGCGAACGGTTGTCCTAGAAAATCGTTTTACCATCCAAATTATCGCGATATTCGAAAAAGCCTAGACTGATACTATTTGTAGTTAAACAAAAGTACTTCGGTTTACTACGACGAATTGAATGATCTTAACCACGGTCATTTTGGTGATACTAAAACCGCAGGTAGAAGCGTTGTCAATTTCGTAGATTACTCGCCGTGGTCGGCCTGAGCTATTTTGTCGTAGTAAACCGCCCTCTTTTTAACACAGAAGTTCAACCAAGAAGAGGGCGCCTGGTTGGGGCGCCCTCTTTTGCGTTGGATTAAGTTTTAATCGTCCAGACTAGCGACGCTTGCGGGTGGCCGTTGCCTTACGGACGGAGGTCTTCTTGGTCGGAGCCTTTTCCTCGGCCGGAGTGGCGGGGGAGATCGGGGTCTCCTTGGCGGGCTCGGCCTTTGCCGTAGCCTTTGGAGCGGTCTTGACCTCTGCGGCCTTCGGCGCCGGCTCGGCCTTTACTGCGGGCTTGTCCTCGACCTTAGCCTCTGCCTTGGGAGCTGCAGCCTTGGTCGTGGTCTTCTTGGCCGTCGTCGTAGAGCGCTTGCGCGTGGTGGTCTTGGCAGCCGGCTTTGCCTCGACAGTTGCCTTGGCCTTGGACTCGGAGGGCGCCTCCTCGACCTTGTCGGCGGGCTTTGCAGCAGCCTTCGGGGTCGTCTTCGCGGCGGCCTTCGTCGTAGCAGCCTTGGTCGTCGTCGACTTCGCAGCCGTGGCCTTCTTAGCGGTCGTGGTCTTGGTCGCGGTCGTCTTCTTGGCAGCGGTCTTGGCCGGAGCCTTTGCCGCGGGCTCGGCCTTTACCTCGGGAGCGACCTCGGCCTCGACGGCCTTTTTGGCAGCGGCGGTCGTACGCTTGCGCGTAGTCGATGCCTTGGCAGTAGTTGCCTTAGCGGCGCTAGTCTTGCTAGCAGCGGCCTTCGTGGTCGTGGCCTTCTTAGCCGTCGTCTTGCGGGCCGTCGTCTTCTTGGCGGCAGGCTTCGCGTCGGGCTTAACTTCGGCCTTGGCCGCCGGCTTCTCCTCGGCCTTGGGCTCCTCAGCGGCAGCGGGCTCCTTAACGGTCGCCGCAGGCTCGGCCTCAGCGGCAGCGGGCTCATCGACAGCTGCAACATCAGTCACACCCGCCGGCCTCTCAATCTCCGGATGCATAAAGAAGTACAGGTCCAGATACTTGTCGGCCGAGCGCGTCCAGCTAAAGTCCTGGCTCATGGCCTGCGTGACCAGCTGGTTCCAAGCGTCACGGTTATCCCAGAACAGGCGCGCCGCGCGGAACACCGCGTCGCCCATCTCGTCACCGTTAAAGTTGCTAAACGAGAAGCCCGTGCCCTCGCCGGTAAACTCGTTGTACGGCTGCACGGTGTCCTTCAGGCCACCGGTCTCGCGAACAATCGGCAGCGTGCCGTAGCGCATGGCGATGATCTGCGACAGGCCGCAGGGCTCAAACTTCGAAGGCATCAGGAACATGTCGGCGGCGGCATACATGCGCTGCGACAGCGCCGGATCGAACTCGATGCGTGCGGCCATGGTGCCGGGGTACTTGTCCTGGAAGTAGCGCAGGCCGTCCTCGTAGTCGCGGTCGCCGGTGCCCAGCACCGCCACCTGCACGCCGCCGGACAGGATGCGGTCGAGCGCGTACATGACCAGATCCATGCCCTTCTGGCGCGTCAGGCGCGTG
Organism: uncultured Collinsella sp.; assembly: GCA_900540895.1. GTDB lineage: Bacteria > Actinomycetota > Coriobacteriia > Coriobacteriales > Coriobacteriaceae > Collinsella. The sequence goes on along the minus strand of UQHV01000016.1, from coordinate 10,044 downwards.
ACCATCACCATGAGCGGACGGTCGTCGCGAACCTCGAGGCCCAGTTCCTCCTGCAGCTTGGCCTTGCACACGGCCTTGCCGGAACGGTCCTCCACGGTGTAGTTGGCGGCAATTCGCTTGTCTGTTGCCGGGTCAAAGCCCGCAACGTCAATGCCGTTCAAAATGCCCTGCAGCGCGTAGGAACGCTCGCGCAGTACGCCGTCCAGGCCCTCGCCAAACTCGGGCGTCTGGATCTCGTTGGCATAGGTGGGGCTCACCGTGGTGATGGCGTCGGCATAGCGCAGGGCGCCCAGCATGTAGTTGATGCTGCAGGCGTCGCAACGCAGCTGCGAGGCGGCCGCCGGAATGTGCGCCACACCAAGGATGTCCTCCATCACGGTGTCGCTAAACTGGCCCTGGAACGCCACGTTGTGGATCGAGAACACGGTCTTGACGCGGTCATACAGCGGCAGGCCCTGGTAGAACTCGCGCAAAAACACGGGCGCCAGCGCCGTCTGCCAGTCGTTGCAGTGCAGGATGTCGCACTCAAAGCCGGCGGGCAGGTGCTGCAGGCTCTCGGTGATGGCCTTGGAGAAGAACGCAAAGCGCTCGCCGTCGTCAAAGAAGCCGTACGGATAGTCGCGCGCAAAGTAGCGCTCGTTGTCGATGAACATATAGGTGACGCCGTCGTGCTCGAGCTTCTCGAGTCCGCAGTACTCATTGCGCCAGCCCAGGCTCACGTAAAAGTCGGAGAAGTGCTCCATCTGCGACTTGTACTCGTCCTTGATGGTGGCGTACTTGGGCACCATCACGATTACTTCGGCGCCGGCGCGCACAAGCGCCGCAGGCAGCGAGCCCGCCACGTCGCCCAGGCCACCGGTCTTCACAAACGGTGCGCACTCGGCCGAGGCAAACACGATCTGCATCTTTTTGCTGGAATCAGCCATATTGTCTCCCTGTTGCAATTCGAGAATAGCCGCCTGGCGCAAACCGGGCGGCTATTCTACGTGTTACGAGCGATGTTGCGGTGCCAAAGCTAGCTCGCGTTGGTGATATCAGAAGTTAACGGGGCCTTTCCCAGCACCAGGATGTTCTCGGGCGTGCCGCGAAGCTCGGTGTTGGTGGGAACCACGTTGTTCTTGTCCAGGATTGCATTCTCAACGCGGGCGCCGCTCTTGATGACGCAGCTCTGGTTGATGATCGAATTGGTCACCGAGGCGCCTTCCTCAACCACAACGCCGCGCGACAGGATCGAGTTGCGCACGGTGCCCTTGATGATGCAGCCGGCCGAGATGATCGAGTTGCAGGCGTGGCTGCCGGTCGCATAGCGCGAAGGCGGCACGTCGTGAGCCTTGGTCAGAATCGGGCGCTCGGGGTCAAAGAGATGGTCGGCCACGGTCTGGTCGAGCAGGTCCATGCTGCGACGATACAGCGACTTCTCGCTAAACACGCCCACGACCTCGCCCTTGTACTCGTAGCTGCACACGTCGATGTTGCCAAAGTCGCCCTGTAGTGCCTCGAGCAGGTCCAGATAGTCGGCGGCCTGGTAGTGGTCGATGATCTCGAGCAGCGTCTCGCGGTTGACGATGCAGCAGTCCATAGAGGCGTTGTCGCCGTACACGACGCCGGCGCTCACGCCCGTCAGACGGCCGTTCTCGTTGATCTGCAGCTTGGTCTCGTCATCTACGTTGCGCGTGGCCTTGCAGTACACCACGGTCATCTGGGCACCGGAGTTCTCGTGCGCCTCGATGATGGTGTTGAGGTCCATGTTAAAGATGATGTTGGTGCCCATCATCACAACATAGGGCTTGTCCGAGCGCTGGAACAGCGTCTTGTTGGAAATGATGTCGCGCAGCAGGAAGCGCATGCCGCCCTTGGTGGTGCCATACGCGTTGCCGGGCACCATGAACAGGCCGCCCTTCTTGCGGTCCAGGCCCCAGTCCTTGCCCGAGCCCACATGGTCGATCAGCGAGCGATAGTTGCCCGGCATGACGACACCGACGGTCTTGATGCCGGCATTCATCATATTGGACAGCGGGAAGTCGATCAGGCGGTAGCGGCCCAAAAACGGAACGGACGCGATGGGGCGGTCCTTGAGCAGCACGCTGCCGTAGGTCGAAGAGTAGTTAGCGGTGATATAACCGATGGCCTTGCGATTGATCATCGGATCATTCCCCCTTCCCGATAACGACGTCATTTCCAACGACGGCCGTATCCTTGGTGGTATCGACAGAGCCGAGCTTCACGCCCTCTTCGACCGTGGAGTTCTCGCCCAAAATAGCGCGGCAGATGTGCGCGCCGCTCTTAACGTGCGCACCCGGCAGCAGCACGGAGTCCTCGACCACGGCGCGCTCCTCGATGATGACATCGGTCGAAAGGATCGAGTGGCGAGCGGTACCGTAGATCTTGCAGCCGTTGGAGACCAGGCAGTCGTCCAGGCGACCATCCGGGCCAATGTAGTGCGGCGGACGCGTGGTGATGTTGGACATGATGGGGAAGTGCTTGTCAAACAGATCGAACTCGGGGTTGTTGCCAAGCAGGTCCATCGAGGTCTCGTGGAAGCTGGCGATGGTGCCGACGTCCTTCCAAAAGCCGTGGAACTCGTAGCTGTACAGGCGCTTGCCCTCGCCGAGCAGCTTGGGGATGATGTCCTTGCCAAAGTCGTGGCTCGAGCGCTGGTCCAGAGCGTCCTCCTCGAGCGCCTCGATCAGCACGTCGGCCGAGAAGATGTAGATGCCCATGGACGCGAGATTCGAATCGGGCTTATCGGGCTTCTCGGTGAACTTGGTGATGCGGCCGTCCTCGGGGTCGGTGGTCAGGATGCCAAAGCGGCTGGCCTCCTCCCACGGCACGGGCATAACGCTTACCGTGAGGTCGGCGTTGTTCTCAATGTGCGTCTTGAGCATCTTGCGGTAGTCCATGCGATACAGGTGATCGCCCGAAAGAATCAGGACGTACTTGGGGTCGTTGGCCTTGATGTAGTCGAGGTTCTGCGTAATGGCGTCGGCCGTGCCCGCATACCAGGCGCCGCCGGTCTGCGTCTCGTACGGCGGCAGGATCGACACGCCGCCGTCGCGGCTGTCAAGATCCCACGCCTCGCCGGAGCCCACATAGGCATGCAGCAGGTAGGGGCGATACTGCGTCAGAACACCCACCGTGTCGATGCCCGAGTTGGAGCAGTTGGAGAGCGAAAAGTCGATAATGCGGAACTTGCCACCAAAGCTAACCGCCGGCTTAGCGATCTTTTGGGTGAGTGCCCCCAATCGGCTGCCCTGTCCTCCTGCGAGGAGCATCGCGATGCATTCTTTCTTACTCATCGATTTCTCCTTCTGTCATCGATGTTCTTAAACCCATTAGCGGCGGGCGCAGCGCAACGTTGCGCCCGCTGAATAATGCCGTGCTGGCATAAGGGAGCTCGCGCGCCTCTACGCGTGCCAGATCTCGTCGCGGTACTCGCGAATGGTGCGGTCGCTCGAGAACCAGCCGCTCGAGGCGGTGTTGAGCAGGGCCTTGCGGTTCCAGGTCTCCTGGTCGCCATAGCTGCCGGTGAGCTTCTCCCACGCATCCACGTAGCTGCGGAAATCGGCCATGACCAGGTCGGGGTCATTGTTGTTCATGAGCTCGTTGTAGATGCTCTCGAAGTTGCCCGAAAGACCCGCAAAGGTGTTGTCCTTGAGCTCGTCCATCACGCGGCCCAGGCGCTCGCGGTCGCCGTTGAGGGTATCCCATGCAAAGTAGCTGTTGGATGCCCAGAGCTGCTCGACCTCGGGAGCGGTCAGGCCAAAGATGGCCTCGTTCTCGCGTCCGGCCAGGTCGGCGATCTCGATGTTGGCGCCGTCGAGGGTACCCAGCGTAATGGCGCCGTTCATCATGAGCTTCATGTTGGACGTGCCCGAGGCCTCCTTGCCGGCCGTGGAGATCTGCTCCGAGATCTCGGCTGCGGGGTAGATGAGCTGGGCGTTGCTCACACGAAAGTTGGGGATAAAGCAGACCTTCATGACCTCGTTGACGCGCGGGTCGTTGTTGATGACGTCGGCCACGGAGTTAATGAGGCGGATGGTCTCCTTGGCGAAGGTGTAGCTCGAGGCAGCCTTGCCGCTAAAGATGAAGGTCGTCGGCGTCACGTGGAAGTTGGGATCGGCGATGCGACGGTTGTAGATGTCCATCACCTTCATGATGTTCATGAGCTGGCGCTTGTAGGCGTGGAAGCGCTTTACCTGAACATCGAAGACGGTGTTGGGGTCGATAACCAGACCGGTCTCGGCCTTGACGTAGGCGGCCAGGCGCTCCTTGTTGGCGCGCTTGGAGGCACCCACGGCCTTCAGGAACTCGGTGTCGTCCTTAAACTCCTTGAGCTTCTCCAGCTCAAAGGCGTCCTTAAGCCAGCCATCGCCAATGGCCTCGGTGACCAGCTTGGCGTAGGTGGGGTTGGCCTCGGCAAAGAAGCGACGGTGCGAGATGCCGTTGGTCTTGTTGTTGAACTTCTCGGGCGTAAGGGCGTAGAAGTCCTTGAGCACGATGTTCTTAATGATGTCGGAGTGAATCTTGGCAACACCGTTCACGCTGTGGCTGCAGATCACGGACAGGTTGGCCATGCGAATCTCGCCGTCCCACAGGATGGCGGTCTGGCGCAGACGCTCCTGCCAGCCCTCCTGAGTGGTGTCGAACGACTCGTGCCAACGACGGCTGATCTCGTCGATGATCTGGTACACGCGGGGGAGGAGCTTGGAGAACGTGCCGATGGGCCATTTCTCCAGAGCCTCGGGCAGGATGGTGTGGTTGGTGTAGCTCACAACCTGCGTCACGATGTTCCAGGCGTCGTCCCACTCGAGCTTCTTCTCGTCGATGAGGATACGCATGAGCTCGGGGCCGCACATGGCGGGGTGCGTGTCGTTAGTATGGATTGCCACAAACTGCGGAAGCAGCTCCCAGTTCTCGCCGTGCTCCTTCTCAAAGGTGTCGAGCAGGCTGTAGATGCCGGCCGAAACAAACAGGTACTCCTGCTTCAGGCGCAACAGACGGCCGTGCTCGCCGGCGTCGTTGGGGTAGAGGATGGCGCTGATGGCCTCGGCCTCGGCGCGCTCGGCATCGGCCTGGGCATAGTCGCCGCGGTTGAAGGCCTCAAGGTCAAAGTGCTCCTCGACCGGCTCGGCAGCCCAGACGCGCAGCTTGTTGACGGTCTCGCCGGCATAGCCCACCACGGGGATGTCGTAGGGGACAGCCAGGATATCCTGCGTGTCCACCGTGCGGTAGAACGTGCGGCCGTTCTCCTCAAAGCCCTCAACACGGCCACCAAACTTGATGGTCACGGCCTTGTCCTGACGACGGACCTCCCAGGGATAGCCGTGGGTGAGCCACTCGTCAGTGGCCTCGACCTGGCTGCCGTTGACGATCTCCTGCTTAAACAGGCCGTAGCGGTAGCGCATGCCGTTGCCGTAGCCGGCAATGCCCTCGGCTGCCATGGAATCCAGGAAGCATGCGGCCAGACGGCCCAGGCCACCGTTGCCCAGCGCCGGATCGGGCTCCTGGTTCTCGATGACGGACAGGTCAAAGCCCATGTCGTCGAGCGCCTCGGCGACCATGTCTCGCACGCCAAAGTTGAGCAGGTAGTTGTCGAGCAGGCGGCCGATCAAAAACTCAATCGAGAAGTAGTACACGCGCTTCTTGCCCTCGGCGGTGGCGCGGGCGTCGCTCTTGGTGGCAACGGTGCGGGCCTTCTCGGCCACGAGCTTGGCCAGGGCGTTAAAGCGGTCGAGGTCGCTGGCGGCTTCGACGCTCTTGCCGCTGATGCTCATGACGGCATCGCGATAGAGCTCGGTAAACTCCTGCTTGTTGTCGAAGATCTTATTCATACGTTCCTTTCCCCCGGGGATGTTTCTCCCGGAACGGTTATGACATGTATCCTACGCCCCGGCGGGGCGGGTAATTACAGTGGTAACGCCTTTGTTACGCTTTCTTGGCAGAAGCCTTAACAGCGCCTGCCTTAGCCTTGGGAGCAGCCTTTTTGGTGGCTGCCTTCTTGGCCGTGGTGGACTTGGCAGAAGCCTTGGCAGCCTTCGCCTTAGCCGGAGCCTTCTTAGCAGCCGCTGGCTTGGGCTTCACCGAGGACGTACGCTTGCGCGTCGCCTTCTTGGGCTCCTCGACCACGGGCGGCTTATAGCTGCTGGGACCGCGGCGCTTAAGCACCACGCCTGCCAGGCCGGGTACCTTGATCTCGATGGAGTCCATCTGCCCGTTCCAGGGATAGGGCTCGCTCGAGCAGGTGTAGGGCGCCTCGCCGGCATAACCGCTGCCGCCAAACTCGGGACGGTCGGAATCAAAGATGACCTCCCAGTCGCCCTCGCGCGGCACGCCCACACGGAAGCTCTCGTAGCTCGCCGGGTCAAAGTTGATCAAGATCACCAGGTCGTCATCGACGTCCTCGCCCTGGCGCACAAAGCTCACGATGGACTGCTTGGAGTTGTCCGCGTCGATCCAGGTAAAGCCGTCGTCGGTGTAGCCGCGCTCGTACAGGGCGGGCTCGGCGGTGTACAGGTGGTTGAGCGCCTTGATAAACGCCTGATGATGACGGTGGGTCTCGTACTGCTCGGTCAAGAACCACTGAATAGACTCGTAGTAGCGCCACTCAATAAACTGGCCGATCTCGTTGCCCATAAAGTTGAGCTTGGCACCGGGGTGAGTCATCTGGTAGAAGGCGAGCGTGCGCAGGCCGGCAAACTGGCGCCACCAGTCGCCCGGCATGCGGCCGATGAGCGAGCACTTGCCGTGCACGACCTCGTCGTGGCTGAGCGGGCAAATGAAGTTCTCGGTAAAGGCGTACATGATGGAGAACGTGAGCAGGCCGTGGTTGCCGGGACGCCACGGAAAATCGGTCTGCATGTAGTGCAGGGTGTCGTTCATCCAGCCCATGTCCCACTTGTAGTGGAAGCCTAGGCCGCCGTCCTGCGGCGGATAGGTCACGAGCGGCCACGCGGTGGACTCCTCGGCCATCATCATCACGTCGGGGTAGTGCGCCTCCACGGCGCAGTTGACCTGACGGATAAACGCGCTGGCGTCCAGGTCCTCCTCGGTACCGTACTTGTTGAACTTCTTTTGGCCGGGATCGTCGATGCCAAAGTTGAGGTACAGCATGCTGGACACGCCGTCCATGCGAATGCCGTCCACGTGGAAGTTCTCGAGCCAGTACAGCACGTTGGAGACCAAGAAGGAGCGTACCTCGCCGCGGGCGAAGTCAAACTTGTGCGTGCCCCAGTTAGGGTGAATCTCGTGCTCAAACAGCATGTGACCGTTAAAAGTGGCAAGGCCGTGGGAGTCGGCGCAAAAACCGCCGGGCACCCAGTCCATGATCACGCCGACGCCAGCCTCGTGGCACGCATCGATAAAGTGCATGAGCTGCTGCGGATTGCCGTAGCGCGACGTGGCGGCGTAGTAGCCGGTCGTCTGGTAGCCCCAGGAACCGTCGAAGGGATGCTCCATAAGCGGCATGACCTCGATATGCGTATAGCCCATGTCGCGCACGTAGTCCACGAGCTCCACCGACAGGTCGTCGTAGGTGTAAAACTCGCCGCGCTGCGCGGGGAAGGGATCCATGGGGCCGGGGTAGTTGCCGTACTCGTCCGGCTCGCCCTGCGGCGCGTCGCCGTGGCGCTTCCACGAGCCAATATGCACCTCGTAGATGTTAAGCGGTTGCGACATGTGGTTGTGGCCGGCGCGGCGCTTGAGCCACGCGGCGTCGTTCCACTTATAGCCATCGAGGGTCCACAGCACGCTCGCGGTACCCGGAGGGCACTCGGCTTTAAAGGCATACGGATCGGCCTTGTAGAGCTTCTCGCCCTCGTTGGTCTCGATGAGATATTTATAGAGCTGGCCCTGCTCGGCGCCAGGAATAAAGCCTTCCCAAATAGCGCTCGTATGCACGGGCACCAGCGGGTTGGCTTCCTCATCCCAGTCGTTAAATTCGCCAATGACATGGACACTCTTTACATCGGGCGCCCAAACGCAAAAGCGCCAGCCGCGCGTGCGCTGCTGCGTGTCGGGATGTGCGCCCATCTTTTCCCAGCTGCGCTCCCACATTCCAATGCCAAACAGGTAGACATCGTCCTTGGTGAGCTCCGGCGCGTGCGGGGCGGCTTTACGGGTAGCGGGCTTTTTGGTTGCTGGCTTTAGCTTTGTATCGCTCACGTTTGATCCCATCATGACGCGGCAGCGTGTTGCCTTGGTGACTAGATGCGAAAGGTCCAAGGCTGCACGAATCGAAGGGACGGCGAAGTTTCTGTGATTCGTTCCACCTCGCGTGCTCGGTGGAACTTTCGGCAGAAACTACGATAACACCTGTGCGTTAGTTTTATGGACGAAAGCGGATTTGTGGGGGCGTTTAATCGGTAAGCGACATGTTTATACCACTGGCAGAATTGCCATGGTAAAACTCTTGACAGTTTTAACAATTAGGGTTTCAAAAATGTTAGGCTGACGTTTGGTAAAACGTTTTTAGCAGGTTGTTTACCATTTGACATCGAAAGGTACGTTTATGTCCCATACCGCCGCTCCCAAGGTTGCTTTTATTTTCGATTGCGACGGCACGCTGGTTAATAGCACCCCCGTTTGGGCTTATGCTCAGCCAGAGTTATTGCACCGCCACGGTGTCGACGTGACGGTCGACGATTTTGCCCAATTTGAGCACCTGTCGCTCGAGGACGAGTGCCAGGCCTACCACGACACCTGGGGCATTGGCGCGAATGGCGAGGAGCTGTATCGCGAGCTGAGCGACATCCTGATCGATGGCTACTCCAAGGTGCCGCCGCGCGAGGGGCTCCTGGCGTTTTTGGAGCAGGCGAAGGCGGCAGGCATTGCCATGTGCGTGGCTACGTCCACGCCGGCCGAGCTGGTTAAGTCTGCGCTCGCTGGCGCCGGGCTCGACGCCTACATGGAGTTTGTGACCACCACGGGCGAGGCAGGTCGTTCCAAGCAGTTCCCCGACGTATACGAGCTGGCGCTGTGCCGTCTGGAGGAGCGTCATGGGCACAAGTTTGAGTGCGCATGGGTGTTTGAGGACGCCGTCTTTGGCCTTAAGAGCTCTGGCACCGCCGGCTTTAAGCGTGTGGGCATCTATGACCCGCATGGCCGCATGAAGCGCGACGACGTACGCGCCAACTGCGATATCTTTATCGACAGCTACGAGGAGCTGGATCTGGCCCGCGTTCTTTCGTTTGAGGGATAGGCGAGGGCTGTGGCTTGCAAAGTACTTGTAGTCTGCGGCTCGCCCGTGGTGGCGAGCGCTGATCTGTTGCGTAGGCTAGCGGGGGAGTGCGATTACGTTGTCGCCGTGGACCGTGGACTCGACGCGCTACTGAGTGCCGGCCTGGGCTGCGACGTGTATGTGGGGGATGCCGACACGGTGAGTGATGCGGGTCGTGCGTTGGTCGATGCCGCCACCGACTTTGAAGTTGAGCGCCACGACCCGTACAAGGACTACACGGATCTGGCGCTGGCACTCGATTCCGTCCGCCGTCGCTGGCCGGGTGCCGAAGTGGTTGCGACCTGCGTCACGGGCGGCCGTCCGGACATGGCGCTTGCCGTACTGGGCCTGCTCGCGGGCTACAAGGGCGCCCCAGTCTGGATTGCCGAAGACGAGATCACGGCCCGTATCCTGCACGGAGGCGAATCCTGGGCCATCGAAGGTGCCGAAGGCAAGACGTTTTCTATCATCGCCATAGCCCCCAATACCGAGGTTAGCGAGCACGGCCTAGAGTGGGAACTAGATCACAGCCCCCTGTGTTTGTTGGCCGACACAGGCATTAGCAACATAGTAAGATCTACTGCAAAGATCGAAGTCCACACCGGTACTGCAATAGCGTATTTGCTGCATCAGGGTTTTATCGGGACGGCGGATAAAAATAATCGCTCGTAGAGTGATTATTTTTGCCCCGTCCCAGGAAAACCCGTAAGTGCGAGGATCAATTGCAAAAAACTTCTTGCACAACTAAGAATCTTCCCCTATAGTATCTCCTCGTCACGGGGGCGTAGCTCAGCTGGGAGAGCGCTTGACTGGCAGTCAAGAGGTCAGGG
>UQHV01000015.1 GCA_900540895.1 uncultured Collinsella sp. | reverse complement strand
AAGCCCCGGCTAACTACGTGCCAGCAGCCGCGGTAATACGTAGGGGGCGAGCGTTATCCGGATTCATTGGGCGTAAAGCGCGCGTAGGCGGCCCGGCAGGCCGGGGGTCGAAGCGGGGGGCTCAACCCCCCGAAGCCCCCGGAACCTCCGCGGCTTGGGTCCGGTAGGGGAGGGTGGAACACCCGGTGTAGCGGTGGAATGCGCAGATATCGGGTGGAACACCGGTGGCGAAGGCGGCCCTCTGGGCCGAGACCGACGCTGAGGCGCGAAAGCTGGGGGAGCGAACAGGATTAGATACCCTGGTAGTCCCAGCCGTAAACGATGGACGCTAGGTGTGGGGGGACGATCCCCCCGTGCCGCAGCCAACGCATTAAGCGTCCCGCCTGGGGAGTACGGCCGCAAGGCTAAAACTCAAAGGAATTGACGGGGGCCCGCACAAGCAGCGGAGCATGTGGCTTAATTCGAAGCAACGCGAAGAACCTTACCAGGGCTTGACATATGGGTGAAGCGGGGGAGACCCCGTGGCCGAGAGGAGCCCATACAGGTGGTGCATGGCTGTCGTCAGCTCGTGTCGTGAGATGTTGGGTTAAGTCCCGCAACGAGCGCAACCCCCGCCGCGTGTTGCCATCGGGTGATGCCGGGAACCCACGCGGGACCGCCGCCGTCAAGGCGGAGGAGGGCGGGGACGACGTCAAGTCATCATGCCCCTTATGCCCTGGGCTGCACACGTGCTACAATGGCCGGTACAGAGGGATGCCACCCCGCGAGGGGGAGCGGATCCCGGAAAGCCGGCCCCAGTTCGGATTGGGGGCTGCAACCCGCCCCCATGAAGTCGGAGTTGCTAGTAATCGCGGATCAGCATGCCGCGGTGAATGCGTTCCCGGGCCTTGTACACACCGCCCGTCACACCACCCGAGTCGTCTGCACCCGAAGTCGCCGGCCCAACCGCAAGGGGGGAGGCGCCGAAGGTGTGGAGGGTGAGGGGGGTGAAGTCGTAACAAGGTAGCCGTACCGGAAGGTGCGGCTGGATCACCTCCTTTCTAGGGAGATAAATCTTCTAGAGAGACAAACTTTAACTCGAATAGAGGGCAGGAGCCCGTCCGGTGGATGTCGCCCGCGATGAAGTCCCCGCAGCACCCGGTCCCCGGGGTCGCACCCGCGTACCTTGAGAGCCGCATAGCGATAGGAGAGAGATGGAAGATCAATTTCTTCCAGACTCGATTCTTTTCTGCGATTTAAAGACAGAATGATAGCAATCATTCATCCGATCCAAACAAGAAGAATTCACTTACATATGAGTGAGGAGCATCTGATCGCGAGCACAGTGAAGACACTGTGCCGCGGTATGAGATACCCGAATTGCGACATACGAGCGCTATTCATGATATCGATTAAATAATTTTAGCGACACGTGGATATCCCGCGGGCCCGAGTGCGGTCCCGCAAGATACCACGGGCGCACGGCGGATGCCTTGGCACAGGGAGCCGATGAAGGACGCGGCAAGCTGCGATAATCCCCGGCGAGGAGCACACATCCTTCGACCCGGGGGTCTCCGAATGGGCGAACCCATGCACAGCAGTGTGCATATCCCCGCCCCGAACACATAGGGGCGGGGAGGACAACCCGGGGAACTGAAACATCTAAGTACCCGGAGGAGAGGAAATCAATCTCGAGACTCCCCGAGTAGCGGCGAGCGAAAGGGGACCGATGGCCAAACCGTCGAGCGGGCATACCCGGCAGGGGTTCCGCCGACGGGGTTGCAGGGCCGCGCATCCGGGGGCTGCCGCCCCCGGGCGCAGGTCCGGCTGGGGAGCGGAACGGCATGGGAGGGCCGGCCGCAGCGGGTGACAGCCCCGTACGCGAACCCAGACCGGACGGCGCGACGCGGTCCCTGAGTAGGGCCGGGCACGTGAAACCCGGTCCGAACCTGGGTGGACCACCATCCAAGCCTGAGTACTACCCTGTGACCGATAGCGCACCAGTACCGTGAGGGAAAGGTGAAAAGCACCCCGGGAGGGGAGTGAAACAGTACCTGAAACCGTGCGCCCACGAGCAGTCGGAGCAACTTTCAGTTGTGACGGCGTGCCTTTTGTAGAATGAGCCAGCGAGTCGCTGGCGCGGGGCGAGGTTAACCGAAAGGGAGCCGGAGCGAAAGCGAGCCTTAACAGGGCGACTTGAGTCCCGCGCCGCGGACGCGAAGCCGGGTGAGCTATCCGTGGGCAGGCTGAAGCGGGGGTAAGACCCCGTGGAGGGCCGAACGCACGTCGGTTGAAAACGGCGGCGATGACCTGCGGATAGGGGTGAAAGGCCAATCAAACCCGGAGATATCTCGTTCTCCCCGAAATAGCTTTAGGGCTAGCGTCGCGCGTTCACCGCCGGAGGTAGAGCACCGGATGGACGAGGGGGCTTCGCCGCCTACCGAATCCAACCGAACTCCGAATGCCGGCGGCCCAGAGCGCGGCAGTCAGAGCATGTGGGCTAAGCTGTGTGCTCGAGAGGGAAACAGCCCGGACCGCCCGCTAAGGTCCCCAAGTTCCAGCCGAGTGGCAAAGGATGTGCGTCCGCCCAGACAACCAGGATGTTGGCTTAGAAGCAGCCATCCATTCAAAGAGTGCGTAACAGCTCACTGGTCGAGTGGACATGCGCCGACAATACACGGGGCTAAGCTGGACACCGAAGCGGCGGGATTTTAATTCATTAGAATCGGTAGGGGAGCTTCCCATGGGCGGAGAAGCCGGAGGGCGACCGACGGTGGAGCGCATGGGAGTGAGAATGCTGGCATGAGTAGCGAGAGACGAGAGAGTAACTCGTCCGCCGTGAACCCGAGGTTTCCTGGGCAAGGCTAATCCTCCCAGGGTCAGTCGGGGGCTAAGGCGAGGCCGGTAGGCGTAGCCGACGCGCAGCAGGCAGACATTCCTGCACCGCGCACGCGGCGCTACGACCGACGGGGCGACGGATGGGGGTGGCTCGGCGGGGTTCTGGACGTCCCCGTGATGGAGCGCGGCCCGCGGACCAGGGAAATCCGGTCCGCATTGAGGGCGAGGCTCCGGACGAAGCGACTGAGCGAAGCGAGTGAGCCCGAGGTCCCTAGAAAAACCCCTAGGCAGGCGCGTGCGCGCCCGTACCGCAAACCGACACAGGTGGGTGGGTAGAACATACCGAGGCGATCGGGTCAACCATGGTCAAGGAACTCGGCACAATGGCCCCGTAACTTCGGGAGAAGGGGTGCCCGCGCGTACGTGAACCGGCTTGCCCGGGGAGCGGAGGCGGGCCGCAGTGGAGAGGCCCAAGCGACTGTTTACCAAAAACACAGGACTCTGCAGAAGCCGCAAGGCGACGTATAGGGTCTGACGCCTGCCCGGTGCCGGAAGGTCACGCGGAGGAGTTAGCCGTTAAGGCGAAGCCCCGAAGCCAAGCCCCGGTAAACGGCGGCCGTAACTATAACGGTCCTAAGGTAGCGAAATTCCTTGTCGGGTAAGTTCCGACCTGCACGAAAGGCGCAACGACTTGGGCGCTGTCTCGACCATGGACCCGGTGAAATTGCACTGGTCGTGAAGATGCGACTTACCCGCGGAAGGACGGAAAGACCCCGTGAACCTTCACTGCAGCTTGGCATTGGCCGCTGGTCCCGCGTGTAGAGGATAGGCAGGAGGCTAAGATCCGGAGGCGCCAGCCCCCGGGGAGCCGCCCTTGGAATACTGCCCTCGCGCGACCGGCGTCCTAACCCGAGGCCGTCAACCGGCTCGGGGACCGTGCCAGGCGGGCAGTTTGACTGGGGCGGTCGCCTCCTAAAGGGTAACGGAGGCGCGCGAAGGTCCGCTCGGGACGGTCGGCAACCGTCCTTTTGAATGCAAGAGTACAAGCGGGCTTGACTGCGAGGCCCACAAGCCGAGCAGGTGCGAAAGCAGGCTCTAGTGATCCGGCGGCCCCGAGTGGGTGGGCCGTCGCTCAACGGATAAAAGGTACTCCGGGGATAACAGGCTGATCTTGCCCAAGAGTCCACATCGACGGCAAGGTTTGGCACCTCGATGTCGGCTCATCGCATCCTGGGGCTGGAGCAGGTCCCAAGGGTACGGCTGTTCGCCGTTTAAAGCGGTACGCGAGCTGGGTTCAGAACGTCGTGAGACAGTTCGGTCCCTATCCTCCGTGGGCGCAGGAGAATCGATGGAGGCTGCCCCCAGTACGAGAGGACCGGGGTGGACGCACCTCCGGTGAACCGGTTGTCGACCAACGGCACGGCCGGGTAGCCGCGTGCGGCGCGGATAACCGCTGAAGGCATCTAAGCGGGAAGCCGTTCCAGGGATTAGTTCTCCTTCCGGTAAGGGCCCAGGTAGACTACCTGGTCGATAGACGGCAGGTGCAAGGCTGGCGACAGCCTCAGCCGAGCCGCACTAATCGCCCGAGCTCTTCCGGAACCGCACCTCGCGGCCCGCGGGACCCAGCGCTCATGCGCGGTCCGGGCACGAGGATGCCCCCGAGTCATCTCCCCTATGCGCCATGCGGCCCCCAGGGCACGTGTATGCGATACCGGACACCGTAACGGTGGGCGCCGTCCACCGGTCAGCGGCCAGAGCATGGGGGGCACGCCCGGTCCCGTTCCGAACCCGGAAGCTAAGCCCCATCGCGCCGAGAGTACTGCGGGGTCAGCCCGTGGGAGGCCAGGGCGCCGCTGACCGGTGGACGGCACCGAGCCGTCAGCGAAACTGAAGAAGGGGGAGGCCTCGCGGCCTCCCCCTTTTTGCGTTTACCGGGCATAAATGACTCATTTACGCCAGACGATTTAATTCTTTTTGGTATTGAGCTTTTATTTAAAGAAAATAAAACGAATAACAAGGGCGACTGCTATGGCTGCAATGATCAAAAGCAGGATTGTCAGTCGATGCTGCTTGCGTCGTTTACTTGATGAAACGAAGATTGATTTTCCCTGTTTTGGCGTTTCGAGATAGCGAGCCGAATGCGTCAAGGTTTGCTTTGGTCGAGGACCTCTTTGTTGATGAGCGGCGGATGCTTTCATCGGCTCATCACTAGCTGCGCTGTTTTTAGATAATGGTGCGTCTTTCAGATATACAGGGTCTCCCGAGGCGACGCCCATATGTTTACGTCCCGTTTGGGCATCCTCGAGCGTTTGATATCGATTTCTCGTCACATACTCGAGCTCCGGATCATTAATGGGCTCTTGCGAGATGTGGGGGCGATGGAACCGTGGCGGCTGCGTGGAAGTATCTTCCCCCTGCGTCGGCATAAACATATTGTTCTGGTTTTGGTCGTCCATGATGCCCTTTAGCTCGTTACCAACAACGTGTACGCGCTCATTGTAAGCCCCTTGTTATTTGTAGCTGGGGACATACTCGGTATTTAAGCTCTGGTTCAAAGAACCTTAACCTTCCTAAAACCTGAGTCATACGCACTTAGATATGCTTATAGTACTGGACTCAAAAAACTTTATAGTCGATGTATATATGAGCACTGGGTGGGCATATATAAGAGCGTCAAAAGAAGTCCCAGTCACCTGGAAGATGACTCGGCAGTCCTTAAAAGGAGTGGTAAACATGGCAAGCATGGTTCCTTATCGTTCGGTTTTTGGCGTTCGTCCTTCTGCTAGCTCGTTGTTCGATCTGTTTGATGATATGACCGACCTTGCAAACAACTCGATTGCTTCCAAGGCGTTCCCCGTTGACGTTGAGGATAAGGGCGACGGCTATGAGGTCAAGGCTTATCTGACCGGCGTCGCCAAGGACGATATCGATGTCGAGCTTAACGAGGGCCGTCTGTCCATTAGCGTGAATGTCGAGGAAGACGAGGAGAACGAGGGCAAGAACTTCCTGCAGAAGGAGTTCAACTCGTACAGCGCGACGCGTGGCGTGTATCTAAAGGACGCTTCGAGCGAGGGCCTCTCGGCTAAGTACGCTGACGGCATCCTGACCGTTACGGTTCCCAAGATCGTCGAGAAGAAGAACGTTACGAAGATCTCCATCGACTAACTTCGTTGGTGTTCTGCGCTATTAAAAGACAGCAAAAGGGGCTGGGAAGCGATTCTCGGCCCCTTTTGCTGTCTAGGACAGTCTATTGAATGGTTGCCGGTTGATACTGACTCGCAGGGCGTATCGAGAGTTTTCGCGATCCTTGGAGAAGGGTGGCGGAGCTGCCGAGCTCGTCATCCAGGGTTGCGGCCAGAGCTTTGGCATAGCTTTTGACGGTAAGGCTCGGACGATTGTTATCTTGGCTGATATGCATGGCAATGAGCTGTTCGGTGCGATCGGTAACAAGTTCGCGCGCGGCTTCGGCGGCTTGGCCATTGGAGAGGTGTCCCCTTGCAGACAGGATGCGCTCCTGAAGAAAGCGGGGATATTCTCCCTCGCGCAGCATGGTCGCATCGTGGTTGCTTTCGAGCGCGAGGACTCGACAATCTTTGAGGGTGTTCATGGCTTGGCTCGATAGCTCTCCGGTGTCGGTGGCAAAGCCGATGGAATCATCGAGAGCATTGAATCGATAGCCGACTGGATTGATGACATCGTGTGATGTTGAGTAGGTTTGCACGTGGATGCCGGCAATGGAAAGGGTGTCACCGGGATCGAATTCCTCGACAGGCAGATGCGAAAGATTTTCTTTGTTCGAAAGAGTGCCCCTGCTGGCAAAGAGGGGGCCGTGCCAGTGCTTGCACCAGATATCGAGGCCCTTGATGTGATCGCTATGCTCATGAGTAATGAGAAGAGCCGAGACGTTGTCAGCCGAGAGCCCCAGTTCTGCCATGCGCTTTAATGTCTCGCGGCGAGACAGTCCGTCATCGACCATAATGAGCCCCTGCGGGCCCTCGATGAGCGCGCAGTTGCCTTTAGAGCCACTGCCGAGGATATGAAGGTGCAGACGAGACATAAGATTCCAAAGGATACAATGGGTGCGGACGAATAGAGGAGGAAGCAAATGCCTACGGTATCTCAGCATTATGGACACCATGCCGTGCCTGGGGCAGTCGATGAGACCCGGACGAGACAGCAGGCTGCTCCTGTCGTGCTCATGGTATCAGGCGGCGCGGACTCGACGGCACTGCTTCTTATGGCGTGCACATCAAAGCTGGATATCCAAGACGGACGCGGTGTTGCCCCCATCGCGCGCGAGCGACTGCACGTGCTGCATGTGAACCATCATCTGCGCGGCAAGGCGTCCGATGGCGACGAGGCCTTTGTGCGTGAGCTCTGCGCACAATATGGTCTACCGCTGTGTGTTGAGCATGCCTATTTTGATGATGAATCGGGCAATATCGAGGCGGCTGCCCGCGAGGTGCGCTATGCCGCGGCGCGAAGGTATGTTCGCGAGCTCTGCGCCCAGACGGGGGCACCGCGAACGGCGGCTCGTATCTGCACCGCGCACACGTCTTCGGATCGCGCGGAAACGTTTTTGATGAACGCGATTAAGGGTTCGGGGCCCGCTGGTCTATCGAGCATTCCTCGCCGGAGGAATATCGTGGTGCGTCCCTTGCTCGACCTAACTCATGGCGAGCTTGTGGGCTATCTACAGGTACATGGTCAGCCGTGGCGTGAAGACGAGAGCAATGAGGATATCTCGTATCTGCGAAACTACGTGCGCCATCGGGTAATGCCAGTGGTGGCACAGCGTAATGCGAGCGTGTGCAAGACGATTGGCGCCGCCTGTGAGATCTTGGGTGACGAAGACGCGTTTCTATCCCAGCTGTCGGCGCAGGCGTTTCGAAGCTGCCTGCGCAAGGAGGCGGCGGGCGCGCTAGTGCTCGATGCCAGACGCCTTGCTGCGGCCGAGGTGGTAATCGCGCGGCGCATCGTGCGACTGGCGATTAAGCGCATCGATCCGGACGCTCGTCCAGAGATGCGACATGTGGAGCGAGTCCTTTCCTGCGTTGCCGAGGGCGCCGGCTCGGTCACGCTTCCGGCGGGGATTGACGCACGCATTGAGTTTGGCATGCTGGCGTTTAAGGCGCCGGCGGCTCGCGAGGGCCTGGTCGCGGACTGGGTTACCGTACCCGGTCGTTTGCCGTTGGGCGGGGGACGTATGCTGGTCACAGAACCGATGGCCGTTGAGCCGGGATGCGATATCGTGCGTCGCGCCCGTGAGCTTGCGGCTGCCGGGGAAGTGACAGCTTTGGTAGACGCGGCTGCCCTGGGTTTTGCCGACAGCGATAGTGAGCGGATCCTGGCGGGCTCGCGTGGCAAGATCCCTGTCGAGGCGCGATTGGCGCGCCTGTGGGTGGACGGTCCCGCACCGGGAGACGTGATGTGCCCGTTAGGGATGAGTGGCCGAAGCAAGAAAGTATCCGACTTGCTAGGCGAGGCTCGCATTCCCGTTTCCGAGCGCGCCGGCGTGCCCATGGTGAGGACGGCGCCGGGAGGTGCCGTGGTGTGGGTCGCCGGAGTTCGCGCGGACGAGCGTTTTAAGTGCACGGCCGCAACGCGCGTGGCATATCTGCTTCGTGTGGTCGATGCGGAATAGCGTCCTACGCCAGCTATTCTGTGCGGCGTTGACGGTATTCCCGCGCTGATGGTGCGCGGGCTGGAAAATATACCCCGTGCGCTGCTAGAATGTGTAGTTCGCGTCCATACGGCGGTGTGTGGGCGATTAAGCACAAGAAAGGGTTGTCATGGCTTCTCAACATCCGGATATCGAGAAGGTTCTGTTTACGCAGGAGGATATCGACGGCATCGTTTCTCGCCTGGGCGAGGAGATCACTCGCGACTACGCGGGTAAGGATCTGGTGCTGATCGCGGTTCTGCGCGGTGCCGTTGTCTTTATGGGCGACCTGATGCGCAAGATTGAGCTACCGACCAACATCGATTTCATGGCTGTTTCGAGCTATGGCGACGGTGTGAAGTCTTCGGGCATCGTGCGTATCATTAAGGATCTGGATATCGACATCCGTGGTCGCGACGTGCTGATCGTCGAGGACATTCTGGACTCGGGCCTGACCCTCAAGTACCTGATGAAGAACCTCGAGAGCCGCAAGCCCGCTTCGCTGGAGGTCGCTGCCTTCCTGTGGAAGGACGTTGAGGACCGCACCTCGGCCATCACGCCCAAGTATGTTGGAACCCATTGCCCCGATGCCTTTGTGGTGGGCTACGGCCTCGACTATGCCGAGCGCTATCGTAACCTTCCGTATCTGGGCATTTTGAAACCGGAGGTTTATTCGTAAGATGCCCGACGACCATAACGATAACAATTCCCAGACTCCCCGGGAGCCTAAGATCCCGGGGATGCCCGGAGGCAAGAAGCCCACGCGTACGGGCTGGCTGTATTTTCTTTTGGCTTGCGCGCTTCTGGGCTATGCCTTCTTTAATATGGGTTCCGGCTTTGCCAGCTCCAGCAATACCGTTAAGCTCGCGACGAGCGAGATGGTCAGCGCCATCAAGCAGGATTGCGTCGAAGATCTGACCTATACGGTTCAAGACGGAAGCGTGACGGGTCATTACTGGAAGACAAAAAAGGACAAGGGCGATACGAGCGAGCTCAAGAGCTTCTCTTCGACCTATGTCGGCTCCGATTCGCTTGCCGAGCTCATGGCGGAGCACCCCGATACCAAGTACATCGTCAACACCAACGATCCCGATTTTTGGGGCGACTTGGCGATGAGTGTGCTTCCGACGATCGCCCTTATCGCCATCATGTTCTACTTTATGCGCCAGATGATGGGCGCCAACAACAGGAACATGCAGTTTGGCAAGACCAACGCCAAGACCAACGAGGCCACACGCCCCAAGGTCAAGTTTGAAGACGTTGCCGGAGTGGACGAGGCAGTCGAGGAGCTCGAGGAGATCCGTGACTTTTTGAGCGATCCGGATCGCTATCGCAAGCTGGGCGCCAAGATCCCGCGTGGCGTGTTGCTGGTTGGCCCTCCGGGCACCGGTAAAACGCTGCTGGCCAAGGCCGTTGCCGGCGAGGCGGGCGTGCCGTTCTTTAGCATCTCGGGTTCCGACTTTGTCGAGATGTTCGTAGGTGTCGGCGCCAGCCGTGTGCGTGACCTCTTTAAGGAGGCCAAGTCCCAGGCCCCGTCGATCATCTTCATCGATGAGATCGATGCCGTG
Organism: uncultured Collinsella sp.; assembly: GCA_900540895.1. GTDB lineage: Bacteria > Actinomycetota > Coriobacteriia > Coriobacteriales > Coriobacteriaceae > Collinsella. The sequence continues at coordinate 56,839 of UQHV01000015.1, read as the reverse complement.
GGACGTCAGCGCGGAGCTGGCTTGGGCGGCGGTCACGACGAGCGCGAGCAGACGCTCAACCAGCTGCTGGTCGAGATGGACGGCTTTGAGGAAAGCGAGTCGGTCATCCTGATCGCCGCCACCAACCGCCCCGACATTCTGGATCCGGCGCTGCTGCGTCCCGGTCGTTTTGACCGTCAGGTTACGGTCGACCGTCCGGATGTGAAGGGCCGCGAGCAGATCTTGCGCGTGCATGCCGAGAACAAGCCGATGGACGAGGACGTTAAGTTTGAGAAGCTCGCCCAGATGACCGTTGGCTTCACTGGTGCCGATCTGGCAAATCTGCTCAACGAGTCTGCGCTGTTGGCTGCCCGCCGCCATCGTTCCGTGATCTCGATGGACGAGGTCGAGGAATCGATGGAGCGCGTGATTGCCGGACCGCAGCGCAAGGGTCGCGTGATGACCGAGGCCGAGCGCACCACGATTGCCTACCACGAGAGCGGTCACGCCCTGGTGGGTCACATCCTGGAGCACTCCGATCCGGTCCACAAGATCTCGATCGTCAGCCGCGGCCAGGCGCTGGGCTACACGCTGCAGCTTCCGCAGGAGGACCACTTCCTCAAGACCAAGAACGAGATGCTCGACGAGCTCGCCGTGTTTTTGGGCGGTCGCGTTGCCGAGGAGCTCATGTGCGATGACATCACGTCGGGCGCGAGCAACGATCTGGAGCGCGCAACCAAGATGGCGCGCGAGATGGTCACGCGCCTGGGCATGAGCGAGGAGCTGGGCACGCAAGTGTTTGGCGAGGCGCAACATCAGGTGTTCCTTGGTCGCGATTACGCCGATCACCAGGATTACTCCGAGGAGACGGCGCGCCGCATCGATATCGAGGTCCAGCGCATTATGCGTGAGGCCCATCGTCGTGCGGTCGAGATTCTGGACGCCCGTCGCGATCAGCTCGATCTGATGGCGAAGGTGCTGCTTGAGCGCGAGACCGTCGAGGGCGACGCCGTGAACGCCCTGCTCGACAACGAGTGGAATGCCTACCTTGAGCGCGAGGGCGATATCCTGGCGGCCAAGGAGGAGCGCAATGCCAAGGCGGCCGGCATGCCGACCAAGAAGCGCGTGCCTCGAATGAGCGAGGAGGAGCTGGCGGCTGATGCCGCGGCCTTTGCGCAGGCGGCCATGCAGGAGGATGCCGAAGCCGCATCCGATGATGCTGACGATGACCATGCCGTCGTCGATGCCGACACCGACGCCGACAAATAGTCTTTGTGGCGAAAGCCTCCGCGGGGAAACCTGCGGAGGCTTTTTCTTTTGAGCGATATGGGGCCGTCTGTTGATTGGGGACAGACTTAAATGAGCGTTTTCACGCATTTAAGTCTGTCCCCAATCAACATTGCTGCGGCACTTTGCTCGGCTAAAGCGTACAATAGCGCCTATGCGAAAGGGGAACAGATGATCAACGAAACTATGTATGCTCGCGGTGCGGAAAGCTCCATCATCCGTGAGATTTTTAGCTATGGCCTTGAGCGCAAGGCGCAGATCGGTGCGGAAAACGTATTCGATTTTTCGCTGGGCAATCCGAGCGTTCCGGCACCCGCTGCTGTGGCGGAGTCCATTAAGAAGTCCCTGGAGCTGCCGAGCGACCAGCTGCACGGCTACACGCCCGCACCGGGCCTGCCGCAATGTCGTGCCGCTGTGGCCGAATCGCTCAACCGCCGCTTTGGCACGAGCTATGAGGGCAAAGACGTCTTTATGACGGTGGGTGCCGCGGCTTCGCTCACCTGCGCGCTCAACGCCGTTACGAATCCGGGCGACGAGGTTATTGTTATCGCCCCGTACTTTCCGGAGTATCGCGTTTGGATTGAGAAGGCCGGCTGCACGTGTGTCGAGGCGCTTGCCAACGAGGACACATTCCAGCTGAGCGTGGATAACGTATTCAAGGCGATCACCGACAAGACGGCAGCCGTCATTATCGACTCGCCCAACAACCCGACCGGTGCCGTATATACGCGCGACACGCTGACGCGACTGGCCAATGTTCTGCGCGAGGCCAACGCTCAGCGCGATCCCGAGAATCCGATTATGCTCATCTCGGATGAGCCGTACCGCGAGATCGTGTACGGTGCCGAGGTGCCTTGGGTGCCCTCGATCTACGAGCACACCATCGTGTGCTACTCGTATTCCAAGTCGCTGTCGCTGCCGGGTGAGCGCGTGGGGTGGATCTTGGTTCCCAACACCAATCCGCAGGCTGCCCGTCTGATGCCGGCCGTTGCCGGTGCCGCCCGTACGCTGGGCTTCGTGTGCGCGCCGGCGCTCTTTCAGCGCGTAATTATCGACTGCATCGATGAGCCGAGTGACGTTGAGGCCTATGCACGCAACCGCACCGCGCTTACCGACGCACTAGCGGAGTATGGCTACACCTATGTTGAGCCGGATGGCGCGTTCTACCTATGGGTGAAAGCATTGGAGCCCGATGCGAATGCGTTTTGCGAGCGCGCAAAGAAGTATGAGTTGCTTGCGGTTCCCTCGGACAGCTTTGGTATGCCGGGTTGGTTCCGCCTGGGCTATTGCGTGAGCTACGAAACGATTGTCAATTCGCTACCCGCTTGGAAACAGTTGGCGGACGAGTATCGTTAAAAGTAAAGCGCTCTGCCTACAATGTTTTACGTGAAACGGGGTTTGGTGTTAAGCCGGACCCCGTTGTCATGGACGTTGTGTCTTTGGGATGGAGTGGTTTTACGACTATCGAAGGCTATGCGTACAATGAATATAAGCGACGGCCGTGCCAGATAAGGAGACCTGATGCCCTACCTGCTTTCTTGTGACATTCATACCCATACGATGTTCTCTGCGCATGCATATTCGACCATTGAGGAGAATGTGTACTGGGCGGCAGAGCGTGGTCTGCAGGTGCTCGGATCTGCCGACCATTTGAGCTCTATGGTTACGGCTTGCCCCAATGACCTGCGCAGTTACCAGTTCTTTATCAACCAGGATATCTGGCCGCGCATTTGGAGCGGCGTGCTGGTGCTGCGTGGTGCCGAGGCCGATATCGTTTCGCTGGACGGAAGCCTGTTTGGCGAGGACACTCCTGTCACGCTCGATATTGCCGGCGATTCGTACAGCCGTCAGCATTCGCTGTTCGATTTGGTTACGCGTAATTTGGATTATTTGGTTGCGAGCGTGCATAATCCGCAGATTGCTGAGGGCGCGACGCTGGCCCAGACGACCGAGATGTATATCAATGCCCTGGAGCACCCCAAGGTGTTCATGCTGGGTCACACGGGGCGTTCGGGCGTGCCGTTCGATATCGACGAGGTGCTGTTGGCAGCTAAGGCCAAGCACAAGATTATCGAGATCAACAACCATAGTCTTGAACACGGTGTCGACACTGAGCATTGGGCCGTATGCCGCAAGATTGCCGAGCGCTGCGCCGAGCTGGGCGTGGGCATTGGCGTGTCGACCGATGCCCACATTGGCATGGCCATTGGCAAGCTCGATCACGCGCGCAAGATGCTCGACGAGATTCACTTCCCACTGGATTTGATCGTGACGCGCGACCGCGAGACGCTGCTGTGCGAGATGGCGGCAGCCGGCGTGTGCGATCTGCGCAATGGGATGTAGCGGAGTTTATAAACCAAGCGAAGGGGGCGGCCCAGGCGGGTCGCCCCCTTTCTTGTCCCAAAAATCTACTGAGGTTGGTTAGCGGCGTTCGAGGACCGCTACGGTTTCGGTGTGGTCGGTGTGAGGGAACATGTCGACTGGCGTGATCTTGAGCAGGCGATAGCCTCCGTCGAGGAGCTGGTGCAGGTCGCGCTCTTGGGTCACGGGGTTGCAGCTGATATAGGTGATGCGGCGCGGCTTAAGTGCGCAGGCAGCTTCGAGGAACTCGGGCGTGGAGCCGGCGCGCGGCGGGTCGATGGAAAGAACGTCGACGCGTTCGTTGTTGTCGGCGGCATCCAGGATGTAGTCGGTGGCGTCGTCGGCCATAAACCAAGCGCTGCGGGTGAGGCCGTTGAGCTCGGCATTGCGACGTGCGTCGGCAATGCCCGCCGGGTTGCGCTCAACGCCGAGCAGCATAATGCCGATACCCTTGTTCTGGGCATCTTTAGCTGCGCAAAGACCGATGGTACCGCTGCCACAGTAGGCATCCATGAGCACATCGCCCTGGTGCAAATCCATGCCGTCGATAGCGAGCTGATAGAGCAGCTCGGTCTGTTGCGGGTTGGTCTGATAAAACGCGGTGGGGGAGATGTCGAATTCGCAGCCGAGCAGCTGGTCGCGCATGCATTCGGCGCCATACACGATGCGGGTTTCCTCGCCGAGGATGGCGTTGCCGGGGCGTCCGTTGATGTTTTGGGCGACGGTGACGATGCGCGGATCGAGTGCGGCGACAGCCTCAAAGAACTCCTGCGCATGCGGCAAGTCGCGCTGAGCGGTCACGAGCGTGACCATGACCTGGTCGGTACGCCAACCGCAGCGGACGACGGCATAGCGAAGCAAACCAAGATGCTTGTCCTCATTAAAGGCGGGAATATGCAGCCGCTCAGCTTCGCGTGCGATGCCGTTGAGAATCTGACGGGCGCCCGGTGCCTCGACGGGGCATTCGGGTACGGCAACGATCTTGTGCGTGCCGCGCTCAAAGAAACCGCAACGGACAGCGCCCTCCTTACCGGGAGCAAAGGGAGTGGCGGCCTTATGGCGAAAACCGCGCGGCGCAGGATATTTGCCCGGGTCGCCCAGGGTGACACCCATGCCACGAATAGGATCTACAGCAATGCCCTCACGCTCACAAAGCGAAGCAAAAAGCTCCTCCATAGCAGCCTGCTTAGCTGCCAACTGCTTTTTATAAGGACGATTGAGCGCCGTGCATCCGCCACAAGCTCTCATGATGGAACAGGGAGACTTGGGATCCACAGCCTCACGCGCAGACGGAACCGGATTCTTATACGGGCGCTTGGAGCGAGTCTGAGATGCCTTATCCTCGCTCCGACGAGAGCCGGGACGCTTGGCCTTAGCCTTGCCCTTAGCCGACTTACCCTTCGCATTCAGAGACGACTTGGATTTCTTAGAAGATTTTTTCTCCCCCGACCCCTCAGCCGCCTCGATCAAAGCACGACGAGCCTTACGCTCCGCACGAGATTCTGCCATGAATTAACCCCACTAATTTACAAATTGAAATCTGAAAGCATTGTATCGTGCCAAGCTAGCGGACGATATGCAAGCGCCCACTTCATGTCAGTGATAAACCCAACGACGTTTGCCCGCCGGGTGCCGGGGCAGGGGTTAAGTTTGTCGCGAGTTCCGCACGAACAGGAGAGCACTTAATGTGCTCTCCGTCGCGAGCAGGACTGTAGAGCAGCAAACTTAACCCCTGCCCCGGCACCCGGCGGGCAAACCCTCCCTTGTACTCCATCTCACTAAAGTGTATGATTCTGGACGTTACACGACTCACTTTACTTAACTAAAGTGCCATCAAGGGGGGATACCATGAACACCGATATGTCTCGTCGTCAGTTTGTTGGTCTAGCCGGCTCGCTCGCTACGGTGCTTGGCCTTGGTCTTGTCGGTTGCGGCGGTGGTGCCGGCAAGGGCTCCGCTGCTGGCTCTGCCGCGGCCAAGGATGTGAAGGGCGCTGCGGAGTCCAAGAAGCTCGTGGTGGGCTTTGATAAGTCCTATCCTCCGTACGGCTTTGTGGGCGACGATGGCGAGTACACCGGCTTTGATCTCGATCTGGCCAAGGCTGTTGCCGATAAGCAGGGCTGGGAGGTCAAATACGAGGCCATCGACTGGGATGCCAAGGATACGCTGCTTAACTCGGGCGCCATCAACTGCATCTGGAATGGCTTTACCATGGAGGGCCGTGAGGACGACTACACGTTCTCCGAGCCGTACATGCTCAACGAGCAGGTGCTGGTGGTAAAGAAGGATGCAGGCATCAAGAGCTGGGACGATCTTGCCGGCAAGACCGTGATTACCCAGACCGATTCCGCTGCGCAGGATGTGCTTGAGGGTGACCAGAAGGATCTGGCGGCGACGTTTGCCACGCTCGACACCATCGGTGAGTACAACACGGCGTTTATGCAGCTCGAGAGCGGCGCGGTCGATGCCGTGGCTTGCGACCTTTCGATTGCCCAGTATCAGCTTGCCGCCAAGCCCGATGCTTATACGCAGCTTGATGAGCCGCTGTCCAGCGAGCACTACGCCGTCGGCTTTAAGAAGGGCGACACCAAGTCGGCCGACGCCGTGACCGAGTCGCTCAAGGCACTCTACGATTACGGTACGGTTAAGGATCTCTGCGACAAGTATTCAAGCTATGGTCTATCTTTCGATAATTGGGTGCTCAAGTAATGTCTATTCAGGTCATGATGCAGATGCTTGGCCAGGGATTCTTGGTCAGTTTGCAGTTGTTTGTGCTGACACTGCTGGGGTCGATTCCGCTGGGAATCCCCGTGGCGTTTATGCGCATGAGCAAAATCGCGCCGCTTCGCTGGATTGCGCGCATCTACATTTCGGTCATGCGCGGTACGCCGCTCATGCTGCAGATGTTTGCCATCTACTTTGCCCCGTACTACGTGTTTGGCATTTCGCTCACGCCCGATTCCAAGTGGACGGCGTGCGTCGTGGCGTTCATCATCAACTACGCCGGTTACTTTGCCGAGATCTATCGCTCGGGCTTGCAGTCCATTCCGCGCGGTCAATACGAGGCTGCCGAGGTGCTGGGCTATTCGCGCGTGCAGACGTTTCTGTATATCGTGATGCCGCAGGTCGCCAAGCGTATTCTGCCGGCGATGGGCAACGAGATCATCACGCTGGTCAAGGACACGTCGCTGGCGTTTGCCATTGGCGTGGGTGAGATGTTCTCGACGGCCAAGGCGCTGGTCGCCTCGCAGGTGAGCATGGTGCCGTTTGCGATCGCGGCGCTGATTTACTGGGTCTTTAATTTCGTCGTCGAGATGCTGCTGGGCGCCGCCGAGAAAAAATTGGATTACTACCATGATTAATTCGGTAATGAATATATCGAACGCGCGTAAGGCGTTTGGCGGCAATGAGGTGCTCAAGGATATCTCGCTTGAGGTGAAGCGTGGCGAGGTCGTGGCGATTATCGGGCCTTCGGGTGGCGGCAAGTCCACGCTGCTGCGGTGTGCCACGCTGCTCGAGTCACTCGACGGAGGCTCGCTCTCGTTTGGCGACCTTGCCGTTGCGACGGATGCGGGTTCGGGCGCGGTCTATGCGAAGGGCGATGTGCCCAAGCAGGCGCGCTCGCGATTCGGCCTGGTGTTCCAAAATTACAACCTGTTCCCGCACTATACGGTGATGAAAAACATCACCGATGCGCCGATTCGCGTGCTTAAGCGTCCGCGCGAGCAGGCGGAAGCCCGCGCTCACGAGCTGATTGCACAAATGGGGCTGACGGGCAACGAGAACAAGGTGCCGTGTGAGCTTTCGGGCGGTCAGCAACAGCGTGTGAGTATCGCCCGCGCCCTGGCGCTCGATCCGGAAATCTTATTCTTTGACGAGCCGACCTCGGCGCTCGATCCCGAGCTAACGGCCGAGGTGCTGCGTGTCATTAAAGACCTGGCGGCGCAGAATATGACGATGGTGATCGTGACCCATGCGATGCAGTTTGCGCGCGATGTTGCCGATCGCGTGGTCTTTATGGACGGAGGCCGCATTGTCGAGGAGGGCCCGGCCGAGCAGGTTATCGATCATCCGCGTGAGCAACGTACCCGTGAGTTCTTGAGTCGTATCGAGGGCTAAGCTCAGCTATGTATTGAGAAGAAGCCGCCGCGGGTCTTATGGACTGCGGCGGCTTTTATTTGTATCGATGGGGTTTAATAATCACCTGGCATACTTGCTCTGTCCTCTCGCCGCCTGTATTCATACGTGCGCCGAAAGGTATGCATGGACAGCCGCCCGTGAGGGTAGGGTGGTGGCATAGGACATTTGGAGGGTGAGTCGGCTCGGCTGCCGACCATGCTGCTCCCGGGATGGCACCGACCGCGAACTCTCCCCGTTGGCGTCGCGCATTGCGCGCGGCCCTGCAAGGAGGTCATCATGGGTGCTCCCAAGACCGGTAACGTAAGGAACGTGGTGCTCGTAGGCCAAGGCGGGGTGGGCAAGACTTCACTCGCCGAGGCCATGCTCCACCTTTCCGGCAAGACCGCCCGCCTGGGCGGCCACGACGGCACCAAGCCCACGCTCGACTATGACCCCGAAGAGGTCAAGCGTGCATTTTCCATCTCGACGACCATCGCGCCGATCGACTGGAAGGGCGCGCGCATCAATGTGCTCGATGCCCCGTGCTACCCCGATTTTATCGGCGACGCCTTTGCCGCGATGAGCGTCTGCGAGACGGCTCTGTTTGTGGTCGACGCCGAGGCCGGCCCGCAGCCTACGACGGTTAAGCTCTGGTATGCCGCCGAGGACCTGCGACTGGCGCGTGCGGTGTTCGTAAACCGCCTGTCGCGCTCCGAGGCCAGCTTTGCGACCACGATGGACCTGCTGCAAGAGCGCTTTGGCACGCGCCTGGGCGCCGTGACCCTTCCCTGGGGCGAGGGCGAGGACTTTGACGGCATCATCGACCTGGTGCGCATGAAGGCGCGCCATTGCAACGGCACCGAAGCCGTTGAGTCGGAGATTCCCGAGGAGTATCGTGCCCAGGCCGAGGAAGCCCATGACCATCTGTGCGAGCTGGTGGCCGAGGCTGACGATGAACTGATGATGAAGTACTTGGAAGGCGAGGAGACGCTGACGCAGGAGGAGCTTGAAGGCCTGCTGTCGAAGGCGATCGCCGAGCGCATCTTTGTGCCGGTCTTTGCGGGCGATTGCATTAAGGAGCAGGGCGTCAACTCGCTGATGGACGACATCGCCACATACTTCCCGGCGCCGACCGACTACGGCGAGATGCCGCTTATCGACGGCGATTCGCTCAAGATTTCAAGCGACGATGATCGTCCGGTGGCGTTTGTGTTTAAGACCCTGGCCGATCCGCAGCAGGGTCGCATCAGCTTTATTAAGGTGCTGACGGGTACGCTTGAGCCGGGCCTTGAGCTGGTCAACGCGCGCACGCGCAAGGGCGACCGTCTGGCTCACCTGTATGTGATGTGCGGCCGCGACATGACCGAGGTCGGTCACGCCTATGCCGGCGACATTATCGTGGCACCCAAGCTGGCGGCCGAGACGGGCGATACGCTCTCGATTACCGGCAAGGTCGAGGCTGCGGCGTTTAAGTTCCCCAACTCGCAGTACCGCATCGCCATCGAGGCTGAGAATCGCGGCGACGAAGAGAAGCTCTACACGTTTATCGAGAAGGCCTGCAAGGCCGATCCGACCATGAGCATCGATCGTGACGAGGAGACGGGCCAGACCATTATCTCCGCCGTTGGTGAGGCGCAGGTTTCGGTGCTGCTCAACCGTTTGGAGGATCGCACCAAGGTCGTGGCCAAGAGCGTGCCGATCCGCATTCCGTATCGCGAGACCATTCGCCGTACGGCAAGCGCGCAGGGCCGCCACAAGAAACAGACTGGCGGTGCCGGTCAGTATGGCGACTGCTGGCTGCGCGTTGAGCCGCTCATTGGGCCCGACGGCACGAGCGATGGCTATGAGTTTGTAGACGAGGTCGTGGGTGGCCGCATCCCGCGCTCGCTCATCCCCGCCGTGGACAAGGGTGTCCAGGAGACCATGAAGGACGGCATCATTGCCGGCTACCCGCTCACGGGCATTCGCGTGGCTGTGTACGACGGCTCGTATCACAGCGTCGACTCCAACGAGATGGCGTTCCGCGCGGCGGCTCGCATCGGCCTGCGCAAGGCGTGCGCCGATGCCGACCCGGTGGTGCTGGAGCCCATCGAGGAAATCACGGTGACTATTCCCGAAAGCTACGCCGGCGCTGTGATGGGCGACATCTCGGCATCGCGCGGTCGCGTGACGGGTATGGAGACCGATGAGCGCGGCGACACCGTGGTCATTGCCCAGGCGCCGCTGGCAGAGCTGACGGATTATTCGACGCGCCTGCGCTCTATCACGCGCGGCACGGGTGACTTTACCATGAAGCCCGCTGGCTACGAGCAGGTTCCCTACGATGTTCAGGCCAAGCTGGTCGAGCGCTATGAGGAGGGCCGCGCCAAGTAGCGTGTGGTTTTGCCTGCAATGTGGACGCTGACGAAAAGGCCGCCCTGGGTAATCCAGGGCGGCCTTTTTTGATCCCATGGGGACGGAGGAAAACGAATCATTTTTGGGTTACGGGCGGTGCGGTCGGCACTAGTCTCCGGATGCCTGGTTGCGGCCGGTGGCGTAGTCGATCTGCACGTGCGGCTGCAGGTTGTAGCAGTACACGTGGAAGCAGAGGGTCTTGCCGTGGTCCTCGACCGATTGCGCCTCAAGGCGCACGCCGCGGCAGACAAGTTCCTCTTCGTTATACATGGGTGTGACGCGATAGAGCACGTGGTTGCCCGTCTCGCGGATGTAGCCGAGAATCTGCTCCTCAAACGGCAGCATGCCTGTCTCGTTGAGATAACGCGTGCCGGTGAGGAGATTCTTGCGGTTGGCGTTTTCGCCGCAGAGCGACCAGGCGATGAGATGGCAGCGGTTGTAGAGGCTCTGGCCCGGAATAAAGTCGTAGCGCTGCTGGCGCCATCCAGCGGGATGGATACGCGAGATATCGCCGCGCTCGCCTTGACCGAGTGATTCGGGGCCCACGCAGGCGAGCGCTTTGCGGGTGCGGCCCAGGCTGTCAAGCTTGGAGAACTTCTTAAAGCAACCCTCTTCTGTAGCGCGCTCGTATTCATCGAGCGTGAATGATGGTGTGCCGAGCGGGTGCGTGCTGTCGGCGCGCAGGGCAACGTAGGGGTTGCCGGCGTAGTCGGGAATGCTGCTGAGATAAACACCGCGGGCGCGGTTGAGGTCGGGGTTTTCGACCTCGTCGATGGGGGTGGCGGCGCTGTCCGCGGAAGCGCCGTCGCCGGTGTCGGTTGTGGCGGAATCGGAGCCATCGCCAGAGTCCTGGCTGTTTTGAGGGTCCGGGGAGCTCGCCGTTCCTGATTCGAGCCGATCGACCAGGTCCGCCTCGTCGTCGGTGCGGCTGGGACTTTCGTTTTGTTTTTCGGCCAGAGCTGCCGCCTGTTCATCACTTTGCGGCGACAACAACTTGGGCGCTCCGTCGAGCGACCCTGTGAACAGCGCAAACCCCAGCACCACGGCGGCGCCGATGGAAAGTACTTGCTTGTAGGCGGACTTGCGCGACATTGCGGCTCCTGGATGGACGGTTGGGAATCTTCCAGTCTAGCAGGAGCCGGCAGGGGCCGTTCTGTCGAACAAATACTCAAGATTTGGGATAGACGCTACTGATTCATTTGCCTCATATGGAGCTGCGGTGGTTGTGTATGTGGGGCTATTTTGCGTTTCCCCAGATAAAACCCGCCAAAATAAACCTGTCCCTTTTTGGCAGGTTAATCGGGGGACTATTTCACCGCAACTTAGGGCACGGTTAGGGAGTGTGCACCTTAAAGAGTGGTGCCCTTGATTAGAGAGGTCGCGCTCGTCTCTCTAATTGTCTCTCTAAAGAGAAAGCCAGTTAAAGAGATAACATTGGGCTATCTAACAGTGAATTCGATACATCTCTCTAAATGTCTCTCTAAAATAAGGTGCTTATCTCTCTAAAGTTAGAGAGATATACTATACTTTAGAGAGATAAATCTATCGTTTTAGAGAGACGGAATGCCAATGCTGCTGGATGAACCTCTTGGCCTTATCGTTGAGCGCCTTCGCAGGCGGGGGACTGATGACGCATCGGTAGAAGTTAAAGCCTGCACGAATAAATTGAGCGCAGACGTATGGGAGACAGTGAGCGCTTTTGCGAACACTGCGGGTGGGCTCATTATTTTGGGCCTAAACGAAGCCGAAGGATTTGTTCCTTCGGCTAACTTTGCTATCGATAGGGTGCGCGATCAGTTTGTTTCGGGTATCGGAGACGGAGGCTCAGCGGCAGTGGTGACCCATGCGCCACGGTACGAGCTTGATCGAGGCGAGGTCGACGGGCTCCAGGTGCTTCTGGTGCGCATCTTTGAACTTGAGCTTAAAGCGAAGCCTTGCTATATCGGCGCGCGCGGCGTGCAGAACGGTAGCTACAAGCGCGTGGATGATAAAGATATCAAGATGTCACCCGCTGAGCTATATGAGCTGCAGAGTGCGTTGCTTCCGAGCGATGCAGACGGCACGGTGGTTTCGGAGGCAACAGTCGAGGATTTGGATCCAGATGTCGTGCGGTCTATTATCGCAAATCGCCGGCTGCAGACCCCCCGCGTTTTGCGCGGGGCCGATACGCTGGAAAAGCAGCTGGTCAGACTCAATATCACTACAAAGGATGGTGCGGTGAAGCTCGCAGGGCTTCTGTCGGCGGGAATTTACCCCCAGCAGTTCTATCCCAAACTCATGATTGATGTCGCCGTTCATTCCGATGTGGAAAAATCTGCACCCGGGCAACCCCGGTTTATTGACCGCCAGTTGTGCGATGGCCCGATTCCGGCTTGCATCGAAGATGCCCTTGTCGCGATTGGACGGAACTTGCGCAAAGCGGCGATAGTGCAAGGCGCTGGCAGAAGGGAGGATTGGGAAGTTCCCCAGGAGGTTTTGCGCGAGGCCTTGGCAAACGCCTGCATCCATCGAGAATATTCGCCCATGTTTGTGGGGCAGGCCGTGAGTGTCGATATCTATCCAGACAGAATAGAGATCAAAAACCCCGGTGGGCTTTGGGGCGGAAAGACGGTGGACAATCTTGCAGACGGGGAATCGCGCTGCCGAAACCCAAAGCTCATGAGCCTAATGGGGGCGACGCCGTTAGAGCATGCCGAGGGGCCCGTTGCAGAAAGCCAGGGATCTGGTATCCCGGCTATGATTCGCGAGATGGAGTCTCGTTCGCTTGGAAGGCCGAAATTTATCGTTAAGGCCGATTCGTTTACGGTGCTGCTTTCCCGGCACGGGGCGGAGCTTGCTGAAAACCGCACGTGGATTCAGAGCCATGTGGGCACCGAGCTGACGGATCGCGAGGAAACATTGCTCATGTTTATGCGGGAGCATGGGTGCGTATGCGATGTTCAAAAAATACGAGAGGCCCTGAAGTGGGATTCGGATGACATTCGCCTGATCTGCGGGAATCTTGTCGATAAACATGTCCTGTCAAAATGTGGCAAAGACACGTTTGAGATTATCGATATGAGCAGAGAATCGTCAGCTTCGACAGCGGATAGGATCCTGGAGGCTCTCAGAGCCGAAGTGGATATGACGGCGCGAGAAATAGCGGTTGCATCGGGGGTCAAAATTTCGTCCGTCCGCTACCATCTGCCAAAAATGGCGGATAAAGGACTCATCGAAGTAATGGGTTCATCGACGAGCCGCAACCGCCGCTATCGGAAGAAGTAGATGCAGCCGAGTCGCCCCTCTTGTGTCTCTCGAAGTGAGATGGGTGCTAGGGGGGCGACTGCCTCGCGATATTTCCCCAGATAAAACCTGCCAAAATAAACCTGTCCCTTATTGGCGGGTCAGTTAACGCAGTGCAGGTTGAGCATATGCGAGCGAGCGGTCTCCGGGTGCGGTAAGGTGACGTGAAACAAGCGGGCGCTGACCTTTTGGTCGCGCCCGTGAAGTTGAACGTCAGATTGCCGTGTCCGGAGCCCGCGCAGCGCCGAGCAGTTACGCCGTTTGTAAAACGGCGTAACCTAAAGGTTCATGTTGCCGTGAATGTAGGGGGTGACCTCGGGGGAGATATGGTCGCAGCCCAGCCCGCGCAGTGCGGACTCGATGGCGGCGGGCAGCGGGGTCTTGCCCTCGGCATCGACGGCGGTGCCGCCGAGCGCGGCAATCTTGGCGACATCTGCGGGTGCGGCCTCGATATGCATGCAGCCGCCGACCAAGCGCGCGCGTACCTGTGCCAGGTCAAGATCGTGCAGGTAGTCCTCGCAGGTGCGGATCAAATCGACCTTCTCGCGCGTAAGCTCCTCGCCCGTGGGGACGCGGGTGGCAAGACATGCTCCCGCCGGCAGGTTCCAAACGGGATAGCCCCATGCGCGCAGCAGCTCGCGCTCTTCGTCCTTGGTAAAGCCGACCTCCATGAGAGGGGAGCGTACGCCGAGCTCTTCTGCCGCACGCATGCCGGGGCGGTAGTCACCGCGATCGCTTGCATTGCTGCCATCGATGACGGTGGGAAAGCCGAGCGACTTGGCGTGGTTGACGATGGCGGTAAAGCCGGCGTGCTTGCAGTGGTAGCAGCGATTAGCATCGTTGCAGGCTACTTGGGGGAGCTGCAGCTGATCCACCGAAAGATTGAGCACGGGGAGCTTAAAATGCGGCCCCTCATTGGCCTGTCCATCAACGGACTGCTCAAACGAAGTCTGTTCGGGCGTGCCGATGAGCGGCGTGGTGAGATGGATGAGGAGGGTATTGGTAGGCATGATGCGGGCGCACACGGCGGCCAAAAAGCTGCTGTCAACGCCGCCGGAAAACCCGATGGCCACGCGCCCGTATGCCAAAAGCAGCTGTTCGAGCGCCGATAGCTTGTCTTGAAGCTCCTCTGCGGGTGCCGTGGTGTCTAAAATCATGAAACGTTCCTTATCGTTGAGTACTCGATCGAAAACTATAATCCTAATGCGTTACTTGCCATAAGACTTCTATCTGTGTAACGAAAGTGCAATATGGTATATACGTTATATACAAGTTGCCAAATGCGGTAGAGTTGCGGCAATGCGACAGCGAGAGTCGATGGGGGACCGATATGATCAAGGCTGTTATTTTTGACATGGATGGAACGCTGGTCGATACCGAGCGTTTGGGGATTAAGGCCTGGAAGGCAGGCGCCGCTGAGCTGGGGCTCGCGATTGATGAAGCGCTGATCCATCAGTTTATCGGCCGCACGCTGCCCGATGTTATGGACATCCTTGATGAGCATTACGGCAGCCATGAAACCACCGAGGCGATCTATCGTCGCCACAAGGAGATTCGCGACGAGATGGTCAAGACCGAACTGGAACTTAAGGCCGGTGCTGCCGAGTGCATAGACGAGCTGTTGGCTGCGGGCTATCACGTAGGCCTTGCAACGTCATCGCGCCATGTTACGGCCGAGCGCAACCTTAAAGCATTCGGTCTTTTTGACAAGTTTGAAACGGTGACCTGCGGCGAGGACGTCGCGCACGGCAAGCCTGACCCCGAGATGTATCTGCTTGCCTGCGAGCGCGCGGGTTTTGCCCCCGAGGAATGTGCCGTGGTCGAGGATTCGCGCAACGGCTGCGTCTCGGGCATTACGGCTGGCTGCCACGTCTTTGCCGTCCCCGATATCGTGCCGCTGCCGCAGGACGTGGTGGATGGCTGCGAGGCCGTGCTCGATACGTTGTTCGATCTGGCGGCATCGGTCAAGGCCGTGCGCTAGACAATTGCGGCGTTGAAACGAGCAATTGCTTATGTTTGCGCTTAAACAAAAGGGGTCCGGCAATGGTCGGGCCTCTTTTGCTTGAGCGGCGACTTAGCATACTTGCGGGCGTGCTATAGATACGCACCGAGGTTGATGGCCGTGGCGTCGGTCTGGCTGCTTGCCTGAGTGCTGGCGCGTTCCAGCAGGAACGGACGTACCAGTTCTTGGCGGTTGATGTCCTCGGCGGCGGTGACTGCGGTGACGGTGCGCGCTGTAGAGCCGACGCGGATATGCTTGGTCTTTGCCGGGGCCTTGTTCTCGATTTGCTCCATCAGCAATTGGACACCCTTGCGGCCAATCTCGTAGCCCGGGGGCGCTACCGTGGTCAGTGGGACCGATCCGCTCCAAGCGAGTGGGTTGCCATCGCAGCCTGCTACGCGTACTTGCCTGGGGACAGAGATGCCCTTGTCGACCAGTGCCGAAACGACACCCGAGGCCAGCACGTCGGTTAGACCGACGACAAAATCGGGGCGTTCGTCGGCGGGACGCTCGGCGATTTGGTTGCCGATACCATAGCCGTCGGCCGCCGTGTTCCACTCGCCGGCGTCAATGACTTCGATCTTGATGTCGGGATGTAGGGCGAGCGCCTTATGAATGCCAAGGACGCGCAGGGTGAGTTGCATAAATGCTGCTCGGCCGACGACGACAATATGGTGCGCGCCGCGGGCGATGGCGAGCTCGGCGATGATGCGGCCTTGTGCCTCGTTGTCGGCGGCCACGTAGTAGCCGGGCTCGGAGCAATGGATGTCCAGATGGACGATCGGCACGGGCATCTTGGTCAGGGCGGGGTGCCAGTCGGGGGATGCCATGGGCTGAACCATGACGCCGGACATCTGGGTGCCCATAAAGTAGCGCAGGTAATGGTCCTGGAGAATATCGTCGTTATCGGCGTTGGCGATGAGCAGGTCGTAGCCGTGCTTGCGGGCCTCGTTGTGGGCGCCGCTGGCGATTTGGAGTGAAAAGCCGTGGTCGAGACGGGGGAGCACCAGGCCAAAGGACTTGGTGGCGCCGCCCGCGAGCTGACGAGCGCTTTGGTTGGGCAGGTAGCCAAGGCGATTGATGGTCTCGTTGATGAGCTTGAGGGTCTCGGGGCGCAGCTTTTCGGGGTGGTTGAGCGCGTTGGAAACCGTGCCCAGCGAAACCCCGGCCTCGCGCGCGACGTCGCTGATTTTTACCTTTGCCATAGCGGCCCCTTTGATGCGTTTCAAGTACAAGCCAGATTGTAGCATCCCAAACCTTCCAAAAAGGGACAGGTTTATTTTGGCAGGTTTTATCTGGGGAAACGCTGTTGCCAACGCGACCACCACGAAGGTGCCTGTCCCCATTGTGGTGGTTCGGACCGGCTGAACGTGTGTGCATCGAGTGGTATCTAAGTTGAGATACCACTTCTGGTATATCAGCTTGCGTTTGCGTGAGTACAATACTCGAACGTTATACGTCTCAGCGCCCCTTGTGCGTGGACGTCTTGCAGTCACGCGAACGAAGGGTTTTATCTTATGTGCGGAATCGTCGGCTACACCGGCTCTGATATTGCAAAGAATATCCTGGTCACGGGCCTCAAGCGTATGGAGTATCGCGGCTATGACTCCTCGGGCGTCGCGCTCGAGGTGGGCGAGGGCGCCGCGGCGCACCTCGACGTCATCCGCCGCGTGGGCAAGGTCGCGGGCCTGGAGAGCGAGCTTTCCAACATCGACAGCGACGCTACCTGCGGTATCGGTCACACCCGTTGGGCCACCCACGGCAAGCCCTCCGTCGTTAACGCTCACCCCCACACCAGCTGCGACGGTCGTATCGCCATCGTCCACAACGGCATCATCGAGAACTTCGCCGAGCTGCGCGAAGAGCTGGAGGGTCGCGGCCACCACTTTAAGAGCGAGACCGATACCGAGGTCTTCGCGCATCTGATCGAAGAGGCTTATGCCGAGACGCACGACCTGATGGCCTCCGTGCGCGAGGCTTGCACCCACGTGGTCGGTGCCTATGGTCTGGCCGCCGTGTGCGCTGACGAGCCCGGCGTGATCGCCGTGGCCCGCAAGGATTCCCCGATCGTGGTCGGCGCGGGCGAGACCGGCGCCTATGTCGCCTCCGACGTCATCGCGCTCATCGACGCAACCCGCGACGTCGTGGTGCTCGAGGACGGTCAGTTTGCCAAGCTCACGCCCGCAGGCGTCGAGTACACCGACGAGGCTGGCAACGTTATCGAGCCCAAGGTCACCCACATCGACTGGGACCTGGACATGGCAGAAAAGGGCGGTTATCCCGACTTTATGCTCAAGGAAATCCACGAGCAGCCGCGCGTCGTGCGCGACACGCTGGTCGGTCGTATGACGCCGGCCGGCGAGCTCGACATCGACGAGCTGGGCCTTTCGCTCGAGGAGCTCAACGACATCGACCGCGTCTACGTGATCGCTTGCGGCACCAGCTACCATGCCGGTCTCATCGCCAAGAACCTTATCGAGGGCTGGGCTCGCATTCCCACCGAGGTTGAGGCGGCCAGCGAGTTCCGCTATCGCAATCCCATCATCACGCCGACGACGCTTGTCGTTGCCGTGTCCCAGTCGGGCGAGACGGCCGATACCCTTGCCGCCATCCGCGACGCGCGCATCAAGGGTGCCAAGGTCTTCGGCATCACCAATGTGGTGGGCAGCCCCGTGGCGCGTGAGAGCGACGGCGTCATCTACACCAAGGCCAACAAGGAGATTGCAGTCGCCTCGACCAAGAGCTTCATCGGCCAGGTCGTGAGCCTCACGCTTTTGGCTTTGCTGCTGGCGCAGGTCAAGTACCGCTTGACCACCAAGCAGGCGCGCATGCTGTTCCGCGAGCTTTCCGATACGGCCGAGCAGATCCAGTGGATTTTGGATACCCAAACCGAGGCCGTGCATGAGGCCGCCCTGCTGTGCAAGGACGCGCAGTCGGCGCTGTTCGTGGGCCGTGGCATGGGTGCCGCTATTTCCTACGAGGGCGCGCTCAAGCTCAAAGAGGTCAGCTACCTGCACGCCGAGGCCTACGCCGCCGGTGAGATGAAGCACGGCCCCATCGCGCTGATCGACCCGGGCTTCCCTGTCATCGCCGTGGCCACCAAGAGTGCCACCTACGACAAGACCGTGTCGAACCTCATGGAGTGCAAGGCGCGCGGCGCCAAGGTCATCGTCGTTGCCACCGAGGGCGACGAGGAGATCAACAAGATCGCCGACTGCATTATCCGCGTGCCAGCAGTCCGCGACGTGTTCAGCCCCATCACGGCGAGCGTCCCGCTGCAGCTGCTCGCCCGCGAGGTCGCCATCCTGCGCGGCTGCGACGTCGACCAACCCCGAAACCTGGCGAAAAGCGTCACGGTCGAGTAGTTGGTTCCGCCGTTCTAGCGACTAAGGCCCGGCTCCGCATCAAGACGGAGCCGGGCCTTGTTGCATTTGCTCGGATAAAACCTGCCAAAATAAACCTGTCCCTTTTTGGCAGGTTAGCGGAGCTTGCTGGTCTCGAAGTACTCGGGGAACTGGTCCAGAACCTCGGTTTGATTGCGGAACATCATGTGCAGGTGCTTGCTGACCAAAAAGCTCGCTTCGATGGGGTCGCGACCGGCGATAGCGCGGCGAATCTGCTTGTGCTCGTTCACGATGTCCTGATTGTCGAGAACCTGCGTGGCGGCGCGCAGCCAGCGGAAGCGCTCCAGGTCGGCATTGGTCTCTTCGAGCCACGACCACACGGTGCTGCGACATGCGATGCTAAAAATCATGTGATGCATGAGGTTGTCGCTCAAAAAGAAGCCGATGCGATCCTCCTCGGCCATGGCCTTTTCCTGCAGCACGATGGCGCGGTCGAGCTGCTCGATGCCGGCCGACGTGGCGCGTGCACAGCACTCCACAATCACCTGCTTTTCCAGATGCTCGCGGATGTAACAGGCACTCTCGGCAAGGGTGAGGTTGATGGGTGAGACGTAGGTGCCGCTCTGGGGCACGGTGCGCACCAGGCCTTCCTGCGCCAAGCGAACCAAAGCCTCGCGCACGGGCGTGCGACCCATGTCCAGGTCATCGCAAAGCTGCTTGACGCCCAGCTTTTCGCCCGGCTTGTAGTCCAGGTAGACGATTTTGCGTCGAATGGTGTGGTAGGACTGGTCCTGTAGGCTCGTTTCCTGCTCGCCGACGTGCATCGATTCTTCCATAGCGCCTCGCAACTGTTCTATCAAACTCATATGTCAGTTGTTAATTATGCCGCGAATCAGCTCTCCGCGGTGGGTAATTCGGCTGTTGCCTGAGAACTATCGCGGCATCTTAGTCTGTGTTTGCGCAAGGCTGTGCTCAATGTTGCCGTATCATAAGCCGTCGCAAACGTGAAATAGAAAGAAGGAATCCCATATGCAACTGGCAAATATCGTACGCGAGCGCTGGAAAGGCGTCTTGTTCTGCCTGATCATCGCCATTCCCGCGACGTTGCTCGGCAAACAGGTTGAGGTGGTCGGCGGTCCGGTATTCGCCATCCTCTTTGGCATGGTCCTGGCGCTCGTCTTTCCCAAGAATCGTCGCGAACAGCTCGCCGCCGGCGTCACCTATACGTCCAAAAAAGTCTTGCAGTACGCGGTTATCCTGCTTGGCTTTGGCATGAACCTCTCCCAGATTCTGTCCAAGGGCGCCCAGTCGCTGCCGATTATCGTGGCGACAATCTCGACCTCGCTTGTCATCGCCTTTGTGCTCTGCCGCGTTATGAACGTGCCGGGTAAGATCGCGACGCTTGTGGGCGTGGGTTCGTCGATTTGCGGCGGTTCTGCCATCGCCGCGACCGCGCCCGTCATCGACGCCGACGATCACGAGATTGCCCAGGCCATTTCGGTCATCTTCCTGTTTAACGTTATCGCGGCGCTCGTGTTTCCAACGCTCGGCGGCATGCTCGGGCTGACCAACGAGGGCTTTGGCCTGTTTGCCGGCACCGCCATCAACGACACCTCGTCCGTAACGGCTGCGGCGAGCGCTTGGGACAGCATGCATCCCGGCGCCAATGTGCTCGAGAGCGCCACGGTGGTCAAGCTCACCAGAACGCTGGCCATTATTCCCATCACGTTGGTCCTCGCATGCTGGCAGATGCATCTGGCGCGCAAGGACGGCGGCGACGCCAAAAGCACGTTCTCGCTTAAACGCGCGTTTCCCATGTTTGTGCTGTTCTTTGTGCTGGCGAGTGTGATCACCACGGTGCTTCAGCTTCCCGCGTCCTTTACGGCGCCCATCAAGGAGCTGTCGAAGTTCTTTATCGTGATGGCCATGGCGGCTATTGGTTTTAATACCGATATCGTCGAGCTGGTCAAAAAGGGCGGCAAGCCCATCGCGCTGGGCTTTTGCTGCTGGATTGGCATTGCGTGCATGAGTTTGGGAATGCAACACGTACTGGGAATCTGGTAGAGAAGTAGCTTGTTTGCGTGCTGCGTGCTGCGTGCTGGTGAGCGCATTCTCACGGTGGAGCGATAGGAGCTCTTGCGGGTATGGCTTGTCCGCAGGTTGATAGGTCCCGAAGAGCTCTTATCGCCCCGCCAGGATGGCGATGCGGGGCAACACCTATACTCGCAGGACGGCGCTTTCTGCCCTATAGTGTTTGGTGAGCAATATCGTTCAATTTTGAAACACTCGGTCGTGCGACCGCCGGCGGTTGCACGTCGCCGCGGACAGGGGCGAATCATGGATAGCGATGCCAAGCTGAACATCTTGACCGAGGCCCTGGCTGCTGCCGGGGCCTCGGCATTGGCGATCGATGCGCGTGGGGACGTCGCGATCTCGACCATGAATGACGCGGCGCTTGAGCGGGATGTGGCGGCTTTTGTTGCTGAGCGTCTCGACCGTATAGGAGACGGCGCGCGTCTGGTTATGGGGCGTGAGGGTACGCGCCTGAGCCTGACCGTTCGCCCCACCGACAAAGAGGGCGGGGGGGGGCTTTGGGTTGTCGTGGTCCGCGAGGTGCGCGGTGCCGCGGCGCATGCGGGCATCGAGTGGCTCAACGCCGACGAAGTTGAGGTCCGCTACGAATCGAGCGCGTACGGCATCGTTGAGGGAGCGGCTTCAGTGGCTGCGCCGGTCGTCGAGAGCTACGCGCGCGGTGTGCCCCTTATGCTCGAGGGCGAGCTGGGCGCGGGTCAGGTCGAGATCGCCAAGCGCCTCTACCTGGACGGTCCTTTTGCCGATCAGCCCTTTGTTTCCGTTGCGCTCGATGAGCTCACCGAGCGCGGTTGGCGCCATGTGCTCAAAAGCGCCGAATCGCCGTTGTTCCAAACGGGGCTGACCCTTTGCATTGAGGGCTGGAACGCGGTTGGCCCCCAGCGCCTCCGCGAGCTGGTCTCCACGATGGCCGACACCGCGTTGGCGACGCGCTGCCATGTGGTGCTGACGGCGAATGACATGCCGGGCGGCAGCGAAAGTGATCAAGCCGCCTTTGTGACCGAGCGCTTCGCCTGTGCGGTGAGCGTGGCGCCGGCAATCGCCGAGCAGGGAGCCGCGTCGACGAAGGTTGCGCGCTATTTGGAATATCTCGCTGACGCATTTGGGACGGCAGCGCCCACGCTGTCTTCCGCGGCGACGAAGACGCTCGATGCTTACCGCTGGCCGCGCAATTATCTGCAGCTCCGCGAGGTCTCGGAACGACTGTATATATTGGTGGGGGCGGGCGCGGTGGACCGCGCTGTGGCGGAGGAAGTGCTCGCCCAAGAGGACGTGATTAAGACCGCAGCCTTTGGCGCCCCGACGCTCGAAAGCGACCTGTATATCCTGCGACCGCTGGCCGATACCGAGCGAGATATCGCGCATCTGGTTGTAGATCATCTCCACGGCAACCGAACCCGTGCGGCGGAGGTACTGGGCATAAGCCGTACAACGCTGTGGCGCTTGCTGAAGGACGATGACCGTTGAGCGAGGCGCCCGTGACCGCGCGCGACGCGTGTGCTACAGTCCAAAGCGTTATTGTTTCGATTTGGTTACGGCGTGCGAGGGCATATGGCTGAGACTTCAAAACCGAGCCGCAGAAGGCGGAGTGCCGCGCCGGTCAACCGACGCACGACATCGGTGACGTGGGGTAAACACGCCTCGGGGTTTGATGGCTCGTTCAAGCGCACTAAATACGGCTATCCTTCGGCAAGCGCCCGCTTGGCAATGCAGGCAGAGTCCTCGCTGTGGGGCCGCAAACGCGTGGTGGGCTCAAAGCTCAAGCACGACGGAACGCTCGGTTACATCAGCCGCGGGGCGGCTCGCCGCAGTGGACTCAATCCGGCTGGTTGGCATCGTTATGTTCCGATCGTGGCCGTCGTTGCAGTGATCGTCATCGCACTCGCTGCGCTTGGCTACGCCGGCGGTGGCGCCAACTTGGACGCAGTGTTTAAATCGCCCGAGCTCGCGCATGCAGGCACAGAAGTTATCGAGGGCGCTCAGACCCAGACGGGTGTCGCGCCCCAGCGCGGTATCGTTGCGGCGGCCTCCACCATCGCCGATGCGCAAAAGGACGAGGACGAACAGGGCAGCGAAGCCGAAACGGCCCAGACGAACGAAACGACGACAACTCAAATATCAACATAGCTTGCCGGCAGAAGGGGACGTTCCTTTTCTGCCGGCAGTTTGGGACACTCCTGCGCTACTTGACGTATACCACGTTGTCGCGGCGCGGCTTTGCCTCGGGTAGCGTGTCCTCGGCGTAGCCAAGAATGCAGTTACCGACACCGCGCAGGCTGCCGTCGGCGGGCAGGCCCCAGCTGGCCAGCAGCTCCAGGCCCTCGGGTGAGTCAAAGACCTCATGCGCGCGGTGAATCCAGCACGAATCGACACCCAGTGCATAGGCGGCGTTGAGCAAGTTGCCCATGGCGAGCGAGCCGTCTTCCAGATGTGTGGGCACGCTGCGGTCAACCAGCACCACCACAACGGTCTTGGCGCCATAGAAGGGGTCGCTGTTGCTGTCCATGACCTGGGCGTTGAGCTGTGAGAGACGCTCGACGGTCGCGGGGTCGGTGACGGCGACAAACGTCACCGGCTGGCGGCCCATGCCGCTCGGTGCATATTGGCCGGCTTCGATAATCCGTGCAAGCTTTTCGGCCTCGACGGGACGATTGCTGTATTTGCGGCAGCTGCGGCGGTGAATGAGTGCTTCGATAGTCTCCATGGTGTCTCCTTGCGGTGGCGTTGCAGATGCCCCGTTCATACCCGTCGGGCTTAAACGATAGACGGTCAATTACCCGGCCAAAAGGATAGATTCCAATTGGGAAAGTAGGTTTGCATAAAAGTACCTTCAGAATGTGACAAACAAATGGGATGGTTAAACGTTTTATCCCGTCTACCCTGCGGTTTTTTACCACTTGCCTAAATGACGAACGCATAACCTTTGATAAAGGTTTTACTAAAGGAGTACCAACGTTTATCAATGCGCCGTGGTGGCGCCGGGCCAGGAGGTAACATCATGTTCCAGGCTGGAGATGTCGTCGAGACCGATTTCGAAGGATTTCTGAAGCTGCTGCGTTCCAAGACGCGCGCTTTCGTGTCGATCAACGATCACGAGTACTACATCACGCACACCGATGGCTATTGGCGTGTTCAGGATTGCGAGGCCCTCAACGACAAGGGCCACTTTACTGACTGCTCCGAGCTGGTCAACACGGTCTGCGAGGTCGTCGAGCTGCCGTGGATTGCCGGCAAAAGCCTGCATGACAGCTTCTCGGGCGCTACGGTCTATGAGGCCGTCGCCGCTTAACAGGCAATAAAACCCGATTTTCACGTGACCGCTGGCGCCGCCCCCGCGCCGGCGGTCTTTTTCTGCCGATAGGCCATAAAAGTGCACGCATTTGCGGAGAGCCTGTTGACGATAGTCAAAACTCGGACTAATCTAGAGACACATAATTGGTCAAAAATCGGACAATTGAATGGTGGGATAGATGAATAGTGCGGTTACGCTGGTCGACTTCGATCGGTTGCTCAATGGACTCGACCATATCTATTCGGAGTTCTCGCGCGCCTGCGGCCTTTCGGACTGCGCCTATTGGATGCTCGTCGACACCAGCACGACGGGCGGCAGTATTGCCGTAAGCCGTCTGACAAGCGAATGGTTCTACAGCAAGCAGACCATCAACTCGGCAATTAAAACCTTGACGGCGCGGGGCTTCGCAACGTTGGAGTTTGCCGAAGGCAGTCGTAAGAACAAGGTTGTGAGCCTGACCGAAGAGGGCAGGCGATTTGCCGAGCGTTATGCGCTGCCGGCACTCAAGGCCGAGCAGCGAGCCTTTGGCGCGCTTGAGCCGTGTGAGCAGCGCGAAATCATGCGCCTAATCGGAAAATTTTCCCATGCGCTCGGCGATGAGTGCGATGCCTTTAAGCAGCATATCGCTGCCGAGAGCCAGGCCGAGAATCAAGGTGAGGGGGAGTCGTGCGACTGTTAATGAGGTTTTTGAAGCCCTATCGAGGGCTTGTCGCAGTGACGCTGCTGGTGCTGCTGGTGGATAACGTCGGTACGCTGTTGGTTCCCACGATGCTGGCGAACATGGTCAACACCGGTATTACCACGGGCGATATCGACTACATTTTACGCAACGGCCTATACATGTTTATCGCGACCAGCATGGCTAGCGGCGGCACGGTGCTGGGCTGCTATCTTTCGGCGCGCCTGGCCGCCAACGTGGCTTGCGATATCCGCAATGCCGTGTACGACAAATCGCTCGAGCTCGCGGCCAGCGATTTTGAGCGCTTTGGCACCGGATCGATGATCACGCGCTCGCTCAACGACATCAACGTGATTCAGCAGGCGATTCTGCAGACGATTCAGCTGGTGCTGCCCGTGCCGTTTTTGGCTGTGGCGGGCATCATCTTCGCCTGGTTTATCGATCCCGCCATGGGCACGCTTCTGGGCGTAGTCGTTGCGATTGTGCTGGTGGCGGCGGTCTTTACGGTTGCCAACGCGGCGCCGATTTTTATGCGCCTACAGGGCTTTATCGACCGCATGAACGTGGTGCTGCGCGAGAATATTGTGGGCGTGCGCGTCATCCGTGCGTTTAACAAGGAGCGCCACGAGGAACGGCGTCTGGACGAGGTGTTTAGCGAATACGCCGCCAACGCCATCAAGGTCAATCACCTGTTTGTGGGCCTCGACAGCTCCAGCTTCTTTTTGATGAACATCGCCGAGGTGGCGGTGCTGTGGGTGGGCGGCAACCGCGTGGGCGCCCATGCGATGCAGATTGCGAGCATCTCTGCGGTGCTGGAGTATGCAATCCTGATCCTGTTCTTTGTGATGATGGCGCAGATGGTGGTGCTAACGCTGCCACGCGCCGCGGCATGCCTAAGCCGTGCGCAGCAAGTGCTGGAGATTGAGCCGAGCATCGTCGATGGCGAGCGCACGCTGGGTGACGGGGCGCCTGCCTCCGAGGACGATGCGGATGCTGTTGCCGTGTTCGATCATATGTCGTTTCGCTTTGACGATGCCGACGAGGACACCCTGTGCGACCTGAGCTTTGCCTGTCGTCGCGGTCAGACGACCGCAATCGTCGGCTCGACGGGTTCGGGCAAGTCGACGGTGGCAAAGCTTCTGCTGCGCTTCCACGATGCCACCAAGGGCGTCATTCGCCTGGACGGCGTCGATCTGCGCGAGCTTTCGCAAGATGAGATCCGTGGACACATCGCCTATGTGCCGCAGAAGGCGTGGCTGTTCTCGGGCACCGTGGCAAGTAATCTGCGCTTTGGCAACGAGGACGCGACCGAGACCGACATGCTTCACGCGCTTGAGGTTGCCCAGAGCACCTTTGTACTCGACCAACCGCAGGGGCTCGATACCCCGGTTGCCCAAGGCGGTACGAACTTTTCGGGCGGCCAGCGCCAGCGTCTGGCCATCGCCCGTGCGCTCATGAAGCATGCCGATCTGTATATCTTCGATGATAGTTTTTCGGCCCTGGACTTTAAGACCGATGCCGCCCTGCGCCATGCGTTGCAAGGCGAGACGCGCGATGCCGCGGTGCTCATCATCGCGCAGCGCATCTCGACGATTTTGCATGCCGACCAGATTGTCGTGCTCAAGGACGGCGAGATTGTGGGCTTGGGCACGCATAGCGAGCTTATGGAAATCTGCGAGGTGTACCGCGCCATCGCGGAATCGCAGATGAAGGGAGGTGAGTAGCATGACCGAGGAGCTCAAGAAGCAGGGCGGCGTTGATGACGCCGTTGCCGCGGGGCTGGTCGAGGAAACGGCTGCCGTGGCACCCGAGCTGGATGACGCCGCCAAGGCTGCAGCCGAGCGCGAGGCTCGCCGCCAAGCGCTCTACGAGGAAAACGAGCGCGCCGAGGACGAGCGCGCCCGCGCTGAGGCAGAGCGCATGCGCGATGTGGACGACGAGGACGAGACGCCTCGGGATACCTGGGCGACGGTGCGCCGCCTGTGGAGTGAGGCTGCCGGCGACCATTGGCGCTTCTATATCGTGTTCGCGAGCATTGTGTTCTATGCCATCTTTAACACTGCCGCGCCGGCATATAGCGCCCGCGTGATCGATGAGCTGTGGAGCCACATTCAGGTGGCGTTTGCCAACGACACCACCTTCAACATCACCTGGGAGAACTGCGGCAGGACTATCTTCATCTACTTTTTGATTTGGACGGCCGCCGCTTCGTTCTACGCGCTCCAGAGCTTTTTGATGTCGAGCGTGGCCGAACGCCTCAATCTGCGCCTGCGCAACCGCATCGCGCAAAAGCTCAACCGTCTGCCGCTCGCCTATTTTGACGCGCATCGTCCCGGCGAGGTCGTCAGCCGCGCGACCAACGACCTGGACAAGATGTCCGAGAGCATGCAGCGCGGATTGCTGCAGCTGCTCGTGTCGATCGGCACGGTTGTTGGTGCTGTGAGCGTGATGTTCGTGTTCAGCGTGCAGCTTACGCTCGTCTTTCTGTTCTTTACGGCACTGTCGCTGCTGGTGACGAAGGTCGTCTCGCGCCGCACACACGATGTGACGGGCGAGCGCCAGGAGTGGGTGTCCAAGATTACGAGTGCGGTCGAGGAAGGCTATTCGGGCCGTCTGGTGATCCGCGCGTTTAACCGCGAACGCCAAAGTTCTGCCGAGGTGCACCAGGCCTCGGACGAGCTGGCACGCGTGAGTGCCAAGGCCGATTTTATGATTAACGCCGTCGGCCCCGCGGTGCGCTTTATCGGCCGCCTTGCACAGATCGTGATTGCGCTTGTGGGCTGCAGCATGCTGGTTGCCGGTCACATGACCGTCGGCGTGTTCCAGGCGTTCTTCCAGTTTATCTACGAGGCGTCCGAACCCATGACGCAGCTGTCGTTCACTTTCAACTCGCTGCAGAGCGCGCTGGCGAGTGCGGAGCGCGTGTTCGACCTGCTCGATGAGCCCGAGATGGAGGCCGATCCGCTGCCGGACGAGGCCGCCAAGCTGCCGGGCCGCGTGGAGGGCCGCGTCTCCTTTGAGCACGTGCGCTTTGGCTATGCGCCCGATAAGCCGCTCATGCGCGACGTGTCGTTTACCGCCGAGCCGGGCCAGAAGATTGCCGTGGTGGGAACCACGGGCGCAGGCAAGACGACGCTCATCAACCTGCTCATGCGCTTTTACGAGATCGACGGCGGCCGCATTACGCTTGACGGTGTGGATACGCGCCTCATGGACCGCGGTGAGCTACGGCAGCAGTTTGGCATGGTGCTGCAGGACGCCTGGCTGTTCGATGGCACGATTGCCGAAAACATCGCCTACGGCTGCCCCGAGGCAACGCGCGACGAAATTGTGGCCGCCGCTCGTGCCGCGCAGGTCGACTTCTTCGTGCGCACTATGCCGCAGGGCTACGACACGCGTGTGGCTAACGATGCCGAAAGCATCAGTCAGGGCCAGCGCCAGTTGTTGACCATTGCGCGCGTGTTGCTCAACAACCCGGCGATTCTCATTCTGGATGAGGCGACGTCGAGCGTGGATACGCGCACCGAGCTTGCCATCGGCCGTGCCATGGACGCGCTTATGCGCGGGCGTACGAGCTTTGTGATCGCGCACCGTCTGTCGACGATCGTGGATGCCGACCTCATCCTGGTCATGGATCACGGCAACATTATCGAGCAGGGCACGCATAAGGAGCTGCTGGCTGCCGAGGGTGCCTACGCCGACCTCTATCTGAGCCAGTTCGCATAATGTGACAAAGGGACAGTCTCTTTGCCACATCACAAATAAGGCGCGCCGGGGATGAATTCCCTGGCGCGCCTTTGCGTTGATGCCGATGTCGTTTTGTGCCGCTTGCGTTCCTAGCGTTCGTCCACGAGCTTGGCGACGAGGGCCTTGAGCTCGGCCACCTCTCGCTCGAGTTCCTTGACGCGGCGGGCATTCTCGGTGATGCCCTGGCGGTTGAGGGCGGACTGCTCGGCGGCGTCATCGGGCATGTACTCGCGATGCTGCTTGGCGTCGAAACTCTCCTCGAACACACGGCAGCCGTTGCGCTTGATGATGCGTCCCGGCACGCCCACGACGGTGCAGTTGTCGGGGACGTCCTTAACGACGACCGAGTTGCCGCCGATCTTGACGTTGTTGCCGATGCAGATGTTGCCGAGCACCTTGGCGCCCGTGCCCACCGTGACATTGTTGCCCAGGGTGGGGTGACGCTTGCCGGTCTCGTTGCCGGTGCCGCCGAGCGTGACGCCCTGGTAGAGCACACAGTTGTCGCCCACAATGGTGGTCTCGCCGATGACGACGCCCATGGCGTGGTCGATAAAGAAGTGCTTGCCAATCTGCGCGGCAGGGTGAATCTCGACGCCGGTGATGTGGCGGGTGATTTGCGAGAGCACGCGGGCGAGCGAGCGATGACCGTGCTCCCACAGCCAGTGCTCGGGCACGTGGTTCCACTTGGCGTGCAGGCCAGGATAGGAAAGAAAGATGACCAGACCGTTTTGCGCGGCGGGGTCCTGCGCCTGGACGGTCTTGATGTCCTCGCGAATGGTATTGATAAAGCTCACCGGCCGCCCTCCCTTAGCGCCATGGCAATGCGATTCAATAAAGTATAGCGATTCGCTAGGGATTAAAAAGGACAATCTTGGCGGCTTTGCGCTACAAGTGTCAGTTATGCAAACTTGCTGGTAATGGAGTCATGCTTTTGTGGGGTTGCGCACGAGGGGGCACCGCAACCGTATACTGGTCAACTTGGACGTATCCGCGCCCACAACTGAGAGGTTTTACTTCATGGGTTTCATCAATTTTATTGCCGAGCTGCTTAAGGACCCGCGCACCGCGATCGCCAGCTGGATCGCCGCCGGCCCGCTTATGGCCTACGGCTGCGTGTTCCTGATCATCTTTATCGAGACGGGCGTGGTGTTCTTCCCGTTCCTTCCCGGTGATTCGCTGCTGTTCGCCTCGGGTTTCTTTGCCCACAACGGCGGCTTTAACATCGTGGCGCTTCTGGCCACCGCATGGGCCGCTGCCATTTTGGGCGATCAGTGCAACTTTATGATCGGTCACTTCTTTGGCCGCAAGATCATCGCTTCGGGCAAGGTCAAGGCCATGACGCCCGAGCGCATCAAAAAGTCCGAGGACTTCTTGGACAAGTGGGGTCACCTGGCCATCTTCCTGGGTCGCTTCTTCCCGTTTATCCGCACCTTTGTGCCCTTTATCGCTGGCATGGGCGGCATGCACTGGCGCAACTTTGTCGTCTTTAACGTGCTGGGCGGCATTACCTGGTCGACGGTCTTTACGCTGCTGGGCTACTTCTTTGGCGGCATTCCCTTTGTGCAAGAGCACTTTGAGCTGCTGATTATCGGCATCGTTGCCGTGTCGATCATCCCGACCGTGGTCGGTCTGGTTAAGGCCAAGCTGGGTAAATAGAACGCCTAGCTCGAGCCAGCGCGCAGACCGTACAGTTGAGGCCCGTCACCGCTTACGGTGGCGGGCCTTTTTGCTTCGGTCAAATGAAAATACTTTACTTAGTTAAAGAAAAGCGTTTTATCAGACGCGTGCGGGGAGTACAATCTCGTGCATGCGAATCGACGTGCCATCGGCTTTGATGCTGCTCGCGTGTCCCGTCCGGCTCTACGCTCCGGGCGTGCGACGTTGCGACGCGGTCGGCCTCGGTCCTTGCGTGCGGGTTCGCGAGTATGCAACTGTGTATGTAAGGAGCGACATATGACTGTCGAGAAGAAGGATATCGATTGGGGTAGCCTCGGCTTTGGCTACATGAAGACCGATTACAGCTACGAGGCTCATTGGAAGGATGGCGAGTGGGACGAGGGCGGCCTGACCACCGACCACACCCTGCATGTCTCCGAGTGCGGCGGTATCTTCCATTACTGCCAGGAGGTCTTTGAGGGCCTGAAGGCCTACACCGCCGAGGACGGCAGCATCGTCTGCTTCCGTCCCGACATGAACGCTGAGCGTATGTATAACTCTGCCCAGCGCCTCGAGATGCCCCCGTTTCCCAAGGACAAGTTCGTTGAGGCCGTCAAGCAGGTCGTTTCTGCCAACGCCGCCTGGGTTCCGCCCTTCGGTTCCGGCGCGACCCTGTACGTGCGTCCGTTTATGATCGGCTCCGGTGACGTGATCGGCGTGGCTCCCGCTCCTGAGTACACGTTCCGCATTCTCGTGACCCCGGTCGGTCCGTACTTTAAGGGCGGCCTCAAGCCCGTCAAGCTGCGCGTTTCCGAGTATGACCGTGCTGCACCGCACGGCACCGGCAACATCAAGGCCGGCCTGAACTACGCCATGTCCCTTAAGCCCACGATGGAGGCCCATCGCGAGGGCTATGCCGAGAACCTGTATCTCGACTCCGAGTCCCGCACCTATGTCGAGGAGACCGGTGGCGCCAACGTCCTGTTCGTGAAAGAGGATGGCACGCTCGTCGTTCCGCAGTCGCACACCGACTCCATCCTGCCCTCTATCACCCGTCGTTCGCTCGTTCAGGTTGCTCAGGACCTGGGCATGACCGTTGACCAGCGCCCCGTCGAGTGGGCCGAGGTCAAGGCCGGCACCTTTGTGGAGTGCGGCCTGTGCGGCACCGCTGCCGTCATCTCTCCGGTTGGCGAAATCGACAACAAGGTTTACGGCGCCGACGAGACCGTGACCTTCCCGGCTGGATACACCGAGATCGGCCCTGTGATGAAGAAGCTTCGCGAGACCCTGACTGGTATCCAGTCTGGTGCTGTCGAGGACAAGCACAACTGGGTTTACACCGTCGCGTAATTTGTCTTACCTATCCGGGCAGAGAACAAGTTCCCTCCCGGCGCGTCCTCGGACATGCAAGAAGCCCTCGCTGCGCACTTCGTGCGGCGAGGGCTTCTTGCGTCCTGCGGAGTGCGCCGGGAGGGAACTTGTTCTCTGCCCTGCGGGTTCGGCGATGTCACAACGGGCAATGATTAATCTGAATAAAGATGGTGCGCGGCCTTTTAGGCTGCGCTTTTGCTTTGCTTCGCGCCATGTGGGGGCGGTGGCGACGTGCATTTTTGCGAGTATTCTGCAGTCGAAGGTCCCTGCATACCGATCTCGGGCAAAAAATCGGGAGTTCTCGATGTTTTCTACGAATGATGGGCGGGGTTATGGGCTGGCAGCGTTTGATTTGCAGGGATATTCGCGGTCTTTGGCATTTATCGTGGCGCCCGAAGCTCTTGGTTATGTTGAATACTCCTAAAAATGCACGACGCTTAGAGGGGGACCTTCGCGAAAAAGGAAACCGCCCCGTCGAAGTATGCATTCGACGGGGCGGTTTATGCATTTGGCCGATTAAGGATGCGCTGTCAAACTACTAGAACTTGACGGTCGGGGCCTGGCGGGCTGCTTCGGCGGCCTCGAAGCCCTGGCGCTCCTTAAACTGGAAGATGCCGGCAAAGATGACAGCCGGGAACGTCTGAATGGCGTTGTTGTAGCTGAGCACGCAATCGTTGTAGCTCTGGCGTGCATAGCTAATCTTGTTCTCGGTATCCTCGAGCGATGCCTGCAGCTGCGTAAAGTTGGTGTTTGCCTTAAGATCGGGATAGGCCTCGGCTACGGCGAAGAGCTGACGCAGCGCACCGGTCAGCACGTTGTCGGCTTCCATCTTGGCTTCGGGCGTGGTGGCCTTGACGGCGGTGTTACGCGCGCTGATCACGGCGGAGAGCGTCTCCTGCTCGTGCTTGGCGTAGCCCTTGACGGTCTCGACCAGGTTGGGGATCAGGTCGTTGCGACGCTGCAGCTGCGTATCGATGTTCTGCCAGGCGTTATCGATGCGGTTACGCTTGGTGACCATGTTGTTGTAGATGCCGGCGATGGCGCAGGCAATCACAATGACAACAACGATGCCGATGATGACGGGAAGCATGATGTCTCCGTTTCGAATGGCCGCGGCGGCATGCGCCAGCTGCCGTTGGTATAACGCTACTAGTATACCCGCAACGTTTTGTCGTGCCGAACTTTCCGGTAAGCGTTGTGTTTTCGGCGGGGTTGGCACCGGGGCAAAGCGCGCGAGGTACAGGTGTAAGATATGCGACAGATTGACGAGTGTTGTCTTTGCCCTGAGGATGGCGATACCAGTGGACCTTCGCATCAAGAAAACCTACCGCGCCCTGTTCGATGCCTTTACCGAGCTTCTCGAGGAGCATCGTTTTGAGGACCTGACGGTTGCCATGCTGTGCGACCGCGCCATGATTCGCCGCACGACGTTCTACAAGCACTTTCGCGACAAGAACGATTACTTTGCCTTTTATATCGATGAGCTCATGTCGGGCTTGCCGCAAAAACAGCCCGATGAGGCCGGCGCGGTATCTGCCGAGGACGTGCGCGCGCTTCGGCACGCGATTTTGGACGATGCCATGGATTTGATTCTGGCGCACGAGCGGCTCATGGATAACATTTTGGCAAGCAGCATGTCGGGCATGTTGACCAACGTTATTTGCGACCGCATTGCCCGCTCCATCCGCGAGCGTGTGATGAACGTGCTTGCCGAGGATGCCCTGGCCCCCGTGTCACTCGAGACGACGTCTGAGTTTGTCGCCGGCGGTATTATTCGACTTTTCACGATATGGTGGGAATCGGGCCACGATCTTGAGCGTCGACCTGAGATAGCCGATGTGGTCGATGCACTGTTTGAGCGGACCATGACACCGGTGCATCACTAGGAGTGGCGGAGAGAGGGGGATTCGAACCCCCGGAACGCTCTCGCGCTCAACGGTTTTCAAGACCGCCGCATTCAACCGCTCTGCCATCTCTCCGTGAGTCGTAATGATAGCATCGTTTTGGATTTGCAACAGGGAAGGCGAACGATGACGATCACCGAAATCGATGAGAAGTTCATGCGTGAGGCGCTGGCCGAGGCGCGCGCCGCCGCTGCGGTGGGCGAGGTGCCCATCGGAGCCGTAGTGGTGCGCGACGGCGAGATTGTCGCGCGGGCGCATAATCGCCGCGAGCTCGACCAGGATCCTTCGGCGCATGCCGAGTTTTCGGCCCTGTGCGCCGCCGCTCAGTCGCTTGGACGCTGGCGTCTTTCCGATTGTACGGTCTACGTGACGCTCGAGCCCTGCTGCATGTGCGCGGGGCTTATGGTTAACGCGCGCGTGGGGCGCTGCGTGTACGGCGCGGCTGATGCTAAAGCGGGCGCTCTGGGGTCGCTATACGACCTCAATGCCGATTCGCGCCTGAATCATCGGTTTAATGTGACCGCCGGCGTGCTGGCAGACGAGTGCCGCGCGGTGCTGAGCGGTTATTTTAGTGGGCTGCGTGGCACCGATGGTGCTGGCTGCGGTTGTGGGGCCGATCTTGAGGCG
The DNA here is from genome assembly GCA_900540895.1 of uncultured Collinsella sp. GTDB lineage: Bacteria > Actinomycetota > Coriobacteriia > Coriobacteriales > Coriobacteriaceae > Collinsella. The sequence goes on along the minus strand of UQHV01000015.1, from coordinate 22,704 downwards.
CATACCGCCCACGCCGAGGCGCTTGCGGGTGTCGAAGATACTGCCGTTGGGGCGGTCGATTTTGGTGCCGCGTGCCGCCGGCCCCGCCGTGTGCAGCTGGCGATCGACTCCTTTAAGGGCAGCGTTTCGAGCGCGCAGGCGGAGGAGGCCGTTGCCGAAGGTGTGCGCCGCGTGTGGCCCGATGCCCAGGTAAGCGCGCTGCCGCTGGCGGATGGCGGTGAGGGAACGCTCGATGCCGTTGCCGCGTGCGGCGGTGAGGTCGTGGCATGTGAAGTCGCAGGCCCTCTGGGCGACTGTGTGTCTGCCCGGATGCTGGTGGACGGCGAGTACGAGTCGGCTGTAATCGAGATGGCCGAGGCGGCGGGTATTGGGTATTCGCCTTGCACAGAGCCGGCGGCGTTGGCCGCTACGACCTATGGCGTGGGCGAGCTCATGCTTCGAGCGGTTCGTGCTGGGGCAAAGACTATCTATATTGGTCTGGGCGGCAGTGCCACCAACGACGGTGGCGCCGGCATGCTGCAGGCGCTGGGCGCGCGTGTGGTCGATGATCAGGGCTGCGATGTCGCCCCTGGTCTCGCGGGGCTTGAGCAGGTGGCGAGTATCGATTTGGCACCGGCGCTTCGGGCGCTGAATAGCGCGCGTATCGTCGTGCTCTCTGATGTCGAGAACCCGCTCGTGGGGCGTCGTGGGGCACTTGCAGTGTTTGGCGGGCAAAAGGGCCTGCCGACAGACGATGTCGAAGCGCTGGGCAGGTACGACAGTTGGATGGTCGGCTACGGCCGCCTGCTCGATGCGGCGATTACCGGGGTGCGGGCTCAGGGGTTGTTGCGCGTGCCCGAGGGCGTGCGGACATTTGGCTCGGTGCTCGGCGTGCCTGGCGCGGGCGCGGCAGGTGGCTTGGGCGCCGCGCTGCTGGCGCTCGGTGCTGAGTTGCGTTCGGGCGTGGAGACGGTGCTCGATCTGATTGGGTTTGACGAGCGCGTGCGCGATGTCGACCTGGTCATTACAGGCGAGGGCAACATGGACGAGCAATCCGCTGCCGGCAAGGCGCCGGTGGGCGTGGCCCGCCGTGCCAATCGCTATGGCAAGCCGGTAGTCGCCGTCGTGGGCGGTCGTGCGGATAATTTGGATGCGGTGTATGGTCAGGGCATCGACTTGGTCCTGCCGGTCTGCCGCAGGCCCATGCCTCTTGACCAAGCGCTCGACCCCCAGGAAGCCACAACCAACCTCATCTGCGCCGGTGAAGCAGCCGCCCAAGCCTACGACCTCGCCCGCCTCTAAAACCCAACTCCCTATAAGTTGCGGTGGAATAGTTCCTGTTTGGCGGCTCAGGCGGCAAAAACAGGAACTATTCCACCGCAACTTCGAGAATGGCTATCCGAGGCTGGTCGCCTTGGGCCTTGGGTCGGACCGTCCGCCATGAAATGCGGCCATCTACTACGTTTAGCCGAGCGCCCTTGACCATCCCGGATTTTGTGAAATTAAAACCGCAGGTAGAAAGCTTGCCGATTTTCGAAAAAGCCGGCTATGGTTGACCCCTGCGGCCTAAACGTAGTAGATAGGCCCCTTTTGTGGCACGGCAGCAGACCAGTCTTTTTGGGACGGGGCTTATTTGACTACCTGTCGATCTGATTGCCCAAGTAGTCAAAAAGCCCCGTCCCAAATTAGCTACCTTGCCCCATCGGGCGGGAGCGGGTAAGATATATCGAGCGCCTAGCGCGTTCGATGGGTTCGGATGACGACATGTTCCGAATCTGGTCAGGTCCGGAAGGAAGCAGCCATAAGGAGCCTCTGTCGGGCATCCGAATCCATCGAGTGCGCAGGCGTTTTTTGGTGCCGCGGCTACCCGCGAGTGCCGGCAGGGCGCTTGGTGTCTCGCTGGTCCTCGGCTTCGCCTGCGGGATCGCTCGACTACCAAGCGCCCTGCCGGCACCCGCGGGTAGCCGACCAAAACCGCCTGAAGGGTCACATTTATCTGATAATTGAATCCCCGGCGTTATGCCGCTCGCTGGCGTTGCCAAAACATCGGCTGCTACGTGCCTTGGGCGCTAGTGACCGTTGCCCTTACATCTGTAACGAGTTGCTTACGCATCTCCAGGGTTCTCCGTACTATCATGAATCAGATTGAATTGAGATGATGATAGGGAGCGCCTTTTTATGATTGAGCTGCTCAGGCGTTTTGGTGGTAAGTTTCGCCGGTATATGGTGATTGGCCCTGCGTGCAAGTTGATTGAAGTGATCTTTGACCTGCTGACGCCGCTGGTGATTGCCCAGATGATCGATAAAGGTATCGGTGCGCACGACGTGAGTGCCGTCGTCCGCTACGGCATGGTGCTCGCCGCCATGGCTGTAATCGGCATCTCGTTTACGCTTGTTTGCCAGAAGATGGCGGCGCTCACCTCGCAGGGCATGGGTACTGACATTCGCGGCGCACTCTACCAGCACATCAACAAGCTGAGCTATGCCGAGCTCGACCGCTTTGGCACGCCGTCGCTCATCACGCGCATTACCAACGACGTTAACCAGGTCCAGCTCGCTGTGGCGCTGGGCGTGCGCATGCTCATCCGCTGGCCCTTTCTAGCGGTGGGCTCCATGTGCGCGGCCCTTGCCATCGACCTTAAGCTCGGCATCATCTTTTTGATCTGCACGCCCGCCATTGGCCTGGTGTTCTGGGTTGTCATGGCGCGCTGCATTCCGTACTACAAGCAGCTGCAGGCAAAGCTCGACCGCATCGCGCTTATCTGCCGCGAGGGCCTTTCGGGCGCCCGCGTGGTTCGCGCCTTCGTGCGCGAAGATCACGAGCGCGAGCGCTTTGCGCAGGCCGCCGACGACCAGGCCAATACTGCCATCGCGGTGGGCAAGCTCTCGTCGATTCTCAACCCCGTCACGTTTTTGGTGATGAACCTGGGCGTGTGCGCCATCCTGTGGGTGGGCGGCATCCAGGTCAGCGTGGGCGAGCTTACGCAGGGCCAGGTCATGGCGTTTGTGAACTACATGACGCAGACCCTGACCTCCATCGTGTACGTCGCCAACCTGGTCGTGGTCTTTACCAAGGCGAGCGCCAGCGCGTCGCGTATCAACGAGGTGCTCAATTGCGTGCCGGGCATCGCTGACGAGGGCAACCAGCCGGTCGCGCTGCCCAAGCCGGGCAATGTCGCTTCAGTTCCCGCGCTGAGCTTGAGCCATGCGAGCTTCTCGTTTGGCGCTGGCGCGGCCAATGCTGTCAACGATGTGACGCTGGAACTCCCGCTGGGCAAGACGCTCGGCATTATCGGCGGTACGGGTAGCGGCAAGTCCACGCTCGTCTCGCTCATCCCGCGCCTGTACGATGCGAGCACCGGCAGCGTGAGCGTGATGGGCGTCGACGTGCGCACCTGGCCGCTCGACCAGCTGCGCCGTGTGGTCGCGACCGTTCCGCAGCGCGCATCGCTGGTGAGCGGCTCCATCCGCAGCAACCTGACCTGGCGCGATGAAGCTGCGACCGACGAGGAGCTCTGGGTGGCACTCGACATGGCGCAGGCCAGCGAGTTCGTGCGCAACAAGCCGCAGGGCTTAGACGCCCCGGTCGAGGCGGGCGGCAAGAACTTTAGCGGTGGCCAGCGTCAGCGCCTGACTATCGCGCGTGCCTTGGTTGGTTCGCCTCAGATATTGATCATGGATGACTCCGCGTCGGCGCTCGACTTTAAGACCGACGCGGCGCTTCGCCATGCCATTCGCGAGCGCAGCATGCGCGGTGCCGCCAAGGGCGGGCTGCCGCTGACCACGGTGATTGTGAGCCAGCGCGTTTCGACCGTGCGCGATGCCGACGTGATCTGCGTGCTCGACCACGGCTCGGTTGCCGGCCTGGGCACACATGACGAGCTCTATGCGACCTGTCGGCTCTATCGCGAGATTTGCCAGTCGCAGCTGCGCCGCGAGGGGCTTGAGGGCCAGCGGGGGAGCACAGCGCCCGCGCCCACTCCGGCGCCCGCGTCCACCCTAAGCCCCGCGTCCGCCCCGACTGCCCCGGCATCCATTTGCGCAAAGGAGGGCTGCTAAATGAATCCGTACACTTCCTCCGGTTCGGTCGCCACGATGACGGCCAACGTGTCCGGTAACGATAACCTCAACGACCTGGGCGACGGTCCGCGCCAGCCCGGCGACCCCGAGCGCTATCCCGTGGGTGCGGTGACTCGCCGTCTGATGGGCTACGTTCGTCCGCATCGCATTTCGTTTGTTGCGTCGTTTGTGAGTGCCGCCATCTCCGTGATTCTGCAGCTCTACACGCCCATTCTCATCGGCGAGGGCATCGACCTGATCGTTGCCGTCGGGCAGGTGGACTTCGACGCGCTGCTGCCGCTTGTCACCAAACTCGCGCTCGTCGTGGTGGGAGCCGCGGCCTTCCAGTGGCTGCAGGGCTACTGCGTCAACCGCCTGTCCTACGAAACGGTGCGCGACATGCGCGTGGAGGCGAGCGACAAGCTCAGCCGCATGCCGCTCAGCTTTATCGACAGCCATGCTCACGGCGACCTCATGAGCCGCGTGGTCAACGATGTCGACCAGGTGGGTGACGGCCTGCTGCAGGGCTTCACGCAACTCTTTACCGGTGTTATTACCATCGTGGGCACGCTCGCGTTTATGCTTTCCATCAACCTGACCATGACGCTCGTGGTGGTGCTCGTCACGCCGCTTTCCATTTTTGCAGCCGGTGCTATTGCCAAGCTCTCCAACAAAAGCTTTACGGCACAGCAGCGTATTCAAGGGCAGCTCGGTGGTCATATCGAGGAGTACGTAGGCGAGCAAAAGCTTGTCGACGCCTTTGCCTACGGTCCCAACGCCCAGCAGCGCTTCGATGCCCTCAATGCCGAGCTTTACACCGCGGGCGAGCGCGCACAGTTTATGGGTTCGCTCTCCAACCCCGGCACGCGCTTTATCAATAACATCATCTATGCCGTGGTCGCTGTGATCGGCTGCGTGGGCGTGATCACGGGCGTGCCCGCGGCGCTTACGGTGGGCGGCGTGCAGATCTTCCTGTCCTATGCCAACCAGTACACCAAGCCGTTCAACGAGGTCACCAACGTCATTACGCAGATCCAGACGGCGTATGCCTCGGCGCGCCGCATGTTTGCGCTGCTCGATGCCCGCGAGCAGGAGCCCGATGCGGCGGATGCCGTGGAACTTGCTGCCCCGCAGGGCGAGGTCGCCTTTGAGCATGTGGACTTTAGCTACGTGTCCGACCGCAAGCTGCTGCAGGACATCTGCATCGAGGCCAAGCCCGGCATGCGCTTTGCCCTTGTTGGCCCCACGGGCTGCGGAAAGACGACGCTCATCAACCTGCTGCTGCGCTTTTACGATATCGATGCCGGCCACATCACGGTTGATGGCAGGTCTTCGCGTGACTACACGCGCGCAAGCCTGCGCCATGCCTTTGGCATGGTGTTGCAGGATACGTGGCTGTTCGAGGGCACGGTGGCGGAAAACATCGCCTACGGCTGTCCCGACGCCACGCGCGAGCAGGTTATCGAAGCTGCCAAGCGCGCGCATGCGCACAAGTTTATCGTGCAGCTGCCAGGCGGCTACGATACGGTCATCGGCGAGGACGGCGGCACGTTTAGCCAGGGTCAAAAACAGCTGCTGTGCATTGCGCGCGTTATGCTCACCGATCCGGCGATTCTGCTGCTGGACGAGGCAACGTCGAGCATCGATACGCGTACCGAGCTGCAGGTGCAGGCGGCATTCGACGAGCTCATGGCCGGCCGTACGAGCTTTGTCGTGGCGCATCGCCTGAGCACGATTCGCAACGCCGACTGCATTCTGGTCATGCGCGACGGCCAGATTATCGAGCGCGGCACGCACGACGAGCTGCTAGCGGCAGGCGGCTTCTACGCCGAACTCTACCGCAGCCAGTTTGCCCAGTAAGCAAGCCCGTGGGGCAAATTAATCAATCGACAGACGGTGGTTTACATCTGTCACGTTAGTACTAAGATAGTCATCTAATAAATTGCATTAGTGGCTTTAGTTTTGGGGGATACGAGGCAACGTGACTATGACGTGCTCTTTGGTGGTTAACAGCAAGAGCGGTAATACCAGGATGGTTTCGGGTGCGATCAAGCGCACTCTGCAGGCTGCGGGTGTTGAGTTTGTCCATGCCGCGGCGTTGAGCGACGATGCGGATGCAGATCAGGTTGCGCTCGAGGCGCAGGGCGCCTGCGCGGCCGACACGGTGCTCGTCGGTTTTTGGTGCGACAAGGGCGCGTGCACGCCTTCGGTCGCGGCGTTGCTCTCCGCTTTGCACGGCAAGCGCGTCTTCCTGTTTGGCACCTGCGGCTTTGGGGCCGATCAGAGCTATTACCAGCAGATTATCGACCGCGTGACCTCCAATTTGGCTGGAGATGCCGAGCTTGCGGGCTGGGCGATGTGTCAGGGCAAGATGGGCCCTGCGGTCAAGCAGCGCTACGAGGCCATGCTCGAGCAAGATCCCGACAACGCCCGATTTAAGATGCTGCTCGACAACTGGGTTGCCGCAAAGGACCATCCTACCAAGGAGGACCTGGACAACATGGCCGCAGCCGCCAAGAAGGCCGTGCTGGGCGAGTAGCTTCGCCGTCCGCGATCCTTCGTGCAAAACAATACAAATGTGAAAGCCTCGAAGTTCTCGAGGCTTTTTTCTTGACACTTGTAGGCGCAACCGTGGCAGGCGTTTGGGGTGACATTTTCCATTACCCCGATGACGAGACCGTCCTGGACGACACACTCGCATGCGTTCGCTGGATGTATTCAGAGTGGGACGGGCTTTCCGGATGGATGGGGTTTCGGAAAGTGTGTCCCGGAATTTGCCTTTGGAATGGGATGCGGTTTCCGGTTGAGGGCTCTGGTGGAAAATGCGACCCGGAATTTGCAATCGGAGTGGGATGCAGTTTCCCAACGGGGCCGTAAGCGGAAACTGCATCCCACTCCGGACGTGAATTCTGGGACACGGTTTCCGGATGCAAAAAAGGCCACAAGACGTGGCCTTCAACTTATATATGTTGCGGATACCCCCATGACAAGCCGCGCTCCAACAACAGGGCGTCTGTCCAGGCGGAGGCATATAAGGTTCATCGCGAGTTCCGCACGCAAAGAAGACCACTTAATGTGGCCTTCGTCTTGCGCAGGACTGTCCGAGCAGGGAACCTTACGTTCCGCGCCGTCCGGGCAGACGAACCGGGATACAGGCTCGCTACTTGATCTTGGTCGTACCCGGTGCCAGGTTGGGGTCGGTCTCGTTAGCCTCGGTCTGGAAGTGCTCGGTGTACACGTTCTTGCCGTCGCGGAACATCTCGTAGTACTGCATCTTGGCGTAATCTTCGCGCGCCTTGGTGGCGGCTGCGGCGGCGGCATCGTCACCGGTGACGTTGGAGGAGAGCGCCCAGCGCAGGCTGGCGTCCTCGTAGCCGACCGAGTTGATGGCGGGCAGCGACTCGCGCAGCGTCATGTGCGCTTTCTGGTAGTCGGTCAGCGGTGCGCCGATCAGCTGCATAAGCTGCGTGGACAGGTAGTTGGTGGACAGGTCGTCGACCTCGCTCGTCTGGTCGCAGCCGGCAACGTCGTAGTTGGCCCAGATGATGTAGTCGGTCTGCCACAGACGCTCCTGATGCGTAGCGTCGTCCTCGCCGGTAAACCACTTGTCATTGAACTTGGACGGGAAGAACGGCTGGTGGTCGCCCCAGAACACCACGACCACCTTGCGGTCGAGCTTGCTCAAGGCGTTGAGGAAGTAGCGCAGCGCCTGGTCGGACTGCTCGATGCACGAGACATACTCGTCGACATCGGACAGCGTGCCGTCCTCGACGGTCTTGGTGTCCAGGTCGGTCGTGTCGATGTTGAGATGCATCTGCTTGTCGACCGGCAGCAGACCCGTATCGTAACCCGAGTGGTTCTGCATGGTCACGTCGAAGATAAACTGCGGATCGGCGTTCTGGTCGAGCAGCTCAAGAATCTTGTCGTAGGTCGCCTGGTCGGTCACCATACCGCGCAGGGTGTCGGCTCCCTGGAAGTCGTTGATGGACAGGAACCGGTCAAAGCCAAAGTCCTTGTACACGTTCTCGCGGTTCCAGTTGGTGGCGTGGTTGGGGTGCATGGCCGTGGTGGAATATCCGAGCGACTTGAACTGCTCTGCCAGATTCCCGGTCGTCTCCATGTTGTAAATGGTGTACGGATACACGCCCGAGCCCAGGTTGGCCATGGAGTTGCCGGTCATAAACTCAAACTCGGTATTGGCGGTGCCGCCGCCGTAGGCGCTCACGTAGAGCTTGCCGCGGCTGAGGCAGTTGGACAGGTTCTTAAAGTACTGCGGGCCTTCGTAGCCGGCGCGCATGTTCTGGTAGATCGAAAGATCCGAGAAGGTCTCGTTCATGATGGCGATGACCGTGGGCTTCTCGCTGTCGAACTGCTCCTTTGCGGCGGTGCGCTCGTCACTCTTGGCAGCGTCGGACTTGTCGTAGGCCTTGGCGTACTTTTTGAGCGTGGCCTTGGCATCGTCGACGGAGTAGTCGGCGGGTTTGGGCGGCTTGATGGACTGCGCCGCACTAATAAAGGCGGGCAGGTAGCCCTCGCGCCAGTAGCTCTCGAGCGGGCGCCAGGTGTAGACGGTGATGCCGAGGGTGTTGTAGTAGTCGATGAGCGTGACGTGCGCGGTCACGCCGCCCAGGCACAGCACGGCGACGAGCAGGTTGGTGAGCAGCATGCGCTTGGCGTTGGCGGCGCCCTTCTGACGGTGCGGTGCCACCAGGCCGGCGTACTCGCATAGCAGCATGGCGATGGCGGTAAAGCCCATGGACAGCACGCAGAACAGTGAGATCGAGAAGGTGTAGCCGGTGCCGGCGACCGCGGCGGCGGTGGAGATGGCCGAAAGGTCGCCCGGCTGGATGGGCATGGATTTAAACGTGATGACGAAGAACTCGGCAATGCCCAGGACAAAGAGGGCAAAGGCCAAGACCGCGGGGGCTGCGCCGTGGCGCTGGAACAGGAAGAACAGGCCGACCATGAGCGTGGTGATGATGGTCCATTCGAGCAGGATGCACAGAGGGTAGACCCAGGTAAAGTCGTGGTTGGACGAGACCTCCATGCCCAGCAGCGCAAAGACGCCGGCGAGCAACAGGCACAAGACGGCGGCGACGAGCGGTTTGCCCACAAAGGCGCCGCGCAGGCGGGCGAGCTTGCCGGTGGGGGCGGGGGCGTCGGGCCCGGCGAACGCAAAGACACGCGGGGCGATGCGGTCGCGGGCGATGCTGGCCCAAGCGCAGCCGGTGAGGATGGCGTTGGCCAGGATGAGCATCACGAAGGCGAGCGGCTCGTTTTGCGCGACGAGGCCAATAGCGCCCCAAATGGTCAAAAAGAGCTGGAACAGGCCGAAGGCGACGCTCCACCCAAGAGCGCTTTTGGCAACGGTGCCCGACTGAGCGCGAATGGCCTTGGCCTCGCGCAAAACAAGGTAGACGGTCGCCGCAAGACCGACGAGCGAGATGGCGGCAGCGAACATGCTGAGACTCCTCACAAACTTAAAACCTACGAAAGCGGGGGTTTACCCGATTGTTACCTAAATATGCGCTGCATTTGCGGGCTGCGCACAACAACCAGCCATATTAACGCGCATGTGCGGCGGTGTGGCGCAATGTAGTGGCGACCTGCGCGATAATGGACGGGAATTACACGGAAACGTAAAGGCTTCTTAAAGAATTGGCGAGGATAGAGCTATGGGCGAGCAGGTTTGTATGACGGGTGCCGAGTACTGCGGCGGAGCTAAGGGCGTGGATGCGAACGGTTATCCGGTCGAGACTACGGGCAACGCGGTGCTGGACACGTTGGAGCATCGCTCGTCCACGCGCGCCTTCGCGCGTGATGACAACGACCGTCCCGTGGCGGTGGCCGACGAGCAGCGTGCGGCGATTTTGCATGCGGCGAGTCGCGCGCCGTCGGCGGGCGCCATGATGATGTATTCCATCGTAAGTATTCGCGAGCAGGCTACGCTGGACCGTCTGGCCGACCTGTGCGACCACCAGCCCATGATCGCCAAGGCGCCCTGGGCACTTATATTTGTGGTCGATTATGCCAAGTGGATCGATCTGTTTGAGCACGTGGGCTGCTTTGAGCCCGAGTTTGTCGAGCGCACGGGCAAGGCGCCCCGCCGCGCGCCGGGTTTGGGCGACTTTGCCATCGCGGCCCAGGACACCGTGATCGCTGCTCAAAACGCCGTGGTTGCCGCCGAGGCCCTGGGGCTGGGGAGCTGCTACATCGGTGATATCGTCGAGAATGCCGAGGAAGTCGCCGAGCTGCTCGATCTGCCGCCCTATACCATGCCGCTATCGATGCTCATCATCGGCACGCCCCGTAAGGAGCGTCCGGCCATTGCGCATCCCGTGGTGAACCTGGTGCACGAGGAGCGCTACTGCCGTGCGGATGCCGCGACCATGGACGCGCAGGTGGCCGAGATGGACGCGATGTTCCGTCCACACGCCCGCGAGGTGGGGGAGCGCGTCGCGGATATCTATACCCGCAAGCACACCAGTCCCTTTATGGCCGAGATGAGCCGCTCCATGGAGTGGTGGTTCAAAAATTGGCTCGGAAAATGACGGATGTGACAAAGGGACCGTCCCTTTGTCACATTCCATATCGCCACGGTGGCCTAAAGGCCGTATAAATGTTTATCTAGCTGGGAAAACAGTGCCATTCAAACATGGGCCGATTACCTATAATCCCTTCGAACATTAAAGTTGGGAGGAAACCGGCTTATGGAACAAAAGGCCAAGGAGGCAGCCTCGCACGCTGCGATTCCTGTGAGCATCTCGGCGATGCTCGTCACGCTGGGCGTGGTGTACGGCGATATCGGCACCAGCCCTATGTATGTAACCAAGGCGCTCGTTGCCGGCAACGGCGGCATCGGAAGCGTGACGGAGGAGTTCGTGCTTGGCGCGCTCTCCCTTGTCGTGTGGACGGTCACGCTGCTGACCACCATCAAGTATGTGCTCATCTCGCTGCGCGCCGATAACCATGGTGAGGGTGGCATCTTTGCCCTGTACAGCCTGGTCAAGCGCTGCGGCAAGTGGCTTATCATCCCCGCCATGCTGGGCGGCGCCGCATTGCTCGCTGACGGCATCCTGACGCCCGCCGTTACCGTTACCACGGCCATCGAGGGCCTGCGCACCATCCCGGCGGTCCATGCCGTGTTGGGTGACGATCAGGGCCGCGTCGTGGCCATCACGCTTGCCATCATCATCGCGCTCTTCTTGGTACAACGTATCGGTACGGCCAAGATCGGTCACGCTTTTGGCCCCATCATGACGCTGTGGTTCCTGTTCTTGGGCGGCACGGGTCTGTTCTTTGTCTTCCAGTACCCCGCGGTGCTGCTGTGCCTCAACCCGCTGCGTGGCATCGGCTTTTTGTTGAGCCCCAACAACCACGCGGGCATCATGATTCTGGGCAGCTGCTTCCTTGCCACCACCGGTGCCGAGGCGCTCTATTCCGACATGGGCCACGTGGGCCGCGGCAACATCTACGCTACCTGGCCGTTCGTTAAGTGCTGCCTGCTGCTTTCCTATATGGGCCAGGGCGCTTGGCTTATCAACAACGCCGCCAACCCCGAGCTCATGGGTATCGCCGACCTCAACCCCTTCTACCAGATGCTCACCCCGGGCCTGCGTCCCTTTGCCGTCGGCCTTTCCACCGTCGCGGCCATCATTGCCTCGCAGGCGCTCATCACCGGCGCATTCTCGCTGGTGTCCGAGGCCAGCCGTCTGGACCTCATGCCGCACATGCAGGTCTTCTACCCTGCCGAGACCAAGGGCCAGCTCTACATCCCCATGGTCAACAACGTCATGCTTGTCGGCTGCGTCATCGTGGTGCTGCTGTTCCAGAACTCGGCGCATATGGAAGCCGCCTACGGCCTTGCCATTACGCTGACTATGATGTGCACCACGCTGCTGCTCTTCTTCTACCTGCATGAGGAGCGCAAGCTCAAGGTTGCTCCGTGGATCTTCGCGGCCTTCTTCCTTTTGCTCGAAGGCTTCTTCTTCGTGAGCTCGCTCACCAAGTTCTTCCACGGCGGCTACTTCACCATCCTCATGGCCGCGCTCATTATGGGCATTATGGTGTGCTGGTACAACGGCACGGCGGTCGAGCAGCGCCAGTTTACGCTGCTGCCGCTGCGCAGCTACCTGCCGCAGCTCAAGCGCCTGCGCGACGACGACCGTTACGAGCGCATGAGCGACAACGTCGTGTACCTGACCAAGGACACCCATACCGACTACATCGACCGCGATATCGTCTACTCGATCTTGGACAAGCATCCCAAGCGCGCCCGCGCCTGGTGGTTCGTGAATGTCGAGACCATGGACGAGCCGCATACCTTTGCCTATTCGGTCGAGACGTTCGGCACCGACTACGTGTTCCGCGTGCATCTGTACCTGGGCTACAAGATCAACCAACGCGTCAATGCCTACCTGCGTCAGGTTGTTCAGGACCTGGCTGCCACCGGCGAGCTGCCGCCGCAGACGCATGACTACTCGGTCTACAAGGATCCGGGTAACATCGGTACGTTCAAGTTCGTCCTGATCCGTAAGCTTCTGGCGCCCGAAAGCGATGTGGAGCCCAGCGAGCGTACGGCCATCACGCTCAAGTACATCATCCGCCGCGCCGCCGGCACGCCCGCACGCTGGTACGGCCTGGAGAACTCCAACGTGAGCTTTGAGTACGTGCCGCTGTTCACCAAGTTCAAGGCCGTGAACAAGATGCAGCGCCTGGCCCCCAATGAGCGGCCGTAGTCGACGCTCGAGGTTTGTCTGCGAACGGGTGGGTTTGTATTGACGGGGATTGAGTCCTGGGAGGAAACCATGGATGCAAAGGTGCTTGACGGTTGCGATCTTGCGACCGAGCTGGTGCGTGAGGTACGCGCCGATGCTGCTGAAGATCGGTTCTTTACGAATCGGGCCAACATGGATATGGCCGACCGCGTGATTTCGATCGTGGTGACGGTGCTTGTCGCGGCGTGCGTGTGCGCACTGCTCGCGCACGTGCTGTTTGTCTAACGACCGCAGGTTGCAAAGGCTTTACACTTGGAACCACCACAAGGGGAAACCACCACAAGGGTGCCTGTCCCCTTTGTGGTGGTTTTTGTTTTTGAGAGAGGGGCGGGACGCTGATGGACGTCCGTACGGACGGCGATATTGCCGATAGCTTTTGGTGGCGGCGCACAACGCTGACGCGCCGCACTCCTCTGTATGACGCCTGCGTATCGGTGGGGCTGCTGGTCGCGGCGACGATTGTGGGCGCGCTGCTCGACCATCCGGGTCTCGCGCCGAGCATCATGATCGTCTATGTGTTCGCCGTTCAGCTGTGCGCATTCTTTACCTGGAGTCGCCTGTATTGCTTGCTGAGCTCGGCTGCCGCCGTGGCGCTCTACAACTTTTTGTTTGTCGACCCGCGCTACTCGCTGTCGCTTATCGACCGCGGCTATCCCGGCATGTTCTTCATCATGTTCGTGGTTTCGCTTGTGTCGAGCTCGATTGCGTTGGCCCTGCGCCGCGCTTTGGCACAGGCTGCCGCCAGCGACCGCCGCACGCATATGGTGCTCGAGACCAACCGCATGCTGCAGCGGTGCGCCGATCAGCATCAGATCGTTCACGCCATGGCCACGCAGCTGGCGCGTCTTTCGGGCTGTCCGGTTGTGTGGTACAGCGCCGACGCCGAGGGCGATGACCTGCTGCCGCGTGCGACGTACACGGCCGTGGGCGATGCCGCCCCGGTGCACGAGCTGGCGCCGCAGATGCCGCCGAGGCTCTCGGCGTCCGCCTACGTGGGAACGCCGCTCGACGCCACGTTTGGCGGTTCGGCGTTTTATGGCATCTACCTGACGGTTCGCACGGGCGACGGCTTCGTGCGCTCGGGCGACCCCGCCTCGGTGGTGGGCGTGCTGGCTATCGTTGCCGAGCCCGATGTGCTAACACACGAGGAACGGACACTTGCCGATGCCATCGTGAGCGAAGGCGAGCTGGCACTCGATCGCGCTCGTGCCATGGAGGCCCGTGAGGAGGCGGCGGTGCTCGCCAAAAACGAGCAGCTGCGCGCCAACCTGCTGCGCTCCATCTCGCACGACCTGCGCACGCCGCTCACCAGTATTTCGGGTAATGCCGACGTGCTGCTCGACCAGGGCTCGACCGGCACCGCCGTGCTCGACGCCCAGACGCGCCGCGGCCTGCTCCTGTCCATTCGCTCGGATGCGCAATGGCTCAACGCCACTGTCGAGAATCTGCTCGCTATCACCAAGCTCGAGGGTGGCGGCATGCATCTGTCGACCACGCTCGAGCTCATGGACGATATCGTCGAGGAGGCACTGCGCCACGTGAACCCTGCCGTGCGCGAGCACGACCTTAAGGTGGTGCCGTGCGACGAGCCGGCGCTCGTCAACGTCGATGCGCGTCTGATGGTGCAGCTGGTGGTCAATCTGGTGAACAACGCCATCACCTATACGCCCGCAGGCTCGCATATCGTGATTTCGATTGGCGTCGACGATGGACGCGTGGCGTGCTCGGTGGCCGATGACGGCCCGGGCATTGCGCCCGAGGACCGCGAGCGGATCTTTGAGTCGTTCTACACCGCCAACCATGGTCTTGCCGATAGCCACCGCAGCGTGGGCCTAGGTCTTTCGCTCTGCCGCTCCATTGCGTTGGCGCATGGCGGTAGCATAGAGGTTGCCGCGGCGGACCCGCACGGCTCGGTCTTTACGATTGAGCTTCCCGTCGCCGACGTTTCGTTTGATAAGGAGTAGCGCTGTGCCGAACTCTGCCGTAAAACCGCTCATCTTGGTCGTTGAGGACGATCCCGCCGTTCGCAACCTTATCGTTGCCGCACTCGAGGCGCACGGCTTGCGTCATATGGCCGTGGAGACCGCCCATGCCGCCATCGCCGCCGCCTCATCGCAGACGCCGAGCATCGTGCTTCTCGATTTGGGCCTGCCCGATATGGACGGCGTCAAGGTGGTGGAGTCGGTGCGCGCATGGTCGGGCATGCCGATCATCGTGGTCTCGGCGCGCAGCGAGGATGCGGACAAGATCCGCGCGCTCGATGCCGGCGCCGACGACTACCTGACCAAGCCGTTTTCGGTCGAGGAGTTGCTTGCGCGCATTCGCACGACGCTCAGGCGTCTCTCGTATGCGCAAACAGGCGGCGTTGCCTCCGAGGGCTCGTTCGATACCGGCGAGTTGCATATCGATTTTGATGCCGGCATCGCCACGATGGATGGCGAGGAACTGCATTTGACGCCGATCGAGTACAAGCTCCTGTGCCTGCTGGCGCATAACGCCGACAAGGTGCTGACGCACCAGTTTATCCTGCACGAGATTTGGGGCACGGCAACTAAGAGCGACCTGGCGAGCCTGCGTGTCTTTATGGGCACGCTGCGCAAGAAGATCGAGTCCGACCCCGCGCATCCGCGCTATATCCAGACGCACGTGGGTATTGGTTACCGATTGGTCATCCAGGGATAGGTCGGCATCCGCCATCCCAATATGAGTTGCGGTGAAATACGGTCTAAATTTGCCTAATTCCAGGCAAAGCAGTCCGTATTCCACCGCAACTTTGTTATTTGCCCTTGGGCTTGCTGGCGTAGAACTTCTTCTTTTTGGGCTTGCCGGCGGGGGAGGGTTTGCCGGCAAAGTTCGACTTGCCGTTGCCGGCCTGCGCGTGCGCGGGTACTGACGCACGGGGCTTGCGGGCCTCGGGGTTGCGCAGCTCCTCGGTTCGCTCGGCAATTTCCTCGGCGCTAAAGCCGACTTCTGCCATGGCATCTTCGATGGGCAGGCGGCGCACGATATAGCAGTGGTGCACCTTCTGGTTGCGCGCGAAATCCTCGGGGATGGTCTGTGCCGTAATGTCCTCCAGCACGACGCCCGCGCGTGCGAGCTTGCGCGTCTCGGGACGGAAGCCGCGCAGGTTGCAGCTAAAGATGGCATGGCCGCCCTGCGCGAGCAGGCGCGATACACCGGCCAAAAGTTCAACATGGTCGCGCTGGACATCCCAGGTGCGGCGGCCCATCTTAGACGAGTTCGAAAACGTGGGCGGGTCGACAAAGATCAGGTCCCAGCGGTTGCGCGTCTGACGCTGGTCGCGAATCCAGGCGAGCACGTCGTCGCGCACAAAGTGATGCTGCGGTCCCACAAAGCCGTTCTGACGCATATTGCGCTCGGCCCAGTCCAGATAGGTGTTGGAAAGGTCGACCGTCACGGTCTCCTCGACGCCGCCGTTTGCCGCATAGCAGGTGGCGGTGCCGGTATAGGCGAACAGGTTGAGGAAGCGGCGCGCCTGCTTGGCGTGCTCGCGCACCAGGTTGCGGGTGACGCGGTGATCCAGGAAGATGCCCACATCCAGATAGTCGTCAAAGTTGACGGCAAAGGTAAGGCCGCCCTCTTCGATGAGCGGCAGACGGCGGCGTGCGATGTTGGCGCGCTCGCTCGATGCGCCCTTGCCGGCGCCCTGCTTGCCGTACTGCGAGCCGCCGCGCGAGCGCATGCGGGCCTTGGCGTGCACATGCTCGGCCGGAACATCTAGGATGCGCGGAGCGATGGCCAAGATGTCGAGCATGCGGGCCTGGGCCAGTGCGGGGTCGATGGTCTTGGGCGCGGCGTATTCGGCGATGACGAGCCAGCGGCCCGGCGTCTGCGGGCAGCCCTCGTACAGATCGATGGCGGCGGAGTAATCGGGCAGGTCGGCATCGTAGACGCGGTAGCAGCTCACGCCCTCGCGCTTGGCCCACTTGCGACGCAGGCGGGCGTTCTTGCGCAAGCGGTTGGCGAACTGCTCAGACTCGGGGATGAGCACGGGCAGCGGCTTGCCGTCGCCCAGGTCGAGCATGGCGGCGGGCTCGGGCATGGGGGTGTTGGCGGCGTTGTCGTTGACTTCGTCGGCATCCGTGACCTCGGCCTCGGCATCCGCACTGGTCGCAGCCTCAAACGCTGCGGCGGCGTGGTCGAGCGAAGGCCAGACTTCGACGGTCGCCTCCTCGTTATTGGGCATGACGGCAATCGAGCGCTCGGGCTCGGCGTGGAGCGCGCGGGCCAGCAATCCGTCGCGGGTGAGTGCGGCGACCGACGCCGCGGCAAGCTCGGGCGCGCGGCGCAGCTCACCGACCAGCGTCATGGCGTCGTGCATGAGCGAAAGCGGGGTCTCGGTGGTGTCTGCGACCACGGCGGCGCCGGCGACGGCGCCCGCGTGGTCCAGTACGGTTGCGGACTTGGCGGCGCAAAAATCGACAAAGCGCTTGTAGCCGGCGCACTTGACCATGCGCTCAGCGGCCTTGCGGGCGGCGGGGTCAACATCCGCGGCCACGATGCGTGCCTGGCGCTCGCGTGCTGCCGTCTCGCGCTCGCGTGCCTCGGTAAGCAACTGCTCCCACAGAGCGGCGTCGTGCAGCTGCCAGCCCTCAAAGCCCCAGCGCTCGCGTGCGGCGCCCGGGGCGCGGTCGGTCAGAATATTCACGGCCTCCAGCAGCAGACCGCCGCCGGCGCACGAGGCGTCGATCAGCGTAGGCAGCGCTTCGTTTTCGTAATCATCGGCCGTTAGCTCGCGCTCGCACAGTGCGGTCCAGCCGACCTGCGCGAGCACCAGGGCGGCGTAGTCGGGGCGCAGCACGTGCGTGCCCTCGCCGGCGCGGGTCGCGGCGGGCGGCAGGCGCTTGAACAGCGGGTCGCCCGAAAGGTCCAGGCTGATGCTCGCACGGCGCTGGCGCAGCGAAAGCAGCAGGTGAACATCGGGGTCGGCGGCATCGACATCGGCACGACGGCCCGTGGTTTCGGCCAAGCGGTCGCACAGCGCGTCCTTGGCGCGCAGGGCCGAGAAGCGCGTGTTGCGCAGCTGCTCGGTCACGCCGCGGGCGGTAATGGCGATGGTGGCGCCGGGGCGGACGACGCTCTCCCAGGCAATGTCGTAAACGCTATCGTACAGCTCGTCGGCATCCTGCGCCTCAAAGCGCCCGAGCACCGCAAACACGCGGCTCGCTAGGCGCGACCACAGACAGGCGCGGTAGCCTTCTTCGAGCTCGCCCTCAAATGTAGCGCGGCCCTTCAGCCGGCGAACATGCGAAAGCCCGAGGCGTTTAAGCTCATCGGCGAGTGCGGACTCAAAGCCCTCGGGGCAGCTTGCGTAAAATTCCATGGGTGACCTCTCTGGTTGCGTCGCTCCATTATATGATGGATACTTCGTTTACTCTCGCCCCCGAAAGGAACCCATATGATTGATGCGTGCCCCGATTCCGCCGTGCTCTTTTTTGACGTGGACGGCACGCTGACGTCGTTCGATCCCGACAACATGACCGACAAGGACTTTTCGGCGGTTCACCCCTCGCAGACGGTCGTCGAGGCGTTTCATCGTCTGCGCGACGCGGGACACCAGGCATTTATCTGCACGGGTCGTCCCCTGTGGCTCATCGCGGACAGCTTGCGTGCGCTCGACCCCGCGGGCATCGTTGCCATGGCAGGCGCCACGCTCGAGGTCGAGGGCCGCGTGGTGCATGAGGACTGCTTTGACGAAGACATTGTTGCGGAGCTCGCTCGCCGTATGGCCGCGGCAGGGATTGAAGCCTTTTTCGAGACCAACGTGGCTACTTTTGCCCTGGAACCCGCGGGCGTTGAGCAGTCGTCTCTGATCGGCACTTCTGTGGTGCACAGCACCGAGGAAATGCGCGTCGACGGTCGTCTGCGCGTGGGCAAGGTAGGCATCGTCGCGAGCGACCTGGCTCGCGTAGCCAACGATGATGGCTTTATCGATCGCGAGTTTGAGCTGTGCAACACCGGTGGTCGGAATCGCGAGCTGAGCCCCAAGGGCATCGACAAGGGCGTGGGCGTGGCGCGAGCGCTGGAATACCTGGGTCGCACCGGCAACGCGCGCACCTTTGGCTTCGGCGATTCGGGTAACGACCTGGGCATGCTCGCTGCGGTCGAGACGGCTGTCGCCATGGGCAACGCCATGCCCGAGGTCAAGGCGGTCGCCGACTACGTGACCGACGATGTCGCACACGACGGCACCGTCACAGCGATGCAGCATTTCGGCCTCATCTAATGAATCCCGCGTTCTGACGTTTGCTCAAACTGCGACTCTTTGCTTTTGCATGCTCAATCGATTTATCAATCCAAACACTGAGGTGTTTATACCGTTCGCCGAGAAGATAAAAAACCGCAGTTCACGCCTTGATAAACGTAGGTAAAGTGTTTAGCAGTTTATCGGCCGTATGCTAACGAAAGGAATCAGGCAGATGGCAATCAAGGTGTTCGCTGACGGTGCAAACCTCGAGGGCATGCTCGACATGTACGAGAACGGCAACGTTCAGGGTTTCACGACCAACCCGTCCCTTATGAAGAAGGGCGGCGTGACGGATTACCGCGCGTTTGCCAAGGAGGTCTTAACCCACATCACCGATGTGTCCGTCTCGTTTGAGGTCTTTGCCGACGACGTCGAGACCATGGAGGTCGAGGCTCGCGAGATCGCTACCTGGGCCGAGAACGTCTACGTCAAGATTCCGTGCGTGACCACCAAGGGCGAGTCCACCGCCGAGCTGGTCCGCAAGCTTTCGGCCGACGGCATCAAGGTCAACGTCACTACCATCTTTACGCCCGAGCAGGTCGATGAGATGGTCGAGGCCGTTGACGCCGAGACGCCGTCCATCATCTCGCTCTTTGCCGGCCGTATCGCCGATACCGGCGTCGATCCCATTCCGTTTGTGACGGAGTCGGTCAAGAAGGCCGCCGTCAAGCCCAACTGCGAGGTCCTGTGGGCATCCACGCGCGAGCTCATCAACATCTACCAGGCCGAAGCCTGCGGTTGCCAGATCATCACGGTGCCCAACAGCATCCTGGCCAAGCGCAAGAACATCGGCCGTGATCCGTACGAGGTCTCGCTCGATACCGTCCGCGGCTTTGCCAAGGATATCGCTTCGCTCGGCTTCCATATCCTGCCGTAGGGCGAACACTGGCTACGCCGTGAGCTGATCGCCCCGGCCTTTCCTTTCCCTATCGCTCACGCGCTTCGCAAGGGTCGCGCTGGGCAAAGGAAAGGCCGGGGCTGCCGACACGAACTTGCCGGTAGGTTGGTGATCGGCCTCCAATCCTGCCGTGGGCAAAGGTACCCCCGCCTGCGACGTGCAAAATTGAGAGTATTCAGCAAGGTAAAGGCTTTTACCAGCTAGATAAAGCACGGAACAGCCCCCGTTTTGGCTCTGACGACGCTAAAACGGGGGCTGTTTGTGACTTTATTGCCTCTGAGGGGCATCCGGAACGGCGGAATTTGCAGAATACTCGCGATTCTGCACGTCGCGAGAGGGGGGACCCTTGCTTTAGGCGGTTTACTTCCCCTGCACCATGGTGAGCGAGATCTTCTTGCGGTCGCGGTCGACCTTTTCTACCCACACCTTGACCGTGTCGCCGACGCGCACCACGTCGCTCGGTTGCTTGACGAAGCGGTTGGCCAGTTTGGAGATGTGCACGAGGCCGTCCTGGTGCACGCCCACGTCGACGAAGGCACCAAAGTCGACGACGTTGCGCACCGTGCCCTTGAGTTCCATGCCGGGCTCCAGGTCGTCGATGGAAAGCGCTGAGCGGCTAAAGACCACCTCGGGCGCGTCGTCGCGCGGATCGCGGCCGGGCTTCTTGAGCTCGTTGACAATGTCGATGAGCGTCAGGGTGCCGCAGTCCAGGTCGCTTGCCAGCGCCGAGATGCTGCCCAGACGGCGCTCGATGTCGGGCACGCCGCCACGGCTGAGCTCACTGGCCGCCACACCTGCGCGCTCCAGGACGACCGTGGCCACCTCGTAGCTTTCGGGGTGGACGCTCGTGGCGTCGAGCGGGTTCTTGCCGCCGCTGATGCGCAGGAAACCCGCGGCGTTGAGGTATGCCTTGGGTCCCAGCTTGGGGACCTTCTTGAGTTGGCGGCGATCGGTGAAGGCACCGTTTTCCTCGCGGTAGGCCACGATGTTCTTGGCCACGCTCGGCGTGATGCCCGATACGTATCCCAGCAGGCTCGCGCTCGCGGTGTTTACATCGACGCCCACACGGTTGACGACGTCCTCCACCACGTGGCCCAGCGTGCGCGAGAGCTCGGCCTGGTCAAGGTCGTGCTGGTACTGGCCCACGCCGATGGACTGGGGCGGAATCTTGACGAGCTCTGCCAGCGGGTCCTGCAGGCGGCGGCCCAGGCTCATGGCGCCGCGCACGGTGACGTCCAGGTCGGGATATTCCTGGCTGGCGAGCTCGGAGGCGGAGTACACCGACGCGCCGGCCTCGTTGACGATGGTGTATCGCAGCCCGGGCGCCTGCTCGGCAATGAACTCCGAGACGACTTCCTCGGTCTCGCGGCTGGCGGTGCCGTTGCCGATGACGATGGTGTTGACGCCGTCCTTCTTGACGAGGCGGGCGAGCTCGCGCTTGGTGCCGGCGACGTCGTGGCGCGGCTTGGTGGGGTAGACCACGCCGTGGTCGAGCAGCTTGCCGGTCTCGTCCATGACGGCGACCTTGCAGCCGGTGCGGTAGCCCGGATCGAGCGCGAGCACGCGGGCGCCGCGGACGGGGCGTGCCGAGAGCAGCCCCTCGAGATTCTTGGCAAAGACGTTGATGGCCTCGGTCTGGGCGCGGACGGTGAGCTTGGCACGGGCCTCGCGCTCCAGCGAGGGAGCCATGAGGCGCTTGTAACCGTCAGCGATGGCGGCATCGAAGATGGGGGCAAACACGCCCTGGCGTCGGGGCCAACGGCTGCCGAGGCGTGCCGTGGCGGCAGCGCCGTCGACGTTCACGCGCACACGGAGCTTGCCCTCGCGCTCACCGCGGTCGATAGCCAGCACGCGGTGGTTGGGGATGCGGCGCAGCGGCTCGTCAAAGTCGTAGTAGGGCTCGTAGGGGGTCTTCTCGGTGGGGTCGGTGGCTTCGACGACGATATCGGCGGTGTTTTGCGTAAAGGCGCGTAGGTCGGCGACGTTCTCCGGGTCCTCGGCCACCGTCTCTGCCACGATGTCGGCGGCGCCGGCGAGCGCCTTTTCGGGCGTGTCAAAGCCGGCCTCCTCGTTGACGTAGTCCGCGGCGGCGTCGAGTGCGCTGCCCTTGGCCGAGGCCTGCATGATGATCATGTTGGCGAGCGGCTCCAGGCCGGCCTCGCGGGCCTTCTGCGCGCGGGTCATGCGCTTTTTGCGGTAGGGCTTGTAGAGGTCCTCGACGCGCTGGAGCTGCGTGGCCTCGCGAATCTGCTGCTCGAGTTCGGGCGTGAGTTTGCCCTGGGCGTCGATAAGCAGAATGACGTCCTCTTTACGCTGCTCAAGATTGCGCAGGTAGGACAGGCGCTCGTCGAGTGCGCGCAGGGCAACGTCATCCATGCCGCCCGTTGCTTCCTTGCGGTAGCGCGAGATAAAGGGGATGGTGTTGCCCTCGTCGATGAGCTTGACGGCTGCCTCGACGTTGGCGGCCTTAAGGTTGAGCTCGCAGGCGAGCTGGGCGATAAGATCCATGGGACTCCTTGCGTTTAAGGTGCGTTTGCAGCACAGAGCTACCAAGGATACCACCCGTCCCAAAAGACTGTTTTGGGGCCGCGCCATGAAAACGGCCTATCTACTACGTTTAACCCGTATGGGTCGACCATTCCCCGGTTTTCCGAGAATACGCAAGCCGTCTACCTGCACTGATAATTGTTCTCGGGGGAAGCGGGCACTGCGGGGCGCGGCAA
>UQHV01000014.1 GCA_900540895.1 uncultured Collinsella sp. | reverse complement strand
ACGAGCGGGGGCTCCTATCTTTTTAGTGCCCTCGGATTGGGTCATAGTGTCTGTCGGTACCAAAACATCGGCGTTGCCTTGATCAAAACCCGCCAAAAAGGTAGTCGTTGGGGACGTTCTTATTTGACTAGTCGTTTAAGAACGTCCCCAACGACTACATAGCATGAGAGTGGATAATCTCCCGGTTTGGGCCTGCATTCAAGCTCAAAGTGGGAGATTATCCACTCTCATTTGTTATGTGTCCGAAAATCCACGCTCGTTTGTTTTTGCCTACATTTGGAGGAAGAGCTCGTGGAGGCGGGTATCCTCGTCGAGTTCGGGGTGGAAGGTGACGCCGAGCTGATTGTCTTGACGGGCGGCGACGATGCAGCCATCGACTTTGGCTAGGGCCTCAGTGTCGCCGTGCACTTCGACGATGCGGGGCGCGCGGATAAACGTCAGCGGCACTTCATCGTCGATGCCGGCTACCTGCCCCTTGGTTCGAAAGCTGCCGAGCTGCCTGCCGTAGGCATTGCGCTCGACAAGTACATCCATGGTTGCCAAACGCGGCGTGCCCTTATCGTCATGGGCGGCAAGGTCGTGAGCCAGTAGAATCAGGCCGGCGCAAGTGCCCAGGACGGGCATGCCTTCAGCGATACGGGCACGAAGCTCCTCGAGCATGCCCAACTCATCAAGCAGCTTCCCTTGAACGGTAGACTCGCCGCCGGGAAGTACCAGACGGTCAAAGTCCTGCTTCAAATCAGCCGCCTGCCTCAGCTCAATACAACGTGCGCCCAGCTCAGATAGCCTTGCCTCGTGCTCGGCAAAAGCGCCTTGGACCGCCAGCACGGCGACCGTTTGGTCTGCATAATCGCTCATGTGCGATCCTTTCTGCTGGACTAGCGCCCGCGCTCCTCCATGATGATCTCGATTTCGTCGGCGTTGATGCCCACCATGGCCTCGCCCAGGTCCTCCGAAAGCTCGGCGATGAGCTTGGCATCGGTGAAGTTTGCCACGGCCTTGACGATGGCGGCGGCGCGCTTGGCGGGGTCGCCGCTCTTAAAGATGCCCGAGCCGACAAAGACGCCCTCGGCACCCAGCTGCATCATCAGCGCAGCGTCGGCGGGGGTCGCTACGCCGCCGGCGGCAAAGTTCACGACGGGAAGCTTGCCCGTGGCATGGACCTCGCGCACCAGCTCGACCGGAACCTGTAGTTGCTTGGCTGCCTCAAAGAGCTCATCGTCGCGCAGGGCAACAACGTCGCGGATCTGCTTCTGGATCTTGCGCATGTGGCGCACGGCCTGGACCACGTCGCCCGTGCCCGGCTCGCCCTTGGTGCGGATCATCGTGGCGCCCTCGGCAACACGGCGCAGCGCCTCGCCCAGATCGCGGGCGCCGCAGACAAACGGCACGTCAAACTGGGCCTTGTCGATGTGATAGACGTCATCGGCAGGGGAAAGAACCTCGGACTCGTCGATGTAATCGATCTCGATGGCCTGCAGGACCTGCGCCTCGACAATGTGCCCGATGCGGCACTTGGCCATAACGGGGATGGAGACGGCCTCTTGGATGCCCTTGATCATCTTGGGGTCGCTCATGCGCGAGACGCCGCCTGCGGCACGGATATCGGCCGGGATGCGCTCAAGTGCCATGACGGCGCAGGCGCCCGCCTCCTCGGCGATGCGTGCCTGCTCGGGCGTGGTGACGTCCATGATGACGCCGCCCTTGAGCATCTGCGCGAGCTCGCGATTGAGTTTGACGCGATCGGCCTTGCTGGTCTGTTCTGCCATGGTTGCTCCCTTTGTTGGCATGTGCATTGCTTGACGGAACATCCTATCGGGGAGCTGGGTATGGCGAAATACTCAGTTTTCGAGATAATAACAAGGCCAGACTAATACCAGATTGAACAGCGCGATAAGGTCAGGTGGCAAACACATGCTTGACTATAATTTGGAAAAACGCGGCGAAGCATCGCTCTATGAGTATGTTTACCAGCAAATTCGAGATGATATCGTAGCTGGACGCATTGCGGCGGGGGAACATCTTCCGTCTAAGCGCGCCTTTGCCAGTCATCTGGGAATCAGTGTCATTACCATCGAGAATGCATATAACCAGTTACTTGCCGAGGGCTATATTTGTTCAATGCCGCGTCGGGGCTACTACGCTTGCGAGCTTCCGGATGCACCGGTTTTGCCTTTGACTACGGGGAGCATCGACCGAGATACCGTCTCTGTGGGCCCCAGCGCGCATGATGCCGATGGACGGACCGAGCGATTCGATACACTTTCTCCTTCCGCTTTGGAGGCGGCGCGGCTTTGGCAAAGCGCGCTACGGGCGACGCTGACATCCGAAGACGAACGCGAGGTCTTTTCGCCCGCACCGGCACAGGGCACCGCTCGGCTACGACGCGCAATTGCTCACCATCTGCGTGGGACGAGGGGCATGAATGTCGATCCCAATAACATCGTTATCGGCGCGGGCGCCCAGCTGCTCGATACCATGTTGGTTCAGTTGCTTGGCGCGGACAAGGTGTATGCCGTTGAGGACCCGGGCTATTTGCGTCTGACGCGCATCTATCAGGCTATGAGCTGCAAAGTTCGACATATCCCGTTGGATGATGAGGGCGTGGGCTTGAGCACTCTGCAGAAAAGCGGGACCGATGTCCTTCACCTGATGCCGTCCCATCAGTATCCGACCGGCCTTGTGACGAGCATTGCGCGTCGCTATGCCCTGCTGAGCTGGGCCGCCGAGCAGCCGAGCCGGTATCTCATCGAAGATGACTTTGATTGTGAGTTTCGCCTTGCTGGTAAGCCGATTCCCGCGCTCGCGTCGATCGATGCCGCCCAGTCGGTTATCTACACCAACACGTTTTCGAAGAGCCTGTCATCGGCGCTGCGTCTAGCGTACATGGTGTTGCCCGATGAGCTGATGGAGCGGTTTAGGCGCAGCCTTGGTTTCTACGCCTCGTCGGTGAGTTCTGTTGACCAGGTCGCTTTGGCACGTTTGCTGGAATCGGGTGATTACGAGCGGCATGTGAACCGCGTGCGTGTTCGTGCTCGCGAGGCGCGTGATGGCCTGGCGGCGCTTGTACGGAAAGCGTTTCCGGCAGGGGAGGTCTCGATCGAGCATGCGGACGCGGGCCTTTACTGCACTGTTGTTGCGGAGCGCGGAACGGGTGGAAGCTCTTTTGCGCGGGCTCTCACGCGCTCGGGTATTCCGTTTATCGATATCAGTGACTGTTATTGGTGTGCCGATGGTGCATTTGTCCCTGAAAACTCAAGTCAAATTCTTGTTCAGTATGACGATCTGAATCCAAAAGTGCTAACTACCTTGGAATTGCAGCTAATGGGGGGCGCTCTGCAATCTAAGTGAGTAGACTTTTGGCATTTTGGCGACCAAGCCGTTTTACCACAAGCTATCTACCTGCGACTTTATAAAGCAATTTGGCTGGTCTGCACGGCAAGTTCGAAAAAGTCTACTCACTTGCCGCGCAAAGCTTCTGCATGAGAAAAAAAATGGGGTTTTCAACAGTGCTTCGTCCAGCTCTCGGCAAGCTTTTGGTCAGTTGGGGAGGGCTGTTGAAAACTTAGCAGTCCGTTCGGTGCCATTTTTGTTGCGTTCGCGCCAATGCGAGACCGATTGGGTTGAAATCCGTGTTTTCCTGTGCCTATGAATGATCTACTTTGTGACATATCGGCTTTTAGGTACTGGCGTTTGCCTCCTCAAGTCCGCGCTTTGTGTCCGCCGTTTCCACGACCGGAAGAAGACCGGCAGCGATATGATCTCGCCCGCAACCCGACGGCTGCAGTCGCGCTCGGTTTTCCGTTGTATACATTGGTTCGGACGAGAAACAAACGGACCTGCCCTGTCAGCATTAGGCAGCGGCTGTTCCTTGGTGAGCTCCCCAGGGAATCTGTGTTGGAAACGGAGCATGGATTTTTGGTCACGTCTCCTCTACTGACGGCATTTATCATGTCTCGACATCTGACGGATCTCCAGCTTCTTTTTGTGTTGGCGGAGATGTGTGGCTTGTTTGCGGTGTGTGCTCTGCCGGTGGCGCTTGAGGCGGAGCTTTCGCGTGCAATTGATTCGGGCGCGATTTCGACAACGTTCGGTTGGGTGCGCTGCCCGTCCGAGGACGGCATCACTTCAAGTTTATGGCGTCGAGACGCTTTGGTTTTGGGCGGAGACCTTGACCGTTTTTGTTCAGATGTTTGCGGGATGCGTTACGGCAATAGATTTATGGCGGTATCGCAACTCGTTCCATTGGGTGCCGCGTCGCCTTTTGAGGTCGAGGCGTTTTTGTTGCTTGGACTGCCGCGAGCCCTGGGAGGCGAAGGGTTTTGCGGCATAGAGCTCAATGTCGAAGTGACGTTAAGCACAAGTGCTCGAGCGATTGTGGGAAAGTCCCGTGTATATATCGACCTACTTCTTTCTTCGCCGGACGGTAGGCGACAGGTGGCCATTGAATGTCAGGGAAAGGCCTCGCACGGACGCGCAGGGGATGGCTTGCGTGACGCTGACCGCATGACGGCCCTTCAGGCCATGGGCTACGATGTGCTTCTCCTTACACACAGACAGATATCGGATGAGGATAGATTCCGCGCGATCGTTAAGGCCGTATGCAGGATGCTCGATGTTGAATATCGTGATAAAAGCTCGGATGAGCAAAGGGCTGAGGCATTACTCCGGTCTGAACTATTCATTGACTGGACAAAATTGGGAGTAATCGACGGAAAGATGCCCGCTAGACACAAAATGGCTCGATCGTGGACGGCTGCGGTTCTAAGTGAGTAGACTTTTGGCACTTTGGCGACCAAGCCGTTTTGCAACAAGTCATTTACCTGCGGCTTTATAAAGCAATATGGATGGCGTGCTCGGCAAGTTCCAAAAAGTCTACTCACTTAGTTTTTGACGAGAAGCCGATGCCGAAGGCGGTCCTATTTCAGGGCGTTAACAAGTTCATGAGGCACGAAAAAGGCCCGAACCAATACGGTCCGGGCCTCATCAAGCTTGAGGTTATGTCTCAGGCGGTTGGCTTAGCCAAAGTAGCGCTTGAGCAGGCCGGCGAAAGCCTTGCCGTGGCGGGCCTCGTCGCGAGCCATCTCGTGCACGGTGTCGTGGATGGCATCGAGGCCAGCGGCCTTGGCGCGCTTGGCAAGATCGGTCTTGCCGGCGGTGGCGCCGTTCTCAGCCTCAACGCGCATCTCGAGGTTCTTCTTGGTGGAGTCGGTCACGACCTCGCCCAGGAGCTCAGCGAACTTGGCGGCATGCTCGGCCTCCTCGTGGGCAGCCTTCTCCCAGTACAGGCCGATCTCGGGATAGCCCTCGCGATGAGCGACGCGAGCCATGGCCAGGTACATACCGACCTCGGAGCACTCGCCCTCAAAGTTGGCGCGCAGGTCGGCAACGATGTCCTCGGAGACGCCCTCCATCTTGGCGACGCCCACGACGTGCTCGGCAGCCCACTCGAGCTGACCCTCCTCCTGCTTCAGGAAACGAGAACCGGGAACGCCGCACTGGGGGCACTTGAAGTCCTCGGGCAGTTGGTCGCCGTCGAACTCTTCCACATAACCGCAAACGGGGCAAACAAACTTCATGATTCGATCCTTTCGATCGATGGCGATTGTGCGCTCGTCCGGTCCCGTAAGGGCCCTCTCCGGACGTGCGTCTTGACGAGTTCTATTATCCATAAATGCAACCAAATGTGAAGCCTATTAGGAATGATTTTTAATAAAACAATTTCGAGCTATAAAGATGTTGATTGATTAACGATTGGCAGGCCGTCTTTGACCGCCGCTGAGTACAATCGGGCGAGCAAATGTTGACCTATCAACAAATGAAGGAGTTTCCTTTATGCATCTAGCCCGTCGTGCCTGGTGCCGAACATATCAGACGGTTTTTCGCATTGCATTGCCGATCCTGCCCTATACCGAGCCGCGCATTTTAGAGCATGCCGAGGATGTGCCCGCGGTGCTTCAAAAGCGCTCGATCCAGAAGGTCCTTATCGTGACGGATCCCGGCATTGCCCGTCTGGGGCTCACGGCACCGCTCGAGACGGCGCTCGCATCCAGGGGGATTGGCGTTACGGTCTATGCCGAAACGCGTGCAAACCCCACGGTTTCAAACGTGGAAGAAGCGGCGTCCCTGTATCGAGAGAGCGCCTGCCAGGCCATTATCGGCTTTGGCGGTGGCTCGGCCATGGACTGTGCCAAGGGCGTGGGCGCACGCATTGCGCAGCCAAACAAGCCCATCAACAAGATGCGCGGCCTGCTGCGGATTCATCGTCGCCTGCCGCTGCTCATCGCCGTTCCCACTACCGCCGGTACGGGAAGCGAAGTCACGCTTGCGGCGGTAATTACCGATGACGGGACGCACTACAAGTACCCCATTAACGACTTTGTGCTTATTCCGCGCTTTGCGGTGCACGACCCCGAGTTTACGCGCGGTCTGCCCGCCTCCATTACGGGGCAGACGGGTATGGATGCCCTGACGCATGCCGTCGAGGCCTTTATCGGGCGAAGCACCACGCCCTATACGCGCAAGATGGCGCGACAGGCGGTGCAGCTTATCCACGACAATTTGCTCGAGGCCTATGAGCATGGTGACGACATGCGCGCTCGTCGCAATATGCTTTCGGCGGCGTATAAGGCGGGCGTTGCGTTTACCCGCTCCTATGTCGGATATGTGCATGCCATCGCGCACAGTCTGGGCGGCCGATACGGAATTCCGCACGGTTTGGCCAACGCGATCATCCTGCCGCACATGCTTCGCGCTTATGGTGACGCCGCCGCCCCCAAGCTTGCCGATCTTGCTCGCATGGCGGGCATTGCGCCGGCTACCGCGCAGGATAGTCTTGCGGCCGAGGCCTTTTTCGATTGGGTCGACCGCATGAACGAGATCCTGGGAATCCCCAAATATGTCTCGGGCATTCGCCGCTCCGACATTCCCGAGATGGCGGCGCATGCCGATGCCGAGGCCAATCCGCTGTACCCCGTTCCGCTTTTGATGGACCGCTTGGAGCTCGAGCGTATGTACGAGGTCGTCGCGGGTGGTATGTTTGAGGACGAGAACTAGGAGGGTGCCATGAACACCGAGGAAATTGCGCGCATCGTCGGCGATCAGCGCACTTACTTTAAAACGCACGCTACGTTTGATGTTGATGCCCGACGTCGCGCGCTCGTGAGTTTACGCGATGCGGTACGGGCGCACGAGGCCGATATTGCCCATGCACTCAAGACCGATTTGGGAAAGTCGCATGACGAGGCATATATGTGCGAGATCGGCACGTCGCTTTCCGAGATTCGTCATCAGATCGCTCACGTGGCTCGATGGAGTCGTCCGCGCCTGCGTCCGTGTGACCTTGCCAACGCCGTGAGCGCGTGCAAAACGCAAGCCGTGCCCTATGGCGTCACGCTCATCATGGCTCCGTGGAACTACCCGTTTTTGCTAACACTCGAGCCGCTCGCCGGCGCCCTTGCCGCGGGCAATACCGTGGTCATCAAGCCGAGTGCCTATGCTCCGGCATCGAGCGCGGTGCTCAAGCAAATCTGTGAAGAGGCATTTGATCCGCGCCTGGTGACGGTTGTCGAGGGCGGGCGCGCCGAGAACGAAGCGTTGCTCGATGAGTGCTGGGACAAGATCTTCTTTACCGGTAGCGTTCCGGTCGGCAAGCTCGTCATGGAGCGCGCGAGTAAAAACCTCACGCCCGTGACGCTTGAGCTGGGCGGCAAGAGCCCCTGCATCGTGGATGCGACGGCAAACTTGAAGGTTGCGGCGCGGCGTATCGCCTTTGGTAAATGGCTCAACGTGGGGCAGACCTGCGTGGCGCCCGACTACCTGCTGGTCGATGCGCGCGTGCACGACGAGCTGCTGGACCTCATCAGGGAAGAGGCCCGCCGTATGTTTGGCGAGCATCCGCTCGATAACGAGGACTACGGGCATATCGTCAACGCCAAGCATTTTGCGCGCGTGCGCGGGCTGATCGATCCCGATAAGGTCGTGCTGGGAGGCACGGCGCGCGAGTCGTCGCTCAAGATTGAGCCGACGATCCTAGACGGCGTGACCCCCGATGACGCCGTGATGCAGGAGGAGATCTTCGGTCCCATCTTGCCGGTGCTGACGTTTGAGAGCCTAGACGAGGCCGAGACGTTTATTACGGATCGTCCGACGCCGCTGGCCCTGTATATCTTTAGCCAGGACCGTTCGGTTCAGCAACGCTTTGTGCGCTACGTGCCCTTTGGCGGCGGCTGTGTCAACGACACGATCATGCACTTGGCTACGAGCCATATGGGCTTTGGCGGCATGGGCGCGAGCGGTATGGGGCAGTACCATGGACGCGAGAGCTTCGATACGTTTAGCCACAAGAAGAGCATCGTGAACAAGGCAACTTGGCTGGACGTGCCGTTTCGGTATGCGCCCTACGCAAGCTGGAAGCACAAGTTCGTGCGCATGTTTGTGCATTAGAAAAGGGCGCAGGTAATACGAACAAGTGTTCCTATTACCTGCATTTTGCGTTAGACTACTGTTATGGAGCACGGATGGGCCAACTCCCTTTAGAAGGGATTTGGTATGAACGTAAGCGATGTTATTTCGTTATTGGCGTTGTTGATTGCGGCTATCGAACTCGGTCTGTTTATCGGCCGAATGAAATAGCCGCCCCCGCGTAAGCGAAGACGGCCACTTCTCACGATGAAAACGTGTATCGGAGTTGGCAAGACCCGCGGCAACGGGTGCCATCCGTGTTCCTATCTTATCTGCAAGCGTTCTGTCGCGCAAGCGTTGAGGCAAACGATTGAAGGACGCAGACAGGATGTATTTGTGTCCGCGCGGGACCGTAGACTTCTCAATAAGGTTACACACCGGTTTATCCGGCCGTTAGAGGAGCTGCTATGTACGAGCCTTCACGTGTTCTTCTGTCATTTCACATTGCAGGATTTCAGTATGCCGATGGCGCCTTGGTCCTGGGCGATCTTAAAGCGGGCGATAAGCTGACGCTGTGTGCCGAGCGCGATAATCCCCATGACCCCGAGGCAGTTGCGATCTACTATGGCAAGACCAAACTTGGCTACGTTCCGGGAAACGAGGTCGGCCCGCTGTCCTTGATGATGTATTACGGCCACGAGGACGTATTTGAGGCCCGCGTGCAACAGGTTGCCCCCGAGCGCAGCCCGTGGCACCAGGTGCGCGTTGGCCTCTATGTGGTGGATGCCCGCTAGTCGGCAATGGAGGCGGCCATGTTTGATGACGACGACCAGTTCGATCTGACAGACGATCCGTTTGAGTGGGATCTGCTACTCGACGACGATGAGTTGGAGCAGGATCGTAAGAAACGGCAGGACAAGAAAACTCAGAGTGACGCTTCGAAAAAGCAAGACAAACGCCGCCGCGGACTGTTCGGCGGGCTCTTTGGATAACCGCCGCATCGCTGCGTCTGTATACTTAGCACGAGTTGAACACGTTGCGAAATGAGGACACAGACGATGATGTGGTTTACCGCCGACTTGCACCTGGGCGATACGAATATCTTGCACGACATGGACCGGCCGTTTGGCTCGGTCGAGGAGATGAACCGCAAGGTCATCGATGCCATCAATGAGTGCGTGGCTGCGGACGACCGCCTCTATATTCTGGGTGACTTTACCTATCGTTTGCCCCTGGCGGAGGCGGTGCGCCTGCGCGAGCGTATCGAATGCCAGAACGTGACGCTCATCCGCGGTAACCATGACGGCGACTGGGAAGATTCCGACGTACCGCGGATTTGGGAAGACGTGCGCGATTACCTGGAGATTGCTCCCGGCTATGCCAAGGGCCATCGTCTGGTTATGAGCCACTACCCCATGCTCAGCTGGAACGGCAAGGCGCGTGGCGCCGTCATGCTGCACGGGCATATCCACAGCAGGGGAGACCGCACCAACGTGCGCAACCGCGATCGCGAGCGCCCTATCTTTCGCTACGATGTCGGTCTCGATGCCAACGAGTACAAGCCCGTAAGCCGTGATCAGATTCTTAGCTTCTTTGGGTTATAGGGCGCCAGAGCCACCACAAAGGGGACAGGCACCTTTGTGGTGGCTCTGGCGCCGTTGCCATTATGGCAGCGGCGCCTTTTTTGTCCGTGCGGCGCGGTAGAGTGTAGGCGGTCGAAATTTGCGTCCATCGAGGAGCTGCTATGAACGAGATTAAGTGCCCGCATTGCGGCGAAGTTTTTAAGGTCGATGCGTCCGGCTATGCGGATATCGTCAAGCAAGTACGCGATGCCGAGTTTTCGCGCGACCTGGACGAGCGTGTGAAGGCAGTCCAGCGCGAGGGCGAGCAGGCGCTGGAGCTTGAGCGCTCGCGTTCGACGGCTGCCTTGCAAAAGGCAGAGTCTCAGCGCAACGCTCAGCTTGTCGAGCAGAAGAACGCTGCAGCTCAGCAGCTGGCACAAGAAGTCGCCAAGCGCGATGCCGAGCTTGCCGAGCTGCGTGCCAAGCTTGAGGGCGCTGCCGCAGAGCGCGAGAGTGCAAGCCAGCGCGCGGCGGTTGAGGCCCGTGCCGATGCTCAAAAGGAGAATGCCGAGCTGCAGCGCGAGATCGATAGCCTGCGTGCGCAGCTTGGGCGCAAAGATGACGAAGCAAAGCTTGCCGAAGCCGCGGTACGCAATGCGACTCAAAATGACCTCGCCGCGCGCGATGCTCAGATTGCGGAGTTGCAGGCAAAGCTTGCCGCCGCAGATAAGGCTCAAGAAATGGCACTCGCAACTGCTGCGGCCGAGGCGCAGCGTAAGCTCGAGGCTGCGCAAAACGAAGCGAATCGTAAGCTTTCCGATTACCAGACAGAAGTGCGTGAGAAGTTCTCGAATGCTAAGACTCAGTCCGAGCGCGAGGCCGAGGGCCTTCGTGCACAGCTTCGTGAGCAAGAACTTTCTGCAAAAATGGAGCTGTCGAAGGCGGTCGCCGCGGCGGAACGAGAGCGCGATGAGGCACGTGCCAAGCTGACGAGCGAGCTGGCGGTGCGCGATTCTCGCGAGGAACAGGTCAAGGCGGCGCATGAGCTCGAGCTCGCGCAGGCCAAGCGCGCGAGCGATGACCTGATTCGCTACAAGGACGAAGAGATTGAGCGTCTTAAGGACATGAAGGTACGCCTGTCCACCAAGATGGTGGGCGAGTCGCTCGAGCAGCACTGCGAGACCGAGTTCAATCGCCTGCGCATGACGGCGTTTCCCAACGCGTACTTCGAGAAGGATAACGATGCGTCCGAGGGCACCAAGGGCGACTTTATCTTCCGCGAGTGCGACGCAAGCGGTAACGAGGTCATTTCGATTATGTTCGAGATGAAAAACGAGAACGATGAGACCGCGACCAAGCACAAGAACGAGGACTTCTTTAAGAAACTCGACCACGATCGCCGCCAAAAGGGCTGCGAGTACGCGGTGCTCTGCACGTTGCTCGAACCCGAGAGCGAGCTTTACAACGCCGGCATCGTGGACGTGAGCTATCGCTACGAGAAGATGTACGTGATTCGCCCACAGTTCTTTATTCCCATGATCACGCTTCTTCGCAACGCCGCCATGGGTTCGCTGCGCTATAAGCAGGAACTGGCGGAGTACAAACAGCAGAATATCGACGTCACGAACTTCGAAGCCAAGATGGAAAAGTTCAAGAATGATTTCGGTCGCAACTACGAGATCGCGAGCCGCAAGTTCCAAACGGCGATTGATGGGATCGACAAGACGATTAGCCATCTGCAGAAAACCAAGGAGGCGTTGCTGTCCTCCGAGAACAATCTGCGCCTAGCCAACAAGAAGGCCGACGATCTTACCATTCGCAAGCTCACGTGGGGCAACAAGACCATGAAGGCCGCGTTTGACGAGGCGCGCGGGGCTGCGACAGAGACAAACGATGAGCCAGCCGAGGCGGATTCGTATGAGGTCGAGGATACCGAGTAGGGGATAGCGTATCGCGCAAAAAGCGGGGCCGCTGGCGATGTTGCCAGCGACCCCGCTTCGTTTCGTTCCAGTATGTTCGGCTAGTCCTCGAGCAGGTCCTCGATAAAGCCGACGCGGTAGTTTTTGAAGATGACCTCGCCGCCGTCTTGCGTGGCGTCCAGATCGACATCGCCCATGATGCCAAAGTCGTGGTCGCCATCCTCGTCGGCAAAGATCTGGTGCACGTGCCATACGTGCGCGGTCTTCTCGTCGGACTCGTCAATGGAAAACATCGCGGCGCTGCGGGCATCTCCGTCGGTGAGGATTTCCTCGTGCTGCTCGTGGTAAGCGTCGAGTGCTTTTTGCCAGCGGATCTCGCTCATGCCCCAGTCGTCGTCGAGCTCGCCCAGGTCGCGAACGTGCTCGCGAGCGGCAAGGGTCACGCGGCGGAAGAGCGCGTTGCGCACCAACAGCGTGCAGCCGCGGCGGTCCGCCACGACCTCGTCGATGCCCTGCGGCGGCGCGGCGTCGAGGGCTGCCGGGTTGCCGGCGTTCTCCCACTCGTCCACCAGGCTCGAGTCCACCGAGCGCACCACAAAGCCCAGCCACGAGATAATGTCGCGCAGGCGCTCGTCGCGCTTCTCGATGGGCACGGTGCGGTCGAGTGAACGGTAGGCCTCGGCTAGGTAGCGCAGCAGAATGCCCTCGGAGCGGGCGATGCCGAGCTTTTGGATATAGCCCTTAAAGTCGCTCGCGCTCTCCAACATGTCGCGCAGGACGCTCTTGGGAGAGAGCTGATAGTCGTTTGCCCAGGGCACTTCCTGGCAGTACTTGTCAAAGGCGGCGTCGAGCAAATCCTCGAGCGGCTTTTCGTACGTGACGTCTTGAATGCGCTCCAAGCGCTCCTCATACTCGACGCCGTCAGCCTTCATTTCGGCCATCGCGCGGTCGCGCGCAGCGCGCTCCTGTGCGCGCAGCACCTGCTTGGGGTCCTCGAGCGTTGCCTCGACCATCGAGATCAGATCCATGGTATAGGTCTCGCTCTCGGGATCGAGCAGCTCCAACGCGGCAAGCAAGAACGGCGAGAGCGGCTGATCGAGCGCAAAGTCCTCGGGCAGATCGACCGTCAGTGCATAGTCAATGTCTGGTGCGGCGTCAGTCGGGGCGTCGGGTGCGGGCGGCACCTCGGTGCGAACGACGACGCCGGAATCGATGAGTGTGGCGAAGATTTCATCGGCGCGAACCTCGAGCTTGGCCTTTTCCTCGGGGGTCTGCAGGCTCGTCTCGATGAGGTCGTGTACGCGGGCACGGGCGTCGCCGCCCTGCTCGACCACGCTAATCACCATGGAGTGCGTGATGCGCAGGCGCGGCTTGAGCGTCTCGGGCTGCGTCTCAATCAGACGCTCAAAGGTCTGCTTGTTCCAGGTGACAAAGCCCTCGGGGGCCTTCTTCTTTTTAATCTTGCGGAGCTTCTTGGGGTCGTCACCCGCCTTGGCCATGAGCTTGGCGTTCTCGATCTCGTGCTCCGGGGCCTCGGCGATGACCATGCCCTCGGTATCGAAGCCCGAACGGCCGGCGCGACCGGCAATCTGATGGAACTCGCGGGCGCGCAGACGACGCATCTTGTAGCCATCGAACTTGGTGAGCGCGGTGAGGACCACGGTGTGGATGGGTACGTTGATGCCGACGCCGAGCGTATCGGTGCCGCAGATGACAGGCAGCAGGCCCTGCTGCGCCAAGCGCTCGACCAGCAGACGATAGCGCGGCAGCATACCGGCGTGGTGCACGCCGACGCCGCAGCCAAGCAAGCGCTTGAGGATCTTGCCAAAGGCCGTCGAGAAGCTCGTGCCTTTGGCGGCTTCCTTAATGGCCTCGCGCTGCTCCTTGCTGGCGATGCCAAAATTGGCGAGTGACTGTGCCGTCGCAAGGGCGGCATCTTGGCTAAAGTGCACGATATAGAGCGGGGCCTCGCCGCGGCGCATGGCGAGCTCGACCGTGCCCTCGAGCGAGGTCGTCACGTAGTCGTAGCTCAGCGGCACGGGGCGTGGGGCGTCGACAACCAAGTCGCAAGCAGCGCCGGTGTGTTCCTCGAGTGAGGCGGCGATGGCGGTGACATCGCCGAGCGTGGCGCTCATGAGCATAAACTGCGTGTGGGGCAGGGTGAGCAGCGGCACCTGCCAGGCCCAGCCGCGGTCGGGGTCGGCAAAGTAGTGGAACTCGTCCATGGCCACGCAGCCCACGTCGGCGCCCTCGCCCTCGCGCAGTGCATCGTTGGCAAGGATTTCGGCCGTGCAGCAGATGACGGGCGCCTTGGTATTGATATGCGTATCGCCGGTGATCATGCCGACGTTATCGCGGCCGAGTACCTGCACCAGATCGAAGAACTTTTCGCTGACCAAGGCCTTGATAGGGGCCGTGTAATAGCAACGCTTGCCCTGTGCCATGCCCATAAAGAGCATGCCCAGCGCGACGAGCGATTTACCCGATCCGGTCGGTGTGCCTAAAATGACGTGATCGCCGGCAGCCAGGTCCATGAGGGCCTCTTCTTGGTGATCCCACAGCTCAATGCCGCGATCGCTTGTCCATTCAAAGAAGCGTTCGAAGGCTTGCTCGGGCGTGAGCCATGGTTCGGGCTCACTGCCGTCCTCGGGCTCCCACCAGGTGGGGGAGAGCGCGCCGAGCGAGCCAAACTCGGCTTCGGTTCCCGTGCCGCCCGAGAATGAGCTGGCAGCGCCGGCGCCGGAGACGGTGCTGGCGGCGGTATCTGTCGTGGTCTGTGCCATATGGTTGCTTTCTCTCGCGATTGTCCGCCAACTATTATGGCGTAGCGGCGGCGTGGGGTGCCAGCGCGCGAGAAAATGCAGGAAATGGGCGTTCTGCCCAGCCGTTTAGTGTAGTCGCTAGCTAAGTGAGTAGACTTTTTGCGATATTGCGAGCACATCGCTTTTGCGCAAGGGTTCTACCTGCGGTTTTATGTTTCGCTATGCGGGCTGTGCTTGGCTATTGCAAAATAGTCTACTCACTTAGGTTTGAGGGTCGTTCGCTGACGACTATTTTCACTTGTTTGCCGACGCCGCGACCATCAGAAGCCCCTAGGACTCCTGCGGCAGGCGCTTCTTGCTTTTGCGGGCGCGGTTTCTAAAGTTCTCGACGGCCTCTTCCATGCCCAGAGGTACATAGGTGAGCGCATCGAGGTTTTCGGGCAGGTAGCAGGCAAGGCTTTGCTCCTGCGCGCGGCCCGCCGCGAGCTGTTCATCGCTGGGCTGCGCGCCGGGTGTGGCGCAAATGCCATAGACGGCGGCACCCATCTCGCGCGTGCGGCATTCATATTCGGTCTCGGGGTGCTCGGGATGGTCGCGGCGGACGTCGTCGCTTACCCAAAGCGTATCGTAGCCGGCCGCGGCAAACTGTCCCAGGGCGTAATCGCGCAACGGCTTGCTATCGGTGCGCAGCGTGACGGTAGCGCCGGCTGAAAAGAGCGGGCGGTAGAGCATCAGATGGTCGACATGGACGAGTCGTTTTTTAGCGTACTTGGCCTTGGGCTGCGGCGTGGGAAAGTTAATGGTGATAGCATCGAGCTCGCCTGCGGCAAACAGCTGTGGCAGCGATGCGGCGCCTCGGGGCAGGACGAGTGCGTTGGATAGCCCCTGTTCGCAGATTTTCTGCGCGGCATAGGCGATGCAGATGGGCTCCTGGTCCATGCCGATAAAGAGGGTGTCGGGCTCGCGGTGGGCGCGCTCGACCAGATAGGTTCCCTTGCCACAGCCAAGATCCAGGTGAAGGTGTTCGAAGGGCTTGCTGCCAGCTGGCGCGCAAGCCTCGCGCCAATCTCCGGCATAAGCCTCGGGGTTCGTCTCGATCGCATCGGCGTAGCGCTCCAGGCGCTCCTCGAGCACAAAGTTCTTAGGCGTGCGAACGTGGACGGCTCCCATGAGGCTCCTTGGTCATAAATGCGAAACGCATGGCCGCGCGTTCCGTCAATGGGTTGAAAAGGGCGGGCATAGATTGCCCGAAAGATGTGGTGCGGCTCGGCGGCGAGTCGTCGGTGCCTACAGGCGCTTGAGAATCACATAGCGGTTGAGCTCGCCGCTACGACCGTCGGCATGGAAGCGCTCAAGCTCGCGCACGGGGACCTCGCCGCTCTTGTAGAACGTACGGACGCCGCGCACCAGGTCGGTGATCTGCTGATCGTCAAAGTGATGGCAATAGCGGTAGGCGTGGCGGTCGTTTTGCCAGCCGATGAGGTGGTCGCCGGCTTCAAACTGTGCGGAATCGTAACCCTCAAACGGCGGGGTGAGCTCGGCGCGGGCTTCGGCTCGAACGGCCTTGCGCGCCATGCGCTCGTCGTTCATAAACTCCCAAAAGCTGATGGCGATGATGCCGCCCGGGCGCGTCTGCCGCACCAGGGCGTCGAGTACGCGTACGCGGTACTCGCACGACGGCACGTGGTGCATAAAGCCAAAGCAGACCGAGATGTCGGCGAGCGGGGCGTCGAAAAGCACGTCGGGCGTCTCGGCGGGGTTGAGCTTCATGAGGGCGTCGAGCACGTCGAGCTCCTGGAAGTGCAGGTTGGGAATGCGCAGGGCGTGGCCATGTGCATCGATAGCCAAATCTTGACACGAGTCGACACCATAGAACTCAAACGGGCAGCTGGCATCTGCCGAGGGGTTTGCGCCGTCGACGCCCTTGG
The DNA here is from genome assembly GCA_900540895.1 of uncultured Collinsella sp. Classification (GTDB taxonomy): domain Bacteria; phylum Actinomycetota; class Coriobacteriia; order Coriobacteriales; family Coriobacteriaceae; genus Collinsella. The sequence goes on along the minus strand of UQHV01000014.1, from coordinate 52,347 downwards.
CGGCAAGTGCGCCGCCGGCGGCAAAATTCTCGAATCGCATATTGCCGCAGGCAAGATCGAAGACGCGGACGGGATGCTCGATCGTGGCGACGTCGAGCTGCCCGAGCGCGATGTCCATGGTGCGCACCCAGCCGGGCCACGGGGCCTGGCGCGTATCGGAGAAGGAGGCGGAGTGCTCGCGATAGAACGTGTTGTTGAGCTGGATGAGCGATGAGGCGAAATCGCGGTTCACGGCGCGGAACTCCCTCCGTTGGCGGTGCGCAATTAACAGTACGACCATACTACCGTTAACGCCGCAACGGGGACAACCAAGCTACGGGTCATTGCTTTGTTTGGACACATTTCCGCAGCTCATATGCACCCGCAACCGCCGGTTGTCAAAAATCTCACTAGAATAGGTGGCATGTTTTTGGCGGTGGCGGATAGATTTTTAACTGTGCAAGGCGCCTTAAGAACAAAAACGGTCCGGCGGCACGGCTGGCATCACATAGGAGGAACCATGAATGTAGAAACTGCGCAGCGGCTCGCCGACCTTCGCCGCAGCAAAGGCTTTAGCCAAGAAGGGCTGGCGCGAAAGCTGGGGCTGTCGCGCCAGGCGGTCAGTAAATGGGAGCGCGCGGAGAGCTCACCCGATACCGAGAACCTGATCTCGCTCGCCAAACTCTATGGCGTGAGCTTGGACGAGTTGCTCAATCCGAGCGACGAGATTGAGGACGATATCGAGTTTGAGAACGAGGACCGCGCTCGCCAACGCGAGGCCGAGGCGGCAGAGCGCGCACGCACCCATGAGGCGGCGGCACGTGCCACCGAGGCGGCAACGCAGGCGAGTGATGCCGCCGCCAAGGCGGCGCAAGCGGCAAGCTGGAGTGCACAGGCCGCCAATGCCGCTACGGCGCAGGCGACGAGTGGCGGTGCGGTTGGCTCGACTCCGGTGAAGGGCCCGTTCCAGTCGTTCCCGTATTGGGCCGTGTGCTGGCTGCTGTTCTTTTTGCTGATGTTCCTGTTTGGTGCCGGCCCCTTTGCCGCACTGATCTTCTTTACGATTCCCATCTATCACTGGGTGGCGCGTGCGCTCGATGGCGATTGGGCGCGCGGGGATATTCAGGTTGGTTCGGCGTCGGTGGCGGTCAAGGCCCAGGGGAAGGATACTTCTGCGGAATCTGATGCTGACGTGGCTACCGCGACTACCGCTGAGCCGATTGCCAAAGAGAGTGATGAATGATGAAGCTTTCGCATGAATCCAAGGTACGCTTGGGCGTTGGCATCGGAGCGTTTGTGCTCATCATCGGGCTTGTCTTTGGCATTTCGCGGACTTTGATTCATTTTGATGGCCCGTGGGATCTCGACGATGTTGTATCCGGCTTCTCTGGTATGGACGATGCGGTTGACGAGGACGATCTTTTGGATGGCGGTAACTATTCCGCTCAGCCTCAGCAGCTTTCGAGCGAAACCTTTGATGCCGACGCGTTCACATCGCTTGACTTGGACGTGACGTCGGGCACGGTCGAGGTCAAACACGTCTCCAGCGGGCCAGTGCGCGTAATTGAAAGCGGTCGCGTGGCAACGGGGACCGTTGCCTTCGATGCGGCAACCCAGAACCTGGCCGAAATCAAGGGCTCTACGCTCAAGATTCGCCAGTTCGATTGCGATGACGAGCGCGCCATTGACCGCACGGTTACCGTCGAACTGCCGCGCGAAGTTGCCGATAACATGGTGGGCATTACAGCGAATGTAGGATCGGGTGACCTGACGGTCGCGGGCATTGCGTGTCATGACCTCAACCTGACTTTGGACTCTGGAGACGTTGAGTTTACGGGCACCGTGACCGATACCCTGAATGCCGAGGTCGGTTCGGGCGATGTGACGTTCGAGCTCTACCAGGCCCCCGCGAAGTCGATGGACGTGAGTGTGGGCTCGGGCGATGTGGAGATGACGGTTCCGAACTCGACGGGCTTTAAGGCGAGCCTCACCTTGGGCAGCGGCGACTTTGAGAGCGATTTCCTTCCGCTTGGCTACGACGGCGAGACCATTTTGAATCTTGAATTCGATAACGGCGATAAGTCTGCTACGTATCGTTTTGAGGTCGGTTCGGGCGACATGTCGTTTGATCCGGAGTGACATGCGGTTTTCGGAGATCGGTACATATAGGCATGCTCTTTGATGGAGGCGCCGGAGCCGTGACGGGCTTCGGCGCCTTTGCCTTTACAATGGGGACATGGAACAGATTATCTTGAACATACTCGAGGCTCTGCGTCGCGGCGAGACCGTGGACGACAAAGCGCTCGTCAAACTGATACATGCCGAGGCGCGCCGTGAGGGTGCCGACAAACGCGATTTGGCCAAGCGCCGTCTGCTGCCGTTCTACCAGCGGGTTAAACGTGAGGAGCCGGTTCGGTGGGCTGCGTGGAATGTCGATTCCGATCTGGAGCGTCAACTGCTGCAGGTCCTGCGTATGAAGCCGCGCCGAACGGCCTCGGGCGTGGCGACCATTACCGTCATTACCAAGCCCTGGCCATGCTCGGGCGATTGCCTGTTTTGCCCCAACGATCTGCGCATGCCCAAAAGCTATCTGCACGCCGAGCCGGCGTGCGCCCGTGCGGAGCAAAACTGCTTCGACCCGTATCTGCAGGTGAGCGCTCGTCTGACCGCGCTTTCGCAGATGGGACATGCGACCGACAAGATAGAGCTCATTGTGCTCGGCGGTACCTGGAGCGACTATCCGCAAGGGTATCAGACGTGGTTTATGTCGGAGCTTTTCCGTGCGCTCAATGACGATGCCGTCGCCGGTGTGGCGGCAAACCCCATGTTGGCGCGTCCGGGCATCAGCCGTGCCGAGGCAGGGCGCCTGCTCGATGACGCTCCCGCCGATGCCCTGCCGCCGGTGGTAACAGAGCGCCGCGAGCGCTATCGGGCTGCCGGCATTGCGACCGACGAGGCCGAGCTTGCGAGCGGCGTTGCCGACGAGCAGGGGCGTGTGGATGCTGTCGTTGGTGGCTATAACCGCGCAGTGCGTCGTCTGTACGGCCCCGGTACGCCATGGGGCGAGGCTGCCGAGTGGCAGACGGAAACGATGGAGGAGCTTGAGCGTCAGCAGCGCATCAACGAGACGGCGAAGCATCGCGTGGTGGGGCTCGTTATCGAGACCCGCCCCGATGCCGTGACGCCACAGGCGCTCACGCTCATTCGTCGTCTGGGCTGCACCAAGATTCAGATGGGCATCCAGAGCCTCGACCAGCATTTGCTCGATATCAACGAGCGTCGCATTTCGGTGGCTCAGATCGAGCAGGCGTTTTCGCTTGCGCGCCTCTTTGGCTTTAAGATCCATGCGCATTTTATGCTCAACTTATTGGGCGCCACACCCGAGGGGGACAAGCGCGACTACGAGCGCTTTATGACCGAAGGGGCCTTTATGCCCGACGAGGTCAAGGTCTACCCGTGCGCGCTCATCGAGGGCTCGCGTCTGGTGGGCTGCTATGAGCGCGGCGAGTGGCGTCCCTATACCGAGGAAGAGCTGCTCGATGTGTTGGCCGACGACATCGTGGTGACGCCGGCGTTCTGCCGCATCAGTCGCATGATCCGCGACTTTAGCTCCGACGACATCATGGTGGGCAACAAGAAGCCCAACCTGCGTCAGCTCGTTGAAAACCGCTTGTCGGCTCGTGGGGAAGGCGCGACAGTGCGTGAGATTCGCTATCGCGAGATTAGCACGGCGGGCGCCGACTTGCATGAGCTGACCCTTGACGAGGAAGTGGCGTACGAGACGCCGGTGACGCACGAGCGCTTTTTGCAGTGGGTGACGCCGCAGGGCAAGATCGCGGGCTTTTTGCGTCTGTCTCTGCCCGATCGTGCTTTTGTTGCCGCGCATGCGGATGAGTTGCCGACGACACCGGACGAGGCGATGATTCGCGAGGTGCACGTGTATGGCATGGCGGCGCGCGTGGGAGATCAAGGCCAGGCAGCCCAGCACCATGGATTGGGGCGTTTGCTCGTAGAGCGTGCGTGCCATATTGCTCGGGACGCGGGCTATGCGCGCATCAACGTGATCAGCGCGATTGGCACACGCGAGTACTATCGCCATTTGGGTTTTTACGACCATGGACTCTATCTGCAAAAGGAGCTCTAGATGAACAAGCCAAGTGTTTCTGCCGGCGTCGTTGCCGGCGTTGCTCTGGGAGCCGCGGCGCTTGGTGCGGCCGCCGTCGCTGTTCGCGCTGCCTGTCTGCAGGTTGCGCGAACCCGCAATGGGTTGGCGCGTGTGAAACGCGTGCACGATGAGGGCGGCGATGAGATTCGCGTGTTGGTGCAAGGCGGCGTCTACCAAAGCGCGAGCTATGTCGGTGAGCGTTGGGCCGAGCCCGTCTTTGCGTACTATCGTGCGTTTGACGACGTGTTTGAGTCCGAGGATGCGATGCGCGACGCTTATGGTCACGGCATCGACCGTATGCTTATGCTGGGCGGCGGCGGGTTTGCCTATCCTAAATTCGCCCTGATGTCGCACGAGGGCTTGCGCATGGACGTCATCGAGTATGACGGAGAGATTACGCGCCTGGCGCGCCGTTGGTTCTATCTGGACGAGCTGGAGCGCACGGTGGGCGACCGCTTGCGGGTGATTACTGCTGAGGCTCGCTCGTATCTGGGTGTGACGAGTGTGGGCCATCGTCGCTACGACGTGGTCGTGAGCGATTGCTTTGGCGGTGCCGAGCCCGTACGCGAGCTGGCGACGGTTGAAGCGTTGCGTTTGGTGCGGGGCAGCCTAAATGTCGGTGGCGTCTACGTTGCCAATATCGTGAGCGCAAGCGAGGGGAGCGATGTGACGTTCCTGCGCGATTGCGCTGCCACGGCACTCGAGGTATTCGCCCACGCCTGGGTGGTCCCATGTGGCGATGCGGAGTTCGGCGGCGAGGAGAACTACCTGCTCATCGCCAGCGACGGCAACTACGCCTTTGCCGAAGCCGTGCCCTTCGACGCCGACTTCCTCGGCACCGTTCTTCACGACAAATAGGTCTCCCCGTCCCAAAAAGACTGGTCTTAGGCGTGGTCGCGCCAGCCGAGAACGCGCTGCTTCATGCCTTCGATGTCGAGCACGCCTTCGGCAAAGCCTTTGCGCACGAGCTCCTCGGGAACGTACTCGTCGTAGCGATCAAAATAAGGCACCTCGCCGGGATAGACGAGCTCGATGGGATTGAAGTCCTTCTCGGCCTCGGCGGCGAGCACCTCAAAGAACGTCTCCTCGTCGGCCTTCATCTTAAACTGCATAAAGTACGGGCGCGATGGGTCGAGTCCGCGAAGGCCCAGCTCCGCGGCACACTTAATCTTGAGCATGCGCTCGAGTGCCAAAAAGGCGTAACTGCCCAGCCAGGGGAAGAGTACCCAGGTGTCGCCACCCAGGTTGATGAGTGGCTTGGTTCCCGCACCCGAAATCTCGGCCGTATGGCGAGCCTGCGCCAAGCGGGCCCGTGCGTTACCCATGAGGTACGGATATGTCGCGTGCTCGTTGAGCGCCTTGCGCATGCGCTCGAGTACGTGTGTATTGATGTCGCCGGGGCAGTCGCCAAAGTAGGCCGGCACCCGGCCCTTGACCTGCGTGGCAAAGACAGTGTGGCGCTTCCAGTCCACTTCCTCGACAATCCAGCAGTGTCCGGCGATGGCGATGCGCTCACCGGGCGGGGGCGGATTAACAATCGTGCCCAGCTCGGCCGATTCGCTCCGGACGGTAAACTCCTCGTTTTCCTGGAACACGGCGTAGAACTTAAAGTTGTTGATGACGCGCTCGCCCGCGAGACCCACGATGAGCCCGCCACCTTCGGTGACCTGGATATGGTCGATCTTAATGAGGTGACGTAGCAGCACACGGTAATCGTCTGCCGAGATACGGTGGAAATAGCTGAGCGTGAGCACACGCTGGGCAAGTTCGGCCGGCGTGAGCTCGCCGGTGCTGGCGAGGGTCGACATAGTCTGGTGATAGAGCAGGCTGTAGGGGAGTCGATCGAGCTCGGGCGGCTCGACCCACTTTTCCTCGCGATAGAGTTGTACGAGCGCGATACCCTGCAGGAGCTTCCAGGGAATGGTTTCGGGCATCATCGTGCGCGGCTCGGGTTCTTCCTCGCGCATGACAAACCACATCTCGGGCGGAAGGTCGCGGCGTCCCGTGCGCCCCATGCGCTGCAAAAAGGAGCTGACGGTAAACGGCGCGTCAATCTGGAAGGCGCGCTCCAGGCGGCCGATATCGATACCGAGCTCCAGCGTAGAGGTGGTGACGGTTGTCTGCGCCTGCTCCTCGTCGCGCATGAGCTCCTCGGCCGTCTCGCGCAGCGATGCCGAAAGGTTGCCGTGATGGATTAGAAAGCGGTCGGGCTCGTGTCGACTTTCGCAGTAGCTGCGCAGCATGGAGCACACGGCCTCTGCCTCCTCGCGCGAGTTGGCAAAGACCAAGCACTTGCGGCCGCGGGTGTGTTCGAAGATATAGCCCATGCCGGGGTCGGCGTTGTCTGGCGCTGTGTCGGTGGGGCTGAGAAGCGCCTGCTCGGTCGCTCGTGGGATGTCGACTTCGCCCTCGGGGGCCGAGGAAGTGCGACGGTCTTTGGGAGCGTCCTTGCCCCGCGCCTGCTCGCGACGTTGACGACGTTCCGCCTGTGTGAGCTGTCCGCTGTGGCGCATGTCTTGTCCGGATGCGGGCAGCGCCGCGGGTGTCACTGCCTCAATGCGCTCGCACGCAAGCACTTCGGCCTCTTGAGGACCCATGCTCTCGAATCCTCGCTGCTGCGCCTGGGGACCCGAGTTGTAGAAGTGCTCCATGGAGATGCGCCACACGCGGCGCGGCTCCTCAAAACGGGGGATGACGCAGTTGCGTCCCGTCCCCTGCGACAGGAAGGCGCCCGTGCGCTCGGGGTCGCCGATGGTTGCCGACAGACCGATGCGGCGGGGCTGCACGCCTGCCATGCGCGAGAGCCGCTCGATAAGGCAGAGCGTCTGCCCGCCGCGGTCGCCGCGCATGAGCGAATGGACTTCGTCGATAACCACATAGCGCAGGTCGCAGAACATACGAGGGATCGCCATGTGCTTATGGATCAGGAGCGCCTCGAGTGACTCGGGCGTAATCTGCAAGATGCCGCTCGGTTTTTTGATGAGCTTAGCCTTGTGCGACTGCGAGACATCGCCATGCCAGTGCCAGACAGGGATATCGGCTTCTTCGCACAGATCGTTGAGGCGGACGAATTGGTCATTGATGAGCGCCTTGAGGGGGCCAATGTAGAGGGCGCCCACGCTTGCGGGCGGGTTCTCCCAAAACTCGGTCAGGATGGGAAAGAAGGCTGCCTCGGTTTTGCCGGAAGCCGTGGATGCCGTCAGGAGCACATTATCTTGCGTGTTAAAGATGGCATCAGCTGCCGCAACCTGGATAGAGCGCAAGCTCTCCCAATCGTGGGAGTAGATGAAGTCTTGGATAAACGGGGCGTAGCGGTCAAAGGCGTTCACGGGGCCTCCTCTCAAATACGAACCTCTTAACGCGGTGAGCAGTGGCTTGCCGCATCACTGCCTCGACGTTTGCCCAGATAAAGCCTGCCAAAATAAACCTGTCCCTTTTTGGCGGGTTAGATGGTGAATTCGGCGAAATTGCGGTCGCCGCTTGCGGTGCCGGTGTCGCCTGTTGCTGTTGCCGGCGCCAGCGCGTCGCCGCCGACGCTTTGCAGTAGCTCGGCCACGTTGGCGTCGGGGTTTTGGCATAGGATGTCGAGCAGCTCGATAAAGTCACGAATGACCTCACGCGGCGTCAAGTGCGTATCGGCTCCCACGCGGCCAAACTCAATCTTGAGAAAGTCCACCAAGTCGTTCTCGGTAAGCGTGGGCGTCCAGCCAAAGTAGCCGGCATGGATCTGCATGAGTTTTTCGATGAGCACCAGCAGCTCCTCATAGGTGAGTGGCTGCAGACGAATGATGGGCGCGAGCATGTCCTTAAGGTCCTCGCGCGCAAAACGGCCCTGAGCGAGTCGGCTGCGCAGGGCCTCGTAGGAGAACACGCCGCGGCGACGGTCCTCGATGGAGGTTGGCGTGCCACCCATGATCATGCCCAGGTACTGCGCCTTGCCCTGGAGCGTGTCGTTGTACATGGTCAGGATCTTCTCGTAGTTGTACTGGCGCGTAATGGCGTTGGGAATCTTATACAGATTCACGAGCTCGTCGATGAGCACCAGCATGCCCTTGTAGCCACTGCAAACCAAAAAACGCGCGATGAGTTTGACGTAGTCGTACCAGTCATCGTCGCTGATGATGGTTGAGGACCCCAGTTCGGCGCGAGCCTCGCTCTTGGTGCGGTACTCGCCGCGAATCCATTTGGTCACGCGGCTCATAGCCTCTTCATCGCCCTCGGATACGGCCATGCGATAGCGGCGGAGCATGCGGGTGAAGTCGAAGCCGTGGACCATCTCCTCGAGCGGGGCCAGTTGGGCATTGACGACCGACTCGTCGACGTCGGCGCACGAGGCGACCCAGCGATCCAAAATAAGGTTGAGCGCACCGCCCTCGGGGCGCGTCTTGGTCGATATATTGCGGATGAGCTCGCGGTAGGTGGCAAGGCCCTGTCCCTGACCGCCCTGCAGGCGGCGCTCGGGCGACAGGTCGGCATCAGCGACGACGAATCCTTCGCCCATGGCGTGCGTGCGGATGGTCTGGAGCAAAAAGCTCTTGCCGGCGCCGTAACGACCGACCAGAAAGCGGAAGCTCGCGCCACCGTCGGCGATGAGACTCAGATCGGTGAGCAGGGCGCGGATCTCGACCTCGCGCCCTACGGTGATGTAAGGAAGGCCGATGCGCGGGACCACGCCGCCCTTGAGCGAGTTGAGAATGACGGCAGCGACGCGCTTGGGCACGCGGGGTGCTGTGGATGCGGTATCACTCATGGTCTAGGTATCCTCTCACGTCTGCTTCGTAATCCTCGATGATCTGCGGTCCTGCCGCTCCAAACTCGATAACGGTGTCACCCACCAGGTCAAAGAGCGCCTCGTTGATGCTGTCGACGAGCATGTCCTCGCTCTGCTCCGATTGCACTACCGCCAATGTCGCTTGCGCTGCGTTTTGCTCGAGCAGCGCGCGAAGGAAGGCATCTGCGGCGGGCGCGAGTTCGGTTGCGGTGCCAGCGGGTGCAGTCGATACGACCGCTGGCGTCGGTGCGAGGAGCGGTGCCACGACGCCAAACTGTTCGGTGGAAATGGTTGGCTCGTCGGCTTTGTTGCGCTCCGTAGGCGCCGCGATCGGCTCGGCCATCACGTCGGTCGCAGGCTTGGCTTCCGGTTGCTCGGATTCCGCCGTATCGACCTCTGTGGGCACATCGTCCTCGCGCTCTTCGTCGATCAAAAGCGCTTCGCGCGTTTGCGCAGCGGCGCTCCGAATGTGCCCCAGCTGACTCAGATCGATATCGATCTTGACGGGCTGGTGTACGGCGTCCCACGAAAGCCATGCCACAATCTCGTCATCGATAATTTTGGCCAGATATTTGGGGACCTTTTCTTCCTTAAGGGGATGGGCGGGGTCCAGCGCCAGGCGCAGGCGTTGGTCGCAGGCGCGCATCATTTCACCGAGCTTGCTGCTCTTTTGCCTACTACCGTGGATGCGCATGCATTCCCAAAAGCCGTTTTGGCAACGGTAGATATGGATAGGATCCAGGCGATATTCGCAGTCCTCGTGGCGCTCGGGCGCAAAGAATACGGCCGAGGCAAACATGGTGTAGGGCATGGCCGTCTCCTCCCCAAATAAACTCGCCACGATGCCGGTCTTTCGGTGCGTGTCATAGTAGCGCGCCATGCGGACATACACGGCGCATGCCGCGTGGCGCAGATCGCGGTGGTGGCTGCGGTCGAGCCGCGAGTTACTTAGGTTGTACGTGGAGAGGGCGTTGATGGCGGCCATGAGTCGCTCCTCGCGCACCTCATCGGGCGGAAGGGGGAGCGTGGGCTCGGAGGTTTTGCGACGTTTGGGGGTCTGGTCGGACGGTGCCGGTGCCGGTACAAGGTCTCGTGCCGCGCGCCGCAGCTCGATAAGGGCGTTATCGAACATGACGGTTTTAGAGTCACGAAGCAGCTTGGGGTTGAGCCCATGGAATACGGCGTAATCCTGCAACCACACGCGTGCAAACCGATCAATGCCGGGCTCGAAGGCGCGATAGACATCCCAAAAGGCCTTGATCTTGTTAAAACCGTCGAGCGGGTCATCTACGCCAATGCCGCAAATCAGCTCATAGAGATACAGAAAGGCAAAGGACGTAGACGTTTCCTCGACGGTTCCGCGGCGCACTTGGGCACGCCAGGTAAAGTAGCCGCGCAGCTGCCGGTCGCTCATGGCGTTGTAGGTGGGAAAGTACGACTTAAAGGTGCCGTTGTAGGGACAGTCGTCCTCAAAGTCGGCCATCAGCAGGCCCTGGCGGTAAAAAAGCTCGGCTTCCGAAAGCCAGCGGCCCGCACCGCCCTTGGGGTCATCCTGCCAGCGCGATATCTCGCGCATTTTACGGTACTGGTCGGGGAGGAAATTCTGCATCTGTCGGCCGGTTTTGAGAATCGGCTCGTCTGCGTAGACTTCATGTGAGAAGCGGGCAGACTGATGGGTCCGGGCCTCGGCCATAATGCGCTCGATGAGCATCTTGATGTCCTGGTCGGCCACCGCTCCTCCTCTCGAACGCAGCTACGGTGACCTCATATCATAGCACAGCATCAAACAGGTGTTCGAGATACCGCTGCGTTGATAGATTTAGAACAGGAGGGCGTAGATGACGGCGATGACGACGGAGGGGAGCATATTGGCCGTGCGGAAGGTCTGAGGACGGATGAGGTTGACGCCGACGCAGAAGATGAGCATGGAGCCTACGAGCGAAAGGCTGTTGAGGGCTGCTGTGGTCATGATGGGGGAGAGCGCGCCGGCAAACAACGTGATCGTCCCCTGGAACACGGCTACGGGCAGGGCCGAGAAGATGCAGCCGCGTCCGAGCGACGCCGTCATGGTGCAGACGATGATGCAGTCCAGTGCGCCCTTGAGGGCAAGCGTTGACCAGTCGCCGAGCAGGCCGTCCTGGATCGATCCCACAATTGCCATGGCGCCGATACACACGGTGAGTGAAGTCGAGACAAAAGCGTTGGTGAACTCGTTATCGCCCTCACTGCCGGTCTTGCGCTTGAGCCATTCGCCAAGGTTCTCGATGGCGGCTTCCAAGTTGACGGCCTCGCCGATGAGCGAACCGAGCGCAAATGAGACGATGAGCATGGTGGTGCCGGTGGTCGCTAGCGCCTTCCCATCGATAAGGAGCATCTTTTGCATGGTGCCGCCAAGGCCGATAAACAGGACGCACAGCCCCGATGCTTTCATGAGCGTGTCTTGGATGCGCGGTGTGATGAAGCGGCCGCCCGCTAATCCCAAAAGACCGCCCGCAACTAAAAGCACAACGTTGATGATTGTTCCCAAGCCCGGCATGAGCCCTCCTGTATTGATGCCAACGTGGCAATCGTAGCAGAACGAAATGCGAGGCACATCGCGACTCATCTAATACGTTATATAAGTGGTGTTAGGAATGATGTGCAGCATTTAAGCCTCAGGTGGTTGTCGGGACATAGGGATAGTATTCAAAGCGCAGTGTCATAAGCCGCTGCGGGGATTCAATAGCCGCGGCGATGATATTGGCATCGCGGGCACGATCAAACCCTTCGAGTTCGATCTGATACGAGACGTCTTGCATAATGTCCAGACGTCGCCAGGCTAGGAGTGTGTCACCATCGAATTCCAAGGTCTTGCCTCCGTCTGGAGCAACGGCGTATAGACGCAGCTTGGCGGTGGTTGCAGGGTCGACAACCGTGACCTTTTTAATTTCGTTTCGAGTATTCTTGGCGCCCAACAAGGTGAGCAGTGTTGGGGCCACGACCTCGCCCGATGGCAAAAAGACGACTTCGATGGATTCAGGAAATGCGATGATAGCCGACTTGCGGACGGGCTGATTGGCGGCGGCAACTTCGATGTTCGCAGCGTCGATGACCTCCGTGTGGTCGAGCGCGGCAAGCACGCAGCAGTTACCTTCATCGATCTCTTGAGGATCAGCAAGCCCCAGACTGTCCGCGAACTCGGGATCGTTTGGATCGGCAGCGGGCTCATTCGGCGCTTCGAAAGAAGCTGGGACGCTGTTTGTCGGCGACGGCGTGTCGCCCGCACCTGCTTCTTTGTCCGCGCTCTCTTCTTGTATGGTTGCGTTGATGGGTTCGTCGTTTGGGGGGAGCGTCTTGGCGTCAAACGCGGAGGGGAGAATTCCGATGGCTCCGGATCCGTTCCACTCCATTTCGAGAAGCGCCGGGTCGGCAAGAATGCGTTGCCTGCTTTGCGCGCGGGCATCGATTTCAATAGGGCCTGCCTCTATCCCTCGTGTAAGGCTGAGTGATCCGGCTGGCTTCTCGAAATGAGCGTCTGTGTCTTTGGTACTGACGGCGTAGAACAGCAGGGACGCTTCTCCCGCCGCGATGGCATCGGTGCCGGCTTTGGTCAGCCGCAACGATGCCGTGAATGAGAGGGTGGGCTGCGTGTCGTCTGCATTCGCGGCGGCGCAGCCCAGACATATACCGCCTCCTTTCTCGAAAAACGTACCGTCGAAGGCGACCTTCGCTCCGTTCGCCGAGTCATCGATCGAAGCGATGTCGATGCGCAGCTCTAAATTGCATGGATCGCCATCTGCATCGAGCACAACCGAGCGCCACGTGCAGACGGCGCACCCCGCCTGGGAGCCGTTTGCCTTGTTCGAACGATTGATATCCACGACTATCGAGCCGTCCGTATTACGACGAAGGCATCCCGAGGTCGAGATTGCGGCCTGTGCGATCGAAAAACGCTTGCACGCAATGGCGCTCGACGGATTTGGTGCGGAGCTTAGGGCTGCTGGTAAGGAGTCTGCCATGACGGGAGTCGCCCAAGCGGCGACAGGCGTTCCGGTTGCGAGCGCGCCGCAGAGTGCGACGACGGGCAAAAGGTTCTTCGATGCCATGGGGTCTCCTTAGCTAATTTAGTGCGGCCTGTCCGTGTTTTGTTTCTGGCTGCGTTTGATGTGCAGCCCGAGGCCGGCGGTCCCCGCGCCTGCTGCTGTGGCGCCTGCTGCCAAGAGCCATCGTCTGTCGCCTGTCTGCGCCAACGGTTCCTCGCGGTCGCCGCGGTCGAGCTCCGAGAGGTCGACCGTCACTTGCGTGGCGGCCTGCGCCTGTTCTTGCTGGGCAAAGGCCATGGCTGGCCCAAACGCTAGGATGCTGACGGCGGCGGCCAGGGCGACGGCCTTATGCCGCGTGCGCACCGGGCTCGACCGTCCAGGTGATCGTTGCAGCCTGATCGCCTTCGCCGGTTACGCGGAAGATGTCGCGCGTGACGCGGGCGACGTTTCCGCTTGTCTTGAGCTTAATTTTGTCCGTGCCGCCGGCAATGCCCTGGTAGCCCATGTCGAAGGCTGCGTTCTTGGAAAGATCGAGGCCCGTCCCCTGCATTGCGGCGCTGGCGTTCTGGAGTGCTCCGTCGGGGCCGACCTTAAAGTCGATGGAGTTCTGCGCGGTTCCGGCCTTGGCGTCGGCAGCAATGGTCCAGGTGTTCATGGCGTCGATCTTCATGTTGGTGACATGGATGCCGTAGGCCGAATGATTGTCGATGGTGGTCGCGTCTTCTGAGGGGCCCTGAAGCGTGCCGTCGGCCTTGGCGACGAAGGGAATAACCGTCGGAACTTTGAACTCAACGTTGTCGATCTCGGTCCTGACCATTACTTTCGTGGTTCCAACGCGCCCGGCCGCCATAGCTGGCGTCGGGGCGGCGCCCATTGCGAGCGCGAGCGCGAGCCCTGCGCCCACGACGAGCGCTCTGGCTCCGTTCATGTTCCTGGTGATGTCCATGGTCGTTCCTTTCTATTCGCCGCGGGCCGTCCCCGCGATGATTGGACGAATGCTGGTGAATTGCGTACGGTGCCGCGTCGGCCGGAAAAGCTAGTTCTCGGCTTGCTCAACCCGCACCTTGACACGTGTCGGATTGCCGTGGCTGTCGAGGGTCTTGGCATCGAGTGCCTGGATCTCGATGTACGCCTCGCCTTCTTTGATGTCGCCGGCGGGGCACGTTTCGATTGTCTTGCCGGTCTCGACCACACCGGATTCGTACATGGTCTCGTCGTTTTGGATGACGCGGAATCGCTGGGGAAATTTATTGTCTTGGACGTTTTGCACGTTGACGCGCAGCTTGCCGTCCTCCTGCAGCTGAGCGACCGGTGCGACCGAAATCGTCATCATGTTGTCGCGGACGATGGCGTCGAGCTCATCTTGGATTTCCTGACGCGTTTTGCCCTCGGCCGTCGTAACCGAAGCGCCCGCCTCGGGTACGGGCTGCGACTGCCAAGCGTATAGTCCTACGGCGACAAGGGCACAGACGATGGCCAAGCAGGCAACGATGAGCTTCTTGCGACGACCCAGGCCTGCAAAGTGGGGTGGCTTCTTCGCGCTCATGCGGTATCCTTGGCGGTATAGATGCGCACAAAGGTGGACGGGTTCGCTCCAAAGAGCATGTGAAGCATCAGGCGGCGTGAGTAGACAAGCTCGTCGAAGTTGGGAGGGAGCTCGATGTCGTGGATATGCGCGATGCGGTGGGCGAGCGCCGAGAACGACTCGGGGTCGCAGATCACATCGGTGGTAACGTGGTAGACCGTCGTATCGGGGAATGCCTCTTCGTCGAAAGGCAGGAGATGGGGATCGTCGTCGACTTCGATGGCGATGCCGTACTGGGGCCAGTAATATGCCATGGGAACCTCCCTGCTTCTGGGGCCAAAACTTCTGTCGGTTTTGGCTGTCGATGCCGACGGTATCAGCCACTACTTGACCAATTGCTGACCAAATGCTTGACGGATTGGTGTCTCCGCAGGTAAAAGGCGGCAAAAAATACTCCAACTTTTTTCAAGCGACAATCGCGCGGTCGGCGACGGCGGGGCCATATGTGCCAAAAGCATCGTCTGCCGAGGAAATCAAGCCGCTCGCCGAATTGCCCGAACGTAAAAATCGCCAATTATGGAGACGGTCTCGAACACGTCGACGAAACGATGCGGTAACATCTCCCTGCAAACACTGTAGTTAGCTAAAGGGGGAGTTCGCGTGTCTGTAACCATCAAACCCTTCACCGACGAGTTCGAAGAGTATGGTCGCGATGAGTCTCGCGCATCGGGCGAGGCCTCGAGCATCTCGTTTCCGACAACGGAAGACGAGGTCCGTGCCATTTTGGAAAAGCTCCATGCCGAGCGTGCCCCGGTAACGGTTCAGGGCGCCCGAACCGGCCTTGCCGCCGGTGCCGTGCCCCACGGCGGGCATATCCTCAATACTTCCCGTATGAATCGCTACTTGGGCCTTCGCCGCGATGAACAAGGCCAATTTCTGCTGCGCGTGGAGCCGGGCGTTGTGCTCTCGGAGCTGCGCAAGCAGCTGAGCAAGAAGGTGCTGCCGACTGCTGGTTGGGACCAGGCATCGCTTGAGGCCTACGAGGAGTTCCAAGAGGCCCCCGAGCAGTTCTTTCCCACCGATCCCACCGAGACGTCTGCCTGTCTGGGCGGCATGGCGGCATGTAACGCCTCTGGTGCCCGCAGCTACGTCTACGGTCCCATGCGCCCACATATCACGGGACTCCACGTCGCACTGGCTGATGGCGATTTGCTTGAGCTTCAGCGCGGCGAGGCTTTTGCCCAGGGCCGCCACCTGTCGCTCGTGACGGCAGCGGGCCGTACGCTCGAGCTCGATCTTCCCGGCTATACCATGCCCAAGACAAAAAATGCCTCAGGCTATTTCGTTGCGGACGAAATGGACGCCATCGACCTCTTTATCGGTGCTTGCGGCACGCTCGGCGTTATCACCGAGCTCGAGATTGCCCTGCAGGCGGCGCCTGCGGTCGTTTGGGGTGTGAGCTGCTTTTTCGATAGCGAAGACAAGGCCGTGTCCTTTACCGATTCCGTGCGTCCCGTCCTGTCCCATGCGGCTGCCATCGAGTACTTCGACGCTGGCGCCCTGGATATTCTACGTTGCCAGCGCGAGCAGTCGACGGCGTTTGCCTCGCTGCCAGCGCTCGACAAAGAGGCCAAGGTCTGTGTCTACGTGGAGCTCGACTGTGACGACGAGGCGCAGGCGACCGAGGAGCTGTACCACCTGGGATGGGTTTTGGAGCTTGCGGGTGGCCGCGACGACGCGACCTGGGTTGCGCGCACCGAGGTCGATCGCGAATGCCAGCGGTTCTTCCGCCATGCGGTGCCCGAGAGCGTCAACATGCTCATCGACGAGCGTCGCCGCACGGATCCCGCCATCACCAAACTGGGCTCGGACATGTCGGTGCCCAACGCACGCTTGGGCGATGTCATCGCCCTTTATCGCCGCACGTTGGCCGAAAGTGGGCTTGAATCTGCCGCCTGGGGGCACATCGGTAACAACCATCTGCATGTGAACATTCTGCCGCGCGATGCGCAGGATTATCGCCGCGGCGGAGAACTCTTTGCCCAGTGGGCTTCCGAGGTCACGGTCATGGGCGGTGCCGTCTCCGCAGAACACGGCGTCGGCAAGATCAAGGCGGGCTTCTTGGAGACGATGTACGGCCACGAGGCCATGGTCGAATCGGCTCGGCTCAAGCTCCAACTCGACCCTGCTGGACAGCTCGGCCGCGGCAACCTATTTTCGGAGAAGCTCTTGGATGAACTTGTCCAGAAAGGGGGCGCGTGAAGATGAGCGAATTCCATATGGTGGTGTGCGTCAAGGCGGTGCCGGGAAGCACCGAGGTCAAGATGGACCCCAAAACCAATACCATCGTGCGTGACGGCAAGCAGGCGGTCATTAATCCCTTTGATGCGAGCGCTTTGGAATGCGCGCTGGCGCTGAAGGACGACTTTATCGGCTTTGGTATGGATGCGCGCGTGACGGTGGTGTCGATGGGCATCCCCGCGACCGAGTCGCTGCTGCGCGACTGCATCGCCCGCGGCGCCGATGACGCGCTGTTGCTAACCGATCGCGCCTTTGCGGGTGCCGATACCCTGGCTACCACCTATGCCCTCAAATGTGGCATCGAGGCGCTCGATGATGACTTTGACCTGCTCATTTGCGGCAAGATGGCAGTTGACGGCGATACGGCCCAGATTGGTCCCGAGCTTGCCGGAGCATTTGAGATTCCCTGCGTGACCGACGTGAATTGCGTGCAGAGCGCGGGCTTTACGACTTGCGGCTCGCTGGCGCTTGTCCACGGCTGTGACGCCGGCGAGGAAACGGTATATCTGGAGATGCCGTGCGCGATGACGACTGCCAAGGAGATTGGCCAGTTGCGTATGCCGAGTATTGCCGGTATTCGCGCGGCAGAGGAGGCGGACGTGCGCGTGGTCAGTGCCGCCGACGCGAACGCCGATCCCTCGCGTTGTGGCCTTGCCGGATCACCGACGCAGGTCGTGCGCTCGTTTGTGCCCGACCGTGATCAAACGTGCGAGGCCGTTGAGGGAACGGCGTCCGAGCAGGCGGTAAAACTTGCCAAGATTATCGAGGGGATGGCATAGATGAGCGGACTGATTATCGATAGCGAAGCCTGTATCGGCTGCGGTCGCTGCGTTCGCGCCTGTGCCTCGGGCGGCATCGTAGTGGAAGGCGAGCGACCCAACCGATGCGCCCGCGTAACTGACGGCTGCATCCTATGCGGTGGGTGCGTCGACGCCTGCCCCGTCAATGCTATCTCGATCGAGCGTGACGAGGCCGCTGGTGCGGTGGACCTTGATGCATATCGAGACGTTTGGGTCTTCGTGCAGACTGACGAGCACGATGCCGTGGCTCCCGTGGCCTACGAGCTCATGGGCAAGGGGCGCGAGCTTGCCGATGCTCGCGGCTGCCGTCTGGTGGCACTGGTCGGCATGAGCCCCGAGGGCTCGCTTGGGGACCTGGAGCATCTGGTTTGCGCGGGCGCCGACGAAGTCCTGGCCTGTCGCGACGAGCGCCTGCGCCAAAACGATGCGGAGGTCTACGCCCGCTTGATCTGCGATTTGGCAGCCGAACGCAAACCCGAGGCCATCCTATATGGTGCAACCGCTTTTGGTCGCGAACTGGCACCCGGCGTTGCCGTGCGTTCGCAGACGGGTCTTACGGCCGACTGCACCGTGCTTTCGATGGATGCGGAGTCGGGCCTACTGCAGCAGACGCGCCCGGCGTTTGGCGGCAACTTGATGGCCACCATTATCTGCCCCAATCATCGTCCCCAGATGGCAACGGTGCGTCCCGGCATCTTTGGAGCGCCCGAGTTTGATTACGGCCGCTCTGGCACGATTACCCAGGTATCGCTGGCGGATGATGTTAAGGCCCGCGTCAAGATCTCGATTCCAGCCGAGGAGTGGGGGCAGCAGGCATCAATTGCCGATGCCGAGCGCCTGGTCGTGGTGGGCCGCGGCATTGGCTCCAAGAAGAATCTGCCTCTGATGCGAAAGCTCGCCGATGCGCTGGGTGCCGAGCTTGGTTGCACGCGTCCCGTCGTGGAGGCGGGTTGGCTGGAGTACCGCCACCAGATTGGCCAGACCGGCGTGTCGGTTTCGCCTAAGCTCCTCGTGAGCATCGGCGTTTCGGGTGCTATCCAGCACCTAGCCGGCATCGGCGGCGCGGAGTGCATCATCGCCGTCAACGAGGACCCGGATGCTCCCATCTTTGGCGCTGCGCAGTACAAAGTTGTCGGCGACGCCGTCGAAGTCGTCGAGGAGCTCCTGGCCCAGCTCGAGCGCTAGGCGCGCGCCAGCCAGTCGCGCATCTCGTCCTTTAAGCGCTCCCAGGTCGCTTGCGTGGCGGGATCGGTAAAGGGCCGCACGATACCAAAGGGCGCGTCGAGCAGGCGGTAGATATCGCCCTGCTTGCGCGCCAGCGCGCGGCTTGCGGGATAGACGAGCTCAAACATAAAGCAGATGAGCCCCACCAAGTAGTCGGCCGGCTCATCGCGTTCGTCGCGTGCGACGCAGCGGTGTTCGTCAAAGGCGGCAAGCGTCGGTACCGAGAAGTGGCTGGTAAGAAATGTATCCTCATCAACCTTGAGGATGGTGTCGACGGTGCTGTCGGCGATGGTGCGCATAATGTCGATCTTGTCGCCATCGCGCACGATATCGCAGAAGTTCCGCGTGCGGGTGTCGAGTTCCGTGGGTAGGCGAAAATCGCTGTGGTGGGCGATGCTTGCACGGATGAGCTCGTCTTCTGCCGGATCGTCGATAAAGTCGCGGATACTTGTTGTCGCGGGCGCGTCTGCAGGGTTTTTGCCAAAGAGAACCTCGACGCCCAACTCCGCATGGCTCATACTCTCGGCATCCTTAAACGTGTCCCAGCGTCGCAACTGTTCAAAGCGACCCATATCGTGTAGCAGGCCGCAAAGCCACGCTAGGTCAATGTCCTGCGGTGACCAGTCCTGTTCGCGCGCCACGGCATCGCATACCTCGGCAACGTGGTACGTATGCTCGATTTTGAGCGCGATACGCGGATTGGCGGCATCGTAAGCATCGGTATAGGTCTTGAAGGCCGCGACTGCCGTCGTTCGATCGATAGCTGTCATAATGACTTCCTAAAAAGCTGTGTCTTTCTGTGTCTTTCGATCCGGTGGCAATTGTAGGCGAACTTTATTGCCACCGGGCGATGATTCTGCCGCGTCGTTGAATGCGGCTCGGAAAGCTTGTCGGGACGAGGAACGCTATGGTGCTCAAAATCGTTAAAACCATCTGGCCGGTGATGCTTACCTATGTTGCGATAGCCGCGCCGTGCGGAATGATCATGGCGCAGACGGGAATGGAACCCTGGATGGTTTTTGCTCTGAGCAGCACGTTCGTGACGGGCAGCGGGCAGTTTATGATCTGCAATCTGTGGCTGGCAGGTGTGCCTGCGGCATCGATCGTCGCGAGCGTCGCCGCAATCTCCTCGCGCTTTGCACTTTACTCGGCATCGATCGCACCGCATCTGAGGGGTGCCTCGAAGCGTCAGACGCTGGCTGTTGCCGCGACACTTACCGAGGAGGCATATGGCATCTCGCTTGGCAAATTGGTTGAAGGGGAGGATTGGGGTCCGCTCGAGTCCTTTGTGCTCAACGTGATCCTCATCGCAACATGGGGCGTTTCGTGTACGACGGGCGCCATCGTCGGTGCCGTTGTCGATGCTCCCACCGCTATTGCGGGTTTTGTCTGCACATCGCTCTTTATCTGCCTGCTCTTTTCGCAGCGACTGTCGCGCGGCAATATCGTAGCTGCCGTTTTGGCTGCGGTGTCCGTCGCCATATGCAAGCTCTTGGGGTGGACGAATATCGCCGTGCCGGTAAGCGTGCTCGTCGGCGTTGTCGCGGCGCTTGCGTGCGATGCTCTCGCCGAAGGAAGGGGCGCTTGCGATGCCCGTTAATGAGTTTTTGGTCCTGTGGCTGTCGTCATGGGCGGCTATCGCATTTTTCCGCATTGCCCCGGCGTTTGCTTTGCGCGGGAGAACGCTGTCGCCCCGCGTTACCGAGGCCTTGGGTTATATCCCGCCCGCCGCCTTCGCGGCACTGGTTGCTAACGATTTGATAAGCCCTGGCGCTTTTGACGCCGGCTTGTGGCAGGGCTTGATTCTCTGGATTGCGGCTGCCGGCGTCGTGGCGGTGGCAATCAAGACAAAGTCGATGCTATGGTGCTGTGTTTCGGGCATCGTGCTCTATATCGTTTTGAGCCTCGTATAAGAGCAGGACGCGTTTTCATTCCGGCCAACGAATCCAATTTCCCACCGAGGCGGTCTGCTTCTTCTGGTACCATGGTCAAACTTTACTGTAGCAAAGCGTGACGTGGGCTTTTGTTCTGCGTCAGCGGAAAAGGGGGTTTCATGGCACAGGGAGCGACCGCCAACGAGCAAAAGAAATTCAAGGTACCGCGCATCCCGGGTGACATCATGATCTACCCGATGATCGTCGGCCTTTTGCTCAATACCTTCTGCCCACAGGTCTTTGAGATCGGCGGCTTCTTTACGGCAGCCTGCCGCGGCGGCTCCAACACCATCGTTGCCGCGATCTTGCTGTTTGTGGGCGCCGGCATCAGCTTTAAGTCCACACCGGGTGCCATCAAGACCGGCATCGTCGTGCTGATTCCTAAGCTTGTAGTGGCAGCCGCGCTGGGTCTGGGCGTCGCGTACTTCTTTAACGATAACTTTTTAGGCCTGAGCTCGGTTTCCATCATCGGCGGCATTACGTTTTGCAACATGGCGCTCTATACGGGCATCATGGGCGAGTTCGGCGATGAGTCCGAGCAGGGCGCTGTCGGTATCCTGTTCTTTACGGCCGGCCCCGCCGTCACGATGATCATCCTTGGTGTTTCGGGTCTCGCCAACATCCCCGTCGGCACCATCATCGGATCCATCCTGCCGCTTGTTATCGGCATGGTCCTGGGCAACTTGTTCCCGTTTATCAAGAACCTGCTGGTTCCCGGCGCCAATCCCGCGATCGCTGTAATTGGTTTTCAGCTCGGTGCGTCCATGAGCCTGTCGAGCTTTATCACCGGCGGTATTTCCGGTATCTTGCTGGGTCTCATCACACTCTTTATTGTCGGCCCCATCACCTTTGCGTTCGAGCGCCTGTGCGGTGGTAACGGCAAGGCGGCCGTTGCCTGCTCCACTATCGCCGGCACGGCTATGACCACGCCGGTCGCCCTCGCTGAGGTCGCTCCGCGCTATGCCGAGCTTGCGCCCACCGCGTATGCGCAGATCGCCACCGCCGTCATCATCACGGCAATCATGGCCCCGATTCTGACCGGCTGGGTCGACAAGAAGTTCTGCCAAGGCAAGGAGGATCTGTCGCCTGCCGGTGTCGAGGCCATCGAGGAGGCCGTCGCGATCGATATTGATGGCGAGTAGTAATCGATACCCATCAATGATGCCGGCGTGCAACTCGCGCCGTTTGAGCGCCCGAACGATGACTGTTCTGCAGCAACGTTCGGGCGCTCTGCTATTATTCCCTTTACCCCTGCGGAGTAAGGGGTGTTTATTGCCCAGACACGAATCGGGCGATTCTGACCACTTGGATATTGAAGGGAGGGCGTCTAGTGGTTAAGGCACTCAAGATCGAGATATTCCTGTTATGCATGATTGTTCTTGTCGGGCTTGCCGCACGAAGCCGTCGCTCCCTGTTCTCGAGCACCCAGCAGCTTTTGTTTAGCATGCTGGGCTACACGTCTGCTGCCTACATTTTCTTCGATATGATCTGGACGCTCTCGGACGGCGTGAGCACTCCCGTAGGCATCACGGCCAACTGGATTTCCAACGCGGTCTCGTTTTCGCTGTTCGCCATCGCGTGCCTCATTTGGTTTTTCTATTCCGAGACAGTGCAGGGCTCTCGCCTTCTGACCGCGCGCTATAGGGTTGCGATCGTGACGTTGCCAACCGTATTGGTGGTCGTGCTGGCATTTACCAGCTACTGGACGCACGCTATGTTCTATATCGATGCGCGGGGCGTATATCGTCGCGGAGAGCTTTATATGATTCAACCTATCGTTAGCTACTGCTACATCATATATACGTCCTTGCATGCCTTTATTCAGGCTCGAAAAGTCGAAAGTCTGCAAACGAAGGCCATTTATCGCACCCTCGCCTTTTTTGTGGTTCCCGCTCTGGTGGACGGTACCTTCCAGGTTTTGTTTTCGGTACCGGGCCTTTGTGTCGGTATAACGCTGAGCATCCTGCTGCTCTACATCATCTACCAGGAGCAGCTGATCTCGACCGACCCGTTGACTGGCCTCAACAATCGCAACCGTTTTGAGACCTATATGCTGTCGCTCTTTTCAAATGTGGATCAGGCCGAAGATGTATATCTGCTTATGATGGATGCTGACGGCTTTAAGCAGATTAACGATCGCTATGGACATGTGGAGGGTGACCATGCTCTTCAGGTTGTTTCCGCAGTACTCAAGGACGTCTGTTCGCCGTCCGGCGGCTTTATTGCGCGCTATGGCGGTGATGAGTTCGTCGTACTGCAGAAGGGGGTGACGGAGCACGACATTATCCGCCTGTGTTCGGCGATCAATAACGAGCTCTCGCGCGCCGAGACACCCTACTCGCTTCGAATGTCTATCGGCTACGCGCGCTACGGCGATGGGATCAACACGTGGCAAGAGCTTCTGCGCGCTGCCGATGCGGAGCTCTATCGCATCAAGGACGCCAAAAAGAAATCCGGCATCAAGGTTCGCTAGAAAAAGGGGCGCACGACCGTTGCGATGGTCGTGCGCCCCTTTTACGTTTGTGGGGGCCACCGGCCATAATGCCCAGGCGCGGTGCGGCGAGACGGGCGTCTGCCGCCGCGACTCGGTACAAAATCAACGAGAACCAGTGTGCTCCATT
This sequence comes from uncultured Collinsella sp., assembly GCA_900540895.1. Taxonomy (GTDB): domain Bacteria; phylum Actinomycetota; class Coriobacteriia; order Coriobacteriales; family Coriobacteriaceae; genus Collinsella. The sequence continues at coordinate 29,005 of UQHV01000014.1, read as the reverse complement.
AAGCTAAAGTTTGCGAACATCCTCTCTAAAAAGGTGAACTCGCTAGGCTTTTTTGGGTTTGTTGACGATGATGATGCCGCCGCAGACCAACAGCAGGGCAACAAGTACGGTAATGGGGCTCGTGCCAGCGCCCTCGCCGAGCAGCAGCGCGCTCAGCACCACACCAAAGACGGGGTTCATAAACCCAAAGACCGAGACGCGGCTGACGGGGTTGACGGCAAGCAGGCGCGACCACAGCGAGTACGCGACGGCGGAAATGAGTGCCATATAAATGATGAGCGCGATGGCGGGGGCGATTTCGGTGGGGGATAGCGCGCCGCCCATCAAAAACCCGATGGCGGTAAGGACCAGGCCGCCGACCAAGAACTGCCAGCCGGCGAGCAAGACGCCGTCATGCTCGCGCGAGAAGATGCCAATGAGGCAGGTCGACAGAGCGCCCGCAACGGTGGAAGCCAAGATAAAGCCCTCGCCGTCGACCGTAAAGCCAAAGGTGCCGTCCGCGCCCGAAAGGTTGACGAGCGCGACGCCGGCAAAGCCCAGCACACAGCCAAGCACCTTGGCCGTATTGAGCTTCTCGGTGCGAAACGCCAGAGCGGCAAAGAGGATTGCGAGGAAGTTGGCGCTGGCCTCGATGATGGAACTCGACATGGCGCTGGCGCGCGAGAGTCCCAGGTAGAAAAAGAAGTATTGCCCGATAGTCTGGAAGAGCGACAGGATAAAGATGGGCTGGATGTCGCGAGCCTGCGGAACGAGGGGGCGGCGCTGGGCCGTGCTCATCCCAACGATAACCAGGGCGCCGGCAAGCGTAAAGCGCAAACCTGCAAAGAGCAGCTGCGAGGCGCTATCGTGCGCGGGGATGCCAAAGAGCTCGTAACCGATCTTGATGCAGGGGAAAGCCGACCCCCAGAGCGCACAGCAGACGAGGCAGCCCAGGACGAGTCCGGGCAGGGTGGCGAGATACGGCTTGCGGCTTTCCATGATGTCCTTCCTGTATGCGCGAAGCAAAAAAGAACCCGCCACCGGGTGTACCGGTGGCGGGTGTTGTTACCCGAGAGGATTGTACCCGATGGGACGCATTAAGCGAAGTAGGCCACGCCGCTCTCAAAGATCGGCATGAACTTATCGCCGGGGACATGCTCGGGCACGTTGCGGTACAGGTTGTCGCCGCGACGCTCGGCATGGCCCATCTTGCCCAGGACGCGGCCGTCGGGGCTCGTGATGCCCTCGATGGCGAGTGCGGAGCCGTTGGGGTTGACGGAAAGGTCCATGCTGGGCTTGCCGTCCTCGCCCACGTACTGCGTGGCGACCTGGCCGTTGGCGATCAGCTGGGCGAGCACTTCGTCGTTGGCGACAAAGCGGCCCTCGCCGTGGCTGATGGCGACGGTGTAGGGGTCGTCCAGGCTGCACTGCGACAGCCACGGGGACAGGTTGGACGAGATACGGGTGCGCACCAGACGGCTCTGATGGCGACCGATGGTGTTGAACGTAAGCGTGGGCGCATCAGGCGTGGCGTCGACGATGTCGCCGTAGGGCACCAGACCGAGCTTGATCAGGGCCTGGAAGCCGTTGCAGATGCCCAGCATCAGGCCGTCGCGGGCCTTGAGCAGGTCGCGGACTGCCTCGGTGACCTCGGGAGCGCGGAAGAACGCCGTGATGAACTTGGCGGAGCCATCGGGCTCGTCGCCGCCCGAGAAGCCGCCGGGGATCATGACGATCTGGCTTGCACGGATGCGGCGGGCAAGCTCGTGGGTGCTCTCGGCGACGGCCTCGGGCGTGAGGTTGTTGATCACGAAGGTGTCGACCTCGGCGCCGGCGGCGCGGAAAGCGCGGGCGCTATCGTACTCGCAGTTGTTGCCGGGGAACACGGGGATTACCACGCGCGGGCGGGCGATCTTGGCGCCGCCGTACACGTGGATATCCTTGGCACGGAAGTCGATGGTCTCGACCTCGGCGGACTCGCCGGCGCTGCGGTAGGCAAAGACGCCCTCGATGCCGCTCTCCCAGGCCTCCTGGAGCTCGGAGAGCTCGATGACTTCGGAGCCGGTATCGATGACATAACCCTCGACGGTGGTGCCCAGGGGCTCGACGACAACGCCGTCGGCGACCTCGGGCAGCTCGGCATCCTCGGCGAGCTCGACGATAAAGCTGCCATAGAACGGGGTGAAGAGGCTCTCCACGTCTACATCCTCGGCAAGCTCGATACCGATCTGGTTACCGACGCACATCTTAAAGAGGCTCTCGGCGCCGCAGCCGTAGCCGGGCGTGGAGACGGCCAGGGCGTCGCCGGCGGCGGTGAGCGCCTCGACGGCGTCAAATGCGGCGAGCAGCTGCTGGGCATCGGGACGGTAGTCCTGGCCATAGGTGGCGGGGGCGATGCGGACGACGCGGTGCGTGAGGCCCTTGAACTCGGGGGAGACGGCGCGGGCCGCCTTGCCCACGGCGACAGCGAAGCTGATCAGGGTCGGCGGAACGTTGAGCTCGCCGGCCTCGTCCTCAAACGAACCGCTCATAGAGTCCTTGCCGCCGATGGCACCGGCACCCAGGTCGACCTGGGCCATAAGGGCACCCAGGACGGCTGCCATGGGCTTGCCCCAACGCTCGGCCTCGGTGCGCAGGCGCTCAAAGTATTCCTGGAAGGAGAGATAGGCGCGTTTGTGCTCAAAGCCGGCGGCAACGAGCTTGGCGATGGACTCGACCACGGACAGGTAGGCGCCTGCAAACTGGTCGGCCTCCATCAGGTAGGGGTTGAAGCCCCACGCCATGGCGCTTGCCGTGGTGGTCTCGCCGTCTACGGGGAACTTGGCGACCATGGCCGAGCTCGGGGTGAGCTGCGTCTTGCCGCCAAAAGGCATAAGCACGGTTGCGGCACCGATGGTGGAGTCGAAGCGCTCGGAAAGGCCCTTGTTGGAGGCGACGTTAAGATCGGTGACGAGCGAGGTCATGCGCTCGGCAAGTGTGGTGCCGGCCCAGCTGGGCTGCCACACGCTGCGGGCGCAGACGTGGGCGACCTGGTGCTTGGGTGCACCGTTGGAGTTGAGGAACTCGCGGGACAGATCGACGATGGCGACGCCGTTCCATGCCATGCGCATGCGCGGCTCGGCGGTAACCTCGGCGATAACGGTTGCCTCCAGGTTCTCCTCGGCGGCGTAGCCCATGAACTCCTCGACGTCACCGTCGGCGACGGCGCAAGCCATGCGCTCCTGGGACTCGGAAATGGCGAGCTCGGTGCCATCCAGGTCGTCGTACTTCTTGGTCACGGTGTCAAGGTCGACATACAGGCCGTCGGCAAGCTCACCCACGGCGACCGAGACGCCGCCGGCGCCAAAGTCGTTGCAGCGCTTGATCAGACGGCAGGCGTCGCCGCGGCGGAACAGACGCTGCAGCTTGCGCTCGACCGGGGCGTTGCCCTTCTGGACCTCGGCACCCGAGGTCTCGATGGACTCGGTGTTCTGGGTCTTTGAGGAGCCGGTGGCGCCACCGATGCCGTCACGGCCGGTGCGACCACCCAGCAGGATGATCTTGTCGGTGGGGGCGGGGCACTCGCGACGAACGTGGTTTGCCGGGGTGGCGCCCACGACGGCGCCAACTTCCATGCGCTTGGCCACGTAACCGGGGTGATAGAGTTCATTAACCTGACCGGTGGCAAGGCCGATCTGGTTGCCGTAGCTGGAGTAGCCGGCGGCAGCGGTGGTCACGAGCTTGCGCTGCGGCAGCTTGCCCTCGAGCGTCTCGGAAACCGGGACGGTGGGGTCGCCGGCGCCGGTGACGCGCATGGCCTGGTACACATAGCTGCGGCCCGAGAGCGGGTCGCGGATAGCGCCGCCCACGCAGGTGGCGGCACCGCCGAAGGGCTCGATCTCGGTCGGGTGGTTGTGGGTCTCGTTCTTAAAGAGGAACAGCCAGTCCTGGTCCTCGCCGTCGACATCGACCTTCACCTTGACGGTGCAGGCGTTGATCTCCTCGGACTCATCGACATCGGTCATGACGCCGGTCTTCTTAAGGTACTTGGCGCCGATGGTGCCCATGTCCATGAGGCAGACGGGCTTGGCGTCGCGACCGAGCTCGTGGCGCATCTCCATGTAGCGGTCGAAGGCTTGCTGCACCACGGCGTCGTCGATTGTCACGTCGTCCAGGACGGTGCCGAAGGTGGTGTGGCGGCAGTGGTCGGACCAATAGGTGTCGATCACGCGGATCTCGGTGATGGTGGGGTCGCGATCCTCATCGCGGAAGTACTGCTGGCAGAAGGCGATGTCCGCCTCGTCCATGGCAAGGCCGCGCTCGGTGATAAAGGCGGCAAGGCCGGCCTCGTCGAGCTCGCGGAAACCGTCGAGCACTTCGACAGGCTGCGGCTCGGGTGTCTCAATGTGCAACGTCTCGGGCAGGTCGAGCGAGGCGATGCGCGCCTCGACGGGGTTCACCACGTAGTGCTTGATGGCCTCGATGGCGGCCTCGTCCAGGGCGCCCGAGATCATATAGACCTTGGCGGAGCGCACGGCGGGGCGCTCGCCCTGGCTGATGAGCTGCACGCACTCGCTGGCGGAGTCAGCGCGCTGGTCAAACTGGCCAGGCAGGAATTCGACGGCAAAGACGGCGCCATCGCTTGCGGGGAGCTCGTCGTAGGTCACATCGACCTGGGGCTCGCTAAAGACGGTCGGCACGCAGGAGCGGAAAAGCTCCTCGTCGATGCCCTCGACGTCGTAGCGGTTGATGATCCTCAGGGCCTCGATGCCCTTGATGCCGAGAATCTCGGTCAGCTCGCCCTTGAGCTGCTGAGCCTCGACGTCGAACCCGGGTTTCTTCTCCACGTAGATACGAGAGACCATTGGTTCCTGCCTTCCTGATCGGTTGGGCGTACGGTACGGTATGCGGCAACGGTCGGTTTGCGGGGTCTGCCCTGCGGTCGCCTTGAGCCACATGTTTGTAAACCTCACTATGATACGACAGCTCGCGGCGCGTTGAGGACGGCGAGGGTGCTACAGTGAAGCGCAAACAAGAGAAAGGCATCACATGGCATTCGTTTCACTCGCCATCATTGCACTCGTGGCCTTTGCGAGTCCTTTCATCGCCTCGGCGATTCCCGGAAAGCCCGTTCCCGAGACGGTCTTTTTGCTCGTGTTCGGCGCGGTGCTGGGACCCCATATGCTCGACATTATCCATGTAGATGCCGAGGTCTCGCTCGTGTCCGAGCTCGGCCTGGCCTTTTTGTTCCTGCTTGCCGGCTTTGAGATCGACCCCAAGAGCATCACGGGTGTGGAGGGGCGCTACGGCTTGGCGACGTGGGTCGTCACGTTTGGTATCGCCTGGCTTGCCGTGCGCTTTACCCCGTGGTTCTCGGTCAGTCATTTCGACGGTATCGCCGTGACGCTTGCCCTTACTTCCACGGCGCTCGGTACGCTTGTGCCCATCATGCGCGAGCGCTCGCTCGCCGGCACGCGCGTTGGCGACTCGATTCTCGCGTATGGCACTTGGGGCGAGCTCGGTCCCGTGCTCGCCATGTCGGTGCTGCTGTCTGCCCGCACTGGCATCCAAACGCTCGTAATCCTTGGCTTGTTTGCGGTGGTTTGCGTGTTGCTGGCTGTGGTCCCAAGCCGCTCCAAGCGCGTCGGCAGCCGCTTCTTTGCGTTTATCGAGGAACGCGCCGACACCACGTCGCAGACCTTCGTGCGCCTGACGGTGCTCATCCTGGTCACGCTCGTGGCGTTCTCTGCCGTCTTTGATCTCGACATCGTGTTGGGTTCTTTTGCCGCCGGCTTTGTCCTGCGCTATATCATCCCCGAGGGCAACCATACGCTCGAGACCAAGCTCGACGGCCTGGCCTACGGCTTTTTGATTCCGGTGTTCTTTACCGTATCGGGCGCAAAGATCGACCTGACGGCTGTGGCGTCGCGCCCGGGCTTGCTCGCGGGCTTTATCGTGGCGTTGTTGATTATTCGCGCCGTGCCCATTCTCATCTCTATGAGCATTTGCCCTGCGACGCGAGATGTGTCGGCGTATGGTCGCATTACCGTGGCCCTGTACTGCACCACGGCTCTGCCGATCATCGTTGCCGTGACAAGCGTTGCCGTCAACGCGGGCGCGCTGTCGCAAGATATTGCGTCGGTCATGGTTGCCGCCGGCGCCATCACGGTGTTCTTGATGCCGCTGCTCGCGCAGCTCTTCTACCGCGTGGTCGACGCCGCACCGGTCGCTGCCGTGGCAGAGGTTGCCGAGCATCCATCCGATGCGCTCGACATCCTGCGCGCCCATCACGATTTGGCGAGCCTGCTCGCACGCGAGCACGAGCTGCTGACCTCGCATGGGCACGGTCGCGTATTCGAGGGCCTGCCTACGCTCGATACGATTGCCGAGCGTCTTTCCGCCGAGGCAGCGAGCGGCCACATCGATGCCCGCATCGTGGACGCGGCGCACCTGCTTGCCGATAAGACCTATGGAGACGAGGTCGACCCGTCCAAGCTGACTCCGCGTGAGCGCCGCCGCCTGGAGCGCGCCAAGCTCGCCGTGCACGAATACCGCCGCCGCATGCTGGAGCTCTATGCAAGAGAAGAAGCCGAGGACGACGACGGCAAGTAGTCGATACTCTCTCGGGGAAGCCGCGTCCCGCTTTGAAGGCTCGGAACGGGATGTGGTTTCCGAAACGGGGGCCGTTGGGAAACTGTGTCCCGGAATGGGCGCTCAGAGTGGGATGCAGTTTCCGCGAGAGACCCGTTGCGGAAACGGTATCCCAGAATCGGCGTTCAAAACGGGGCGCTCTTTCCGAAACATGGCCCTGAGGGAAGCTGCGTCCCGGTCTGAGTCGGGACTGCGGGACACAGCTTCCCTTTCAAACAGAAGAAGGCGCGCTGCCTGCAGTTGATGCAGACGGCGCGCCTTCTTTGTTGGACTATGTTGAGGCTGGGAGCTGAGGCTTGTGGTCCCTTAAGAGCGGGCGGCTCCGTCGACGGGGAGCACGGCGCCCGTGACGTAGGAGGACATGTCGCTCGCCAGGAAAACAAAGGCGTTGGCGACATCCTCGGGCTCGCCCATGCGACCCAGCGGAATGGTGGCGACGATGGGCTTAATAACCTCTTCGGGCAGGTTGGCGACCATATCGGTCTTGGTTACGCCAGGCGCGACGGCGTTGACGCGGATGCCCATGGGGGCGAGCTCGCGCGAGAGCGACTGGACCATACCGTTGACGGCAAACTTGGACGTGGGATAGCCAACGCCGGAGGGCTGACCGTACTTGGCGACCATCGAACTCGTGGTGGTGATGGTGCCGCCATGACCTGCCTCGGTCATGATCTTGGCGGCTGCCTGGTGGCCATTAAAGACGGCGACGACGTTGAGGTCCATAACCTTAGCGAACTCCTCGGCCGTGTAGTCCAAAAGGGGTGAGCGCTGGGAGATGCCGGCATTGTTGACGACTGTATCCAAACCGCCCATATCGGCTGCAGCCTGGGTAAAGGCCTCGGTCACGGCCTCGAGCGAGGTGAGGTCGCAGGAGCGGCCCCAGACCTTGGCGTCGGGATAGGCGGCCGCCAACTTCTCAACGGCCGCGTCGGCAGTCTCCTGGCGTGAGCCAAAGACGGTGACGGCAGCGCCTTCCTCGATAAAACGGCAGGCGATCGCATAGCCGATACCGCGCGTGCCTCCGGTGATGATTGCTTTCTTGCCCTCGAGCAACATGGTGCTTCCTCTCATCGCGGGCGGACATACGCAGCTCAGCGTAGCGGTAGCCGGAATCGGCCGCGTTTGCATATCGGTGAACGGTAGCCCGCGTTACCGATGAGCGGCTCGCGCAAATATGCTCTGCCGTTGTGCTTACGGCAGGTGACAAAAGGGCTCCCGTCCTACATCGGACGGGAGCCCTCAAGGCGCGTATTGCTAGGCGAGCGTTGGGCTAGTTCGCCATAACGCCTTCGGTCCAGGCCTCAACGTCCTCGATGCGCAGGACGTTGGCGACCTCGGCCACGCAGTCGACGCTGGCAAGTTCGGCGGCGGCAGCCTGGACGTCCTTCTCGAGTGCGCGGTGCGTCAAGAAGATGACCGAGCAGGCATCGCTGACGCCCGACTTGCCGTCCTCGACCTGGTTGATGAGCGAGATCGAGATGTTGTGCTTGGCAAAGATGTCGACCGTCTCGGACAGGGCACCTACGCGGTCGGCGACCTTCAGGCGCACATAGTACTTGGTCTGGAGTTCGTCCATGGGCTTAAAGGCGAGGTTGTGACCGTAGGGCTCAATCTCGGGCAGCGGAGCCACGCCGCGGCTGATCTGCTCGGAGAGCGATAGGATATCGCCCACGACGGCGCTCGCGGTGGGGAAGGAGCCTGCGCCAGCGCCGTAGAACATGGTCTCGCCCACGGCGTCACCCACCACGTAGACGGCGTTCATGGCGCCGTTGACCTTGGCGAGCATATGGTCTGCCGGGATGAGCGTGGGATGCACGCGGACGTCGACGCCGGCGTCGGTGTTGCGTGCGATGCCCAGCAGCTTGATGGTGTAGCCGAGCTCGCGGGCCTGGGCGATGTCCTCGGCGCCGATGGTACGGATACCCTGTTGGTAGACATCGTCGGTGGTCACGCGGGTGCCAAAGCCGATGGAAGCGAGGATTGCCGTCTTGCTGGCGGCGTCGAAGCCGTCGACGTCGGCGGACGGGTCGGCCTCGGCATAGCCCTTGGCCTGCGCGTCGGCAAGCACATCGGCGTAATCGGCGCCCTCGGCGTCCATGCGCGACAGGATATAGTTGGTGGTACCGTTGAGAATGCCGGCGATGGTCAGGATCTTGTTGCCCACCAGGTCGTGCTCGAGCGTGCTGACAATGGGGATGCCACCGCCGCAGCTGGCCTCGCACTTAATCTGCACGCCGCACGCGCGCGCCTTCTCGGCGAGCGTCTCGACATGACGGCCCAGCAGGGCCTTGTTGGCAGAGACGACGTGCTTGCCGTTCTCGAAGGCGGTGGTGAAGATTTCGGTCGCGGGGTGCTCGCCGCCGATGAGCTCGACGACGATGTCGACGGCGGGGTCGGTGACGACATCGTGCCAGTCGCTCGTAAAGGCCTCACGCTCAATACCGGCTGCCTCGGCCTGCTCCCAGGCAAGCGCGCAGGCGCGGGTCAGCTTAAGGTCGATGCCGTAGGCTGCCAGGTACTCATCGTGGTGGCTCTTGATCAGACGGGCCACGCCGCCGCCGACGGTTCCCAGACCGATGAGGCCGACGTTCACGGTGCGCAGGGGTTCGCTCATAGATAGCTCCTTCGTGCATCTTATGGATGGATTAACCGCTTAAAGGTTGAGTGCATTCTAGCGTGAACAGAGGGCGCGTGCTCGCCAGGCAACAGGAGTCGCACAAAACGGCACCCCCGAAACGCTGCGGAAACATTGGAAACATGCTCGCTACAAACGGAACTCCGTAACAAACTGTCAACGTTTGCACCATAAGGTTTGCCCTGTACCGCAAGACGGCCGCACCGCGGCCAGCGAAAAGGGGGACACCATGTTTAGCATCAACAACGTACTTAACCGCAGGAGTTTCCTTGTCGGAGCCACGCTTATTTTTGCCCCGATCTATTACACCCCAGCGTCCGTTTTGCTCAAGAACGCCAAGGACATGAGCTACGACATGACACTAATGGGTGCCGACGGCATGGACAGCCTATGTGATCCAGGACGGCAAGTACATCGCCGCCTAAGCGCGCATAAAGCGCGACCGGTGAGGCTGTTTTATGCAGGGCGGGGATGTCTGTAACAGAACGGAAACATTGCTTTTACACAATAAAGTGGCATTACTGCATAAAGCAATAGAAATACGCAGAAATATGGATAAATGAACAAATCCAAAGAAAAGTCGAAATAACCGCCACTTTTCCTAACTAAAGCGTCTACTATTTTGCGAACGCCGAACACGGCGAAGGATGGCCTGTCGGGTAACCGAAACCCGACGAGATTTGAGAGGAGAGCCGCATGTCGAGCCTCACCGGTAAGTCATTGAACCCTGTTATGAATCGCAGGAGCGTTATCGCGAGCGCAGCAGGTCTGGGGGCGATGTCCATTCTAGCTGGCTGCTCCTCCAACGGCGGCGACAGCGGTTCCGCTTCGGGCGACGCTTCGTTTAAGATCGGCACCATCGGCCCGCTGACCGGCGCCAACGCGTCCTACGGCAAGTCCGTTACCCAGGGTGTCGAGCTTGGCTGCAAGGATTTTTCGACCAAGGAGCTGCCGCTTGCCAGCAAGGCCGAGGATGACCAGGCCGATGGCGAGAAGGCCGTCAACGCCTTCAACACCCTGCTCGACTGGGGCATGCAGGCCCTCGTCGGCCCGACCACCACGGGTGCGTCGGTTGCCGTTGCCGCAGAGTGCGGTAACGACCCCAAGACGTTCATGATCACCCCGTCCGCGTCCTCCGAGGACGTCACCGACGGCAAGGATTGCGTCTTCCAGGTTTGCTTCACCGACCCCAACCAGGGTGTCAACGCTGCCAAGTTCCTGGCGCAGAAGTATGCGGACGAGAAGTTCGTGCTGTTCTATAACTCCGGCGACGCCTATTCTTCGGGCATCGCAGATTCCTTTAAGGCTCAGGCCGCTGAGTCCAAGCTCGAGATTGTTGACGAGGAGACCTTTAAGGACGACTCCGCCACAAGCTTTACCAACCAGCTGACCAAGGCAAAGCAGGCCGGCGCCACCATGATCTTTGCGCCGATCTACTACACGCCGGCGTCCGTCCTGCTCAAGAACGCCAAGGACATGGGCTACGACGTCAAGATGATGGGCTGCGACGGCATGGACGGCATCCTGGGCGTTGAGGGCTTCGACACCTCTCTTGCCGAGGGTCTGCTGCTCATGACCCCGTTCTCCGCCGACGACGAGAAGAACGCCGACTTCGTCAACGCCTACAAGGATAAGTACGGCGATACCCCCGACCAGTTTGCCGCCGACGCCTACGACGGCGTGCACGCGGTGGCCGAGGCCCTCAAGGAGGCCGGTCTTGGTGTCGACGCCGACCCGACCGAGGCCGCCGAGAAGCTGTCCAAGGCTATGCTCAAGATTACCGTTGACGGTCTGACCGGCAAGCTCACCTGGAACGATAAGGGCCAGGTCCAGAAGGAACCCACGGCGTACGTCATCACCGACGGCAAGTACGTACAGGCCTAATTGGCCGCCTTACATAGAGCGGTTTTGATCCCAAGCAGGGGAGGTTTTGGCCTTCCCTGCTTGCTTGGTATCTAGGGACAGCGTAACGTCCCTGTTTCATACATCAACTGGAAACCTATTCGAAAGGGGGATGTGGAACATGACGGTCTTTATCCAATACCTGGTCAACGGCCTGTCCATGGGCAGCGTCTACGCCATCATCGCGTTGGGCTACACCATGGTCTACGGTATCGCCAAGATGCTGAACTTCGCTCACGGCGACGTCATCATGGTCGGTGCCTATGTCTCGTTCTGTGCCACGTCGTATCTCGGCCTCCCGGGCTGGGCATCTGTAATTCTTTCTTGTGTGGTCTGTACCGTTCTCGGCGTTCTCATCGAGGGTCTGGCCTATAAGCCGCTGCGCCAAGCAGGCCCGCTGGCCGTTCTGATCACGGCTATCGGCGTGTCTTACTTCCTGCAGAACGCCGCGCAGCTTCTGTGGGGCGCCACGCCCAAGAACTTCACTTCGCTCGTCACCTTCCAGGTGCCGGAGTTCTTGGCCAAGTTCAACGTAAGCGCCGTCTCGCTCGTCACCATCGTCGCCTGCCTGGTTATCATGGCCGGACTGATGTTCTTTACAGGTAAGACCAAGATGGGCAAGGCCATGCGCGCCGTGTCCGAGGACAAGGCCGCCGCTCAGCTCATGGGCATCAACGTCAACCGCACCATCTCGATGACGTTCGCCATCGGCTCCGCCCTTGCCGCCATCGCCGGTGTGCTCCTGTGCTCCTACTCGCCGGTGCTGCAGCCCACGACGGGTGCCATGCCTGGCATCAAGGCCTTCGACGCCGCCGTCTTCGGCGGCATCGGCTCCATCCCCGGTGCCTTTGTCGGTGGCATTCTCATCGGCATCATCGAGGCGATGGCGCAGGCTTACATTTCCACGAGCCTTGCCAACTCCATCGTCTTTGGTGTTTTGATCATCGTCCTGCTCGTCAAGCCTGCCGGCCTCTTGGGCAAGTACGTCCCCGAGAAGGTGTAGGTGAGCGTTATGAAGTTCCTTAAAGACAAACAGACGCGTCACGACTTTGTCACGTACGCCATGTGCGTTGTGGCCTTCGCCATCGTGTTCTTTATGCAGTCTAACCACATGATTCCGCGCATGATCGCCGGTCAGCTGGTTCCCATCACGGCCTATATCGTCATGGCCATCTCCCTTAACCTCGTCGTCGGCATCGCGGGCGACTTGTCGCTGGGCCATGCGGGCTTTATGAGTGTCGGCGCCTATACGGGCATCGTCACCGCCGTCGCGCTGGAGAGCGCCGTTCCGTCCGATCCGGTGCGCCTTGTCATCAGCATCGTGGTCGGCGCTATCGCCGCTGCCATCTTGGGCTTCTTGATCGGTATCCCGGTCCTGCGCCTGAGCGGCGATTACCTGGCTATCGTGACGCTGGCCTTTGGCGAGATCATCAAAGAGGTTGTCACCTGCCTTATCGTGGGTGTCGATTCCCGCGGCCTGCATGTGATCTTTAACATCACGGGCAACTCCACGATCGACGACCTGCATCTGCTCGAGGACGGCACCGCCATCATCAAGGGCGCCCAGGGCGCCTCGGGCGTGTCGACATACTCGACCTTCCTCGCCGGTGCCATCCTGGTCATGGTCGCACTCGTGATCGTGCTCAACCTGGTTCGCAGCCGTACCGGCCGTGCCATTATGGCCGTGCGCGATAACAAGATTGCAGCCGAGTCCGTAGGCATCTCCGTCACCGAGTACCGCATGATCGCCTTCGTGGTTTCCGCTGCCCTCGCCGGTGCTGCCGGAGCTCTCTTCGGCGGTAACTTCTCGCAGCTCTCCGCCACCAAGTTCGACTTCAACACGTCCATCCTCATCCTGGTGTTCGTGGTCCTGGGCGGTCTGGGCAATATGCGCGGCTCCGTCATCGCGGCGGCGCTGCTTACGGTGCTTCCCGAGCTGCTCCGTCAGTTCTCGGACTACCGCATGCTCATCTACGCCATCGTGCTGATCCTGGTTATGATCTTTACCAACAACCCGCAGCTCAAGGCATTCTTCGGTCGCGTTAAGGACCGCTTTGCTTCCAAGAAGGAGGTGGCAGCCGATGCCCAGTAAGTTTGAGTTCAACAAGGGCAAGATGGTCCCGTATCCTTCTGGCGCCATCGTTCCCGACCGCGACCTGGGTCAGCGCCCAGCGCTCGAGTGCATCCACCTGGGCATTGAATTCGGCGGACTTAAGGCGGTCGACGACTTTAGCCTGACCATCGGTAAGACCGAGATCGCCGGTCTCATCGGCCCCAACGGCGCCGGTAAGACCACGGTCTTCAACCTGCTCACCAAGGTATACCAGCCCACGCACGGCACCATCCTGCTCGACGGTGAGGACACCTCGGGCAAGTCCGTCTACCAGGTCAACCGCATGGGTATTGCCCGTACCTTCCAGAACATCCGCCTGTTCAACACCATGACGGTGGAGGACAACGTTAAGGTCGGTCTGCATAACCAGGAGCGCTACTCCGGTTTTGAGGGCGTGCTGCGCCTGCCGACGTATTGGAAGCACGAGAAGGCCGCCCACGAGCGCGCCATGGAGCTGCTGTCCATCTTTGATATGGAGCATCTGGCAAACGAGCAGGCCGGATCGCTGCCTTACGGCGCCCAGCGTCGTCTGGAGATCGTCCGCGCGCTTGCTACCAACCCCAAACTGCTGTTGCTCGACGAGCCTGCCGCCGGCATGAACCCGTCCGAGACCGCGGAGCTCATGGAGAACATCGTTAAGATTCGCGACACCTTCGGCATTGCCATCATGCTTATCGAGCATGATATGTCGCTCGTTATGAACATCTGCGAGGGCATTTGCGTGCTCAACTTTGGTAAGGTCATCGCCAAGGGCACGGCCGAGGAAATCCAGAACAACGACGCTGTTATCGAGGCGTATCTGGGTAAGCAGGATAAGGGGGAGAACTAAATGGCAGAGCCGATGCTTTCCGTCTACAACATCAACGTCTGGTACGGCGCCATCCACGCCATCAAGGACATCTCCTTTAACGTTAACGAGGGCGAGATCGTGGCCTTGATTGGTGCCAACGGTGCCGGCAAGTCCACAACGCTCAAGACCGTCTCGGGCCTGCTGCGCTCCAAGACCGGCTCCATCAAGTTTATGGGCGAGGACATTACCCATACGCCCGCTGATAAGCTGGTTGGTAAGGGCCTGGCTCAGGTTCCCGAGGGTCGTCGCGCCTTTTTGCAGATGACGGTCGAGGAGAACCTGGAGATGGGCGCCTATACACAGCTCAAGTCCACAATTGCTCCGGGCCTGGAGCGCGTCTACGAGCAGTTCCCGCGCCTGAAGGAACGTCGTCGCCAGGTCGCCGGCACCCTTTCAGGTGGCGAGCAGCAGATGCTCGTTATGGGGCGCGCCCTTATGAGTAACCCCAAACTGCTTATGCTCGACGAACCTTCCATGGGTCTGGCACCGATTCTGATCGAACAGATCTTCCAGATTGTCGAGGACCTGCACAAGGCCGGCACCACGGTGCTTCTGGTCGAGCAAAACGCGCAGATGGCGCTTTCCATCGCCACACGCGGTTACGTGCTCGAGACCGGCAAGATCACCATGACCGGCACCGGCCAAGAGCTCCTGCATGACGACAACGTCCGCAAAGCCTACCTCGGAGGCTAACCCACCTAACAAAAGGGGCGCTGACTATCTCAGTCAGCGCCCCTTTTTAAGTTGCGGTGAAATAGGGACTGAATACGGGCTCCAGAGGCCAAAAGAGTCCCTATTCCACCGCAACTTCATGGGGATGTGTGACAATGCCCGTCGGAAAACATCTGCTGTCTTTGGGGGTCTATCTATGCTGTACGAGTTTTGTGCCGAGAACTTTGAGCGGGTGCCGGCGGCTATCGATGCCGGTGCAAGGCGTATCGAGCTGTGCGACAACCTTGCCGTTGGTGGCACCACGCCTTCGGCCGGCGTTATCAGCGCTACGACCAACTATGCACACGAGCACGATGCGCGGGTGATGTGCATGATTCGCCCGCGTGGCGGCGACTTTCACTACAACCAGGACGAGTTGCGTATGATGGAGATGGACCTGGGCCTTGCCGTGAGCGCCGGCGTTGACGGCTTGGTCTTTGGCTGCTGCAAGCCCTGCGCTGGCGGATGGGCACTCGACGAGCTTACGTTGGGCGCTCTCGTGATGGCCGCGGGCTGCGCGACCGAGGAATGCAAGCGTGAGCCCATCGACATCACCTTCCACATGGCGTTTGATCAGCTCTCGCCCGAGGCTCAGCTCGACGCGATTGACATACTCGCCGACTGCGGCATCACACGCATCCTGACGCATGGTGGCGCTGCCGGTACGCCGATCGAGGACAACTTCGAAAACCTGGCCCGCTTGATCGAGTATGCGGGCGACAGCTTGACCATCCTTCCCGGCGGCGGCATTTCCACGGCCAACCGCGATACCGTGGCGGCGGCACTGGGCGTCTCCGAGCTCCATGGCACAAGGATCGTACCGCTGGAGGTGTAGCCCGTGGCGCTTGTATTCGATGTTCAGCAGGCGAGCGGCAAGCCCGACGACAACCGTCGCCCCGGTACCGCGTGCCCCTTTTGCAACACGGAGGGGCTCACCAACATCATCCAGCGCGACGGTGACTGCATCTGGCTCGAGAATAAGTTCAAAACCCTGCGCGCCACCCATCAAACCGTGCTGATCGAGTCGGCCGATCACGATGCCGACCTGGTGACCTATGAACCGGATGAGCTGCATCATGTGATGCGGTTTGCCCTGGGCTGTTGGCAGCAGATGATCGATTCCCAACAGTACTGCAGTGTGCTCATGTACAAGAACAAAGGCCCGCTTTCGGGCGGCAGCCTCGTCCATCCACACATGCAGATTGTGGGCTTGGAACAGGAGGACGGCTATGCGGCGCTGACCTCAGCCAACTTTGAAGGCATCGATGTTTGGCAGAGGGGAAGGGTTGCGGTCAACATCTCAACCGAACCGATTATGGGGTTCTTTGAGGTCAATGTTTCAGCCCCGCAGGGAATCGCCGCCAGCGATGGCGCGCGAGACCAAGCCGAGACGGACCTCTTCGCCGATGCGATTCAGGTAGCTCTGCGCTATATCCTGAACGAGCACCATGGTGGTCGCGCAGAGTCGTACAACTTGTTCTTCTACCACATGGACGGCCGGACCATTGCCAAGGCGCTTCCGCGCTGGGTGGTTTCACCCTACTTTGTCGGGTATCGGCTGGCTCAGGTCAATGCTGAGACCACGCTCGATGTCGATGCGGAGCGATTCCGCGCACATCTGGAGGCGCTCACATCGTAAAGTGAGCGCCCGCACACTGCGGACGGTTTAGCGCGCCATTGCATCGCGGCCGGCCTCGACCCGCTTGCGCTGGGCGGCGCGCTCCTCGCCGGTCAGACGCTCAAAGAAGTGTCCGATAAGCGAGGCGAGCACCTGCTGAAACAACGTTCCACACATGACGGGAAACACAACTTCGCCCGGAAAGTATTGCGTGGCGATGACGGCGCCCGAAGAGATATTGCGCATGCCGCAGGTAAAGCACATGGTGGTCGTTTCGCTATATGGCAGATGCAGCGCGCGGGCGACCAGAATGCCGACGACAAAGCCGCTGATGGCGAAGACCAAAATAAAGAGGGCGACTTCCAAGCGCACCGCGTTCATGTGCAGCACGTACTCGCTCATGGCGGTGGAGTTGGAGGCGATAACGCCCATCATCATGAACTTGCAGGCGGGCGAGAGCGCGGGGGAGAGTTTCTCGTGCCCCCAGCCGCGCGTGAGCTCGTTGATCACGATGCCGAGCACAGCGGGGATGGCGATCATAAAGGCCATGTTCTGCATCATGCTCGGCACGTCGATCGAGACGGTGGCGCCCAGCAGGAGCTTGAGCGTAAGCGGAATCGTCACAGGGGAGATGACCGAGGACGTCAGGATGATGGTGAGCGCGAGCGGGCCGTTGCCGCCGAACATGCTGATCCACATAAAAGCGGTGACTGCCACGGGCACACTGTATTCGAGCACGATGCCGCAGACAAGGTTGGGGTTGGAACCAAAGAACAACGATCCCATGGCATAGGCCGCGATGGGAATAAGCGCCGCCGAGACCAACAACGCCAGAATCAGGTGCAGCGGACGGTGGAACACCTCGGCTACCTGGTGAAAGGTGTTGCTGAGCGCACCCTGAAACGTCATAAAGGCGAAGAGGGCGGGAACAATGGGCTTGAGAACGCCGATCTGTTGAGGAAAGAGCACGCCGAGCGCCACACAAATCGGAACGATGATCTGCATGTGCCCCGCGAGGAACTTCCCCAGTCCAGCCCATTGCTTCATATGCCCCGCGACTCCCTTTATCCGCGAACTTGTTTGTATGGATATGCTAGACGCTCGTATGTGTCCGTGCGGCTGAAACGCTCGATTGTTTCGAGGGCATTACCGCCATCGTTTGCCGAAACCGCGGCGCACCGCGGCGTTTTGCGTCCGCGCTGCACGGTATAATAAATCCGTTCAACAGATCTGCCTGCCGAAGCGGGCATACACAGAGGACTCATCGCTATGAACCGTGAGAGGTATCGCGGCGACCTGCCCCTATCGGGGGTGGGTGCCTATGTCATCGCTTAAGACGACGCATCGCTGGGCGGTCGCTCAGCAAAATCCCGAGCTCGAAAAGGAACTTTCGGCTGGTCTGGGCATTCCTGGGCTGGTGGCGCGCATTATGGTCGCGCACGGCATTGGCTCCATCAAAGAGGGCCAATTGTTTTTGACGCCTTCGCTCGATCGCGACTGGGCCGACCCACTCATTATCCCGGGCATGTCGGTCGTTGCCGACCGCGTTGAGCGCGCTATTCGCAACCACGAGCACATTGCAGTCTTTGGCGATTTTGACGTTGACGGCATTACGTCGACCTGCCTGTTGACCGAGGCGCTGCGCACGTTTGGCGCCGATGTCACGCCGTTTATTCCGCATCGCTTTGATGAGGGCTACGGTCTTTCGCGCGCGGCACTCGACCGCGTTAACGAGCTCGCTCGCCCCCAGCTGATCGTGACCGTCGATAACGGCATTGCCGCCAAGGAAGAGGTTTCCTATCTGGAGAGCCTGGGGATCGAATTGGTGGTCACGGACCATCACGAGCCGTCCGACCAGGTGCCGCAGGGCGTGCCCCTGACCGACCCAAAGCTCGAGGACGAGGGTCCCTCGCGCGAGCTTGCCGGTGCCGGTGTGGCGCTCAAGCTGGTGCAGGTCCTGGGCGAGCGTCTGGGCAAGCCGTCGTATTGGCGTTCGCTGATCGAGGTCGCGGCGCTGGGTACCGTGTCCGACATGATGCCGCTGACGCCCGAGAACCGCGCGCTGGTCGCCGAGGGCATCCAGCAGATGCGCGTGACCGCCCGCCCCGGCTATATCGCGCTGGCCGCGCTCGCCAAGGCCGACCTCTCTAGTATTACGGCCGATGGCCTGTCGTTTTCGCTCATTCCCCGCTTGAACGCCGCCGGCCGCATGGCCGATCCCAAGCTGGCGCTCGACCTGCTGCTTGCCCGCGATCCCATCGAGGCAAGCGCGCTGGCGGCCGAGCTCGAGGAGATTAACCGTCAGCGTCGCGAGATCGAGGCGGAGCTCACGCGCGATGCCATGGCAAAGGTCGAGGAGACCTATGATGGCGGTCGCGCAATCGTCGTGGGTGGCGAGGGCTGGCACGAGGGCGTCAAGGGTATCGTAGCGAGCCGCCTGACCAACCGTTATCACGTGCCGGCGCTGCTGTTCTCGATCGAAGACGGTATCGCTCGCGGTTCGGGTCGCTCGGTGGGCAAGGTCAACCTGTTCGACGCTGTCGAGCGCTGCTCGGATCTGCTGATTCGTCGCGGCGGGCATGCGGGTGCGGTGGGCGTGACCATCGAGGCGTCCAAGCTCGACGAGTTCCGCCGTCGCCTTTCCGCCGTGCTGTCCGAGCTTCCCGCCGAGGACTTTGAGGACACCGACGAGGTTGCCGCCACCGTTGACCTCTCCGAGCTAAATATCGAGACCATCGAGCAAATCTCCCGTCTTGAGCCGTTTGGCCAGGGCAACAAGGTGCCGCTGTTGGCGGCCGAGGGCGTGACAATGTGCGATCGCGCCGTGGTGGGCAAAACCGGCGAGCACATGCGCTTCGTGGCGACCGATGGCGCTGCGAGTGTGCCGGCCATTATGTTCCGCGTGCCGCAGATCGATAAGCTCATCAATTGCGATAGCGCCGTCGACCTGGTGTTCGAGGCAGTGGCCGAGCATTGGCAGGGACGTGTGAAGCCCAAGCTCATGATCAAAGATGTCTTGGTGCGCGATACCGCGGCGCCCAATATCGACGATCCGGCATGTGAGCTTCGCCGCGGCGTGCAGCCGGCGGATTCTGGCCTGCGTCTGGAGTCGCGTAAACGCGAGACGCTCGCCCAGCTTTCTTATACCGAGCTCACGCGCTCGCTTATCCATAGCTTTATCGGCTCGAACCAGCCACATCGCGCGCAGGTCGAGGCACTCGACGCCCTCGCCGACCACCAGAGCGTTTTGGCTGTTATGGGGACGGGGCGTGGCAAGTCGCTCATCTTCCATGTGCACGCCGCGCGCGAGGCGGTCCTTCGTGGGCGTGCGAGCATCTTTGTCTATCCGCTGCGTGCGCTCGTTGCTGACCAGGCCTATCACCTCTCGTCGACGATGGCTGCGCTCGGCATTGGCGTGGGCGTGTTGACCGGCGAGACCGTGGAGGCGGCGCGCGATGACGTGTTTGCCGGCTTGGCTTCGGGCCGCACCGGCATCGTGCTCACGACGCCTGAGTTCCTGTCTATTCACCGTGATCGCTTTGCGCGCTCGGGGCGTATCGGGTTTGTCGTTATCGATGAGGCGCATCATGCCGGTCTTGCCAAGGGCGGCGACCGCAGTGCCTATCTCGACATGCCCGATATCCTCAAGGCCCTGGGTGACCCGGTCGTTCTGGCCGCGACTGCCACCGCAACGGCTCCGGTTGTGGCCGAGCTCGCCCGCGTGCTACCGATTACCCGTACAGTGGTCGACGAGACGGTGCGCGAGAACTTGCGGCTCGAGGATGACCGGGACCTTGCGAGCCGCGAGAACCGCCTGGTGTCAATCGTGGCTACGGGGGAGAAGACCGTCATCTACGTCAACTCGCGCGACCAGTCCGTGGCGCTTGCTAAGACGCTGCGCAAGCGGGTACCCGATTGCGCGACCCGCATCGCATTCTATAACGCGGGGCTTGCGCGCTCCGATCGTCGCCGCGTGGAGGAAGCGTTTCGTGACGGAAGCCTCAGTTGCATCGTTTCGACCTCTGCCTTTGGTGAGGGCGTGAACCTGCCCGATATCCGCCATGTCGTGCTCTATCACATGCCGTTTGGCAGCATTGAGTTCAACCAGATGAGCGGACGCGCCGGTCGCGACGGGCAACCTGCCGTGATTCACCTGCTCTATTCGTCGCGTGACGCTCGCATTAACGAGCGCCTGCTCGACTGCTACGCGCCCGAGCGCGACGAGCTCGTCACGCTCTATCGCGCGCTGCAGACTATGTGGCGCTCCAACCGCGGCAAGACCGGAGCCGACTCATTTAGTGCGAGCGATATCGACATCGCGCAGATGTGCCTTGCCATCGATGCCCGCACGCCGGTTGACGAGCGCTCGGTGGCAAGCGGTCTGGGAATCTTCGAAGAGCTTGGCTTCTGTCGCGTTTCGGGGTTTGATGACACCCGTCGCATTGCGATGGCCGAAAACCCCGGCCGTGTGCAATTGAGCAGGTCAATCCGCTATTTGGAGGGCTTGCGCTCGCGCATGGAGTTCTCGGCTTTCCGGAGTTGGGCGCTTGATTCGTGCGCTTCTGATATGCTAGCCAAAGTTAACCGCCCGATCGTACCGCGGGCCTAGGGGAAGGGGACCTCGATGGATGCCGCAGCCCGTACCGCCCATGATTCCACCCTCCAACCGTTCTCGGAGATGGAGCACTATAAGCATGCCGATGAGCTGCCGCCCGAGATTATGGCGGACAGCTACGACAAGCTGGAGCGCCTGTGCCTCAAATATATGAATGAGGACGACTTCTCCAAGGTGGAGCAGGCCTATTGCTTTGCTGCCGAGAAGCACTGCAATCAAAAGCGCCGTTCGGGTGAGATGTACATCAACCATCCCGTCGAGGTGGCCATCATTTTGGCCGATCTCAAGATGGACTGCGATGTGGTGTGCGCCGCGCTGCTGCACGATACCGTCGAGGATACCGAGACCTCGCTCGCCGATGTGTCCGGCCTGTTTGGCGATACGGTTGCCGAGCTCGTCGATGGCGTGACCAAGCTCACCAACATCGAAGTCGATAGCATGGACGAGAAGCAGGCGCTTACGCTGCGCAAGATGTTCCTCGCCATGTCCAAGGACATCCGCGTCATTATCGTCAAACTTGCCGACCGTCTGCACAACATGCGCACCCTTGCAGCCCTGCGTGAGGACCGTCGCCTGTTTAAGGCTCGCGAGACCATGGACGTGTATGCGCCCCTGGCCGACCGTCTGGGCATGAGCTCTATTAAGTGGGAGCTCGAGGACCTGTCCTTCTTCTACCTTGAGCCCGACGCCTACCAGCGCATCGCGCGCATGGTGGCGGAGTCTCGTGAGGTCCGTGAGCGCTATCTGGCCGAGACCATCAAGACGCTCACCGACGAGCTCAACCGCATCGGCCTGGAGGGCTTCCAGATCAATGGCCGCTCCAAGCACTATTGGTCCATCTACCAAAAGATGAAGCGCAAGGGCAAGGAGTTCTCCGAGATCTACGACCTGGTGGCACTGCGCGTCATCACGCATTCGGTGCGCGATTGCTACTCCACGCTCGGCGCGGTGCATACACTGTGGCACCCCATGCCCGGTCGCTTTAAAGACTATATCGCCATGCCCAAGGTTAATAACTACCAGTCGCTCCACACGACGGTTATCGGCCCCACGGCCCGCCCGCTCGAGATTCAGATTCGAACCTATGAGATGCATGAGCAGGCCGAGTACGGCATTGCCGCCCACTGGCTCTATAAGAAGTCGGGCGGATCGTCTGCGTCTAAGACCAATGATGCCCAGCGTCTGGACGACCAGATTAACTGGCTCAAACATTCGCTCGATTGGGCAGCGTCTGATGAGATTACGGACGCCAAGGAATACCTGCACTCGCTGAAGGTTGATCTGTTCGATCAGGAGATCTTTGTCTTTACACCCAAGGGCGAGGTCATGGCGCTTCGTGCCGGCTCCACGCCGCTCGACTTTGCCTACGCCGTTCACACCGAGGTGGGCAACCACTGCGTCGGCGCTAAGATCAACGGTGCGGTGGCCCCGCTCACGCACGAAATCAAGACGGGCGACCGCGTTGAAATCCTGACCAACAAGAGTTCCAAGCCGTCGCGTGATTGGCTCAAGATCGTTAAGACTCCTTCGGCCAAGTCAAAGATTCGCCGTTATTTCGCCGCCGCGACCAAAGACGATGACGCTGCTGCCGGCCGCGATATACTGGCCAAGGACCTGCGCAAGCGCGGGTATGGCATCTCTACGCCGCGATCCACGCGTGCGCTCAACGCCGTGGCGGAGCAGTTTAACTACAAGCAGCTTGAGGACCTGTTTGCCGCCGTCGGCGCCGGCAAGGTTGCCCCGCGCGCTGTGGGTAACAAGGTCGAGCAAATCTTGGACCCCAAGCCCGAGGAACAGGTCACCAAGGCCGAGGCTATCGCCGAGGTCGTGAAACAGCCGGCCCGCGGCTCCAACCGCAAGCCGCAAAAGCGTGGCAAGAGCGCCAGCAACGGCATTATCGTCAAGGGCGAGAGCAACAGCGGACTGCTGGTCCGTCTGGCGCATTGCTGTAATCCGGTGACGGGCGACGATATCGTCGGCTTCATCACGCGCGGTCGTGGCGTTTCGGTGCATCGCGCCAACTGCCCCAACGTCAAGGGTCTTATGGAGCATCCCGAGCGCATGATCGAAGTGGAGTGGGACGGCGCTGCCGACACCCTCTTCCAGGTCGAGATCGTGGTCGAGTGCCTGGACCGCATGGGCCTGCTCAAGGATGTCACCATTGCCATTGGCGATGCGGGCGGCAATATCCTTTCTGCCGCCACGTCGACCAACCGCGAGGGTATTGCAACCCTACGCTTTATGGTCGAGATCTCGGACGCGAGTGGGCTGGATCCGCTGCTAGCCTCCATCAGCAGCGTTGACTCGGTCTACGACGCGCGCCGCCTGATGCCCGGCGAGGGTGGAGCCCAGCTTAAGCGCCGCGTTTAGTCGCGACGAACGTGCCACATTATCGATATTCGCTACACTCGAGGCATCGTTTGATGCCTCGAGTTCTATAGAGAGGAGAGGGACATGAGTGGTGTGTCCTTGGATGTAACTCCCAAGGGATCGGTCGAGATCGAGACGCTCGTAAACGGTCCCATTCAGACCAATAGCTATGCTGTTATTTCGGACAATGAGTGTGTGATTATCGACCCCGCATGGGAAGGCGAGCGCTTGGTAGAGCATATTCGAGCCAAGCATCCCGGCGTACGCATGCTTGGCGCCGTATGCACTCATGGCCATGCCGATCATGTTGGTGGTGTTGCCGGCGTGCGAACCACCGTTGGCGAGGGCTGTCAGTATGAGCTGTGTGCTAAGGATGTGGCGGTGCCGCATGCGAACATCGAGGAACAGCGAGCTATGTGGGGCATTGAGACGCCCGACCCTGGGGAGCCGACGCGCCTGCTCGCCCAGGGCGATGCTCTCGAGGTGGGCGATATCTGCCTGCAGGTGATCGAGACACCAGGGCATACGCCGGGCGGGATCGTCTTGTTTGCTGCCACCGAGCAGGGGAACATCGCCTTTGTGGGCGACACCCTGTTTCCGGGTGGGCACGGCCGCACCGATCTTTCCGGCGGAGACGAGGCGGCGATTCTGCGCTCGCTCTCCAAGCTCGCCCGGCTTCTTCCGCCCGACACCGTTTGCTTAACCGGCCATGGCGATTCGACCACCATGGCACGCGAGCTCATGCAGAACACTTTCATGCAGGTGTAGCTTTATAGTCAGCTTCTAAAGCACGAGAAGCGTCTAAACGTCAAGCTATTTTTCCCCAACGGGTCGATTCCGTAGGGCAAACGGTCAAAAAAAGTCTGTTTGGACGATATTCGTGAACAAACGAACGTTTATGCTCGGGTACGCCGTGGTAAAATCTCAGGCGTTATCGGAGCAACCTTACAGGAGGTTTCTTTTATGCTCGTCAACGCAGCAGACATGCTCAAGAAGGCCGAGGCCGGCAAGTACGCTCTCGGTGCCTTCAACACCAACAACCTCGAGTGGACCCTGGCTATTCTCCAGGCCGCCGAGGAGGCCAAGTCTCCGCTGATCCTTCAGTGCACCGCTGGTGCCGCTAAGTGGATGGGCGGTTTCAAGGTCTGCGCCGACATGGTCAAGGCTGCCGTCGAGGCCACGGGCGTTACCGTTCCCGTCGCCCTTCACCTCGATCACGGTTCTTACGAGGACTGCTTCAAGTGCATCGAGGCCGGCTTCACGTCCATCATGTATGACGGCTCTCACGAGGAGACCTTCCAGCTTAACCTCGACCGCACCAAGGAGCTCGTTGAGCTTGCCCACTCCAAGGGCATGTCCATCGAGGCCGAGGTCGGCGGCATCGGCGGCACCGAGGACGGCGTGACCTCCAACGGCGAGCTCGCTGACCCCGCTGAGTGCAAGCAGATTGCTGACCTGGGCGTCGACTTCCTCGCCTGCGGCATCGGCAACATCCACGGCGTGTATCCCGCCGACTGGGCTGGCCTTTCCTTCGAGCGTCTGGGCGAGATCAAGGCTCAGACCGGCGACCTGCCCCTCGTTCTGCACGGTGGTACCGGCATCCCCGAGGATCAGATCAAGAAGGCCATCTCCCTGGGCATCTCCAAGATCAACGTCAACACCGACCTGCAGCTCGTCTTCGCCAAGGGCGTCCGCGAGTACATCGAGGCTGGCAAGGATCAGCAGGGCAAGGGCTTTGACCCCCGCAAGCTCCTCAAGCCTGGTCGCGACAACATCGTTGCTCGCACCAAGGAGCTCATGGAGGAGTTTGGCTCCGTCAACAAGGCGTAAGCGTCGCTAAACTTCCCGCCGGAAGCCCCGTCCCCCTACACTGTTTCCTTTGCGCTCACCTGGCTTCGCCAGAAGTCGCGCCAAGGAAACAGTTCCGGGGGATGGGGCTTCCTTTGTTTAACGCCGCAGGGTTACTGGGCTGAATTTATTTATTGACTACCGTTCGGCGGCGTTGATGGCTCCCTTGTTGGGGCTTTCTTTTTATCTCGCTACAATGGGCTTCAAGCGTTCTAGTGACTTGGAGTTTTGGTATGGCTGTTATTGATGTGCTGCCTTCGGATGGGAAGGTTATTGGCGAGGGTCCTGTTGGTTGCTCTGTTGATGTTTGCTGTGATGACTTTCGTCATCTCGATATTGGACTGCCGCCTGAGATTCTTCGTCTCAAGGATGCCGGGTATTTGACGCAGGCTGTTGCTGCTTGCGATCGCCTTCTGGAGCAGAACCCTGAGCCTTCGCTGGCTGCTTGTGTTCGTGCCGAGCGGTATCGCATGCTCGAGACGCCGCTTCATTTTTCGGTGTCGCGCGATCAGGGTATTGCGATGATTCGCGAGGAGTGGCCAGAGTTTACCGAAGAGCAGCTTGACGACCTGATCAATCGTAAGCGTATTGACTGGCGCTTTATCGATGGCGAGCTGTTCGTTCTCGACAACTTCCTCGATTCGCTTCGCGTGTACCCCAAGGAGGTTCCGGGCCTGCGTCCCGATTCTGCGGACGGCATCGCGCTGCGTAACCAGATGCTCAGGGAGATGGAGTCGCAAAACGGGTTGGCTCGCGTCATCACGCTTAAGGCATCCGTGTCTGTCCCTGGAGCTCTGGAGGGAGAGGCTGTTCGCGCGTGGCTACCCGTTGCTGCCGCCTGTCGTCAACAGTCTCAAATCGAGGTTCTCGATATGACGTCGGGGGGTACCGTTGCCCCTGAAAACGTTTCGGCTCGCGCTGCCTCTTGGACATCTTCGACTGAACATTCATTCTCGGTGACCTATCGCTATCACGTCGATGCCGCCTATTGCGATATCTATGGTGGCGCGCTCCCATCGCATCCCTGTATGGACGCGCCACTGCCCGAGGACACCTCCGAGGACCGTCCGCACATTGCGTTCACGCCGTACATGCGACAGTTGACGGAGCGTGTTATTGACGGTCTCGAGAATCCGCTCGATCGCGCTCGTGCTATCTATGATTACCTGACACAGCATATTGACTATCGCTATCAGCCACCGTACCTGCTTTTGGGCTCCATCGCCGATGACTGTGCACACTCGCTCCGCGGCGATTGCGGCGTTATGGCGCTCACGTTTATCACCATGTGCCGCATCGCGGGCGTGCCCGCCCGCTGGCAGAGTGGCCTGTATGTTGCGCCTGATTCGGTGGGGCCGCACGACTGGGCAGAGTTCTATACGCCGCAAACCGGGTGGCTCAACGCCGACGTGTCATTTGGATCTTCTGCTCGCAGGATGGGCGAGGAGTGGCGCCGCCGTCACTACTTTGGCAATCTCGATCCGTGGCGTATGGTGGCCAACAATCGATTCCAGGCTGAGTTTGTGCCTGCTTTCGACGGCATGCGTGAGGACCCCTATGACAACCAGATGGGCGAGGCCTCGGTTGACGGACGTGGATGTCGTAAGCGGGAGATGTTGCGCAAGGTTGAGCTTATCAAAATGCTCGAAGTTCCATTTTCGGACTAATCAACAGAAAGCTGTGATAAACTAACTCACGCATTACGTGCCCGAGTGGCGGAATTGGCAGACGCTGTGGACTCAAAATCCACCGTTGGCAACAACGTGCGAGTTCGAGTCTCGCCTCGGGCACCATACATGCAAGTGAGCGTTCAAGGGGGTCAAGGCCCCCTTTTTCGTGCCGAACTCGCGTGAGCGCGCGGAGCGTTAAGCAAACAGGCCTGTGGCCTGTTTGTAGCGGAGCGTGGCGAGGGCGCCATGCGCCCGAAGCCCGGGGCTTCGCGAAGCGAAGGCCCTTCGAGTCTCGCCTCGGGCACCATACATGCACCTGCGCTTCAAGGGGGTCAAGGCCCCCTTTTTCGTGTACGTAATGTGATAGCGCGTTGTACGTGTTATTATTCGCAAGGCGTTGTTCCCGCAATGCCCTAAAGAGGAACCCGAGGGCTCCCACCTTTTGGCGCCAATGAGCAGCTGACTGGTCATACAACCTAGATTCCCTTCCTCATACCGAGGATGTCTATGTGTACGACCTGGTTGCTGAAAAGCGCCGGGTTATTTTTTTATGAATGGAGGTAGGGAAAATAGCTAAGTCTGATGACACCCGCATCAACGACGAGATCACTGCATCTTCGTGCCGTTTGATTG
Source organism: uncultured Collinsella sp. (assembly GCA_900540895.1). GTDB lineage: Bacteria > Actinomycetota > Coriobacteriia > Coriobacteriales > Coriobacteriaceae > Collinsella. Next base: position 1,431 of record UQHV01000014.1, on the reverse strand, counting down.
GCGTCGATGGCTCTCAGCTCGGCCTGTTCGCCATCCGCGATGCCCAGCGCGTTGCTGACGATCAGGGTCTCGACCTGGTCGAGATCGCTCCCAACGCGGAGCCGCCGGTCTGCAAGGTCATGGACTACGGTAAGTTCAAGTACCAGCAGGCCATGAAGGCTAAGGCCGCTCGTAAGAACCAGTCCAAGGTCGAGGTCAAGGAAATGAAGTTCCGACCCAAGATCGACGTTGGCGATTACGAGACCAAGAAGGGCCACGTTCTGCGTTTCCTCAAGAAGGGCGCACGCGTTAAGATTACCATCATGTTCCGCGGCCGTGAGATGGCTCACCCGGAGCAGGGTCTTAACGTTCTCGAGCGTCTCGCCGAGGATCTCAAGCCTTACGCTACGGTCGAGTCCAAGCCTAAGATGGAAGGCCGTAACATGCTTATGCTGCTCGCCCCGATTAAGGGCGCCTTCGATGAGGATAAAGCGGCAAGCGATACCAAGTAACTAGTGTTCTGTAACCGATTAAGGAGTATTTCATGCCTAAGATGAAGTCCCACAGCGGCACCAAGAAGCGTTTCCGCAAGACTGGTACCGGCAAGCTTATGCGCGCCAAGGCTTTCAAGAGCCACATCCTGAGCAAGAAGTCCACCAAGCGTAAGCGTGGCTTCCGTCAGGAGACCGAGATCGCCGCTGCCGACCGCAAGGTCATCAAGTCGCGTCTCGCCTAAGTTCGCGTTCCCGTTTTTCGTTTTACCGTCTAGGAGTTGATAGAACATGGCACGTATTAAGCGCGCTGTTGCCGCCAAGAAGAAGCGCCGTACCGTTATGCACCGTGCGAAGGGTTACTACGGTGCCGCTTCGCGTACTTACAAGCATGCTAAAGAGCAGGTCCAGCACTCCCTGCAGTATCAGTATCGTGATCGCCGCAACAAGAAGCGCGAGATCCGCTCTCTCTGGATCACCCGCATCAACGCTGCCGCTCGCCTGAACGACATCTCTTACTCTCAGTTCATGCACGGCCTGAAGGTTGCCGGCATCGAGCTCGACCGTAAGGTCCTGGCTCAGATGGCTTACGAGGACATCGAGTCCTTCAACGAGCTGGCTGCCATTGCCAAGAAGGCTCTCGAGGCCTAATAGATTCTGTTGAATCGCTAGGGGAGTGTCGCACTGTGCGCGGCACTCCCTCTTTTTATCTAGAGCGCTGGTTTATATAGCAAAAGCGCGGGTAGATAGACACTTACAGGTGACCGATCTTTATATATCTCTTAACCGAAGGGTCATCATCTGATACGCGCAGTATTTCTGCACCAGCCTTTCTATTACTTATATAGGAAGCTATAAGTTGTGTAGGACTTGTGAAGAGTGGAATTGACGTCCCACATCGCTTCGCGGTCTGGCAATATATCTCCTTGCCGCGCGGCCCGGTGGAACCGGATCAGCCGCG